>CALHWD010000012.1 GCA_938036825.1 uncultured Candidatus Saccharibacteria bacterium
CTCTGTTTGTGACTACCGGCTTTTCTTCTAGCAAAAGCTCTTCGACAGTGGTGGCTGCTGGTAGCGGCTCAACGTCTTGCTGCTCTTGCGGCTCTACACTACTCTCGCTCATCATCTCCTCAAAACGGGCAGCTGCCGCAAAGTCGCCATTTTTGCGCAAGCAGTCAATATGTGCGCGCTGTAGCTCATACGGGCTGTTCATAAACATCTCGTCATGCTCATCTTTGTTGTAGCTCTTGGTGTGTTTTTTGCGAGATTCCGGTAATGGCTTGTCGTCTAGCTTATTGTCCAGCAATTCCTCTTCTGGAGTATCTATAGTAGCGGGCTCATCCTCATATGTGTAGTCGTCCTTGACGGCTGCGTCCTCTTTGTACGCCTTATCCCATTCTACCGGCACAATCTCTGTGCCATCTTGCTTGTAAACTTTACGGGCGTCCTTGTCCACTGTCAGTAGTGGATAGATGCCCTTGCGTTTTCTAATGCCCTTACTGGCGTGAAGCTCTACATGTACCCAGCCAGCTTTGTTTAGAAGGCTCAGATGGCGCTTTAATGTGCGGATGCTACACCCTTGCTCTTCTGCCAACGCCTCATTAGTGGCAAAGCAATAGCCTTTCTTCTCAGCTAGTTGCTCGATTAAGGTGTAAAGATTTGCGATTGTATGGTTGCAAGTTCTGCCGTCTGCTAGATACGCATTTACGAGTGGTGCATATGTCGTTCGGTAAAACCTGATGTATTTGCTGTTGTTACTCTCCATTAGTTGCTCTTTCTGGAAACGAAAACCGCCTACCGATTTATGGGGTTGCATCGATAAGCGGTAAGCGGTTTACGTCTCCCCCCATAAACTTACTATCGATGCTACATTCAGTATATCGCACTAAAACAATTAAGTCAACACATTTTTATATTTTCTTTTACACACCGCCAGCTTGCTGGCACGCCCCCGCGCAGGGGGCGTAATAAGGATGTTTTGTGCTAACGTCGAGCTTTGCGCGAAAACTTAATGGTGAACTTTAAATTAATGCCCTACTTGTATCTAACTTATGTGGGCCACGGATGGCCCTATAAATGGACAAAATGGCCCTATAGACCATGATCTAGTGGACAAAATGGCCCTATACGCGGGCCACGGATGGCCCTATAGAAAATAGCTCCCGGCACAGGAATTTTTATAAAATTTGATTTTAGTGTTGACTCTCAACGTCGTGCATGCTACTATAAGACCAGCTAAAGATTAAAAGAAAGGACAAAATCAATGGCTAAAAACACTAACACAACAAACACAAATATCATTAATAAGGTTACAAAACCATTTGCAAAGGGCCTTACCATCCTCGATTTGGTAGCCCGCCTCGCACTTGGCATTGCAGTATGGTTTGTACCAGTTCCTAAATTCATGGTATACGCCGCTACGTTCTTGGGTGCTGTTGCAGCCTTCCAGACAGCTGCTATGCTATGGAAGGCACAAAAATAATCACCTAGTGCCGCTTATGAGTAAGATTAGGTGGGAAAGGATGACGGACGGAGTGAAAGCCGTGACCGGAATCATAGCAATACTATTAGCCTTAATGGCAGTACCTCACATCAACAAATCGGCAGCATCGACAAAGTACGAAGCAACGCCAGAAAGCAAGCAGCAGCAAGGCGAGATAGCCAAGCGGCTCGAAAAGCTTGGAGTGGAGACGCGCCAACAAATCGAGGCTAAAGCCAAGATTGACGCAGAAAACCAAGCTAAAGAGCAAGCAGCATTACAAGCCAAGTTAGCAGCAGAAGCTGAAGCGCGAGCATGGACAGTGTCGGTGTCGCCACACGCCAAAGTTCCAGTATCTCGTATCAATGAGACACTGGCCATCTTACGCGAGCTAGGACTCACCAAGATGGGTGCGGCCTATCTTGTCGGCAACTTTATCGCTGAAAGCTACGTAACACCATGCGGTGTACGAGGCGATGGCGGAGTAGCCGACGGGTTGGCGCAATGGCATCCAGGTAGGCGCGTAGATATGCCTTGCGGCTTGCGTGAGCAGCTTATATGGGCTGTAAACGTAGAAATGCCACGGGACGCCGCGAAGGGCGGGTACCCAAGCCTAGCGGGCCGCTTGCGTGATCCTAATGAGACACCGCAAGGCCTCCTGCTCGGATTTAAGCAGTGGGAGCGATATGGGCTCGAGGGTAACCGTGCAGTGTATGCCAAGCAGGTATACGAGTCGCTCGGTAAGTAGATAGCCCGACAAATAACGAAACAGCCACTATGCGAGGGTGGCTGTTTTGTATTGGTTCGGTTATTATATGAGTATGGTATCATTTAATAATTTTAGAGTTTAATAAGGAAAGTAACGAAATGGATATACCAGACGGAGCTTTTAACTGGAAAACAAACGGGTACACTCCAGTATTTAATGATGAGTTTAAAGGATCAACACTAGATAAATCAAAATGGCGACCAATTGAAGGTGGTGAGATTGTAACGCAGCGCAAGTCATACATGAATTTTGACACCAATGGCCGGGTTGAAGACGGTTCGGTAGTATTTAAGGCGACGCGAGACGCAGGCAAGGTCGTCAACGGCACGGCCTACGACTTTTTCTCTGCCGCCATTCAGAGCGTCAAAAAGTTTTCAGGTATCTTGTACTTTGAAGCGCGTATGGCGCTGCCTACCAAATCCCGGTGGATGTCCTCGACATTCAAACTCGTGCCAACAATTCCAAAAGAGTATGACAGCTGGCTAAAGCGCATGGAGGTTACTATTACCTCATCACCACAAGATGATGGTAGTTTTATTGCTTGTGAGTACGTTTGTGGCGGTATAGCTCGCGGTAGCTTTATTACTGGCACATTTAAAAAGCAAATTATTGGTGTAGACAGCTTTCACGCGTATGCCTTCTCAATTGAAGAGGATCGCATAAAGTTTATCTACGACGGTGAGGTTGTTTTAGAAAAAATCATAGCAGGTGAGACTATCAACGGCCAAATCATGACAGGTGTCAAGCCGTTTGATGGTGTTGAATGGCAGCCGCACGTCGGCCTAGAATTTCGCGGGCCGTGGATTGCTGGCCTAGCGGAGATGCTACCGCAAGAGATGAAGGTGGACTATGTCCGTGTCTTTGTGCAAGGCGCAGAGGAAGAGGAGAAGGTGGGCAACACTATCAGAGGTAGAAGGATGCATCTTATCCAGGGATAGAGTTATCCACAGCTTTTAGATAAATACCGGCAAAATTGTCGGTATTTTCTATTGCATTATGCACGACGTTGCGCTATGATAAGTACATAAGCAAACGGGGCGAGAGCAAGACGAACTTTGCAACTTAACAATCAGGTTTAAAAACAACTTTTAAAAGAAAGGATAAAGTAATTATGGAAGCAAAAGTAATTGCGACTATCGGCAAAATCGCCGCTGTAGTCGGGTGTGTAGCGTCACTTACGCTGGCCTATATGGCAATCATACAATTTAATATTTTGGCTGTGTTTTTCATCGCAGCCGCATCATTCAATGTTTGGCTGTTCTGTGAGTGTGACGTAAACGACAGACTAGCAAGTAAGGTGGTACGATAATATGCCGTTACTGATTATTATCTTACTGATCCTCTTTTTGCCGTTACTAGCCTCACCAATAGTACTTCTACTTGTAGTGCTGTTTGTTGTCACATACATCTGTATGACAGCTTCAGACTACATTGCAAAGCGCAACCCAAAGTACGCAGCTTGGAGAGAGAAACGACGCGCTGAGAAGGAAAAGGCGCAGATTGAATGGGAGGCTTTCAAAGAGTCGCTCAAGCTCGACAAGGAAGAGCACAAGCGCAAAGTACACGAGCGAGCACTGGAGATTAACCGTGGCAGTAAATAAGGCGAAGCTACGACTGAAGTTAAAAGACTACACGGGGCAGCTACAGTACATGGCGGCAGCGCTAGAGGGGGCGCGTCAATTAACGAAAGACTGGGATGAAGATATAACCGTGTCTTTCGAAAGCGCAATCATCCACTTGGGGGGCGCAGCGGGTAACCTAAAAACAGTAATAGACAGAATGACAAATGAGGGGAACGAATGAACTACAACACACCAAACTTAAACCAAGAAACAAACGACAAGTGGGCGCAGTTCGACACACTGAGTGATCACTTGCGCGGCCATTGTAAACACGAAACTGAGGAAAGTATGACAGAGTACAAAAAACACATCGGGCAATACAATGACATGATGATTGATACACCATCGCCAGAGGAGTTGCTGGCTGAGCGTAACAGCGCGGCGCTGGGAGACGGCGTACAATCGTTTGCAATTCCACGGACAGTCATTAAGGGCGAACACCCTGAGCCGCACGACTGGCAAGCGCCAGAGACTGAGCAAGTCCAAGATACGATGCTTGAAATGCAAGAGGTAGTGGACGGACTGCCCGAGGCCGAGCTACAGAGCTACAAAGACCAGATGCTGGCAGAGATTAGCGACCGCGAGGCCATCGTGGACGCCATCAACCGCCGGCTAGATAGTGTACAGGCAAAGCGATACACAGCTGGTGTGCGCAACGCCATCACAAAGCAAGTGAAGATGTAATGTACAAGTACACAATCATGTTTCGCCAGCGCCAACGCGAAAAGCCACGAGAGTTTGTGACTGAAGCGGAAGGCGCTCGCGAAGCGCTCAAAAAGCTTGAACAACAAAAGGGTATGATTTTCTCATATCGAATAACCAATGTAGAAAGGATTAAAAGTGCTTGAAGACCTAAAGAGTAACGATGGCGACGACAGTGTCAAAACTGTAGACCAGGCAGTAGCGCTGCTTGGAGAAGTGCAAGACTGGCTTATCAAAGAGCTTGCACGGCCGCAGTACTACCGCAAGCAACTAGCTGAAGCAATCACAGACATTGAAAAGGCTATAGACCTAACAATTGATTACGGCGAGAAGATGGGAGAGTGGGAGTGAAACAGCAAATCCTAGAGATTCTAGACAAATCAACCAACAATGGCATGAAGGCAGACGAGATTATGGAGATTACCAGAGAGTGGCTCATAAAGACTTTGAACGAAGCTTTTATCGATGGTGTTGATCCAAACGCTGGCGAGCCAGCAATCCTCGACGACCTAAAGATATTTATGGTTGGTAGGTTGCGATAATGAATCATAGAAGAAAAGAAACTACAGCACTAATTTTATTATTTCTTGTAGTGTTTGTTCTATCTCTAGTCGCTATGTCCTCGTCGGCAGTTGTGGCTATGTTTATATGTAAACTATTTAACATTAGTGATAAAATCCAGGGACTTGCAATAGTTGTGGTTATAAACAGTTTAATAATGACAACTACAATGATTGGAAGGGAACTAGTAGAAAGGTAAAAGAATATGGAAAAATGGCGAGGCAGCGCACTGTGCGCACAGACAGACCCGGAAGCTTTCTTCCCACAAAACAAAGCGTATGTGGATGACTACAACGGGTACGACAATTACAACGCAGCGCGTAAGATTTGCGCAGAGTGTCCGGTTAAGGGTGAGTGTCTAGCAGATGCGCTAATGACTGGAGATGTAGAGTACGGTATGCGCGGCGGGCTAACACCGCGTGAGCGTATGGGTATTTTAGCAACAAAGGTGGCAATGTATGAGTAAGTATATCGTTTCGTCACTGAGTAAATACAGTGAGCATGACAATGAGATACCAATGATAGATAAGGTAATTACATTTGACAAAAAGCCAACATTTGAAGAAGCGCACGCGGAATTTGAAGAGTTTGCTTTTTTCGACGAGGACGGGTGGAAAAAGATTGACGGCGAAACATGGGAGACATACATCGACAGTGACTACTACGAGTATGGCGACCCGCTTTACTACCAAATCAAAATCCAAACACCCAAACAACACAAAGAAATGGTAGACAAATGGATCGAACAGATCAAACTTAATACGACGCCAAAGGAAGTGACGAATGTTACTAACTAAATACAAAGTACAAGAGCTGGTGGAAGGTGTCGAAATTGACATGGACGAAGTAGAGGCCAAGACAATAGCTTTTGTTAAAGAATTTGACGACGACAGTGTCACGCTTGTGTACGCTGCCGTTGAAATATTCAAAGATAAAATATTGGACGAATTGGGGAGGCTATAAATGATCCAAGACGTAAACAAAGCGACTGGTGAGCTGTGTGAGGTAGACGCCAGCACACCAGAGTCGGCCGCTATTGCCTACGACTATCTCACACAGATGGAAGCGATGGCTCGTAGGATGAAGCAGCATATCAAAGAGGATATGTTGGTAAGAATGGGCGACGACGAGGAGCTGGACGCCGGCAACGGCTATACGTTTAAGTTCTCTAGTCGTGCCAGCAAGTACGTATACCACAAGCCTACGCTCAAAAAGTACCTTGACGAGGACGCTATGGACTCTATCAGTGTGGTTGACGTTAAGGCGGCAGACAAGCTTGTAAAAGAACTTAAAGAGTCAGGCGTACTGAGTGACGAGGATATTCAAGAGCTTAACGACGCAAAATATGTAGAGAACTACACAAGCGTGTTTAAACTGGAGAAACTGTAATGTACCTACGACTATTCAAAAAGCGCATTAAACAGTCACTGAACTGGAAAAAGTTACCAAGTAACCTAAAGCCAAGGTATATCCTTGAAGAAATGGAGAGCTATGCAGGGAAGGCCAAAAAGCGCAAAAGCAGAGGCGAGTATACACGCACGAGTAGCAGACCACATAAAGATTAAGTGGCCGTTTGCGGTATTTCACACAGACTACGCCGCTGGCCTTAAGATGACTATAGGCCAGTCCGCACAGAATAAACGACTACAGAGTGGGCGCGGGTATCCAGACCTAACGATACTAGAGCCGGTAAACGGGCTACATGGACTCCTCATCGAGCTAAAGCGCGAGGATGTACATTTGTACGCTCGCAGGACTGGCAGCAAGGTGCGAGAGGGCGACTACAAGGTACGTAGGGTTGGCGACTGGGCAAATAGGCACTACGAAGAGCAGGCGGCTATGTTGCTGGAGCTGTTAAAGCGCGGCTACTACGCTACGTTTGCTTGCGGCTACGACGAGGCGGCAGGAATCGTTGATAAATATCTGTCAGGGGGTATACATACCAAGCATCGGTTTGAACTAGTGCAAGAGTATGAGGCGGTATTTGAAAACTACAAAATAGACACTAACAATAATGAGGAGGTGTTTTAATGACACCAGGGCAAAAGCGAGCCAAAAAGCTGCTAAACAGCGACCCTAACTACTACAAAAAGATAGCACAAAAATCAAAACAATCACAAAAACGATACAAAATGAACACAAAAAAGGCGACGATTGCGGCATGGAAGCGGTGGCACAAGGATGAGCCGCTACCGGAATGGATCGAGCAAATGGCTGAATAAAACCAGCCATTTTGCTTGACTTATGCACGACGTTGATATACAATAGAAACGTAATATAAAACGAAAGGACAAGATATGGCTGAAACACAACAGCTAAACCTTTACCAAAAGCTTGCCAAGATAACTGGCGAGATTGGGGTTATTGCCAAAGACGGCAACAACCAACAGCAAAAGTACAAATATATCGAGTACGAAACCATCGCTGGTAAGTTCCGTGAGCTTTTCAGTAAGTACGGTGTCGTGCTCATTCCAAGCATGGTCGAGCAGGAGCGCAGCGCTATCACGACAAGCCGCGGTAGTTCTGGTGTGAGCACTGTATGTCACTTTGAATTTACAGTGGTAAACGCCGACAAGCCAGACGATCGTTTTGTCGTTAAGTGGCAGGGTGAGGCAGCCGACTACGGCGACAAGGCTACCAATAAGGCAGCTACAGCAGCCGTAAAGTACTACTTGATGCGCCAGTTTAACATTAGTAGCAAGGGTGACGAAGACCCGGACAGCCAGACGCCAGAGGTTGCGGCAAAGCAGCAAAAGCCAGTGATGGCTAGTGTGCGTCAGATTGTAGCAGTGAGTAAGAGACTCGCCGCAAAGGGCGTGACGAGCGACGAAGACCGCAAAGCCATCCTTGGTGCCGCTATTGGCGGCAAGGGGGCTGTACTCGACCCAAGCAAGGTAACTGTGGTTAAGCTAAAAGAGGTAGCAAACCGAATCGAAGGGGCTACGCTCGAGCAGTTACTAGCATCAATCGATAAAAAACCAGAACAGCCAACGCCAGATGAATTTGATGGGCCAGTTGACTTTGACAATATACCGGAGTTTTAACAATGACAGACAATAGACAATGCGCAGATTTGGCAAAGCGGGTGTTAAGTATGTATACTAACCCACTCTCTGCCGCTAACGTTAAGCCACCACAAAGTAATGTGAACGTCCAAATAAAGCAGTTTAAAGATGGCAAATGGGGCTGGGTGGTGTATGATGGCTCGCTGGAGCTTTCACACTCCACACGGCCTTATGAGACGAGCCAGGACGCGTCAGATGGCGCTGTACGGTACTTGCACTACCTTGGCCGGCATGTCCTTGCGGCGCTCGGCTACACAAATAATAAAGCCCATCATGGCAATTACACGGAGAAGATATAATGACGATCACACTTGACTTGGTAAAGGTGTTTGTATGGTTTTACGTCTTGTGTGCCATATTCACTGGCGTAACCTATACATTTAAAATCCTAAAAGCAGAGTCGAAAGGCGAGGCAATAGGTAGCGCTATTGGTGTTATCATCGTAGCTATTGCTACATACCTACTAGCAAAAGCCTATCTATAGTTTTCCACAGGCAATGAACAAAGCCGGCAATAATGTCGGCTTTTTCTATTGCATTATGCACGACGCTAGCGTACTATAGAAACATAAAGGTAAACAGAAAGGATATATAGCTTTGACTATCAAAGAACAAATACGCTATGGCGTGCTGTATACGTCGCGTTTTATGCATTATGCGCACGTAGAAGATAGAGATGGTGTGCTTTATTTCAAGTCGGAGGGCGAGGTTGTCGACATGTACGACTATAGCGACGCCGCCAAACAAATAGAGGCCGAAATGGATGAGCACCATATAAATAAAGCCACGGTATACGTGGACACAGAAGAACACTTTACTGTTATTAGGGGCTAGAAAATGGGAAACCCCTGCTGTCTTCTACATCAGCAGGGGTTGAAAAGAGGGTAAAGTGGTTGTGGAAACCAAGGTACTTGGAAGGCCGAAACCCTCCACTAGCTCAATTATAGCACATGATTATTTCGAATCAATAGAAAGCCCCGCCGGAAACACAACAAAACGGCGGGGCGTGTTGCCTGGTTGGAGAAAGGACGAGACAACCAGGACTGCGACGTACCCATAGGGGGGCGAATAACTCAAACGTCGTACCTCTATTTTACCAATGGCAGTGTGATATACACAACTACTTAATATGGAATATAGAACGGATGGCGTTTACAAGCCATTGCACCATGCTATGGATCGATACAAGCATCTTGTGGTCTTCGTCTGCTTTGTCGTCCTCTTTAGCTTCTGGCTCGGCTGGAGTCTCTGGCGCTTCAGGCTCAGGAATAGCTGCACGGTTTTGACGCTCAGCTTCTGCGGCCTTGGCCTCTTCTGCTGCTTTAGCTTCCGCCTCAGCCTTTGCACGGGCCTCAGCCTCGTGTGCTGCTCGAGTAATAACCTCTTGGCGCTGTCGGTACTCTTCAGATGCCAGCAAATCGCGCTCAATTGCGCCGTAGTCCCAGCCTTGGGCAATCTGCCCTCGGTAGTGCTTTAGCCCTTCCTCGTCGGCCTCACGGCCTAATACGCGCTGGTAGATTCGGTTAATCTCATCGATTTGGCTCTGGATAGCTTTGCGGCCAGCTTCTGCTTCCTCTTCGCGGCGTTGGCGTACAATGCGGCCCTCTTGCGAGTTGGCCAAGTCCTCTTCGATTTGCTGCCAGTTCCAGCCAGCATCAATTTGCTTTAGGTAGTGGCTTTTCGCGCCTTCGTCTACGTCACGGCCAAGTACCCTGTGATACAAACCGTTAAGGTAGTTTACCTCATCGCTGCGGTCACGGGTGCGCACGATGTTCTCAACATAGCTACGGACACGGTAAATGTTGTAGCCACCAATACGCCAAGGTGCGTCGATTGGTGAGACATTAGCGCTGTAGACAGTGCCTACACCGTAATCAGCAGTACGTTGGCCGCTAGCACTTACGTTTTCCTCAAACACAGTGCCGTCGCCCATGTAAACGCCGATGTGGCCGTAGCCGCCACCGTCGTATGGCCAGACGATAATATCGCCACGCTTTAGGTCACCGACATGATCAGCAATGCCCTGTGCTACGAGTGTGTTGCCAAAGTCTTTGGCGTCACCGCGAGCGGCAAATGGCCGCGGTACATTCTCGCACATCTCAGCCAAAAACCATTTAATGAGCGAGACGCATTGGCCAGTCAGTACGCCCTCGGTGTTGTCAGCTAATCCAGCAGGGAAAAAGATGCCGATACGCTTGCTTGCCCAGTCTTGTGCGTTTGCATCTACTGCCATTATTTAGCCTCCGTCGTCTCGTCGTCAGCGTAGATGCTTTTGTAGATGCTCTCGGCCAAGTTCCAAACGTAGCTAATAGCACCGCTCCAGGTAGCAAACAGGCCCATGCTCGGCAGAAAACCAAGGTCAAAAAGCTGCTTCTCGAGCCCCGGCACAGCCAATAGGCCAAGCGCTGCGGTCAACACGGCGAGTACGACCTGTAGGCCAGTACGAACTGCGCGCCCAAGTTTAGTGTGTTTGTTAAGTAGTTGTTTTGCAAGTTCCATTGCAAACCTCCATTTAATTAAATTGTTATACAATCGGATTGGTGACTAATTTTGTACAAACGCCTATACGCGCTATTCTGCTCGCTCGGGTATTTCCAGGCTATCCATGATGTTTGATTACCAGAGTTATCTTTAGTGTCCACGCAAGCTAACACGGGGCTTTGGCCGTCTACACCGTTTACCCCGTTTGTGCCATTCAGCCCTGCTACACCAGCAGCCCCCGTTGCCCCAGTCGCTCCAGTCTCACCTTTACACTTACCGTTCGCACAGTACTTGGCTACAGCGACCGCGATTTGCTCGTCGGAGGCGCTTCTGCCGTCGCTCCCCTTACAGCTTCCGCTTGCACAGTATGATGCTACAGCAGACACCACCTGTGCGCTAGTAGGGGACTCTGAACATTTATTGGTGAGACAGTAGGCTTTAACCGCCACCGCTATCTCTGTAGCGGTGGGAGTCCTGCCATCTGCACCATCCTTACCGTTTGTACCTATAACCGACCCTACATTGCGAGCCTCGCCGTTGGAGTAGTAGACAACCAAATTACCGTCTTTGTCTACCTGAGCATTAGTGATGCTTGTAATAGGCTTCTCAACCTTTGCGCCGCCACCTATAGTGACGGACTGCCCAGGCTGGAGTGTAAGGCTTTTAAATAGCGTGTAGCCGCTAAAGGCCAGGCTAAACACCATTGCAACTGATAGGGCTTTTAGCAGTTTGTCTCGCTTCAACCAATTTACAAAGTGTCTAACCTTGCTCATCGTAGTAATCCCCCGCTCCCCCTACTCAATAGCGCAATGGCTATGGGAATAAAAGAGGTGATCACAGCACCGACTACGAGGCGAAACAGCCAACGGTTACGGTCTCTTGCGTCTGCCGCGTCAGCCTTCAAGTCTCTAATCTCACCATCTAGCTCGCGTATCTGTGCCTCAATATCCTTTTTGTACAGGTCAAGGGCGTAAATAGGTACAAAGTTGCCCTCTTTGCGCGCCTCGTGCTTCTGTATGGCGTCGTCGATAGCCTCTTTAACCTCGTACTTATTCATTGGCTCTAGTTCGCTCATTTCTTTGTGTACTCCATGATCACTAGGGCTGTGCCATCTGACCGGGTGTTGTAACGGAGTTGTTGCACACCGTTATAGACTGCGAGTTTTGCCTGGAAGTACTGCAAGCTCGGGGCTGCCGGGTTGGTGTAACCGTTCGGATAGCGCTCACCATTAGCCATGTTAAGAACAGCATCAAAATTAATGAGGCTATCCACCATAGCAAATGTACCGTCGGCAAAACCGTTTTCTTGGCCATTTCCAGTTGTGTTAAATCTGAACACTTTGCGGTAGATTGGCTTGCCGTCGATAAATGTTTTGTTGGTATTAATTTCTGATGTTGAATATTTGTTCTCATTGAATTGCGTCCAATCTATGGCGTTGCGGCCGATACTGCTATCACCGTAACCCTTATAGTTGATTGATTTTTCCTTCATCCAGCGGCCGTCAACAAAGCCAGGCGATGCAAAGTCGCGAATGTCAATACACTTGTCGTAGGTGATCTGCGTAACGCCAGCGTCCACACGTACCTTGGATAGCCCAATAAATGGGTTACCAGCGCCCACTGCGGCTTGAATCTGGCTTTCACTAGCGCCTTGTGGGTTGCTTGATGGCGCACCCTGCACGACCATGAGCTTGCACATGTTGTTACTGTTATTGGTCACACCGGTTGTTGGCGTAACCTTCATATCAACGTAAAGCACTACAGTATCGATACGCGGGTTGCTCGTGTTAGCGGTTGGTATAGTTAGAGTCTCTGGCGCGTCTAGTCCACAGTAGATACGGTACATCTTGCCGCCGCTGTTACGTGGTAGGGCTGCAATACCGCTATCTACCTTCACAGACATACCTGGAACGTCGGTAGGCGTTACTACGAGGCCGCCAAGCACATCACCCTGGATATGCCAGCTAAAGCCAATCATGTGGCCGTACTCGTCGGTCTTGCCTCCGTCTCTGTTAAATACAAGTCTTGTCATTATGTGTAATCCTTTCAGTTTATATTGTAGTCAAAATATTGATCTTCAGCGAGCCCCTACCAGCAGCGTACAGGTAGAATTTGCCACGCCAGATGCCGTTGTTGCGCCTGTTGCCGTCTAACACGATCTGCCAGCGCTGTGTGCCGTCTACGGGGCGTAGACGCTGCACGTGATGATCTACTGATCTTTCTGCTTCGTGCGTCTCAGATTTGACGACAAGGCGGTACACAAGGCTGCGTAGTTCCTCACGGTCTCCGTCCTTGGGCGCAAAGGTAACGTCAATGACTCGGTCGTTAAAACCAACGTCACTCATATCAACGTCCCACCTGTTGCTGCTCTGCACGATGCTTGTGCGCACACTGTCGCTACCAAAGCCCTGCTGCCCTAGCTTTATCTCGTCGCGGAATCGACGCAAAGCGTTGATACGCTGATAAAGACGATTAGCCGTCATCATATCCATCCTAGACATGTTCTACCACTCCTACTTCTACACTGTCGTTTGCTACTATATACACTTTCATACTCACGGTTTGCCCAGCTGTGCCAGTGACGCCTACAAGCCACTCAACCTGGTTTGTACGGTTAGACACGAGCGGCAGAGGCTGCACAATACGTTTAAAGAACTGGCCAAACGGCTTTGTCTTCTGGTCTGTCTCATATACCAGTATGCCGTCAGGGTATCGTGCCTCAAAGATAATGTCAGCAAACAATACCTCGCTATGCTTGGCCGTAGCTGTAACTCGTAGGAATTTTGCCCCAGCGTTACCAAACTGCCCACCACGAGGCAGTGGCCCTTGCCAGTCAGATATAGCGCTAGTACTGCTCTCGGTAAAGCGCATGTTGTCACCGCTGATTATCTGCGACTCTTTAATTTCGGCCATCTCCCTCTCTAGCTCAGACAATAAAGCTTCGAGCCTCTCGCCTGGTAGCTCGCTCATTCTCTCAACTGTCATCTTACCGATACCTCTATATAACCAGCACACGTACCGCGCACACGCACCTTAAAGCGGAGGCGGCAAATGTTTCCAGTGTTTAATATGAGTGTTTTCCAGCGCGTCTTTAATGGGTCGCCAGCTAGCGACTCGTCAATTTCCATGAGTTTGCGCACGGTCACTGCTGCGCCGTCGCTGTCTTCGTAGTATAAACCGCCCTGTATCGAGCTATATTGCGGGAAGCTCCACGCGTCATTGTTGATTATGCTCATATGCATAAACATGTACCCATTTACGATAGGCTGTGTTTGTGAGCCATTGCCGGTAAACGTTACCGTAATCTCTCGTGAGCCGTTAGGAATCGTGCCGTCGTAGTCCCATGTACTGCCTGTCTCGCTCTCATACGTGCGCACACCGCTCTTACCAGAGGTAGGCTGTGTATGCTTCAGCTCCCTAAAGTCAATCTGGAGTTGCCTCAGCTCCTCATACAAAGTGTTTTCAGACAGACGATCGAGCCTAGTCATCGTCTTGATCCTCTTGAATCTGCGGCACGGTAAAGTCGTCTAGATAAACTTCTATCTGCTCTTCAAAACCGTTGTCGTCCAAGTGTACCTCAATCTTCTGCACCTGGTACACCTTATTCAGCCCCTCAATCATGCTGTGGCCGCTTGTGCGCACCGGTATGTAGTCACCAACCCTAATGTAGTTTGTATCAAACTCACGGCCGGTTACAGTTATCTTTGGAATCTCGAGCATAGTAGAGTATTTGGCTACAGCTGCGGCGGTGTTTTGGTTTAGGGTACTTTGCTCTTTAACGCTGTTGAATGTCACAACCTTCTCACGTGTGTAGTAAGCGTTAATACTCAGCGGGTCGCTCTGCACTGATACGATTTGGTCATCACCAAAACCAGAACCAAGCCCCCAGATTTTGTTGTACACACTAGTGGCCGAACGTTCGATGGAGGCACTCTTTACGTTACCTTCAGGGCCGCCAATGACAAACTCAATGTCAGTGCGTGGCGAGCCAAAGGTAGACAATGTGTAAAATTTCTTGTCAGGGGTAACCCTCACGTCAAAATTGCCATCGATGAGGTTGGTAAGCTTCAGTATCTTGTCTTTAACGTCAGCGCGCTTGTATGTACGGTCACGTAGCTTGCCGGTCATGTATTGGCCGTCGTGCGGCACTTCTATGCCCATATCGCCTGTGCTATCGCTCTGGATACGGCGCACAAGGTCAAGTGCAATCTCTGCGGCGTCTGTCTGGCGGTACTCATTGGTTACCAGGCGGTCTTTAAGCATGTTTAGGTAGCCAGTTACGCGTACTTCAATATCGGCCTCTTGGTCAATTTTAATGGTGGTAGACGTTACTTGGCCGCCTACGATATATACGCCATTGCGCTTCACCCGCACATCTGTCTGCAACGGGTAAAGTAATGACTGCGGAGGTGTACCGATACTAGCACAGTACCGCTCAAACTCGTGCAAGTCTACCATAAACTCGATAGTGTCAGCTTCGTTGCGCTCAGTAGAGTAGCGCCGGTTTTTACAGAGGTGGGTAATGTCTGCGAGCTTCTGGCCATTCTTGTGCCATAGCTCAAATGCGTAATCGCTGCCATGTTTAAAGTCCATACTATACCCCCATAAAGCCGTTACGCCACTCAACGATAGCTACTACTGTGTCAGCACCGCTTGCGCTTTCCAGCTTAAAGACATTATCGCTAGGTTGTAAGCTAAAGAACGTGCTTTGGTCACTCAGCTTGTCAAAGATATTGCCGCCATTTAGTAGGACGCTACGGGTACGGGTATCAATGACAACCTCGCTACCTTCTGGCGCACTAAAGCCAGACAGCTGCACAAGCTTGCCGGTAGTAACGTTAATCAGCGTTGGGTCGGTCATGCTGCCCTTAAACTTGATTACAGGCTTTACCGGAGCGTTACCGTTGTTACGTGCTGTAACTTCGCCGCTACCAGACTGCCAGCTAACAGGTAATACATACGGGAAGGTGTAACCACCGCCACGTTGCTTGCCAACCTGTACAGATAGCGCTGTACCGTCTGTGTTGTCGTAGATAACAGGGTCGGGGCACAGAAACTCAAAGCGAAAGTCGGAACTATTGATTAACCGGTCAAAGTCCATCTCGGAATCAGTCAGGTGGCCATTTACCAAGTACGAGTTACCGGCATTGGTGATCAGCTCAATAGCGATTGATCTTTGCCGCACAGCCGCCATAATCTCTTTACGCTTCTGCTCTAGCTCTGCTTCATCTTCGCCGAATATACGCCCTTGTATAGACACTTTACGCATACCGTAGAACTGTGAGGCGACGTAGCCGCCGTCTCTCTCAGTCGAGACGGCGCTACTCGTACGAATCTCGGGAATGGCAAAACCTTTTACTGTGTCCAGGTAAAACCTACTCTCTCGATCGTTTATTACAAAGTTGTTTAGTTTAATGATCATCCCCGTGCTAACCTCCAGCCGATTTGCTCTATTACATTGTGCGCATCAACGTCGTTGTGTACTTCCATGTGTTGTATTGTAACACCGCCGCCACCGCCTCGGCTATTCCGGAAGGCGTTCGCTGTCTGTGTAGCAGTGTACACGTCAGCACCCTTCGGAAGGTTAACCAGCTCAGGGCCGCGCTCACCAACCAAGGTAACACCACCGGCGTAGTTCTTCGCACCAAAGGCGAGACGAGGTAAGCCGATGTGAGGTATACCAGGAATGTGCACGCCAGGTATCTTATTGATGATGCCGGCCGCACCATTGATCATACTGATAAAGCTGTTAAGGCCGTTTTGCACCATGCCGATGATGCCGTTGACGACGCCACGGATAGTACCGCCGATCATATTACCAGCTACAGTACCGATTGGCCGGAAAAAGCTCGCAATAGCGTTGTACACGCCGCTAGCTACGCCAATGATGCTATTTAGCGCACCAGATGCCGCATTAGCGGCCCAGCCGAACACAGCACCAAAGAAATTGCCGACGCCAGAGAAGATGCCGCGGATCTGCGCCCAGACACCGCCGAAAAAGCTAGCGATAGGCGACCATACAGCCATAACGACAGCAGACGCGGTTTGGAAAACTGCTTGGATAAAGCCGGTAACAGCTTGGAATCCAGCCGATATACCACTCCACAAAGCGTTTAGTACGGCCATAATCTGGTCTTTAAAGGTAATCACAAGCCCAATAAGCAGCGAGAATGGCCAGAACATGATGGCAAGGATGGTCGGGCCCCAATTTTGCAAGAAAGCAGTCACATTGTTAAAGGCTGTTGTAATAGCCTGCCATACGTTACTCAGTGCCTGGCCAATGCCGTTAAAGATGCCAGTAAACCACTCAACCATGCCGTTCCAGGCGGTCTTGATCCACTCAACTGCGTTGCTAAAGATGTGGAAACGCTGCTCAAGGTCGATAAGTAGCGGAATGACAATGGCAATCGCAGTTATGATGAGCCCGATTGGGTTTTTGCTGATGACGCCGGCCAAGTATTTAAAAGCACCGCCAGCTTCCTTAACTTTGACGAATAGGCCACCGAACCAGCCTATAACCTGATTGATTTTTAGCGCTATAAACAGGGAGGCGACATAAGAGATAATAGGCGTAAGCGCCGTAAGGGCCGCACCAAATGCCTCGATGATGCCAGAGTTTGCAAGCTCTTTAATGAGTTTTGTTAGCGGTGGCAGTAACTTCATACCAACGTCTGTGCCAACAGTCTCTAGTGTACTCTTCAAGTTGTCCAGCGCACCGTTAAAGCCGCTATTCTGTGCCTTCGCCAAGTCCATAGCAGCACCAGAACGGCCCACGGCCTTCGACATGTCATCGTATGACTTACCAGCCGAATCAGCCAGGAAGGCAGCCGCACGGAAGGCGTCAGTACCAAAGATAGTGGCCAGCGCTTGCTGCTTCTGCTCTTCAGACAGGCCTTTGAGCCCGTTTTGGAGGTTTTGGGCGAGTTGCCGCATACCAACGAACTTACCGCTAGCATCGTAGGCATTAATACCCAACTCATGCATAAGGTTTGCGGCCTTTTTGCTCGGGTTAGCCAAGCTAATAAGCATGGTCTTAAGCGATGTACCTGCGTCTGATCCTTGCATACCACGGTTAGCGAATAAGCCAAGTGTGGTCACTGTGTCCTCTAATGACACACCAAACTGGCTAGCAACAGCTGCGGACTGCTGGAGGCCTAGAGAGAGGCCACGAATATCTGTAGCGGAGGCGTTAGCTCCGTTAGCGAGAACGTCAGCAACCTTGCCGGCGTCGCTCCCTTTCAATTTGAAAGCGTTCAATGCTTGTGCTGCGATAGTAGCAGCGTCTGCCACGTCAATCTGGCCTGCTTTAGCAAGGGACATAACGCCCTTTGATGCGGCTAGTGTATCATTCACCGACAAACCGGCCTTTGACAGCTCTGTCATGGCGTTTGCGGCGTCTCTAGCACTTACACCAGGCAAAGATGCATCTTGGCCCAACTCACGTGCTTTAGCGGCCACCATGGCCATCTGCTGCGCTGTAGCACCAGATACTGATTTGAATATGTTCAAGCCTTGCTCGTAGTCGCCGGCCATCTTCACAGAGGCTACACCGGCAGCTAATGCACCAGCGCCCACAAGCTTCATGGCCGAACCAACAGGCTCTAGGTGCTTTTTAAGCTTCCCGGAGGCAGCACTCACCCTGTCCATCTCTTGGGTGGCTTGGTCTCGTGCTTTGATAATGATCTGTATAGTATTAGCCATGGTTGTTTACGCTGCTATTCTGGCGCATTGCCTTTTTATTCTCGTACTCGCTCCGCTTGTCTTCAAGGTAGAATATCTTCATCATGTAATTAACCTCTGCGACCGGCTCGTCGTCCATCTCTTGGGCGGTTAGCCCAAACTCTTTACGATAACGCCGGCGAGTTAGCAAGTCCAATGTGGCTGCTTCCTTCGCCGGCCTATCGTAGTAAATGACGCGCTCCAAGTCGCTAACTATTTTGGGTCAGTAGCACCAACCGCTGCCACAATCACTTGCGATGCTGCGGACACTGGCAAATCGTCCAGGTCATCAGCTTCTGCGTCTACTAGCTCACCGTTAAAGACGATCTTGCCACCCACAAAACCCTTTTTAACCATAGGCAGCAACTGTGCTGTCTGGTCATCGGTTAGCTCGCCGTCTGCGCTAGCTTCACCCTGGAAGTTGCGTAGCTCTGGAAGCTGCTTCATGGTTAGTGGTGCAATCTCTACGTAAGCGTCTTTCCATAGCTTGCCGTACTTGTCGGCTAACATGGCTAGACTTACTTTGGTTGCGAATTGTTGTGATAAACGGCCCATATTGGTTGGTGTCCTTTCCTTATTGATTTATTAGTAACTTGCGGTGCTGTTCACCAGCTCTGCCTCAATCTGCGTGCCGTTAGCAGCAGAGAAGAGGCCTTGCACGGTGAACTTCTCCATAACAACATCATCGAGCCCTTGGTCGCGCTCCCACTCAGAGATAACGACAGCAGGCAAGATAAACTTAAGCGAAGGGTTTTCATCCTTGGCTGTACCGATCTTGTCGTCGGTGTTCACCATCGAAAGCTCGAGGGCGTACTTGGTGTTCTTCAGCGATGCATCCTTAAGCGTGTTGTCGCTGTAGCGCCGCTCACACTCAAAGCTAACGTCAAACGCCTTATTGTGAATCTCGGCAGGCGTGACACTACCAGCCTCGTAGTAGGCCTCAGTGTTACGCTCAATCTTCACCTTTGCGCTCTTGATCGATACACGTGGTGCTGCTGCAAGGCCGGCTTTGTTATCGGCCATCTTCAGCTGGCAGTACTTACTGGTAAACTCAGCTTCAGACTCCACAAACGTGACGGTGCTTGTAGCAGGCGTGCCCCGGCGACCGATAAAGTCAGCGGTGTACTTCACGTACTCACCGGTAACAATGTCAATCTCAAGGCTCTTAAGGCACGACAGCTCGTACTTAAGGTCGGCAGCTGGTGACTTTTCAAAGATAGTCAGGCTTGGTGACAAGTTGCTGTTAAGACGGGTAAAGTTGTGCTTGAACGTACCAGCCTTTGCGCCGGCAGCGCTCGTAACTTGCCCAAGGGCTGCAAGCAGGATCAAGCCAAAGCTTTCTACCTGGATCTTGCCCTCAATCTTACCCTCGCTCCAGATTTGGGTGACGATAGCGTCGTTGTTTAGGTCGATCACGCCCATGGCGCTGTTGTTAAGTGCACTCTCGTGCTTGTCTTGTAGGTCAGCGCTCAAGTGAGGTATCCAGTGAGCCGCGGTAGCAGCTGCTGTGCCACGCGTAGCTTCCTTGGCGATACCATAGCTAATACGCCGACCGATAAAGTCGATATTTGCCATTATTTGGCCTCCGTGTTACTTTTATCATCTGATGTATCAGGCTCAGCCTCGACTGGCTCAGCTTCATCAAACGTCTCATTGATCATATTGTCGAACCTCAAAGCCGCCTCTTGTGCCGACGTGGCCTCAACGGTCTTGCCGGTCTCGGGGTTAAAGTAGGTACGTTTTGGTGATTGGTTATTGTTCATGTTCATACTCCTACCTGATTATAAACAATTTACTAGTTACCTGTGTAGTGGTCGTAGCGCACTATAACATTGATAGTAGCCACTAAAGCCATCACAGGCTCGGTTGCCACGCTCCAGCCGGCAGACGTTGGCACAACGCCTAGCACACGGTCTTTGCCACGGTGTCGTAGCCCGTCTAGGTCTACCGTGTCATCTATCGCGTCACGAATAAGCCCAGACAGTATGCGCATGTTCTTAAAGTCCTCTGCGCGCTTGCTCTCGTCATCGTTCATAGGAATGATGGCAATGACATTAAAGCCCTCACGGCGGTGCACTTCAGTGTTCTGCCCAAGCTCTGCTGGTGCGTCGTCTGGCACGATCATCACAGCAGGGTAGCCCTGATACTTATTGACTCCATCGTCGTAGTCTACAACCTCAGCAAACACAGGGTTGCCGTCTTCGTCGCGGATAGCCTTTACTACCTCTACTAGTTTGTTGCTAATCTTATTCTGCATGTTATGCCTCCAACTTGCTTATTACGTTTGCTATGGCTCGTGCTGCGTACTCTTGTATCTGCGGCTCGGTCTCTTTGTACGTCTTCTCGATGAATGGCTGTGGCTGCGTACCCTTACGAGCAATGGAACGGGCTACCACAAATGGCGACACATTACCTAGCTTGGCTCGCACCCATCGTTGAAAGTCTTCGTTTTTCCACGGCGGTATACGACTGCCAGGCTTGCGGCCCTTCTCGATTACCGGTGCGTACTTACTCAATGGTGTAATCTTCGCCTCTCCGTTGCCAACGGTGCGCTGTATATTGCCCGCCAGACGCTGTGTGACACCCACAGGGGCGTTTTTACGCATCGATCGCTGCACTATTACCGAACCATTAGCCAAGATACGCTGGACAGCTCCAGAGGCCTCTCCGCGCCATCTACGGCCTAGCTGCGGTACGTTACCAGTATCAACCTTGATGTAAGTAGACATTACGCGGCAAGCTCCAGCACGTAATGTGAGTGAGTCACATTGTCAAAGTTCTCGTACGGGTTAAGCGCTTTGACGGCGTAGTTGCGCCCAGCCTGATCAGTCACAGTGTCATTTACCTTGATCTTGTCAGTGTTGGCGTACATGTCAAACGCTTTGTAGGCACTGATATTGTACGCCACGCTGTTCTCACGGCTCATGGGCAAGATAGTGCATGGCACGCCGCTCATAACGGCCTGTGTCTTCTGCACCATCCCCTGCGTCTTCATAAGGCGCTTAACGGTCACGGTATGACGTAGCATGTTGGCGCTAATCATACGAGAAACCTCACAAACGGCGCTAACAGCGTTTGCTCTTTCTTTGATACGCTGTAGGTCTTCTGGTAGTTGCCCACACGCTCAGATGTGACTGTAGTGCCACCGCTGCTAATCTCATTAGCCATGCCACGCACCATAAGGATAGCGGCCATCTTCACGGCTGCTGGCACGTCCTCAAGACCGTACGTGTAAGTAATATGGAGTTGGTCGTAGTCTGTGCGCTCGTATTGGTCTTTATAGCCTGTCGTAGACAGTGTGACGCGGCCGGTCTTATTGTCTACGCTGTAGCCATGTACCTCGCTCAGACTGTCCTCTGTAGTCTCGTCGGTGATCCTACCCTGCTTGATCTTCGACACCTCTTTGATGTACACGTTGTCCAGAAACACCACAGGCCTGTAATCCTGTATCTCTGTCTCTGTCTTTAGCGACCCGAACCAAACGCCCGTAATGTCATACAGCCACTGTGGCAGCATGTCGATATACATTTGTAGCTCAGCGTCTCTATCGTTGCCGGTGATACCCAGCTGTTTCTTTATTTCGTCTAATGTAACTATAGCCATAGCTTTATTATCTCCTATAAACAGAAAAGGGGACAGCCTCCAGGCCATCCCCTTCGCAAGTCACAGCCTGTTGGCTATTTCTTGTCCTTGCCAGCACCCTCAGCAGGTGGCTGCTCGTCTTTACCAGCGGCTCCAGCTTCAGCCTTTGCCTTCTCCTCTGCTTCCATCTCGGTGAGAACCTTCTCGTATGGAAACTCTGGCTCATCAGCAAATGCGGACAGCTCCCACTCGCGAGCGGCGTACTGGTCGCCAGCCTTGTAGCGGGCAATCAGTGCGTCTTTCTCGACTTGCCAAGCGTCTTTGTTCTCGGCAATGTAGGCAGCCTGTTCGCGGGCTTCCTCTTGCTCGTGAGTCTCAACGATCTTGTACCGTGGCTCGCCGTCAAAGTAAACCTTTGTCAGCATGTCCAGGTAGTCAAGTTTCTTTTGGGTCACGTGGTACAGGTGGTCACCTGGTACGTAAACGTCCAAACATTCTGTAAATACGATGTGTGCCATTTAGTGTGTCCTTTCTTTTAATTAAGCACCATTCACGCTTGCCACGACGAACCCGTCAGTAATCAGCGGGCTTGCACCTGTTCGCTTCATCACGCGGAGGCTGTTGCGGCCACTCTCAAAGTCGCCGTTAGCGTAACCAAAGTCAATGCGTACACCGGCAACGTCAGTGATCCAGAAACAGTTTTTGTTTACAAGCCACAGCTCGTCAAAGTTCATAGCAGTTGCGTCAACCTCTACGAACGGAAGGCCAAGCAGCTTGTCGTATGGCAGACCATCGCGAACATCTTGGGTGTAGATGTAGCGGCCCGTGGTATCCTTGACAGTGTCAAGCTGTGTAACCAAGTTAGTGTTACCAACCCAGAAAGCGTTGCGGCGGTAGCTGATAGGCATAGCACGGTAAGCTTTCTTGACAACGTCGTAGTTAAGCGCTGTAAGGTTAGTACCCATATTGATCTTCTGGCCTGCTGGCAAAGCGCTCTTGCGGGTACGGATACCACGTGGCTTGCTTGTGCCATCACCAGCCAAGAAAGCGATATTCTCTTGGTAGGCAATCTCTTCAGCGAGCTGCTTAGTCAAAAGCTGTTCAACAACGCTAAAGGCAGCTGCGTCCTGCTGAAACTCTTCAGTAAGAGGCACAATACCAGTAAGCTTTTTAGCGACAATGTCGAACCCAGAGAAGGTTGCCTTTGTCTTATTGTAGGCAGCCTCTTCAGCTGTCCAGGCTACTTGTGGCCGGCTAACTTGGCCAGGCACACGGAGGTTGGCAGGCGCGTTGCTAATAACGGTAGCAAACTGCCGAATAGGCGCAACGTCCACCATCTTCTCGACGATAGCCTTTTCAATAACGGTAGGCACGAGGTAACCACCATCAGCTTGTGTGGTGACGTTCTGGCTGTCTGCACGGTAACCCATGCGGCGTACCTCAATGTCAATGTCGGCGTACTCGCGAGCAACTTCGCTGTCGATACGGCGTAGTTCCTGCGTGTTACCGGTACGAACAGCGTTAAACCATGCACGGGTTTGTGCGCGGCCTCGGTCGCTCTCGCTCATTTCTTTGTTGTGCTCGGCCATCTTTGCGTGACGAGCAGCACGTGCCTCAGCCTGCTTGCGGGCCTCAGCTTGGCGCTTCTCAATCTCTTCGGCCAATTGTTCCTTTGTGTAAGGCATATTTACTTTGTATCCTTTGTTATCGTTACTTTAATAACCTAATGACTCATCACCTTCGCTCTCGGCCAATTCCTTTTCAAACTCTGCAATGATGCGCTCGGCCTCTTCATCGCTGATCGTCTCGGTTTCGTCTACCTGTGTGCTGGCGTCCTCAGTGGCCGCTTTATCTTCGGTAGCTTCTGCCGGGGCTTTCGGCTCAGCTTCAGCTGGCGTATCCTCTTCGGTTTTGGCTTCTGCTTTTGGTGCAACTTCGGTGGCTAGCTTTTCTTGTAAAGCTGCTAGCTGCTCTTGTAATGGTTTCACAGCTTCTGCTATTACCGCTTGTAGTTCCTCTTTGTTCATACGTGCCCCTTTTGGTTTAGCTGTTGTATTGTCGAGGGCTGCCTCAAGCTTGCGCGCTTCGCTGTAGTAGCGTTTCATCAAGCCCCTTGCCTCCTCTTCAGATATACTACCATCATTCAATGCACGAGTGGTAGCCCCTGTATTAGACGGTATGCCAACCAGGCTAATCTCAAACAGCTGGTTTTTCAGGTACTCAAGCCCTTCGTTTACCAGGTTTTCAAACCCGACGCTCCAGGTACGGAGAAAGCCACGCGACACCTTACCCCACGCCCAGTTGCCGCCATACTCGCTCATGTCGTCTACGTCGAACTGCACAATGGCATCGTATGCCCGCTCATCAGGCACCGGAATAATCTCCAGGACACGGCCGATATTGCTTGCTGCGTCGCTGTAATGATCCAGCTGCACGGTTGGGTTGTCCATAAAGCGCTTAAAGTCCCAGCCGTCAAACTTCAGGCTAGTGCCGTAACTGTCTACAGACTCATCAGTAAACCGGATACGCACGGTGTGGTTATCTTCATCTACTGATTGGGGTACGCTGTTACGTAAAATAATGTTCATGGTTTATCTCCTAGCTTTATTCTATTACTGGTCAACTATTACTGGCAAGAGTACACAACGACAGTTAGGGTGGCTTGGCGGGCCTACCATGGGCTCGTAGTCTACCTTCAGCGTGTGCGTCACAGGGTTGCCTGCTTTGCTGGTAGTCGTAACCTCCAGCCTGTCGCCTAGCTCAACAAATGGTTTGTTCAGCTCCACGATCTTGCCATTTAGGCTTTGGCAGAATGGGCAGGCGTCGCCCAGCTTGGTGTGCCACTCCTTACCAGTTACAATGTCTGAATCATCCCACCCGTATATATCGGCCTGGCTGGCCGCTCGTACGCTCTCTGTGCGGGCAATACGGTCTGCTCGCTTGCTACTCATGTCGCCAAAGATATTCTCAACACGGGCACGTAGTTCGTTACGGCTCTCGCCCTTGTCGATACCCTCGGCTAGCGTCAGCAGTATCTGCTTCTGGCTCTCGTCGTTAATGTCTACAGCGATCTTGCGTGCACGCTGCTTCACAAACTCAGACACGGCCGGCACGTCTTTAGGCGGCTTAAAGTTCGGTAGCTGTGCCCAGGCGTCCTTGATTTGATCTTTCATGAGCGTGGTGTATAGCGGCATAAGCGCGTCTTGTAGGTTAATGTCCCACTGCTCATCACTCATAATGAGCGCTAGCTGCTTGTAGACAGGGTCAATGTCACGCTTTGCCAAGCTACGGTTGCCGTCCTCTACTTCATTTAGCTCGTCAATCACAGCCTTGCGCTGCGCTTCAAAGTGCTTGCGGGCGGCCTTCCTAAAGCTGGCCTCGTACTTATCTAGCCGCGGCTGCATGTCCGCCACCCGCTTTTCGCCCTGCTGGAATCTATCAGCGGCTCGCTTCTCTACCCTCTTTTTTTTTTGAGTTGCTGCGCGCTTTAGCATAATAGCCAGCTCTCGCCGGGCACGTTTCTTGGCCTCGTCTGCTAGTTTCTTGTCGTCTTGCTCTTTGTTGCCCTGCTCTTTGTCCTCGTCGCTCTCTGCGGCTTCAGGCTGCTTGTCTTCTGCCTTTGGCTCAGGCTCGCTCTCTTCGCTCTTACCAATCTCTACACGGCCAGACGGACGGTACAGCACGTCACCGCCTTCGATAGGTGGCAGGTCTAATGTCTTGCGCACTTCGTTAACCGTCATCCAGTTATTGATAGCTGCCGTGTTGGCGCTAGCTTCTACACTCGAATCACTCGGTATAAAGTCTACAAAGGTAAGCTCAAGGCTTGGATCAAACGGATCAATCACGTACTTATTGATAAAGTTACAGAAGGCACGGACACGTGGCAGCAATGTGTACTTGGCAAAGTGATACTCTGCCGCTTCCATGTTAGCCCTGTTAGCCGACGTGATCATACCAAGCAGCGCTGGAGACACGCGAAACATCGCCAAAATCTCGTCACGGCTCAATTTTCGGCCTTCTAGAAAATCCATATCGCGTTGGGTCAAAACGAATTGCTTCGCAGAAGCGCCGCCACCAAGGATCATTGGTACATAAGCGTTTTGCCCACCACTGTAAAACTCGATAAGCTGCTGTTTTAGCCGCCTAAAGGCTACATCGGTCATCTGCTTTTCAGACTCGATGATCATGCTAGGCCGTGCGCTGTTGGCAAAAAAGCGCTGGTTGTAGTCTACAGCCTTATCGTCTGTGTCTACTGCGCCGGCTGCGGCCTGAATAACCGACATACCATTGCGCGGGCTAGCCGGGTTTGGTCGGTAATCACGGTAAAACTGCCGCTCTGTGTCTGTGTTCATCCAGTAGTAGTCACCATAGCGCATAATTTCGTCGCCGGTGTCTTTGTTTACTTTGTACTCGACTAGGTGAGCAGGCAATACGGTAAGCGCTGCTGGTAAGCCTCGCATCTCTGTGTTTTCGCCTGTAGGCACAATGTAGCTCTCGCCGTTAATGTTCAGGTAGCTAGCGTGTAGGTATAGCATCTGCATACCATGCTGGCTGTCTGTTGGGCTTTGTAGCAATGACAAAATAGGGTGCTCGGTAATCGTTTGACGGTTACCATTCCTGTCTGTCTTCACTAACTGAAACTCAACACCGCTGAAAGCTTCAGCGATAAAGTCGTTAGCTGCAAATACCCAGCCTTTGTTGGCGGTTACTTGGCTTGCTTTGTCTTTGTACTCTTTTATTTTGCCACCTTGGAATGATGGCATACCAGCGTTGTACGAATATACTCCGCCGTCATCGCTCAGGTAGTTGGCGCGTGATTCCGCCGGCTTCTCTTGCCGGTTTATTACTGCGTCGTACACCCTTTGCAATAATCCTTTGTTATTGGTCATTAGCTTATCATCCTATTATTGTTAATAGCGAATCCAAATATCGCCCTCATCCTCATTAGAGATACCCATACAGATACTCCAGAATGAGTCACCATGTCCCTCTGGAGACTCTAGCGCTTGTAATGCGTTGTCTACCATGAGGAGTTGGCTCGTCTGCCTTTGCTCATTGATCAGACTGATGCGGTTGTTGGTTATGAGCATGTCTAGGTTGGCGGCCATCTTTGTTTGGTTTTTGGCGTTTAATGTTACCGGCTCCATAACAGGGTTTAGTAATCCCTGCTCAGCAAATCCCTCAAATTCAGCCCTAGTATTATCATAGTACAGTTTAGATACGTTGAATAGTTCGCATATCTGGTTTAGTTCTTTGTACTGCTTCTCGTATTGCCAGCCGTCCATCCAGAATGAGTATATTTGCCGGTAGCTTATAATCTCGTCGCCGTCTTCTGTCTCGCTGTATTTCTTGATGAATAGCGCCAGGTGGCTTGGGTGGCGTTTCTTGCCAATGTCAAAACCGCCTACAACTACAGCGTCAGCTAGTACCTTATTCCAATCTCGCTTTTTCCAGCATAGCTCGGTACTCACACTCTCTAGGGCTTCACGGTTGATGTAGCTGTCCTCATTGTAGACAGGCTGCGCCATGTACTCCTGGTTAAATGTCTTGTCGCCCTGTGCTGCCCTAATCTTCATAAGGTCATCAAATGTATAAAAGTCTGGCCATAGCACCTTCTCAGCTTTCCAGTCTAGGATGGCCGGCGTAAACCATTGGGCAAATAGCGTGCTTAGCCCCTTATCAAAGAAAAAGTCGTCGTTTGTCTGTGGCGTGCCAACTACATAGCACTCACCGCCTTTGTTTACCATAGGCAGTAGCTCAGTAGAGACGATGCGGTTGATCTTACGAATGACGGTAGGCTTCAGCTTATTCTCGGGGTCTTTTAGTGGGTCATCTACGTAGATAAGGTTGGCGTGGATACCACGCTTAAAGGCGAGGAGGCCGGCGGGCTTTACAAGGAACTTAGGCGCTTTGTCTAGTGTCTGGTTTGGGCCTACCTTCGCAAATCCAAGCACAGAGTCTGTCTGGCTCTTGTAGTTTGTAAGCTCTGAATAAAATGGATTGATAGCTACCAGGCTACGCACCTTTGACAAGTGATAGGCTGCTAGCTCGCTGTTATAGCTAAAGTACCAGCCCTCTACCGGGCTGCGTCGCTTCTCTCGCTTAAAGCGCAATAAGTGCCACATGAGACGAGCGTATAGGCGTGTGCTCTTAAAGTGGCCACGGCCTGTGATATACATAGCATATGGGTGTTTGTCCATATGCTCGCATACATCAGCAACATATTGCCCACTCACAAAGTCGCTTTGAAATGAGAGGGCGAAAACATGATTCACAAAGTAGTTAAAGTCATTAACTGCTCTTCGCTCGATCAGTTCCATCGCTGCTGCTGCTTTCAGTTCCAGCAACTCCCTCGATGATTCTTGTAAGTTCGTCATCGCTCATGCCCTTTATCGCACCAGATATTTTTACTGTTGTTTCCGACTTGGTCGGTGCTTCAGCCCCTACAAGCTGTGCCGCTTGCTTTAGCGCTGCTAGTGCGTTTGCCCTTTCTCCGTTCTTCATAGACTCGTAATACACATGGTTGATCTTTTCGAGCTGCGTTTGTATAAAGTCTGGTATTTGCTCATCGTATGATGCTTTGATACGCTTTTTAGCCGCTGCAATGTACTTTTGGGCTTGGCGCTCGCCAATATTCCATTGCTGTTTGATCGTCTGCTTGATGATAGAGGTGCGTGCACCGTTTAGCATCTGTGTGAGCACCATCTCAAGCCGCATGTCCGTAATCTCTATATCTTTAGAATCATTTTTTGTTATGTCTAGACTTTTAACTGGCGGCACTTTCGTCTTAGTGTCGCTTCTCACGTCTAGGTTGCGTCTCTGTGTCTTTGCCATGGTCACATTATACACCAAAAGAAAGAGACGCAACAATCGCTGCGTCTCAACATAAAGGAGGAATCTGGCAGCTGCGCCCACACACAGCTACAAATATTCTACACTTTGTGCCAGTCTTTGCCAAGTACCCCTTTTGTACAGTCAAATACTTCGTCTGCGACATACCCACCAAGTTTATTGTCCTTGCGATACACAATGTAGTTGTAACGTCGTGCAATCGCTTTTTGCTTTAAGCCTTCGAGTGTGCCGTAACTGAATATTTCGCCGCTACTCAGCCGGCGTGCTACCCACACGCCAGCCGGTACACCGATACCCTTTGTCTCTTCGTCGCGGTATTTAATCTCAACTGTTTCGTAATCCATGTTTGTTTTGCCTGTCTACTAAAATGGAATGTCTGCGATGTTAATGTCGGACACCGGTGCTGGCACATCGTAGTTTGGCTGTGGTGCTGTTTGCGTGCTACCACCATCGCTATTGTTCTTGCTGCCAATGAAAGCAAACTCATCAACTACAACATCGATCTTGCTGCGATTGTTGCCGTCCTTATCTTGCCAGCGGCTCTGGTTAAGTCGGCCAGAGACAAGCAGCGCATCACCTTTATGGAGATACTGCGCGATTGTCTCGCCGCCCTTATTCCAGGCTGTACAGTCAATGTATGCAACGTCATCGTTTCGACCGTTTACTGCGAGTGTAAAGCTGGTTACGCTGTGCCCACTGTTTGTTTGTTTTGTTTCAGGGTCACGGACTAGGTTGCCCATTACCACTGCTTTGCTAAATCCTTTTGCCATTCTGTTTTTCCTTTCTATTCTACGGCTACTTTTGTTTTCTTGATCGCTGCTATTGGCGGTAGCATGCCTATGATCTTGTCTGCCACTTCCTCGTCTAGTTTGGCGGCGTCTTGGTACTTCGATGAAAGCTCATAGTCTTCTGCAAATGTATTATACTCAGACACCCAGAAGGTACGATTTTTGCCAAAGTAACCTTGACACTTAACGCTCACGTAGTACTTTGTGTTCTTTCGCCTATAAAGAGGTGTGGCGGCAAACTCCATGAGGAGGTTAAATAGTTGTTTGCGTTTCTTGGTTTGTAGCATCTTGAAATGCTCGGTGTCGGTATCAATCAGAAAACGACAACTCTTTTCTACATACGCATAACGGTAATCGTCCTTGTCATCGACATAGTAGTGGTGCTCATCGTCTATGTAAAGCTTAAGCCCCATATCAGCTAGTTGCTGTTCAAGTTCGCTAATCGTCATAGTTAACCTCCTCAACCTCAAACTTGCGGTCTGTGATTTTACCAACATGATCTGCAACCGCCTCTGCCTTATTACGCGAGAAACTAATCGACGTTAAAATATTAGCGTCTAGTGCTAGCTTTTCGCCGTTTTTGCCGTATCCTGCGACATACAGCTTGTGGCCGACAAACTCGCTCTCCTCATATATAGCGTATACTCGGTAATCACCGTCTTCGCGCTTGTCCACCGGTGTGTTAGTAAACTCAAACACCGCTGTCATAATAGCCAAGCCTTTTTCTTCGTCGAGCTTTGACATTTGGTTATAGTAGGTGTCGACATATCGTATACGCCACCTAGAGATTCTTGCAAAAGTATCGTCACCGCGTACAACATAACAATGATCTGCTCCACGCTTAATATCGAACCCTGGGCCTTTTATTGCCTCTTCAAATTCCTTTATTGTCATAGGTTACCTGCCTTGATCTTATAATTGGTTTTGACTGTTTCGAGGTGCTGCGCGATCTTCTCGGCAAACTCTATAGCCTGTAGGTCTGTGAGGCCTTCCACCTTAAACTCGATTGCGTCGATAGCGGCCATGATCTTCTCTTTGTCTGGCGCTGCCGCTGCCCTGCGAGCTTCCTCTGCCGCTTTTGCTTCCGCTTCAGCCTTGGCGCGCTCTTCTGCCTCCTTTTCGGCGCGGAGTCGTGCGGCTTCTGCCTCGGCCTCTGCTTGCTTGCGCCTGGCCTCTGCGGCTTCAGCTTCCGCTTTGGCTGCGCGCTCAGCTTCTGCCTTGCGCTTGGCCTCTTCAGCTTCTGCTGCTGCCTTGGCGTCTTCGTTTGCCTGCTTTAGCTGCGCGAGTAGCTGCTCAAACTTCTCATCGCTCAAGCTCGTGAGCGTCGGCTCGTACAAGCTAATATCATCTGTGTACATCATCAGCTTGGCGCGCCGTTCTGTCAGCTTTTCCTCTCGCTGTTTCTTCAAGAGATTTTCGGCGAACTTCTCTTGGTCTTCGAGATATTTCTCGGCTTCACCGATAATCTTGGCTGCTTCACGGTTTACAAAGTCGATTGCCTTTGACTGCTTCAACACGTCTGCCTTCAAAAAGTCATGTGTCTTTTTGATCTTGACGCGCTGGCCGCGGAGTGCGAGCCGCATCTTACGGGCTTTCTGCATCTCCTCTTTTTGCGATACGTCAGTTACCACAATGTCTTTGTAGGTTGCGAGAATCTCGCCAACCTCAGTGAATGGTGCACCGTAAGCTTTAATGAGCTGCTCAGCGTCTGTAATTTCCAGCCCCGACTTTACGAGGCCATCGCGAATGTCTAGTACTTGGCTATTTGTCGCCACCTTCTGCCCCCTTTCTTATTTGTTCAATGTCGCGCCGCACGCGGGCTACTGCCTCGCGTCCATGCGCTGCTGCGTACGCCATCAGCTGTTCGAATAGCTCTTCTGCGTTTGTCACCTCTGGCAAGTCGTTCTTGTCTTTGCCAAAGCCTTCAATCACAGTATCTGCTACGATCAGCATGAGGGCGCGCATCTTTGGGTCTACGTCCATTTTCCCCCTTTGTTTACTATTGCTGTTCAAGTGCGAGCTTTTGGATTTTCTTGCGCTTTCTCAAGTCTGCTTTAATGTCATCAATGACATGAGACGCCTCAAGTGCCCAAGTCGCACGGTTTTGCATAATGGCAAGGTCTACAATGTCTTCTGCAGTCAAATCAACCTTGCTGTTTTTGTTGTTTATTTGCTCAAGCAAGATAGTGCGAGCTGCTTCACACGCCATGTACATCATAGCTGCACGCATTACCTTATTGCGATCTTCGATACGGTTTTGTAAATTGGCCATCTGGTCTTTACTCCTAGTTTTTAATGTTCAAGTTTAGTTGTGTTATGTGTAATAGTTATTTCTCGTCCTGTTTAGTATCCTTTCGTCTTACTTATCTGCTCTTATTATAGCAAATGCACGACGAAAAACAATAGAAATTACAAAGATTTTTTACTTTTCATCTGTGGAAAAGTCGATAACGGCAAAGTCATCGATCGCTTTGTCTGGATCGCCATTAGTATACACCATTACGTCTGTATGGATGCGGGCCACTTTGCGTACGTTGTTAAAGTTTTTGGCAGCATACTTGCTCGTGTCTGTGTTCTCGATAAAGATAATGTGGTTGTATAGGTCAACCTGGCCGTTGTAGTCGTCAATATATTTTTGGGTGAGGTACGGCACGTCATTGATAGCGCCGCCGTTCTTCACGTCTGCACGCTCATAGTTGCCAATGGCGATAATAAAGCGGTTAGGCTTCATTTTCTTTGCTAGGTCAGACAGTAGCAGGTCGCTATGTTTGTCTTCTGTGTTCATGTCGTATATTACCAGGTCTACTGTCTTGTCGGGGTGATCAATGAAGTAGCCGGTAATGTCGCCATTCACGTAGGCTAGCCCGCCATCGTTTGGTGTGAGTATTTCAGCCGCTTCAGCCTCTAAATCTGCATCGTTAGCTTGTAGGCCGATAAAGTTGTAGCCGTTTTTGGCCGCTACAAGGCCCGGTGCGCCGTTTGTTGGGTTAAGGTGCATAATGAGACCACCCTGCGGACAAAACCACTCATACAGCGTCTGGTACAGCGTGGGGCTACGTTCTCCGGTATCTACTCCCGACTCCGCCCATAGCTCATCGCTTTTGATCCAGTCTAGCTTGCGCCCGTCTATGACAGATTCAGGCATTAGCTTTGTGCCACTTGGTGATATGAGCCGTTCAGTGTCTAGGTCTTTAATCTCTAGCTTATCTAGTCGTAGCTCTAGGTAGTCTTGATCAAATTTTAGCTCGTCTAGAATCTCTTCTAGCTTTAGCTCATCATAACGGCCGCTAATGGCTTGGCTATTCAGCAACACGTTTAGCTTGATCTTGTCGTGCTCGTCTAGGTTTAGGCGGATGCATGGCACATCAATGAGGCCGGCGGCTTGGGCGGCTCGTGTGCGTTGGTGGCCGCCAATAATTGTGTTGTCGTGATTGATAATAACAGGGTCGACGAGGCCAAACGTCTTTATAGACGATACAAGCCCCGCAAACTCATCCTTATCGATGATGCGGGGGTTTCTCTCGTCAAACTTTAGCTGGTTTATATTGATGTGCTCGATCTTCATAGTGTCCTTTCTTTAAATAAGAGTAGGGCCGCGTGGGACAAGCTGCACGGCCCTACTGGTATTTTAGCACAAACCTAGGTCTTTGGCCTTTGCTTTGGCTTTATCGCCTTTAAGGCCAACTAGCTCTTTGCTTTGGCGCTCTGTGATTGGCTCAGCGATATACTCACCAGTCACGCCCAAGATTTGGTCGATAACACACAGGCCGCCGGAGTGGCCAAGTACTACGTTATTGTATACGGTTACCTGTGCTTCTACAGGTTTGCCAGCGAGGAATCGCCAACCTTTCTTTGTGACGACCCACATACGCCGCACCTGTACACCTCGATCATCCTTCACTTTAGCTAAAAGTCCGTGAAACCGCAGCTTCGTGATTTGTGCGCGTACAGAGAATGGACGATCAATATCGTTTGCATCTACACTGCGTGGGTCGCTCTTGCCCTCAGAGACTTGACGTTGTGTAATACGCGCAAAGTCTTTTAGTAGGTAAACCATTGCTGGTGCGATTTTGTATTTGTATAACACGATCTTTCTGCCGCAACACTTGCATTTGCCATCGTTATTGCGCGCTTCCATCAATGCTTTGACTGTAGTTTCCATCTTGCCTGCCATGTTACATCTTCTCCAAGTAAGTGTCTACTAGCGCTTCGTTAAGCATTTGGTCTACGTCGTCCCACTCTTGCTGCTCTTGCTTGCGCCGGCTGATAAAGTTTTTAATTGTGTTGATGATACTCATTTGGCTATTGTCCTTTCGCCTTAAGTTGTTGATAGTTTCAGTATATATGCTCGACGTTAGAAAGTCAACACTTTTTTAAAGAAAAACCCAACTTTATTGTTGGGTGTTCTCCTCAAGCCATTTTTTGATGAAAGCATCGCGCTCTTGCTTATTAGCCATGCGCTTGTAGTCGTGCCCACACTCGTCACGCCAAGCCCTGTTGGCCTCAGCCTCCGGCCCTTCGCTGCGGTTGTCTTTCTGGTCACCCATGGCTAGGCGCTGCGCTGGCGGCGTTACTGGCCCTTCAGGCTTCGTATAGTCGATGCTCGCAAGGCGGCCTTTGCCAAGATAGTGTACCTGTCCCTTCGAGTCCTGTATGGCTACCAGTCCCGCGTCTGCTGCCAGCTCGCGAATCTTCTCGGGCGACTGCTCCATTAGTTCGATTTTTTCACCGTCGTAGGTGGTAAGTGTATATGGCATTTGTGTTTCTCCCTTTCCTTTCTAGTATACCTTATACTTACGTTGTTGCTCTTCTCTCATACGGCGCATACCGTTCTCGATGGCCTTTGCCTTATGGATCATGTCAAGTTCATTGCCAATCTCCGGTTTGTACTTGTACTCCCACGACCGGTAATTGATACGTAGAAAGTCAAAGTACTTGATGCACCAGTCGTCACCTCGTACGTCCTCTAGGCGCTTAACGTGCTTTTGTGCTGTTGCGTTGTTCTTGATAGAGATACCAAGCGCTTTGGCTGCGTCGTAGAAGGCTTTTAGTACGGGGTCGTAACCTTTACGTGTGCTTGTGCGCGGCGTGGCAAGTGGGCTCTCAGATACTGACGCTGGCACGTTCTGTTGTACGGTCGCTACGGCGCTAGTTTGTGCTGGCTGGCCAGCTGGTAGTTGCTGTGCCTGTATGTTTCGCTGTTTCTCCGCTTCCTCTTCAGCTTTTCGGGCGTCTGATTCAGCGATTACCTCTAGCTTAAGCTTATGGTACAAATCATCATCAATGATATTACCGCGGCGGTCGTAATTGTCGGCCTCAATGTTCTTTGTCTGTAGGGCGCATTGTTCTGCTGTATTAAGTTCGCGGGTTTTCTCTCTGTTTGTGACTACCGGCTTTTCTTCTAGCAAAAGCTCTTCGACAGTGGTGGC
>CALHWD010000013.1 GCA_938036825.1 uncultured Candidatus Saccharibacteria bacterium
AATAAGCTTAGAGACTACCTTATTTTTGTGCAAACTTTATGCTTTACATGCTTTAGTTATGTTGCAGAGGTGGCGAGCTAGTACGAAATGTCGACATGAATGCAAGAACGTGTTATTATCATAGTTAGGCATGGCTTCTCCGCGTTCCTCATCTCACCCTTGGTTTCGCATTATTATAGTTGCAACCATCCTCATCGGCTGCCTCACTATATGGTACGGTTTCATTGCCTACGGCTTACCGGCGCTGCGGCCACATGATTCCATGCGAGAAATATTTGCACGTCGTGTCATGCCAGTTATCACTCAGAATACAACAATTATGTATGACACTGGTTATGCCAGAACCTCGCTTTTTCATAGCGACTACGATGGCTCGACTATAGGGAGAATTGATAATGCCACGAAGCGAAAGGAAATAGTGTCGCAAACGGTAGATACGATATTTTCAGACTGTGCGCACAAAAATAATCCACAGCGATGCATACCATGGAATAAATTCTCTGCACTTGGCGCAGAAGCGCCTGGCGGCACGGAATCCTTCTTGCGTGAGATCATGAGTACGGCGTCGCTCTATGGCCCCAACTGGCCAATCCACCTGCCAACGCCAGCTCGCTCAGCGGCATCGTCTTTGGTCGATCACGCAGTCTCTGCACCAAATGCCACATGTACGTTCAATGTCCGCAGAGATTTTTTGTGTCTTGATCCAGATAGTGGAGCCTTTGTCTATCGGTATTGGCGGGGGCATGGGTATTCGGAGAGAGATGGATAAGAATGTTTTTCGATGTTGATCGCATCGATTAACTGCACTTGAAAGCGCCTGTAGAAGTATCTGTTTTGTCTGATTAATGACACTATGCGGTTGTTTCCGATCTTCCAGATACTTCAATACGATGGCTCGTGCTGATCTATATGCCATATTCGGGGTTGGCTCACTCACCCCGCACTACCTTCCGCACCGTATCCTTACTGACACCCAACTTTTGGGCGGTGTGCTTAACCGTCCCGATCTCGGCGTAGGCCTGCCGCACCCGCTCTTGGAAGGCAGGGTCGGCTGGGTCGGTGCGCAACGTCTCCCCTGCCTGCTTGAGGTGCCGCGCCACCATCTCTTCCACCAGCTGCGCACGCAGGTAGCGGTTGATCCGCCGTGGTTGGGTGGCCGTGTGCTGCTGCGTGTCCTGTGCTGCTCGGGCTGGATGGATCGCACTTGCGGCTTCTGCCGAGGCGCTCATCCGGTTGCCTTGCTCAGTGTCCACTCTGCCGGCCACGTCTACCGGACTGCCAGGATCCTCCGCCAGTGAAGAGCCGCGCCCCGTCGGCACTACTGCAAGGTCAACGACGCCCATCACATACCGCCAACACGCCTCCCATTGTTTTACTCTAGTCACCACTATAAGCAAAATGCTCGCGAGTACATTGTAAGTATTGATTGACCGTTTTATAATAAAAGTTATTATGAGCGAGATACCACCATTCACCGATAAGCCACCAGTAAATCTAGAAGATACAGAATTGCAAATTGGCATGAAGAAAATGCGAGAACAGTTGCTGGGTGTTATGGCACTTGAGGAAGTAGATCAGAGTATTGCGAATAGCAATGGAGATGTTATTGTATTCTCCGGAAAGGCTGACTCGATTACTGTAAATGGGTCTCATGAAGTTAATCTTCACGACTCAAATCTTGATGAACAGTGTACTGACCTGAATGATGCCCTTGATGCGCTAGGTGATTTGGATACTAAGCTGCAACTGGAACATCGATCATCAGTTAGAGACAACCCAGAGTTTCTTGGTTTCCTTGCAACAATGCTTAGTGCACCACCCTCAGTTATGTACGATATGGTGGTAGCACGAAAGAAAGCCGAAGGGCATCCTGATCTTGCATACATCTAAAAGTGCGCCTTTCGCTCATAGCTATTCCTCTTCTAGAGCTAAGTAGCAAGTCAGCTCTATGCAAGAAGATGTTATCGTTTAAAAATCGATTGTAATATTGCAAAGATATCTCTGTAGATTTATCGACTGCGTTTGTTATTACGATAATTACATCGTTATTTTCAATGAATCTGCAGAGGTGGATGATACAGGCTAAGAATACGAAATGCCCACGCTAGCCCAAGTGCGCCAACGATAATCAATACACCCATAGTTATCTCTACCTGCTTGTAATGTCGCATATGAAAGCGAGGAATAGTGGCAAGCACTGCAATGAGGAAACCCAATACTATGGCCGCTGAAGCAGGAATGAATCCATGTCCAATTCGGAAGGCACATGCGCCCATTAAGAACGCTGCTGAGCCATAGATGATGCGCGAAATAGGCCTCCTACCACGGCCAAGCCATAGCACGCCAGCCGCAAAGCAGGCTGCATCCATACCAAAAATTATGGTAGCTGCCCAAACTGGATCTATTCGTGTGTAGTGAGTCGTAGGGTAATTGACTATATATGATATCGCCTCTGATATCAGCGCAACAATAACAAAAATTAGCCATAGCCGTACCATCTGCTTGGTGCGGCGCACTGGTATATTTTGTGGTTGCTGGACGCGGGTGGATGATATGCTCATGATCTTTCCTCTTGTGCTATAATAATCTTCTTAATCCGAAAGTGGCTATATTCTCGGGTATCGTATTACTGTTCTCTTTCTTCGTCGCTGGCACTACTATACTACTCTTTACCTACTTCCCACTCATTTCAGCGAACTCATAGACAAACGCCCCGCTGCTCGGTGAAAAACAAAATACATCGTTGGTGCGATGACTCGACGAATAGCGTGCCACGCAGCGGTTGTCGCTGCTGATGGCTGCTCGAGCTTGATCACGAAACTTCTTTGGTGGAATAGTATGGTTGCCAAGGATCGCGGTGTCTCGAAATACCGACTCAGGGTGAGGGAGGTTGTCTCCGTAATGGTACCACCCCGAACAACCGTGCGGGCAATCAGTAAAGGGTTGGATGGTCAGCAAGCGATCACGCGTCGCTTTGTCAGTAATAGTGCCGATAATAAGGCCGTCCTTTCCATCCCAGCCCTTCGCGGCATACCCCGACTGATAGCTTACATCCATATGACGAATTGCATCGTGATCGAAGCGCCCATAGAAGATCGTCGTTGTGAAGCTACCAATCGTCATATAATACAGCCACCAGCCAATCGCAGCAACGACGAACACGCCAAGAATAAGGATTGGTATAGAGATTTTGTCGAGGACGAGTTTACGCATACTGTTATTGTAAACTACTATTGCAAAATGTGTCAATTTATACCAAAAATACCTCTGCGTGCAGAGGTATTTTGATGCGCGCTGAGTAGATTAGTCAGTGACTTCCACGCCCATACTGCGAGCAGTACCCGCCACCGTCTTGATAGCTCCTTCGAGACTGATGGCGTTGAGTTGCTCCATTTTTGCCTGAGCGATCTCCTCAAGCTGCGCTCGGGTGATCGTCCCAACCTTGTCGCTGTGCGGCTTGCTACTACCCTTCTTGATACCGATCGCAGCACGGATCATATCATCAACGGGCTGGCCGAGGCTGCGCCATGCAAAAGTGCGGTCCTCAAACACTTGGATATGGACGATAACATCCTTACCCATATCTGCCTTGGTGGCGTCATTGAATGGGTTGATGAAGTCCATCATATTCAAGCCCCACTGACCAAGTGTGCTACCAACGGGTGGTCCGGCGGTGGCACGGCCAGCTGGAATACGAAGCTTCAGGTTGCCGATAACTTTTTTTGCCATTATATTTCCTTTTACTCAATTACTACTGGTATTGAGTGCGTAACGTTGCTATTATAGTGGATCGCCTATACAAATGCAAACTGCGTGCGAGGCTTATACCTTCTTGACCTGCAGCGCATCAAGCTCAACTGGCGTGTCACGGCCAAACATGCTCACCATCACCTTGAGCTTGCCCTTGGTGGTGTCGATCTCACTCACGGTGCCATCGAAGTCTTTGAATGGCCCATCAATGATGCTGACCACTTCCCCTTCGCTAAAGTCAATCTGGTGCTTGGGGTCTTCCACGCCCATGCGTTTCTTGATCTTCTTAATCTCAGCCTCGCTTACAGGGGTTGGCTCAGTGCCGCTCCCCACAAAGCCTGTGACACCAGGCGTATTGCGTACAATGTACCATGTCTCGTCGGTGAGCTTCATCTCGACCAAGACATAGCCTTGGAAGATCTTAACCTCAACGACTTTGCGCTTGCCATTTTTAATCTGGATTTGCTTCTCCTTAGGGACGATTGCATCAAAGATTTTGTCGGCCATATCAACGGCCTGAATGCGCTGACGAATGCTATCAGCTACCTTCTCTTCATAGCCACTGTAGGTGTGGATAGCATACCATTGCCGTGTGCTGTCGTAGCGTTTTTTTGTCATTGTCTACCTCCCCAGGATAATTTGAAATAGATATTTAAATGCAGCATCAAGCAGCAAAAGCGTTGCACTAAACACTGCAATAAAGCCAAGTAGTGCACCAGACATTTTCCATGTCGTAGCGCGATCGGGCCAACGCACCATGCGTAGCTCGTACCAGGCTCCAGCAAAGTAATTGCGAATCGCCGAGAATGGGCCACGGCGCTGGCGCTTTGGCTTAGTTACTTTTGGTTTTTTGGCCTCGGTTTTGGCTGATGCCACAGAGGTTGCCTTTTCTTTTGACGTTTTGGTTTTGGTGGGCGTGGTATCTTGCGCGGTGATGCGCGTCACGCGGTTGGTTGATGATTTTTTGCTTGGTTTCGCCACAGCATACTCCCCAAATTTAATAGCCTGTCTTTGCAGGCTGTCAAGCCCTAGTGTAGCGCGCTATAGCGAGGGTTGTCAAGGGTGAACCATGGTTTTGCATTGTACTTCTGCTACTGCCCATGACAGATTTGGGTATACACATGCTTGTTTATTCTCCGAAGGGGGCATTTTTTTACTGCGAGCTTGTAAGTTTGTCGTGCGTCGGCTGCTGCGCAGCTGGCAGTGCAAAGAAGAAGGTCGAGCCATGGTTAAGCTGACTGGTAAACTCGATGCGCGTACCGAGCTTGCGAGCGAGCTTGGCAGCAATGTAGAGACCAAGGCCAGTGCCGCCAGTTTCGCGCGTGCGGTAGTCTTCGCTGCGCCAGAAGCGTTCGAGGATGTGTGCTTGGTCACTCTTGCTAATGCCAATGCCAGTGTCGCGCACAGCGATGATAATGCGATTGCCCTTCTTGCGCGCACTGAGATGGACCTCTCCTTCTTTAGTATATTTGAGGGCATTAGAGAGGAGATTTTGGATAAGCTCGCGTACATATAATGAGCTTGCGACGACATGGCCCAGCCGCGGTGATGTCTCGAGCGTGAGAGCGAGCTGCTTTTTGGCAGCCTGGGAACGATACTGATGGTAGAGGTCATCCATGAGCGCACGGACATTAAGTAGCTCCGGCATGTCGGCAGCGCCACGCTCGGCTTGCGCAAGAGTACTGAGGTCATTAACCATCTTTGCTAAGAAGACAACTTGCTCGTGGGCTGCATCAAGATGATCTTTGAGCGTGTGCTGCGGCATATCGCGACGGTGAAGCATGAGCTGAATATTACTGAGTGCCCCCTCGGCTGCTGTCAAGGGAGTACGAAGCTCATGGCTCACCACACTAATAAACTCATCGCGCTCTTCTTCAAGCGATTTTTCTTTCGTAATGTCGCGCAGGATGAGGACGTAGCCATCACTTGAATCACTCATTGTATTGAGCGCACGTATTGGTGAAAATACGATGCTCAGGCGGAGCATCTCGCCCGATACCTCCATCCACACATCATCGCGTGTTTGCGTAACGGCTGCAGCGTGAAGCAGCTGGGTGAGATAGACTGGTTGCTTGGCACTATCGCGCAGCGGAAGGATATCATCGATTAGCTTGCTATGTGGGCTTGTGTTGGTATCAAGTAAATCGAGCGTTGCAGCGTTGTAGAGTTGGATAATACCCTGCTGGTCGGTTGCAATAATAGCGGTCGCGAGATTGTTAATAATCGTTAGAAGCCGATCGTGCTGCAAGGTCATTGCCTCGCGGCTGGTGTGCAGTGCCGAGCGGTAGAGATTGTGGCGATATGCGAGGGCAACAATGACCACACCAAGCATAAAGGCCATCAACGTTGTTGTGGTAATATCAACAATACTTTGTGGCGTCAGCCAAAATGCATCAAGTGCTGCTGTAATAAAAAGCACGAGTGCACTGAGCAGCCACCCAGAAAAGCCAGCATAGGCAAAAGCTGCCAGCATAAACAACGACCACGCACAGGTGAACGGCACTGCTACGCCAGAGATACTGAGCAGATAGCTCGCAGCGAGACCATGATACAAGACGAGCTGCCACGCTCGCTGCTTGTTCGTCTGCGATGAGCGGAAACAGGTGTAGAGGCCAAGAGCAAGCCAAGCGCTGGCCGCTGCATAGAAAGACCATTCACCTGCCCCGGGAATGCGCTGCATTGCATCAAGACCGAGGAGTTTGCTATACGCGAAAAGTAGAAGCGGAAAGACAACGCTGCTGACTCGCACGACAGTACTGGTTTGGCTATTGGTAGCGTATGGCGACACGCTTCTAGTATACCTGGAGTATGACGGTAGGCACAAGCGTTTTGTGTGATATTTGCTTATGCTATATCATTGGTGTTTCGTGTTTAAGCCGCTGCCGGTGTGATCGGTAGTGGGGATCATGCCGCTCTACCAGCCCCCAAAAGGCTGACGAGTGATTCATGTGGTGAGTGTGGCAAAGCTCGTGAATCAAGACGTAATCAATCAGCTCATTGGGGAGTTTCATGAGCGCAATATTAAGGCTAATTGTACCTGTGCTGCTGCAGCTCCCCCATCGAGTGCTCGCATGGCTGAAGCGAATACGCTGGTAGGTTGAGCTAGTGCGCGCAGCAAGCTCGTGGAGGCGCTGCGGTAGGTAGGCTTTAGCCTCACAGCGCAAGATGGTCGCAACTTCTCGTCTGATGGCACGCTGAACGGCTGGCTCGTCTATGGTGTGTTTTGGTGGAAGAGAGACGAGCAGCTTTTGCCTCGCGATGCGCACAGTGGGTCGATCAACCATCTGTGTGTGGATGATAGCGATCGCGTGATGCTTGCCGATCTTTTCTTTGTCTCGATACACATGTGAGGTGTGCTGGCACAAAAGTTGGCGGAGTGCCGTGCGATGGGTTGCAATACTATGGCGGATGAGAAAGAGTGGTGCGTGCCGCGGGGTATTGGCGCAGAGCTGGCCATTTGGCGTAAGACGCATTGTGATGGAACGCGCCTTGGCGCTGCGCTTAATAACAATATCGCCAAACTCATCGTCGTGGAGCGTAGAAGACATAGATAAAAGCCTCCCTCCTTTTAGTCAAGATGTTATTTTATTGCACAATGTAGCGTGTCGAGCGAATTTGTCCTCGCCGTGGGGCGCTCGACATAGCGCGTATTGGGTGACTGGCTGGTGTCGGTGGTGGCACTTGAGTGCGCTGCTTTGTTACTGGTGGAGCTGTGGCTGGTGTTTTGCTCGGCAGAGCTTCGTCCTCAGTTTGTTGATCGATCTGTTTCAAGAAGGTCAGGGCGGCATGGGACTGTGATGAATACGGGTGCTTACCGCTGATGACAAAATAGAGCTCGCCAGCGGTGGGTTCACTAAAGCGCCGTACGTAGTAATCAAACGCCTCACGTGAGAGCCGCTGATTCTTAACACTTCGGCTTCGGGCTGTTGTTACATCCGTTTGGACCCAAATAATCACTGGCCGATAGCCTTCACTACGTGCCCAGCGAACAAATTCGCTTCGGCGAGCCCGGGTGTTGCTATCGCCCTCGTATATGAAGGGTTGCTTGGTTTTAGCGATCTCTTGTAAAAATGTTTTCCCTACTACTGCCGCGGCTGCATCGTCTTGGCAGTAGCCCGAGAGCTCGTTAATATCAATAAAGGGTGAGCCAAAGGCCTTGGCAAACTGAGCGGCAAAAAATGTCTTGCCGCTACCGGGCAAGCCAACCATGAGTATTGCAAAGGGCCGAACTGGAGGCGTTGGTTGCATGTATTTTATTATAGCAGACTCCGCGTGGTGCGAGGGATTTTTAGCATAAACGAATCAATAGTTACTTTGCAGTAGAAAATTCTTCCGGTTTGGCTATAGATTTGATATACTAATAGATAGTAACAGAGGGGCATAGTACAACGGCTAGTATAACGGTCTCCAAAACCGTAGATTGAGGTTCGATTCCTCATGCCCCTGCCACAGTATGATTCAACCTCCCCTACGGAGGTATTTTTTACCTAAAGGAGTGATATACTATAGGTTATGTCAGCTCATGATGCCATTACCCACCGCGTTACGCGCGCCGTGCGGCAGGTTTCGCCAGCAGCTTTTGCGGAGCGTTCGGCTGCGCGTAAGATAGTGCAGCAGTTTGCCGAGCAAGCTGGCTTGATTTATTTCGGAACGATCAACCCGCGAGATGACGACTACCACCCAATCCGCGGCTACACTATGTCGACGACTCATCGCGATCGTTACTATAGCGTGGGTAATATTCGCGGTTATAATGTCACACTTGTGTCGCGGCGAGATATGGTACGCATTGCTAATAGCCCCAAGCCTTCGCCTCAACAATGGCTGATAGCCGCGGTAGATATGTACACGCGCCGTGATGTACCATATATGTTTATTGGCCGACAAGGCAAGATTGCTAGCTACCCGAGTTACAAATTGCAACCACTCCGGCTCGGGATGTTTGGACCGCAACCAGAAGAATTTATGCAGAAATATACGGTGTATGGTGAGCTTGGGCGAGCAGTCGAGATAGAACGCTACCTCACACCTGATGTAGCATCGGTGATAGTATCGCATTTTGATGATCTCAGTATTGAGATCTCAAGTAGCGTCCTCTATATCTATGCTGCTATGGCAACGCCGACGATGGAGCTGCTTGACCGGATGGTATCTGATGGTCTCTGGCTAGCAGCGACATTCGACGTGTTTGCCGAGCAGCTTGCCGCTGCGCAAGCTGAGCGCCATACTACCATTCACCAGGGTTATCGCCATAGATAGCCTTGAGCACTGAAACCTGAGCGATAGTTTTTCATACCCCCTTCTCTCTTCTGCTTTCCTTAAAAACACAGTAAGAGCTAATGCTGCTCAAAACGTGGCCGTCTACGCGAATGATTAAGAATTTACTAGGTTTAGTGGCGATCCTTTAGGAATGTCACCCAAATAAAATAATGAGCAAAAACTGACACAGAAAAACAGAGACTACAGGTAGTAACATGGAAACAATCGACCATAGAACCGCATCGGTAGCTATACTAACTCTCGCAATTGATCGCTACCACAAAAAACAGCATTCGTGAGCGAATGCTGTTTTTGATTGTTATTGCGATAAGACTAGCCTTTGCGCGGCTTGACTTCATTGCGGCCGAGCGATTTCTTCGTCTCAGTGTAGGTAGCATGCCGGCGAGCGATCGGGTCATACTTACGCAGAACAAGCTTATCTGGAGTGTTCATCGTGTTCTTACGTGTTACGTAGGTACGGTGTTTAGTGAGATTGCTCACAAGAGCAATAATCTTTCGCTTGGTATTGTTCTTCTTTGCCATTTCTTTACTCGTTAGATTTTATAAAACATCTTGGTTGATTATAGCATAGCCCATGGTGTAATGCTAGTGGCGATGATTATTTGCTATTCAGTAGCAGCATAGGCTGCCCAGTTGGCCTGCTCGTCAGCACTGAGCGCTTGGGCCTCGGCAACAACCGTAGCAAGCTGTGAACTGCTCACCGTGAAGGTCTCGCCACTGTCAATGTCATCACGCTGCCCCATTAAGGCTACCAAGCGATTCTCGGCATATGCAGTCTGCGCAGGGTTAAGCTGCTGAGCTTGGTGATGGCTCTTGATGAAACGCCGTGCCAAAAGCGACTGTGAGTCGCCATCTTGGGCGGTTAGTATAATTGGCTTTTGCTCTGGTGTGGTAGCTTGGTTCTTCTTCTCAGAATGAGCTGGCGTGTGTTGCGCTTGCGATTGACTAGAGGTAGTCGCTGGGCGGTTAGCTTGCTTCTTGTCTGTATTGCCGCGATTATCACGTTGCTGCTGCGGCTGTGGAGCAGTTTGTGCAGGGCGGTGCGGAGCTTCTTGTGGTTGCTGAGCTGGGATCATTGCTACAACATATGCGAGTGGCACTGTAATGAGCAGCAGGACAATTGCCGCGAGACCAGTTGCATATTGACGAAGTGCGCTCGATGGAGCAGGTGCGTGATGGCGAGTGAGTGTAACGAGCGCCCATAGTTTGCTCGTGAGCGCGAGGCTACCAGCGATAGGAAGATAGAGTGGCAGGAGCCATAGGTCGCGTGGGTGATGCTTAAGGTGTGGAATATTGCGCACGGCCTGCCATATAAGCCAGCCAAGCACGAGCCCAAGGATCGTTACACTGCTCCATAGCGTTGCAGCAGTCGCTGTTCCAGTCAGAGTGCTGTATAGGTTGTTGACGAGCGTGCTACTAAGCACGATCAGCGCCCCAAGATAGAGCAAGCTCGCAAAGCAAAAGCCAATGTGCGTAAGCCAGACAAGTAGACCTGCTTGCCAGATACGTGCGTGCTGATGCCAGAGTTGCCAATAGGCGGCGCGACTCAGCTGGGTATAGCTGCTTGCAATCCGGTAGAGCTCTGCCGGGTGGTTGATCTGTGTGAGAGCACTATGCTGGTAGGCTGCATGGTGTTGTGAAGGCAGAGACAGCGCGATACTTGATGGATGATGCGCGGCACATGGCTGCGCTACTACACTGTTCTGGATAATGTGCTTAAGCAGCTCAAGCCGAATGGCAAAGGTGTCGCTTGTTATAGCATAAGCCTGGCCATGGCGGCTCTGCATAGGCAAAATAACACGCTGCTGCATATCGAGGAGCCAACTGCCGATTCGCTGAGAGAGCGTCGTTCCACCAGTGTATTGTTGGCGGCCACTGACGAGCCCAATAGTTGGTTCGGCAAAGGGTAAAAGGAGGTTAATTGTCGATGGTGTCCAGCGCGCACGCGGGGTCGTGACAATCACAAGGCTCACACGCCGCACTTTTTCAATTAGTGAGGCAAGCTGCGCATCATAGCTCATCATCTCAGGCTGCTCGACTACCGTTGTTGCATATTCTTTGGCGATTGCTTGGAGAGATTGGTGAGCGTGCGAAGCGTCGTTAATCGAGACGAGTAGCTGCGTTGGCTTGCTATGCTCTTTGATGCTCGCAAGGCAGCTCTCGAAGACTTCTGGATCTTCGTCCTCAGCAACAACCAAGACTGCGTATTTTTTGCGGAGGGTTGCAGTGTAGGTTTTATTCTTGCGAGCACTCGCTACGCGGAACCACCAACTCAGGATGACCATGAGGAATATCACCCCTCCAATCCACCAACGATACCTGTCGATTACTTCCATACACTGTATAAGACCAGCCATTGCCATAGACTCCTCTTTATTTAATGGTTATCCTTATTCTAACACGAAACTTTATCGTACAAACACTCTATCGACAAGGGATTGCTCGAACGATAGACAATATGTATTGTAGCCACGAATACCCCCATTTGTCAATAGATTCTAGGAGAATTATATATAGACGTATCATAACCTCTCCAATTGTGACATTGAGTATGGCACAAAAAGCCCAGTTATAGATGCTATATGAGGTAGGCTGACCACTGGTAGAACCTCGCACGCTCTATAGATGAAGCAGCGAAGAGTAAATGTGGGTGTGCTGGCAAAACAAGCACATCAAGAACCAAAGCAGTAAGGCTTGCTGGTACGTACCTCGTATGGTAGAATAGCAAGTAATGCCGCGATAGCTCAGTTGGTAGAGCGCATCCATGGTAAGGATGAGGTCTCGGGTTCAAGCCCCGATCGTGGCTCCATGGCTGAATTTGTTGATCGCCCCATTGTTGGGGTGATCTTTATTGTTGGTCTACGAGTGAGGATATTTTTCGCCTGTTGAAATATGTGATACGCATACTCTCCCCTGCTGTATGCTACCAGGAACGACCTAAGGCTGGCCGGCGGTTGCGTAGCATCTGGTATACACGGCCCTCTACCTCTGGTGCCTGTTGTGACTGGCGCTTCATAATGTGGTGCTCAGGATATTCAGTGAGGCCATGGAATGTACCGTCGCCCATAGGGTAATGACTCAGACCCTCGCTGAATAATTCGTTTGATAATTCGGTGACGTCGGACTGTTGGCCGAGTGGATAGTCACAGCGGGTGATTACTCTCGTTGGTGTGTTCTTACTATCAGAGCGAGTTGTAATCACGCTGATAGCAGCTACCTCAAGTTCTTGCACGCCAGGTAAAATCGTGCCGGCATTATTGTGCGTGCCGTGCTGAACATATGCCATGGTATCGAGACCACGCATACTACGGGCGTCGTATACAACTGATAATCTTCTGGCTATATACCCAATTTCATATCGGAGGCGCAATACTTCTTTGCTCGGCATAACTTCTCTAACTCGTTGTGAATCACCGACTGACCCGCCAATCTCTACCTCATCACCAAGTTGTATAGTAAACGGCTCAAACTCCTCCGATAGAGCTTTGGTATATTTTATAATCCCATCACGTTTCGTTGTGTCTCCTTCTGATTTTTCACGCACGACCATCGAGGAAAAGAACGGCATAAGAGGATACTTTTTGAGCTTATGTTCATAGATTGGGTGGTTGTGATTTCGATAGAGCTCAGACGTACGTCGTGGTTCATCGTCAGCAAACAATGCAGCGACGAGGACATGGTTGAAGTGGTTTTCTTGAGTCATGGATGATAGTATAAAACAAAATATGTGATAATAACAGAGGAAAAGCCGCGGTTTGTATGTTTTCTCATGCAATCATGATATTGGTCTGAATGGTATGTAAGTACAAAAAGCGAAAATTGTCGAATGAAGAAATTCGCACTTTGACATTGGCGAAAAATTTGCTATACTAATTCACAGTTAGTTCATTTTATTTGCCGGAGTCGTCTAGTGGCAATGACAGGAGACTGTAAATCTCCCGCTTTTTAGCTTCGTAGGTTCGAGTCCTACCTCCGGTACCATCCCTGCCGCTTTAGCTCAGCTGGTCAGAGCAACTGTTTTGTAAACAGTAGGTCTACGGTTCGAATCCGTAAAGCGGCTCCATACGTATATAGCGAAGACTTTCTTAAGGGAGGTCTTTTTTGTTTTTGCAGTTACATAGTAGCTGTGATTGGTGGGGCTTATTTATTTCCTACTCTTTGTATCGGCTGTCGTAAGAATAATGTTGGAAGCGTGGTAATTGTTGTATTTATGATGAATATAGTGATGTGTCAATAGCAAAAGGGCTTACACAGCGAGAAACCCCGCCCTGAGAATGTAAATAAGGCAGCACACATATTGCTGCCTTATTGATTGTATTTAGCCCTTACTTATTTTTACCGCTTGACGCTACATCGTAATGCGGCGTGGCGCGCTGCGCTGGATGCGATTGGCGGGCATTGGAGCTCGTGCTGGTGGATGAACAGCAACGGACTGTCGACTATATGCGGCATTTGGCTGCGGCTGCGGAGGTGCTTGGGTATACGCTGGCGCTGCTGGAGCAGGCAATGCAGCTGGTGGATGGTAATACGCCGTTGAAGGTTGTTGCTCTACCTGCTGAGACGGCACAGTAATGCGTTGCTGAGGTTGCTGGTGAGGTTCTGGTTGTGCTCGGTGGTGCTGCGGTGATTGCGCAGAGGTAGGCTGGGGCTGCATCTTGGCACGAATACGCTTCGCTTTCTTGTGGTCGCCAGCGCGCTCGTAGCCTTCGGCCAGGAGCTGATATGTTTGAGTACCAGGCTCTAGCTTGGCAGCTCGCTCAAGTGACTCCAGCATTTTCTTACTATGGCCGAGCTTTTCCTGTACCTTGGCATAGGCAATATGCCGCGCAGCCAGCTTGTCCTCCATTACCAGTGCTTGTTCAAAGGCGAGAGCAGCTTTGTCGTAGCGCTTGGTTTCGTAGTAGATGAGGCCAACGTTGTGCAGGCTCGACGCGCTTGGCTCGAGGCTCTGAGCGATCTCAAAGCACTCAATCGCATCATCAAAGGCCTTCTGTTTGGCGTATAAAATACCGAGCCGGTTATAGGCCGTTGCATTCCGCTCATCCACTCGCAAAATCGTGAGCAGTGCCTTCTCGGCGCGAAGATAGCGACGATCGCGCAGTGACTCCTGAGCCACTTCCCATAGGCGGTCAAGCTTGCCCGAGAGGCGCATTGGCAATTGTGAGGTGGTCTCGGCAACTGATTGCTGCTGCCATAAGGCAAAGGCACCAGCGCAGGCTACCAATAATAATCCATACATAGTTATAGTATACCACATGCCAGCAGCTGAATCCGCACACTGGCATTAGCAGTAATGCGCTCGTGTGCACGTGCGATACGCTCTGCCTGGGTAAGCAGCTGCCGCGATGGTTGCGTCCGAAGTGTATGCCATATAATGTGCAACACACACTCAAGTAAGAGCAATGCACGAGCCCGATCGTGACTATAGCGCTGCCCAATCACGATGCGTTGGCGGGTAGCACCAGTGATATACTGACGCGCGTCGGTCATTGCCAGAGTAATGGTGCGAAACTCCTCGTCATTAGCAGCCAAGCGTGCGATTGTTGCAGGTTGCTGCTGAGCAATGAATTGTAGCTGAGCGCGGCGCGTCGGGTTAATAATGCCAAGTTGATCAAGCTGAGCGGCCGTTTGGGCTTGCTGAGGTGGGATGATACGGACGGTCTGGACTCGTGAGCGAATTGTTGCCAGCAAGCGTTGGGGTTGATGGCTGGTGAGGATGAGATGAAGCGCGTGAGGTGGCTCTTCGAGGAGCTTGAGGAAGGCATTTTGGGCGGCAGGCGTCATTCGGTCGGCGTCGTCGATAATGACAAATTGCCGAGCTGTTGCCTTGCCTTGAGTGAGCGTATGAAGCGAGCGAATGTCATCAACGCGAATTGTCCCGCGCTGCTGGTCGTCGTGGCCTTGGCTGGTATGGGGTTGGAGGACAAGTGTAGTACGGCCTGCAACGTGCTGCGCCGCGGCCATGAGCCCAAGCCCAGGCGCGCCAACAAGAAGCAATGACTGTGGTGGCTGCTGCGCAAGCTGGGCAAGACGCTGCTCGGTGCGAGGGTTATAGACGAGCGATGACATCGGCTCCCTCAGGAAAGAGTGCCATAAAGGCTGCTGGCGGTGGTGCAACAAACGTCTGGCGTAGGCCAGCACGAGTCGTGATTTCGAGCTGGTAGGCGTGCAGAAGGAGACGCTCCCCTACTGATCCATAGATGCGATCACCAACAATTGGTGTGCCAATATATGCCAGATGGACACGCAGCTGATGTGTTCGGCCAGTGCGGGGGCGCAGAGCGAGTAAGCTCAGGCTGGACTGCGAGGCGAGTACTTTATAGATTGTTTGGGCAGATTTGCCGCGTGGATCGGCTCGAAAGGTGCTTGGCGCGGCCGGGTTACGCCCCAGCGGGACATCGATCTTGGCTTGCTGCTGACGGGGTTGCCCTGCCACAATCGCCAGGTAGGTCTTCTTGGCGTGGCGCTCGGCAAATTGTTTTTTGAGCCGCTGGAAGGCCTCAGGCGTACGTGCACCAATCATTACTCCGCTGGTGTCGCGGTCGAGCCGATGGACAATCCCTGGCCGATTTGTCTCCAGTCCAACCGAAGTATAGCGCCGGAAGAAGTCCGCAACCGTAAACTCATCATTGAGCGCACCCTTGCTATGTGTGAGGATACCAGCTGGTTTATTGATAACGATTACATCATCATCAATGTAGAGGATGGGGAGGGTTTTGTCACTATGGTCGGTTGCATCAGGTAGGTTGATGGCGATACTATCGGTTTCTGCTACCAGTTGGCGTGGCTGACAGACGACTCTATCGTTGACAGCGACGTGGCCAGCTTTGATGTGTTTTTGCCAGGTGGAGCGACTGGTCTCGGGGTGGCGCGTTGCAAGCAGGCTATCAAGGCGCTGGGTGGTGCGCTGCTGTTGAAAAAGATAGACATCCTTACCCTTGAATGGTAGGCCGTAGGTCGCAATGTCACTGAGTGGGTTGGGGAGAATTTCCCCCGTTGCATCACTTTTTGCGGTGTAGATCTGCTGCATGATGTAGGGTGCATGATCTTCCGCTGTGTCGTCGATGAGCAAAAAGTACTGCCGGCGGTCGAAGCGAAAACGCACCAGCTGGTTGATAGGCTGTGGGTGGCTACTGGCGATTTGGTCGATGTGACGCGGGACATTATCGTCAGTTGCTTGACGAAACTGGCGTAAGATAGCAAGGAGGTCGCTTGATGTGATTTTCATACAATGACTCCATCTCGCGCTATACTCATGATGTGCTCCGCAGGCCAACTGCCTTTTGTACGCGGAGGAGTGTGGTGTTAGCAACCTCATTCATTGCTCGCTCAGAGCGCTCGAGAGTAGCAAGCAGTGTCTCGTCGGAAATGTCCGCGAGCCGTGTTTGAAAATCAGCGAGGAAGGTAGCCACCGCTTCAGCTACTGCACGCTTGAGTGGACCATATTGGGTCTGCCCTACCCACTCGGTATTCACCTCAGCTTGCGGGCGATTGGTCAAGATTGCAAGCAGTTGAAGTAGATTAGTAATGCCTGGCTGGCGTTGCCAGTCGAAGTTGATAACACCAAGCGAGTCTGTTGTGGCAGCCATGATCTTTTTGCGCGCTTGGGCGGGGGGATCAGCAAGGTTAATCTTGGACTTTTGGTCGGTTGAACTCTTACTCATCTTCTTTTCTGGGTTCGTCAGGCTGCGGATGCGTAAACCGGTGTCGCGCTGGATGAAGGCGGTTTGCTTGGCAGTTGGCTCTGGTACAGTGAAAAGCTCGCCAAACTTATGATTCATGCGCAGTGCAATATCACGGGTAATCTCCAAGTGCTGGAACTGATCCTCACCGACTGGCACCCATCGGGCGTTGTAAAGAAGGATATCAGCTGCCATTAGGACAGGGTAATTGAAGAGCCCAACGGTGACATTATTGTTGGTATCAGCTGATTTTTCTTTAAACTGCGTCATGCGGCTCATCTCACCAAAGCCAGTAAAGCAATCTAAAATCCACGTGAGTTCACTGTGTGCTGGGATGAAGCTCTGCCGGTAGAGAAATGTATGTTCGTCGGTGATGTCGAGCCCTGCTGCGATGAAGTACTTGAGGTTTGTCAGCGTATTCTCGTAAAGTGTCGCATGGTCGATTGGTGTGGTAAAGCTGTGGAGGTCGGGCACAAACATGTTGAGCTGGTAGTGCCCAGCGTAGTGCTGCTGCAGCTGTACCATTGGCACAAAGGCACCAAGATAATTGCCAAGCGTCGGCTCTTCATTGCTACGAATTCCGGTGAGGATAACTTCTTTGGACATATACGTAGTATAGCATTTTCGGTGGCGAGTTTGAATAAGAGGTCAGAACACGCAGTATACGAGGTACTATACGAAACGATATCATTGACATAGAGTAGCGTTTCTGGTTAGCTAAGATAGTAAGGATTCGTTTCGAACAATCGAGACGAGAGGAGTTAAGAAAGACGACGGGAGAACACCACGAACGACACTCATAATGTACTGTGTATCGATTTGCTAATGCCAAGAAAAATCTGAGGAACGCCATGCTAAAAACTATCAAAACGAAGAAAAACAGCACTAAATATACCCTCGTTGCACTGGTAGCGGGTTTTACGCTGCTGGGTGTGGGGTCGAGTTATATTCACGCAGGATCCGCTCAGAATTTTCGCAATAGCAATCTATCTAACATTACTGCCAACACCAATACCGATGGATTCCAGCAATCAAACCACTACAATACGCCAAAAGGTTTCATGAATGACATTCAGACGATCTTCAAAGGAACGGATGACTACTATCACCTTTACTACTTGCTCAATAAAAACTACAAGTCGAGCAACGATGGCACCGAGTGGTACCATATTCGCACCAAGGATTGGGAGCACTTTGAAGATCTTGGTGTGGCGATTCCTAAGTTTGTCAACGGCTGGTCGGCAGTTGCCTCGGGTTCGGTGTATCAGAATAGTAATGGATTTTTCCGTGACTTACCCAAAACGGCAATAATTGCCTACTTTACGAGCTATACCGAGACTGGCCAACACCAATATGTCGCATATTCGCTCGATGATGGTCGCACCTACCACCCGTATAATCACAGCCAGCCAGTCATGAAGGCAAAGTCCAAAGAGCAGAACTTCCGCGACCCACACGTCTGGTACAATGAATCTACCAAGAAGCTGATGATGTATCTGGCTGAGGGCGATAAGGTTGGTATCTACTCAAGTACTGACGGAAAAAAGTGGGAATACCAGGGCGCAACCATGCTCAACGGTAGCACACTTGATGGCAAAGATCTTGGCCTTATTGAGTGCCCTAACCTCAAGAGTTTTTATGATCCACAAACAAAGACTACCAAGCATGCACTACTCTTTGGGGCTAATGGCTATCAATATGGTTCGACAACAGGCAGCTACTACATGATTGGCCATCTTGAAGCCAATGGTAACTTTGTCGCCGAGCAGCAACCAGAGCGGCTTGACTACGGAACGGATTACTACGGCGCTAATTACTACCAAGAAAGCCCAACACGCGTTAAGAGTATTGGCTGGATGGGTAACTGGGAGTACTCACAAGGACAGGTTCTGAAGGATGACGGTCAAGAAGCGAAGCATATCGGCTCGATGAGCTCAACCCATTCCCTCTCGATGACCCAAAAGGATGGAAAGTATGTCGTGCGGTCGCGCTTGATCAATAACAATGCTCGCACCAGCGGTCTCCGCACAAAGCAATCGGCTCGAACGTCGAAAACGGCACCTGATGGCTACCACAAAGAATTGCTCAAAGTCAATCGCAAAGCCTCGCAAGAGATTAGCCTTCACTTTGCAAACAATACAGCTAACAATAAAGGCCACGTCCGGGTCTTTATCAATCAAAACGACAGCCGCGTGAGCGTTGACCTCAACACCGAGACTGGCACCTACGAGGTGAAGCGTAATAGCTCGAAGATCACTGGTGAGGCAAAGAATAAATATGAGAAGGCGTATGCAGTATATAATAATTGGCAAAATCGCCAGCGCTACTTCGTCTATCTCGTCGCCGACAAAGGGAGTCTTGAGATTGCTATGCCAGATGGGCAGATCTATTCGCTGATGAAACTATCAAGTGATCCAAATATGCAAGTTGTGGTGGAGTCAAGTACCGACAATAGCGTATCGGCGACGCTATGTGACTTCCAAAACAACACGCGGTAACATAGCACAAGAAAACTTCTTCTCTAATATAATAAAGCTCCCTTGCTGTAGAAGGGAGCTTTATTATATTAGGAAAGGTGTAGTAGTATGCAGCACTGTATTACACTATATAGGAATAGCGAGCTTATTGTTCGAGGTGTTTGGCAATAAGCTTGGCATAGCGTTTGCGAATCTCGTGGCCAGTGATGGCTGTCTCAATCACGACATTGCGACGCTGGCGCTGGATTGTCTTGAAGTGTTTTGGTATCATCACTGCATCGAGTGTGCCGTAGAGAATCGTTATCGGTAGCGGCGGTAGATTACAGGCATCGTTGAGCGAGGTTTGGAGTAAAATGCTATTGCGCGCCGTCTTGGCATATGGCGAAAACCCTTCACGGCTAACATGAAAATTCTTCTGCGTCCGTTTGTATTGATTGACTGCGCCGATGAGCTTTGGTGACGCGTTGATCGCCTTAAGAAATCCTTTGCCAATTGTCTTGAGTAGCGCCTCGCGTAGTGGGCGCTTAGCAATATCACTTGGTAGATAGATTGGTGGTGAGCACAGCACAAGCTTTTGGACGCGGCGAGGAAACAGCTTGGTGTATTCAATTGCGACTAGTGTACCAAGTGAGTGCCCACACAGGATTACCTGGCGCAGTGGTGCAGCATGACGAATCGTTTTGCGCAGGGCACGCGCATGATCGGTCAGGGTATAATCGGGCCAGGCAGGCTTGCGCGATTGGCCAAAGCCTAGCAAATCAACTGCCAAGACTGGTTGGTCGCCAAGTTGATTCAGTACATCTTGCCAAATATTATGATTTACCCCGATACCGTGTATAAGGACAATAACCGGCCGAGATATGTCGTGCCAATCGCCACATACTTGGGTATGCAGCGGATACGCCAGGCCAAATAGTTCGTGGAGTTTGTCGTACATACTTAGTATATTATTGTACCATCTTTTGATTGAACTGCGACGACGGTATGCGTTATACTAAAAATATTGATAATCAAGGAGAGAAACAATGTGCATGCTACCTAAAAAAGATTACGTATCATACTGGAATACAAGTATAGATCAGCGAATCATCAGTCCTGTGCATGAGGAGAATCCTTGCTCAAGTGAGAACACACCGGGGATTGTTCAGGTTGGGTCGAGCGGTCGGTATGGAATTGATCTTGTGGGTGTGGGGATCGAGGCTGCTATTATCGCGATGCTCGTTGGTCTTGTGCTCCTTCTGAGGTTTCGTTATAAGCCACAGACGACGGAGGGTCGGCGATGGCGCCGAGCTGGTTGCTGGACGTTGTCTATTTTTGCAATCTTATTCGTTATCGGTATTGGACTCGTCACAATGCGACGACTTGGTGTGTTTGGCATGATATAACATATGAGAGGCAGGTGATACTACTTTGAGTGTTTTTTGTTTTTGTAGAATCATGGGTGATGTATGGTTAATAGCTGTTGCTGTCAAATTACGATCGTGACTAAATAATTATTCCTAACATTCTCTTAGAAACCAGCAAAGCGCGTATAAGCAGTTATAATGTATAGATTAATTAAATTTAAATACCCTGTCATGTTGACAGGGTATGTTATGAAGCAGGCAAAATGCTTAACGCTTCGAGTATTGCTCGCGTTTGCGGGCGCTGCGCAAACCGTATTTTTTGCGCTCTTTTTCGCGTGGGTCGCGGCGCAAGAATTCGGCCTTCTTGAGTGTGCCGCGCAGGTCTGGTGCGCCAACGGTAATCGCTTTAGCGATCGCCATCTTGATAGCATCAACCTGACCGCTGAGGCCACCACCCTTCACTAGGACGGTAACATCAAACTCTTTTTGCTTACCAACCAAGGCCAGTGGGTCAGTCACTTCAGCTAGCAGTGTCTTGTTACCCGACAGGTAGTCAAGCGCCGACTTGCCATTGATCGTCACATTCCCCTTGCCTTTGACCAGTCGAGCGCGGGCAGTAGCGCTTTTGCGCCGGCCAAGACCATAATCGTATGTTGCTTGTGCCATTTATTGTACCTCTACTTTCTCTGGTTGCTGTGCGGTGTGGGCGTGCTCTTCGCCAGCAAAGACGCGGAGACGAGCCAAGCGATCTGCTGCAAGCTTGTTCTTGGGCAGCATGCCCTTCACAGCGGCAGTAATGATACGCTCTGGTGCGTTTTCGCGTACTTCCTTGAGCTGAGCGTCTTTGATACCACCAGGGAAACCACTATGATGGTAGTAGATCTTGTCCGTCTCTTTCTTGCCAGTCACAACAGCCTTAGCCGCGTTGATGACGACAACGTAATCGCCTCCATCGACGTGCGGCGTGTAAGTTGGCTTGTATTTGCCGACCAAGTACTGCGCAATGGTTGTCGCAGTGCGGCCAAGTGGTGCTTGACTCGCGTCGATCAAAATCCAGCGCCGGCTAACATCGGCTGGCTTCTGCGAAAATGTTTTGTGGGCCATAACTACTTCGCCTCCTTTGTGGTTGCCTCGGGCTTAGGCATTGGCTTGAGTTCGTCAACAAACTCAATCACTGCCATCTGCGCACCATCACCACGGCGCAGGCGTGTCCGATACACACGCACGTGACCACTTGATCGATGGCTGAGTTGCGGGGCAATCTGGTCAACCAATTTGATTGCCGCAGCTTGTGTGCTGAGCCCAGCAATGACAGCGCGGCGATGCGCGAGGTCACCCTTCTTAGCTTTGGTAATGAGCTTTTCGATGTAGCGCACCAACTCCTTGGCCTTTGGCAGCGTTGTTTCGATTCGCTCCTCAACAACCAAGCTGGTTGCTAGGCCTTTGAGCAGGGCTCGACGTTGATCGCGTTCGCGGCCGAGCTTGCGCCCTTTGTATCCGTGTCGATGCATTTAGAGCTCCAATTCTGCTAGTTTATCTTTTACTTCGTCGAGGGCTTTGCTGCCAAAGCCTTTAAGCTCGCGCAGGTCCTGCTCTGTCAAAGTGACGAGGTCGTGGACAGTGCGAATCTCATTGTTGATGAGCGCGTTTGCGGTGCGGGCACTGAGGCCGAGATCTTCGATCGAGGTATTCAACTCGTTATCTTCCTCGGCAGTTTGAGTGCCAAGTGCTGGTGCCGATACAACAGTTGTACTACCAGCAAGAGCGGTATACTGATTGACCAAAATCGCCGCAGCTTGCTCGAAGGCATCGCGTGGCGTCAAGCTACCGTCAGTCTCGACGGTCATCTCAAGCCGCTCTAGGTTGGTTTCTTGACCAACACGAGTTGGATCGACCTTGAAGCGCACACGCGTCACAGGGCTAAACTGCGCGTCCATGGCGATCATGTCGCTGTGCAGCCGGTTAGCACTCGACTCCTCCATCGGGTAGTACCCCCGACCAGCCTCGGCCACCAGATCAATAACGACATTAGCCTGTGGGTCGTCAATTGTACAGATGACGTGCTCAGGGTTGACAACCTCAACCTCAGCATTAGCTGCAATATCCCCAGCGGTTACTGCACCAGCGCCTTGCTTCTCAAGCCGCAGCTCGACTGGCTCATCACTGTGCACAACCAAGTCGACACCTTTGAGGTTAAGCATGATGTCAGTGACATCTTCTTTGACGCCAGGCACGGTGGTGAACTCATGTGTCGCACCCTGCATTCGGAAAGCCGTAAAGGCTCCGCCGCGGATACTGCTCAGCAATACCCGACGCAAGCTGTTGCCCAGCGTGTTGCCATAGCTGGCGTGCAGTGGCTCAATGACAAACGTGCTGCTGTGCGGCCCATTGTCATCGATGCGTGCCAACGCTGGATCGTGAATTAATTTAGACATGTACAAAATTCTCCTTACCCTTGTTAGCGTGAGTAGTACTCAACAATCAGTTGCTCGTTGATACCAGCCTCAGCTTCTTCGCGCTTTGGCTCGCCCGATACTTCGATCTTGAGTTTTTTGATATCGCTCTTGAGCCAACTCAGAGGTGGTTGGGAGGTGTTGCCGTAGATGTCGTCAATTGCAGTAAAGTAGCCAGACTTTGCACTCTTTGGCCGAACGGTAATAACATCCCCTGCCTTGAGGCGGATTGATGGAATATCGACGCGGCGACCATTAAGTTCAAAGTGACCGTGACTCACCAGCTGGCGGGCCTGGCGACGGCTCGTTGCAAAGCCAGCACGGTACACAGCGTTGTCGAGCCGGAGTTCGAGGAAGCGGAGCAGGTTCTCACCGCTTAGGCCTGGTTTGCGAGTTGCTTCGTTCATAAGCTTAGCAAACTGCTTCTCTAGTAGGCCATACATGCGGCGCACCTTCTGCTTTTCACGTAGCTGGGTTGCGTACATGCTTGGCTTGCTCTGACGGCCATGAGCGTGCTCGCCCGGAATACCGCTTTTGCGTGCCAAAATCTTGTGTGCCTTAGGGTGAAGCGCCACGCCTTCGCGGCGGCTCTGCTTCACGATTGGGCTTCTATCTCGTGCCATTTACGCCCTCCTTGCCTTTCGTGGGCGAACGCCACCGTGTGGCACACCCGTTACATCTTTGATGCTATTGACGGCAATGTCGAAGCCGGCCATTGCGCGGATTGCCGCATCACGGCCGAGTCCAACACCCTTGACAAATACGTCAACAGTGCGGATGCCGTAGCTACTCTTGGCAGCTTCTGCGGCTTTTTCTGCAGCAATCTGTGCTGCATAGGCTGTGCCCTTCTTACTTCCACGAAAACCACATGCACCAGCGCTGGCAGCGGTCAAGACGTTACCTTTGCTATCTGCAAATGTGACAATAGTGTTGTTAAAGGTTGCCTGTACATGCAGCTGACCAGATGGGACTGATCGGCGCTGCTTTTTCTTGGTGGATTTTGCTTGTGCCATATCTCGTCCTTTCTCCTACGTCTTACTTGCTGCCTTTGGCTGTGCTCCGCCGACGGCGATCGCCTTACCCTTGCGAGTTCGTGCGTTCGTTCGAGTGCGCTGACCGCGTGTTGGCAAGCCATTTTTGTGCCTGAGACCGCGGTATGCACCAATGTCTTTGAGGCGTTTGATATTGTTGGTCACCAGGCGTTGCAGATCGCCTTCAGTGACATAATCTTTGTCGATAATGTCGCGAAGTTTCTGCTCCTCAGCCTCGGTGAGATCTTTCACCCGAGTGGTCGGCTCAATTTTTGCCGCCGCAA
>CALHWD010000014.1 GCA_938036825.1 uncultured Candidatus Saccharibacteria bacterium
CATGAGCGAACAAGTTAAACAAACGATAGCACTTTACAGTTATATTGACGAATCTCCTTACTTGTCTCAATCACAAGCCGAAGAAGCGAGAGAATACGCCAGGGTCGGCGAGTGGGCAATTTCACTAGAGCACATATGTCTCTGCGTTGCCTCTAACTTATCTAAGCAAAACAAACACTTGTCAGAAACAGAAATTAAAACACTCGAAACTTTAGCTACCATTGTAGAAGAAGAGGAGGGGGAGGCGTTTCATCGTGACTACTTTGACTTTGTTGTAGGATGCTAAGTTGTAGCAAACAGCATAGCTCAAGAGAGCAGCTACTCATTCTAAGTAGCTGCTCTATTTATAAAATTTCTATAGCTGTCTGCTTGACTCCACCTCCATATACTGATATATATTAATCTTTTGCGCCGACCCGCAGGAGATGGTACGTTTCCACCCAGAGCAGAGAAAAAGAAAGTAGCTGATCATCATGATTGTCTGGCTATTCTCAGGGCTTGCAGCAATCGTTGCAACTATTGTTGGACTCTTTATGGCTATAGGCCTTGTGTTAGAACAAGATGACGAGGAAAGTAATCAATCCACTACAATAGGATTCTTTACAAAGGTCATTGCCACTATGCTTGTCCTCTACGGCATAGCAAATGCGGTGCTATATCCGATGTCCAGTTTTGATACCAAAACAAAGCGTGCCTCTGCTACTATTGCACAGGTCACCTCCCACTACGGGCTTGAGTCGGATACTCAATATCCGCTTAAATTAGGCCAACGCTTTGCCGGTACGTCTGGCAGTATGGCAGTGAACGGGAACTTCTTCTTCGTTCACGGCAGTGGTTCCTGGACGCCAGCTACCGCTATTTCTGTTGGCTTTGCATCGCAAGGCGAGAACTATATCTTAGAAATTCCAACATCCAAGATAACGTTCGTTCAATCAAACGAAGCGAAGTCATCAGTCAGCATCCATATCGACTCAGATATTAATGCGGGCCACAATTACGTCATCAAAAGTGACTATAGTGCATGCCATGTGCGTGTCAGCTTCGGCTGGTGGTACTGCCACAAGACGCTCGAGAAGTCTTCTGTTAGCACCACAGATAGTGTAAGCCTACCTGAACTCATTCAGGAGGCCTTTACAGAGGGCCATGCTCGCGCTACCATAACCCTTTCTCCCGAGCAGTATCAGCTGCTCCTTACGGGCGGAAACCCCGCTCCGTCATCTTGATCTACCGTCGAGCCTCACAGTATGCGCTCCGCTAGGTCGGTGGCGGAGCGCATACATTGCAATTATTCCTCCCCTCCGCCCGCATTTAGTGATATAATACTTCATGATGGAAGCAAGTTTTTTGACCCGCCACCCCAGGCTCAAGGATATCGGTGGCTTTGTAATTTTTGTGGTGTGCGTCATCGTTGGCACACTCCTTATCAATACCTTTGTATTTCGTAGCTTTAGCGTGACTGGCCCAAGTATGGAGCAAACGCTCTACACAGGCGACCGGCTGATTGTCAATCGCCTGCCCGTCACGATGGCACATTTGCAAAACAACTCATACACACCCAAACGGGGGCAGATCATCGTCTTTAAGAATCCGCTCTATAGCCCAGGCAGCGAGGATATGAACCTCGTCAAGCGCGTCATTGCCTTTGCGGGCGAGCGCGTCACCGTCAAGGATGGGACGCTGACCGTCTATAACAAAGAACATCCTCAGGGCTTTCACCCAGACGACAGCTGGGATGGCCCTGGCTCTCCCACCAGTGGCGACACAGAGGTAACGGTGCCCGAAGGATCGATTTTTGTGGCAGGCGACCACCGCCAGGGCAGCTACTCGCTCGACTCACGCAATGGCCTCGGCACCGTGCCACTCTACGACGTGATTGGCCCCGTTAGCCTGCGCCTCTGGCCACTGACGAAAGTTCAAGGGTTTCAGATATAATATTACTAACTCATCTTGTTGCCTTTACTCTTGTATAGGAAATGGTTAGTTTAGTATTTAGATTTCCTCTTGTTCTTCGTTTGGTTTGAGCCCCATCATAGCCTAGCCAGCTACAAACTGAAACTGACTATTATCTCCAGACCTTTTCGTTCAGGATATGAATATTTTAGATATACATTCACTATTACAGAGAACTTGTATTGCATTCATCAGCAGTCTTTGACCATAATAGATAAACCTTCTGCTCTAAGAAGGTTTATCATATACTACTTTATCTTATTACTCCTCGTCCCGCGTATGCTCAAGCAGGCCAATAATCCGCTCGAAGTCATCGTCGCTAGTGAAGCGGATAACGATCTGCCCTGCCCCACGGCGATTGCCACGGATCTGGACTGGCGCACTCAGCTGCTGCTCAAAGCGCTGGCTGGCAGCCGTATACTGTGGTGGTGGCGCTGGGCGCTGGGCCTTGGTGGTCTTTTGAGCAGAGTCACTTGCCTCGGTGCGCTTGAGAATAGCGAGGTACTGCTCGATCCGCCGCGCACTCCACTCTTCTTGAATAATCTTCGGCAAAATATCGGCAATTTGCGCTTCATCCAGGCTAATCAGCGGCCGGACTTGCCCCTCGCTCAGCTTGCCATCGACTACTGCTTGGCGCACTACCTCGGGCAGGCGCAAGAGACGCAGCGTATTGCTCACCGCACTGGGCGACTTACCGCCAACGCGCTGGCCGATTTGCTCAAGCGTGAGGTTGAATTGATCGCGCAGCTTGAGATACGCTGTGGCGGTCTCGATAGCATTGAGGTTTTGGCGTTGGATATTTTCGATGAGAGAGAGCTCGAGCTTGTGCTGATCAGACAGCGTGCGCACCAGTGCCGGGATCTTCTCCAGCCCCGCCTTGGTAGCAGCCCGGTAACGCCGCTCACCAGCCACAATGACATATTTGCCTTTGTTGTCAGGGGTGACGACGATGGGTTGCAATACGCCGTGGACACGGATGGACTCAGCGAGTTCATCGAGCAGCGTTTCGTCAAACACCCGACGCGGCTGAGTAGGGTCAGGCATAATTTCTGCAAGCTTTATCTGACGCAGGTCACTAATCCGATCATCTTGGTCGGCGGTTGGGTCGAACGATTCGTCCAGCAGCTCCGCTGGAATCAGCGAATCAAACCCCCGCCCTAAACCTCGTTTTGCCATCTATACCCCCGTTCGTTCGATTATTTCTTTCGTCACGGCTTTGTACGCCCGTGCGCCTCGACTAAAGCGATCATATGCCCCAATCGGCGCACCATGGCTCGGAGCCTCAGCCAGGCGAACATTGCGCGGGATAGACTCCGCAAACACCTTTGCTGGAAAATGCTTCGCAATCTCAGCCAAGACCTGGCTCGAGAGCGATGTGCGACCATCTACCATGGTAGGTAGTACCCCAATAAGATCAAGTGTTGGATTCATATTTTTGCGCACCAGCTTCATTGTCTCGAGCAGCTGCCCGAGCCCTTCCAACGCATAGAATTCCGCCTGGACTGGCAATAGCACATAGCGTGCTGCAATGAGCCCATTGACAGTAAGAAGGCTGAGGCTTGGTGGGCTATCAATAATGATATAGTCGTAGCCAGTTAGTTCATCAATCGCCCCTTTGAGACGGCTAAAGCGGTGCTGCGCCTTGGCCAGTTCCACCTCGGCATTGGCCAGCTGCGGCAGGGCGGGCGCAATGAAGAGATTCTTGTGCTCGGTGGGCTGGATGATATCGGCAAGCTTCTTCTCGCTCTTGACGACCTCTGTCATGGTAGCATCGAGCAGCTGCTTATCAATGCCAAGGCCGCTTGTGGCATTGCCCTGCGGGTCGAAATCGACGACGAGGGTTTTCTTGCCAGCCTTTGCCAAATAGTAGGCAACATTAATCGCCGTTGTCGTTTTACCAACACCACCTTTTTGATTTGTTACACAAATTACTGCCGTCATGTCCCGTATTTCCGTTTATCCTCTCCATTATAGCATAACCCACATTGGTTAGTGAGGCGAGGTAACAGAGTTATACACAGGATAAGAAGGCTTTTTCGCGTGATTACCTCTGTGGTGTTTACATTAGCTACCCAAGGCCTACCTCGCGCTACTTCACCATGCTACCCACTCGAGGGTTTTCTCAAGTCTGATCATATTATACCTTCATGTTGAGAAGAAAATTCGCTACACCCCTCACACTCCTCTAGGGTAAGGTAACGCAAAGTGGCCTAAGAGAAATTAGCGTTGCATATCTAACGCAAAGCAAAGAAGGTTGGGTCATCAAGCTCATCGTGCGTGTGCGCTGAGGCTGCACTATCAGGCTGCTTAGCCAGCGGCACCGGGCCATCTAACTGAGTCTGCGTAGTATGCGGCTGATGGTGTAAGAGCTGCGCCGGGATTGTGGTGCGTGGCTTGGCATGCTGAATGGAGAGAAGTGATGGATCGCGTGGCGCAGCTGACTTAGGCGTGGTGCTCGCTGGTTTTTTGCTTGAAGAAGGAGTGGCTGGCTTGGCAGCTTTACTGGGAGTAACAGGCTTCTTCATCTGCTTGCTAGATTGAGTACTTGATTGCCCAGTAGTCGCCTGCTCATCGCGTGCTTCGCCATTGGCTGGCTTGCGTCGGCGACGCCGACGGCGCTTGGCTGTACCTTCACTCGTAGTGGTGGCTGACGATGCCGCTGAAGTCCCCGTTTGACCTGCCAACGTTACACTCACCCCGGTACTGCCCGGGTGAATCCGCTCATTGATGGTATCCTCTACTGTTTGGCGCGACTGGCTATACAGCTCGCGGCTATGATCAATAATGCGCGACAAATGGCTCCGCTTGGCCTCGGGTAGATTAAGCGTAGTGGCACTAAAGGCTGGTGCCTTCTCACCATTAATCACCATGTTGATGATGAAGTTGCGATTATGCATCTGTGTGAGGTCGTTCTCCTCAAACTGCGGTTCAAATTGTTTGGCAAGAATCGGGCTGTCGTCTGGCGAGACGCGAAAGCTAATCATCGTCCCGACGTTGCCAAAGACCGCATCGCGCACCGTTGGCTCCATCTGCGAGATATATTGATTAGCCACGGTGAGGTTGAGTCCATACTTGCGTGCCTCACTCAGGATAGTGGCAAAGCTATCAGTTGCGAAGTTTTGGAACTCATCGACATAGAGATAAAATGGCCGCCGGTCATGAATATCGAGGATATCGCTCCGGCTCATCGCCGCTAGCTGGATCTTCGTAACCAAGAATGAACCAAGAATTCCCGCATTATCCTCGCCAATCAACCCCTTCGACAAATTCACCACCAAGATCTTGCCCTCGTCCATAATCTGGCGAATATTAAATGACGAGTGCGCCTGACCAATGATATTGCGGATGATGGGGTTCGCCGTAAAAGCCCCCACCTTATTGAGCACTGGCGCGATGGCCTCCGTTTGGAACTTCTCCGACCAGCTAGCAAACTCTACATTCCAGAACTGCCGCACCACCACATCGTTGCAGTAGCCGATCGTCTCTTTGCGGAATTTTTTATCCGTCAGCATGCGGGTGATATCAAGCATAGTAGGCTCGGGCCGATCGAGTAGTGCCAAAATAGTATAGCGCAAAATATATTCCAGCCGCGGCCCCCAGCTATCGCCAAACATCCGCTTGAGCACACCAATCACCTCTGATGAGATCGTCGACTTCTGCGCTGGATTGGTAACCTCTAGTGGATTAAAGCCAATCGGGTGCTCGACGTCTGCGGGGTTAAAATACACGACGTCATCTAGCCGCGCCTCAGGGATGAACTTCATATTCTCGATGGCAAAGTCGCCGTGCGGGTCAATAATGGCATAGCCTTGGTTATGATAAATATCACTCAAGGCAAAGAGCTCCAGCAGGCCACTCTTCCCTGCCCCCGTCTGGCCAATGATATAGACGTGGCGCGAGCGATCGCTCCGCAGCATACCAAACTGGTGGTTGATCCCGCGAAAGTTGGTCAAGCCAAAGGCCGAGATCTTCTCGTCGTCAGCTGCATGACCAGTGAGGACAGGTAGGCGATTTGGCGGTTCGGCGGTTTTGTTGCTTGCCCAAACGATATTGGGCGTCTCGACATTGGTGTGCGGCAAGTGGAATACACTTGCCATCTCCTCAATATTGAGCAAAAAGCCGCGGTCAGCAAAGAGGCGCAGCTTATAGCGGTTGAGATCTTCCTTGCGGAAGCTGTCGTGGCTCATAGTGAAGCCGTTGAGGTTGGTGCTGTTGTATTGCTTGAAGGTGCCGATGATTGCCTGCATACGCAGCCGCGCGTCAGTGGTGCTATCGCCAAGGTATGCAACGCGAATCTTGACCTGGTAGCCCAGCTTGGCGGCCTTTTTTTCGGCTTCGGCAATGCGGGTTTTGTCACGATCAGAGAGCTCCGTTACCGTTGCCATATTGCCCTCGGGTGGTTGCCACAGCGCCATAAGGAACTGGCTAAACCACCGCGCCTTGGGGTGAAATGCGTCGCCAAAGAGCCCACCACCGCGCACGCGCCTCACCCACGCATCGGATGCTTTGTGCCAGTCATCTGCCACAGGGCGTACTAAGATCTGAATCCAAATCTCGTCATCCGTATCCTCCAACTTGGCTAATGTGCCTGTAATGCCCGCCAGTGGATCAACCTCAAAGCTCTGAAAAGTCTTGATCGGCAAAAACTCACTCTCTGCCAGCACAACCTCTGCTGTATAGACGACATTGTGCTGCTGCTCGTGCGCCGTATAGTCGGCTGTGGCGGTGCGGATTTGCACCGTGGGATACTGCGAATAAATCTGACTCTCAACGAAGTTACGCAGTGCACGCGGCGTCCAGACATAAAACTGAATCTGTCCACCGACTGACGCAATCTCAAAGCTGAGATGTTCTTGGTAGCCATCATTAATTTTGAGCTCACGCGCATCACGCAAAATACCATGGAGGCTGGCAAACATTTGCTCAGCTGCGAGCTCAGACTTGTCATTAGCACGGGGGATTTCGAGGATAAGCAGCTCGCTCTCGACCTCGCGCAGCACGTCAACCTGCCGGTTGTTGCGCCACGTCAAATAACCGAGGAGGACAACCACTGGCACCCACACATACCACTGCAGAATAATCGTGAAAAACGTCGTAAAAAATGCCATAATGACGCGCTTTGATTATAGCATGGGACATGTGTTTTGACAAGGTATGTACGTAATTTGTTCAATAGATTTGCTGAGACGGCGAGAATTGACTCTTTGGTTACACAGCCACTGGACTTATGACGCCTCATAGCTGCTTTGGTATACAGAGCAGCAACTATATCTTATACCTCATCAGATAGCCGAGCTATTGGATGAATAGAGAGCAACGACACTTTGACATTTTGGAATTTAGCAATTGCCCTATTGCTACAAATTCACCACACCCGTCTCGACCTGCTCAGCCACAAAGGCAGCACCCAGGACACGCTCAAGACTGGAGATCATCTCATTTTCAACTGGTTGGCAGGTTGTCATCGTCACGTACGCCAGACCGGTCTCGGGCCAGGTACGCGCCGCGATATGTGCTTCGGGCAAGAGAAGGGCCACACCAATGCCATACGGTACATAGTCGTGGCTCACCGAGCGTACCGCTGAGAGCCCCGCTCGCCAGGCAATCTCGCGCAATGCTTGCTGCACAACAATCCGGCTATTGAGGCATACTGCGCTCCCACCGGTGATTTTAAACGTCATTGTTTGCAGCTGCTCTGCTTTCATGGAGATATTTTATCATATTTGCAGCCGTTTCTGGGGAGAATCGTGGTGGAATAGCATTGTACTTTTGCTATATTATCTACTCGACTATCTCTGGTCGCACGAATAACACCCGCCTTTACACTCCACTATGGGGGTGCTGCCGGGACAATGGCGAAGATGGCCACCAAACGCACACTTCAGAACCACCTTTAGCAGTAGCTCTTCCTCTATTACTTCATTTGGACAAAGTACAAAAGCTCACTGGTATCAATAAGCATTTTGCGCTGGCTCTGGGAGATTGATGTTGGAGGAGATATTCTACTCCCCAAGCAGCAAAATTGACGACTTATCCTAAGGTGATATACTAGCATTATGATCAATACACTCACGACTACTCTCACCAAACTTTGCCAACCCCTCCCCCGCATGAGCGCTGCCATGAAGCAGTGGTTTCGTGATAACCTCTGGATTATGATGTTGCTGGTTGCAGTTGTTAATGCTGGGTACGGCGTATCCTTGCTTATCCAGCTGTATCAGGCTTTTACGGCAAAGGTGAGTGCTTGGCTGGTGATGGTTGCACCACACACGTCTTCGTCGCTAACTGCGCGGCGGGTGTATCTCGTGGTGGCACTGCTGTGCGTTATTACCCAAGCAGTTATGGCTGGCGTTGCGGTGCTCCCCTTGCGCGAACGGCGCAAACAGGGGTGGGTGCTTGCGGTGTGCAGTGCGCTGGTGATTGGCCTCTTTGCGATTATTGGCCTTATTCTCAATATATTTATGATGCCAACGGCCGTGCTGGTGTCGCTCGTCTCGCTGCTATTTGCACTGGCAACACTTTATGTTGCACACGAAGTGAAGGATGAATTTTAACACTTCTAGATTACACACCTGCCATCTTGGTTAATAACACCTACTAAGGTTACACTCTCTATTCACTCCCCGCTAACGCAATGAGAGAATAAATATTTCTATTGAGTTATTCATTTCGTGTGCGAAGCTAGAGAACTTATTTGTTTGGCGACAAGCTACCATTCTTCAAGTGAACCACGAAAAAGAGGGTAAGCATGCAATACTATAAAGCCGAGTAGTTATGGCGCAAACAGCTTGAAAACCACCCCTGCCTGTGCTACAGTATTCTGTAGCGATGGGGTGTCGCCAAGTGGTAAGGCAACGGGTTCTGGTCCCGTCATGCGGGGGTTCGAATCCCTCCACCCCAGCCATATAGTGTTTTTAGTCTGCAGAGGCAGGCTATTTTTATTACTACGATCACCAGAGAATATAATAGGATCACAAGTCCCCTTGTGGTTTACTTCCAGCTCCACCTATCACACTCTAGTGTGTCCATCTGTTATTTGTCGAACTTAGCAAGAAAAACTCACCATATAGAAAAGATAGTTTTACGATTCAAGCTACTGCAGCTTAGTCCTATTCATCAGCACGGTGTTCTCGCGGCACTGTTGCCTCAAAAATCTCGACAATTTGCAAGGCTTTTGTATAATCCCGTAGCTCGTCATCTGTCATTTGGCTAATCTCAGAAGCCGTTACTGTACGCGGGTCTCTCCGTCGGAATGGTGTCTCAGGATAATCGAAATCTGTTCTACTTACTATATACTCGATCGCCTCCAGGCGCGTCATTGGCGTAGGTGTCGGCTGCTGGTCATAGGTGTCAGCAATCGAGGGGGGTAGTTTCATGGTGTATTGTCATATGTTTATAAAACCACACCAACCATCATAAATCAACAGCAATGGCACGAACATCAAGATTAACAACGCCTCACCGCCGTCGACGCGAACGCACCACAGCGTGCCCTTTGCCAAAGTAGGTGCGCCCAAGCCACTTGTGCCCTTCGATGATGGCAAGTGGGACGAAGAATGCCACAATCCAGACAAAGATGCCATCGCTCCACGAGATGGGCGCTACATGGAGCCACTGCTCGAGCGGCCCAAACAGCGCCACCAGCTGGAGCACAATCGATACTGCCAAGCCACCATAAAATGCCGTGCTCCACCGCCGAGCGCGCCGCCAGACGGGCTCATAGTCGCTGCGGGCAGCGAGAGCGCTGGCCCACTGCATCACCACCAGCGCACAGAAGGCAATGGTGCGCGCATACCCTTCGCCGTGCGAGTGATAGTACATGCTGTAGAGCCCCAATGTGATAACCGCCATCACCACCGCGATGAGCCCAACCCGGCTTAGCATAAAGCGACTAAGTAGTGGTGCTTTGGGATGGTATGGCGACCGCCGCATTGCTTGGGATGAGCCTGGCTCGACACCCAATGGAATAACCATCGTTGTATCTGTCACCAAATTGACCCACAAGATCTGCACCGGCAAAAGCGGGATAGGCAAGCCCACCAGCAGTGAGCCGATCGACACCAGCACCTCACCAAGGTTCGTCGCCAGCAAATACACCACCATACGCTTGATATTAGCGTAGATCGTCCGCCCCTCGTGCACAGCACTAATGATGGAGCGGAAGTTGTTGTCAAGCAAGATAATATCACCAGCATCGCGCGCTATCTGCGCCCCCGAGCCCATCGCGATACCGACGTTAGCATTGGTCAGTGCGGGAATGTCATTAACGCCGTCACCTGTCATGGCAGTAATATCCGTCGCATTGAGGGCTGTGAGGATGCGATGCTTGTGCTCTGGTATGACCCGCGAGAAAACGCGCGCCCGGGCCACTACAGTAGCCAGCTCGCCGTCGCTCAATTGGTCAAGCCGCCGGCAATCATACACCTCATCACGCCCCCGTACAAGGCCGAGTTGTCGCCCAATCTGATACGCCGTCTCGAAATGATCGCCAGTAATCATCCGCACTGTGATGCCCGCTTGGCGAGCTCGAGCAATCGACGGCCGAGCCTCTGGCCGCACACTATCTGCCACACCAACCAGCCCAACAAACTGCAACCCCTGACGGGCTGGCAGCTGCTCCAGCGAATCAATCGGCGCACGAAGCGCCGTATACGCCAAGGCAATCACTCGATGCCCCTGCCCCGTAAGCTCCTGCAAAGCCTGGAGCGTCGCGCGCTTATCCGCACTAGAAAGCCGCGCATGGCGAATAATTGCCTCCGGTGCACCCTTTACGCACAAGCGATATTGCCCAGTGCCAACTGCCTGGAGTGTCCCGCTCATTGCCAGCTTGTGCTCAAAAGGAAAGAGTGTCAAACCCGCCCGGCGCTGCGGCCGCGAGACGCGCTGCTCGTTGCAATAGGCGGCAAAGGCTCGATCGAGTGGATCATACATCTTGCTTCGGCTATTCGGTAAGGTGCTGCCAGCCAGTGTCTGGAGTAGTGGCTCAGTACGGTTACCCGGTGCCCAGATGGCCTGGACAGTGAGTTTGTTGCGCGTGAGGGTGCCGGTCTTGTCTGTGGCGATTGTCGTCACCACACCAATTGTCTCAATCGCTGCCATCGTCCGCACCAGCGCCTTGCGCCGCGCCATCCGCTGCATACCAATGGCCAAAATCACCGAGATCGCTACTGGCAGCCCCTCCGGCACCGCACTAACGGCAAGCGCTATCACAAACTGCAGCGCCGCCGTAAGCTCCATACCGCGCCACAGTGCTAACCCCAGCGCCACCACTGATGCCACCAACACAACGACGATGATTTGACTTACCAACTTATTGATCGTGCGCTCCACTGGGCTCGTCTCACGTGGGTGACTCGAGAGAGCAGCCAGTTTACCATACTCAGTCGTATTTCCGGTTGCCGTCACAATAGCAAGCGCACTGCCACCAATCACAAATGACCCCTGATACAAACAATTCCGCCGCTCATAGAGCGCCGTTGCCATGGGGAGAACTGCACTATTTTTCTCGATCGGGAGCGACTCACCCGTCAGCTGTGATTCATCCACCCGGAGCGAGCGCGCCTCGAGCACCCGCGCATCGGCCGGAATCTTATCACCCTCTTCCACGATGATCACATCACCTGGCACCAACTGCTCCGCATCGAGCGATTGTTCACCTTCATGTCGACGGACGCGCACCTGCAAGGGAACGTGCTTTTGCAGTGAGCGGATGATGCGCTCGGTAGAGAGCTGCTGTGTGTAATCGATCAGTGCACTCACCAGAATAATCGCCAAAATAATTAGTCCATCCACCACCGCCTGGTGGAAGAAACTAATCGCCGCTGCCGCAAACAGCACCAGCATAAACACCGAGCAAAATGGCTTGATGAGCCGCCGCCACAGTGGTTCGTGCATAACGTGGATAATATTAGGGCCGTAGTGTTCCAGCCGCTCGGCCACAGCAGCGTCATCGAGACCGCGGACGCCAGACGATAGGTCGGCCATCGTCTGCTGAGGGGTCTTGGCATGGTATGTCATAATAGATCTATTATAGCACACCAAGCATAAGCGTTCTGGACAAATTACCACACATCGGCGTATACTAGAGCCATGACAAAAGCTCCACACACCACTGTAACCAAAACCAAACCAGCAGCCAAAAAACACTCGAAGCGCACCGGCACACCAGTCGCTCACCCCTCATTGCACCAAGCTGAGCAACCCAAGACCGTTGACTACTACCCCAACCGCATGACTATTGCTGTCTCAGTGCTGGCTGGCACAGGACTTGTCTTGCTGTGTTTGATGGTGCGGATGACAGTGATTGTAGAATAAGCGCACCCACTTCTCATTCTGCCACATCCAGTATGGTATGATAGAGTTATGACCCATATTCATCAACCAGTCAAGCGAATCTTTTCTTCACAGTATTTCGTATTATTAAGCAGCCTTTTCTTACTATTTGGTAGCGCTATCATACTTTTGCTTGCGATGTATAGCCGCCCCAACCTTCAGCTACTTAAGAACTCTGCACCAGCAGTTCACTTTTTCTCTACTACCTCTGTTCGCCCACTAGATCAAGCTTATCATCTAGCAGCTACAGATTCGGAGAACGAGCAAAATAATCATCAGTCATCACCAACGACAGAAGACAAAGAGCTTGGCCGAGCTATTACAGCATTCTTTGGCGGTACATTACTAATTATGCTTATCTCAGCTATTACCATGGTCTTGATCATTATCCTTATTCCAGTAACGATCTTCTTCGTCTGGCATAAAATTGGCAGAGTTATTCTCGACAGAATCTCGCAGCCACCACAACCGCCTTATTACTCGCAACCACCGGTTGCTCCACCAGTTCAGCCTCAGCCACCACAGCCACAGCAGCCGCAGGCTAGCACGTCGACAACACCGGCTGAGCCATCTACCTCTCCCTCGCCCAAGCAAAAATAACACAGAGTCAAGCACTACCCCACCGCTAGGTTCTTGCCACTAATCCATTGGCAAATCGTGGTATACTAAAGAGCATGAGAGTACGGATAGAGATAGACACGAAGACCTTTGTGCGGTTTTGGCTGGTAGTAATTGGTTTTGCATTTGCAATCCTCGCGATTTATCTGGCGCAGACTGCCTTGATTATGATTGGCACGGCGGGGTTCCTCGCGCTGGCGCTCAATGGGCCGGTCAATGCTATCGTCGAGCGCCTGCCTAACCGCAGCCGGACACTCAGCACCGCACTCGCTTTCATTAGTATTGTGGCACTACTTGGAGTGGTTCTCGTGCTCGTGGTACCGCCTATCGTCCAGCAGACGAGCAAGTTTGTCGATGCCCTGCCGGGGATGATCCACACAGCAGGCGAGCAGTGGCACAGCTTTGGTACTTTTGCCGAGCAGTATCATATTCAGGCACAAGTCAATCAAGTAGTCGAGAGCGCTCGCGGCAGCGTCGAGTCATGGACGCGTGGCCTCAGCGGTAACCTCCTCGCTGGTATTAGTTCTGTTTTTTCGGCAGTTGGCTCTGCATTCTTAGTCCTTGTCCTCACCTTCTTGATGCTGACGGAAGGGCCGGCCTGGGCTGAGCGCTTTTGGGGGCTCTACCGCGACCAAGCTACGATGGAGCGCCACCAAAAGGTCGCCCACCGTATGCACGCTGTGGTAGCGGGCTATGTGACGGGACAGCTCACGATCTCAGGCATTGGTGCCCTCTTTGCTGGGGCAGCGGTCTTTGTGCTCAGCCTCTTTTTCTCGGCTATTCCAGGTAACCTTGCACTTGTTACCATTGCCGTCACCTTCGTCCTAGCGCTCATCCCTATGTTTGGTGCCACGATTGCTGGGGTGATGATCTCCCTTTTGCTTGGCTTTAATGCTTTGCCAGGCGGCCTTATCTTTGCAGCATTTTTCATCATCTACCAACAGATCGAGAATAACTTCATCTCGCCTACCATTCAGTCGCGCAAGATCGAGCTCACACCACTGGTCGTCCTCGTTGCCATCACCATTGGCCTTTACATCTTTGGTATTATCGGCGGTCTCATCTCTATTCCCATCGCTGGCTGCTGCAAAGTCCTGCTAGACGACTACCTTGAGCACAACGCCCGCGCCCGCGAAGAATCCACCAAGCCACTAGCCAAACTGGTGGAAAAGATTAAGGGTGAGAGCTAATAGAGTTTCACTGTTTGCCGATCAACTAGTCAACACAACAGTCCAAGCACAAGATAGATCATAAGATACGTGCTATAGCCCGGGTCGCCTCAACGCCATCTCAATCCCCAAATCAACCTCGAGTGGATCCTCGCCCTCATCCAGTTCATCGACTTCTTCTGCGGAGTAGTACCGACCCTCTTCTAGCTCTTCGGGGGCACGCCATGCGTAGTAAGTCAATGAGGTTGGTTCACCGATCTGAAGGACGTCACGCAGGATGTGGATCGATTGTGCTGCAATTGATGTGTACTCTGAACTCTGTAACGGCAGTGAATAAGAGAAAAACTGAGGATTTTCTTCATTTTCGACACTGCATGATACGGTGCCGTTCATTATAATATACTCGATATATTTTGAGTTATGGACATTCTCTGTTGTTTGTATTAGTGTAATGTGGGTTCGATCCTCTGCGTACATGAGCAGCCTTGCGATCTTCAATGCAAACTCATTCCATGACAGTGTATTGACATGATCCATTTGTCGAGTTCCTCCTAATCTTCATCCAGCACTCGCGTGAATTGAGGAGAGTGGAGAAATATGCCGACTGATGAGCGAGTGTTGCTTAGTTGCAGTCGGCATCCTGAAATCGATGCCCATATTGCACTCTCATCTTCTTGCTCGCGGATAATATTTGGAACACCCCAGACGGTTTTTCCTGCATTAACATAACTGACGAAAGCGTCGTTCATAAAAGCATCGCGTGCGCTAGAACTAACTATGTCTACATCGGTTAGATTCCAAGAAATAGTGTTAAGTCCTGCAATCGGACCGGAGGTTACCATGAGCATCGGGCGATTGACTGGAATATCCTTTGCAACGGTACTTTGATCACTTTCATCCCAGCCAAGTTTATCCATAGCCGCTGCGAGCTTATCTTCTGTTAGCGGCCAATCTTGGTTGACCCAATAGTTTACAAGGTCGACAAATTTTTGTGGGGTAATGCTGTTCCATGTCATGGTGATAGTATATCATCATTTTCTACACGTCATCGCCATTTTGTGCTACCGTACTCATGTCGTGTGCGTGGTTCATTGCGTTATAATACTATCTCGGCACGCAGCGGTACACCACTGTTTGGTCTCGCATACACAGCTGCACAACTGGCGCAATAACCCCTGTTGTCTCGAGCATATCGGGCGACGACCAATTATAGCATGGTCTCCCTTTATTACCATATTCAATCGGCGCAACGACTAGATTGTAATAATGATGCATCAGCACCAGCGCACGCAGCGGATCGACAAGCGGCGCGGTTGCCATTGGCTCATCAGACATATCAAGCTCCAGTGTTTGCCATGCTGCGTCGGGTATCTCCTCAGTCTCCTCGGATGCGTTATATCTATCGTAGCTCACAGCCAAGCCACTACCGTTATAGCCAAGGCCTGGCAGTTTCTCAGCATAGTCTGGCAGGTACGCCGCGATAGCGAGGTCAATATTCTCTGGTAGGGTTTTACCCGCATCATAGCCCGTCCGCTCAGTCAGCGGCAAATCCTCAGGTGGCAGCCCAGCACTGAGGTACGCTTCACACGCAACAAGGTCGCCTAGTATAATCGTCGCTTCGTTGATGTCATGATTACTGTGCTCGCTATTCTCATACACTCTGCGCCGCACTGCATCATACACCGCAGTCAAGGCGGTAATCTTCTGGTCTGACGGCGATGGTTCTTGCTCTGCCTGTGGTGTAGCAGTTTTTCCTGATAGAGTTTCGTGATTCATATCACTCCTCTGCCCACCACCACACTGGCCCTTGCGGTGTGTCGCGCACAGCGATGTGTAGCGCGGTGAGATCAGTACGCAGGCAGTCGGCTGTGGGCCAGTCGCGGGTTTCGCGCGCACGCTGGCGCTGGAGGATGAGCTGCTTAGCCTCATCGGTAATGTCCGGTGTTGACTCACAGAGGTCGAGGCCAAGTAGCTGATCAATCGCCGCTAGCAACTCCTCCAATCCACGATGATACACTGCTGTCAGTGGTCGCGCTAGCACCCGATCAAACGCTTCGTCGATGAGCCGCAGCGCTTCGGGGGTATTCAGGTCATTGGCGAGCGCCTCACGTACTGCCCCACTTGCTGCCAGGAGCGACACATGGCCAGACTGTTCGTCACTCTTACGCTGGTCATCATCCAGGCTCTCATACGTCTGGTGGCGCAGGCACGCCACTTCATACCACTTGCGTAGGCGGTTGCGCGCTGCACTGAGGTTTTCCCAGCTAAAGTTCCCCTCGTGCGAGTAGTGGCTCTGCAAGACAAATAACTTGTACTCCATGGGGGTGTAGCCCCGCTCAGTGAGGTCGGTCAAGGTGTAACCATTGCCCAGGCTCTTGCTGATCTTCGTGCCATTAACCTTGAGGTGGTTGCAGTGCAGCCAGTAGTGGGCAAAGGGTTGGCCCGTCGCAGCCTCACTCTGAGCGATCTCGTTGCTGTGGTGGACGGGGATATGATCAATCCCACCAGTGTGGATGTCGAGCGTTGCGCCAAGGAAGTGCATTGCAATCGCCGAGCATTCCAAGTGCCACCCCGGGAAGCCCATCACTGGCGCGCCATCTGTTGGTGGCTGGTCGAGCAGCTCCGGTGGCGTGGGCCACTCCATGTCGCGCTTGACGCCAGTTGGCGAGAACTTCCATAGAGCAAAGTCGCTCGCGTGGCGCTTCTCGCTATTGGGGCCAATCCGTGCCCCCGCCCGCAAGGCTCGCAGATCGAGCCGGGCAAAGTCTGCATAGGCCGGGAAAGTGCTGGTATCAAAATAAATCCCATCACTCGTCTGGTAGGTGTGCCCCTTACGCTTGAGAGTAATGGCAAGCTGGATCTGCTCGTCGATATAGTCGGTGGCACGGGCCAACTGACTTGGCGGTGTTAAGTGCAACGCGTTCATCCCGCGGATGAAGTCATCAGCGTAGAATTTAGCAATCTGCCAAGCAGTCTTACCCTCGCGGCGCGCACCCTTCTCGAGCTTGTCTTCGCCTTCATCGGCATCGCTCGTTAGGTGGCCGACATCGGTAATGTTCATTACACGCTCCACCTCGTAGCCCTCCGCCTGAAGCATGCGCACCAGGATATCCCAGTAGATATACGCTGCCCAGTTGCCAACATGTAAATAGTTATACACTGTTGGCCCACAGGTGTAGAGCGACACCTTGCTAGGCTGGAGCGGTACAAATGTATCAAGGTGACGGGTCAGTGTATTAGCAAACTTAATCGCCATGGGTTGCCTCACTCTCATCATACTCAACGAAGGCTCGGCTGGCTGCCTCGACGATCTCACGCATCGCCAGTTGGTAGTCCTCATACATTCGCCAACCCGCTGCATAGGCATGGCCACCACCGCCAAAGTAGCCAGCGATCATTGCTGCCACTGGCGCATTGCTGCGGATCTTGCCAGTCAGCTTGCCATCGGGGTAGGTCTTGATAGCAATCGCCACATCTACCCCCTCCACCAGACGCATCTCGTCTAGTACAAGCATACTGGGGTTATATTGGTCGCTATATTCCTGGATCTCCTCCCACGGGATATGGATAAGTGCCAAGCGACCATCTAGCACATACTCGATCCGCTCGATCAAGCGCCCTTTGTAGCGAAGGATCTCTGGCGCTTTTTTCATAAAGTCACGGCGGCGCACCTCAATGGCGGCATTGCTTGCGCCCAGCCGGGTCAGCTCTGCGACGGTCTGGATGGAGTCGGCTGTGGTGTTTTGCGTCGTGAGGCCCAGGCTATCGCTCATGATCGCGATAAGGAGATTCTCTGCCGCTTGTGGGTTGATCGCCCACTGAGCATGCTGCGCAAGATTGTAGATGAGCTCGCCAGTCGCCACCACATCTTGATTGATAAGTGTATGGTCAAAGCTTAGGGTACTCTCCGTCGCGTGGTGATCCAGCACGAGCACTGGGTGCGTCGTGAGGAAGGCGCGAGCACTCGGTGCGTCGAGCACTTTGCTGAGCAAGACATCTGCGCTGGTATCAACAATAATCGCCAGCTCGGCACTACTGTCAAACTCATCAGTAATGCGATCCCAGCCGCGGATATACCGCAAATACTTAGGCACTGCCACCGGACAATAGAGCGTCACCTGCTTACCCATATCGCCCAGGATCTCCTCCAGCGCGAGGCTACTGCCGACGCTGTCACCATCGGGATTTTCAGCTTGGATAATAATAATTTTGTCTGCGCGTTGGACCGCGCGTATCACTTCATCAAACATCTTCTTTAGTGTAGCAGAATTTGCCAGCAGGCGCGAGGTATGGTACGGTGGATTTATGGCCTGATACATAAGCCGCGGCAGGTCATACAGTAATAATTAACAATCATGGATCGTGAGGGAACGCTATGAGCGAATGGGATTTGTTTCGGAAAATTTTCCGGTGGTAAGATAGTTCCGCCGAGTGATTAGCGAGGTGTGGTACTACCACATTTGGCGATATGAGTCATAGCTAATCAAGAAAGAGTCAAAATATGCATTACTGTGAAGCTTTTATGGGCACAAAGTTTCAATTGCTGTTTTGCTAAGCAGACACTAGCCCACGCCCCTCTTCTGGATGGAAGTGGGGCGTTTTTGTTTGCATAGTATGGCATGAATATGGTATGGTATTTTTAGTTGTACTAACACAGGAGGCTTTATGACAGACCACGAGAACACGCAACACCGACCAAGCACAAGCGAAACCAACCAAGCATACGAGAGCGGGTGGATAGCAGCTGCGCGAAAGCGCGGTGCGAGGTTTCTAGAGCTTACTAAGGGCTCACTCCACACTGCACGAATGATCTACCGACACGGCCCCCGCTTCCTCCTTATAAAAAAGAAGGGCAGCCAGCAACCCCTGAAGAAATGAAAGTACTAAACGACGCTCTCTCTACTATTACTGCTCAAGCAGAAGCCGTAAACGCTGCGCCAACACATACTGCAGCTCACGATTCGATCAATCCACTCCATCATGAAGTAGTGCTTGCCCACGAGGGCAGCACACAGGATGGTGCACGTTCACCAAAAACCAGTTTCTATTACGATGGGGAGCCCAAGCCCATCTGAACACGGCCGTTTCAACATATGCTGCGAAAACCTGAGACTAATCAGCAAAACACCATCGCATCACCTGAGAATTAGCGAGCGAGTAGTTTCTTGATAATATATGCTTATCATCTCTCAGAGTTATTGCTATTGTATCAACCCCGCCTTAATCAACCTTGCTCATCCTTGATTGTGATTAGACAATTAGGTTAATAGGTGCACAACATTCAATTTCTCGCACCACCGTGCAAGGTACGAATAGTATCAAATGTCACCTTCACCGCCTCTTAGGAAAATGGATGTAGGGCGATAACCAAGCAAAATACCAGAATCTATATCAGTACTAACGATCCTTAGTTGCCTGTCTGTGCCTTCTCTACCAGCTTCTTGCCGCCACGCTCAAACCAGCGTGTATAGGTGGGGCTACTGCCGCTTACTCGCTCACGCCACAGGTTCATGGCATCGCGGCTGTAACTGAGAGTCTCGATCGCTTCCAGTCCACGGCCATGATATAGGTTACCCGCTGCACCTGGGCCACCATTGTAGCCAGCAGCAACGAGCTCAACGCACTCATTTTCGGATAGATTGCCGAGCGGCACACACAGCTGGTCGCGCAGGTGCGCCAGGTAGGCCGTGCCAAAGGCGATGCTCGTTGCAGGATCAAATAAATCATAGTTCGTGCGCGCCGGCTTCACGAATTTAGCCGCAATCTCCCTGCCCGTGCTATCCGTCACCTGCATCAAACCACTGGCCACACCACTGTGCGCCTTGGGGTACCCGCCGGATTCCAGCGTCATGATAATCGCCACCAGCTGCGGCGAAATGTTATACTGCCGAGCCTGCTTGGTAATCTCGCCCTGCCAGCGCTTGACGGTATCTGGCATCCAAGCGGGCAAGGTGTTATCTTGACTCGTGAGCGCTACATTCGCAGTATCTTGTGGTGTTTTGACAAACCGTGCCAATATACCATACTGCCACGCGAGATACACACCACCTACGAGCACAAGTACCAGCGCTGCACTCATCAGCCCCCAGCGATTGCTCTGCGCCCAGCGCGTTAGCTTTTTCGTCCATTTCTTCGATTTTGCCATTGTTTTAGTATAGCAAATAAACACGCGTTATCTCGCCTTTTGATATGACACGCCCCGCCTCTTCTTTTCAAACCTCTGCAATTATCCGTATGCCCAAAAATACTACAAGAGTGAATCTAGAATAATATCAGCCTGCTACATCAGACTTGAGAATATGATAGTCCTGGTAACAGAGCATTGTACTCCACTCGAATACAATAACAAATAGAGAAGCTAACAAATAAAGTGCAGAGGTCTTACTCCTTAAGCTCCTTTTGGTTGACAACTCCCTCTTCCTCCACTATGGTATATATCATGACAAATCCTCCAGATGATACCACTACTACCCAGCAACAAAGGCTACAGGCAAGCCAACTCCCAATCGACCCAGTCAAGATAAAAGCGATGATCGACTACTACATTGCGGAGTATCGCGAGCAGCTGCTTGATCGTGATTTGCTCGAGCAGGCGATCGCGAAGGACGAAATACTCTGGGATGTTGATATATGGGGAATAATCTCTAATCTCACCACCGCTCTACATCAGTCCAATTGTGACCCCTACTTCGATAGTGATTGCGATGAGCAGACTATTCTCGAGTGTAGACGCTTCACCACCGATCTCCTGCGCGACCTGCAAAAGGTCAGCCAAGACATCCCTGGTCTTGCTGCGAAGCTTCCCGAGATTAAGCAGCATGTCTGGGAGCTTCTTGACGTCATCTTGCCAGATTCGCAGCCGACACAAGCAATGCGGTCAAGCACTCTTGAGCTCCAGCGCGATGAGTCCGGCACTGTCTCGCTCCAAACAATCCCTGCCGATCTTGAGCCACATGAGCTCTTTCATCAGCGATATCGTGAGTGTATTAGAATGGGCGATACACCAGATGGCGCAGCCCTCTTGCAGGAGCTACGCGAATCGCTCGATGCTCGCACCGCTGCCGCCAGAGATATGCAGCGTGATGATATCAATTGGCCATTTTATCACCTTCTCAATGATATTAATACACTCCACTCACATACTCATGATGCAAGCGACTTCGCTCGCATGTGCACGATTGCGAGCCTTTGCCAAGAGATGGCCTATCGACACTTTGAGTATAACCCTGCGACGACAACACTCGCACAAGATCGAGAAGTTAGTCAATATGTCTCATCAGCTCAGCAAACACTGTGTATGATCATCAAGCTCCTTCTCGAGTTTGACGATGACGGCGTTGCAAAAGCTCAGCAACTCGAACGGTATGTCATCAGTCCTTATATTCAGGCAGAAATCGATGCCGAGTACGTCATACATGGCAAAGATTCAGACGGCACACGCCAAGCTCGCGCTATCGCCTATGTCATTGTACCCGAAGATGAAGAGTATGTGCTCCATCCTATTGTTAATTCCTTGAACGACCAGCGCTTTATCTTCGACCAGCGGATTCGTGATGCCTACATTGCCATCATCACCAAGCATCCATCAGAGCGATCTTCTTCACAGTTATTTGACGACTACTATCTTGTAAGGCTCTGTGCCGAGCACGACGAGCAAGCGGTCGCTCGGAAGGCCGCTTGGGACATGGTGAACTATTATTTCTATCAAACAGATGAGATAGAGAAGATCCATTTCTATGTGCTTTTGCTCAAAGATGAGCTAGGAGAAGGTGAGAAAGTCAAGCAGTGGGTCACGCAACAGCTGCGAGACAACCCAAGCGCCGAACTCGCTACGCTTTATTTTGAATGTATTGGTTATGATCATGACGTATTTCGCTTTTTGCAAGAGGCTACCGCACGTGAAGCAGACTCACCGATGAAGGCACTGGCCCAACAAGTTGAGAATCTTAATACACTCGAAAGTGCTGTCAGCGACTGTCTTTACGATTTCGTCGAGAAGCAAGAAGCCGCCGAAGAGCAGCGACGTCTCCACGCAGAATCAGCACAATAGTCGCTTCACTACACCGCGCGCCGCCCCTCGAGCGCGTGGCCGAGGGTGATTTGGTCGGCATATTCAAGGTCAACACCAACGGGGATGCCGCGGGCCAAGCGCGTCATCCGCACCGTTAGGCCCGCCTCGGCAATGTGCCGCTGCAAGAAGAGCGCGGTCGACTCACCTTCCACGCTCGCATTGGTAGCAATAATCACTTCTTCTACTGCATCATCAGCAATGCGCCTCAGTAGCTCGGGGATGTGCAGCTGCTCTGGCCCCACCCCATCAATCGGTGAGATGACGCCACCCAGCACATGGTACGTCCCCTTGTAGTGGCCAGTGCGCTCCAGCGCCACGATGTCGAGTGGCTCCTCCACAACAGCAATCTGCTTACGATTGCGCTCTGGGCTACTATAGAGCGGCGAAACATCTTGGTCGGGATCCATCAGAGCAAAAGTGACGGGGCAGGTTGCAACAGCAGTGTGGAGCTGTGTGATAGCCTGGGCAATCCCCTGGCTCGTCCGCCCATCGGCTCGCAGCAAAAAGTACGCATAGCGCTCCGCCGTACGCGCACCCACTCCTGGCAGGTGCCCTAGTTCGTCTATTGCCCGCTGCAGGGCCTGAGGCAGAATATCTGCCATACTAGCTAGAACCCGAGGTTGCCAAGCCCACCCATCAGTGGCTGCATTTTCTTGGCAGCAATCTCTTGCGCCTTGGCCATACCATCGCGAATCGCAATCTCGATCCAGTGCTCCAGCTGGTGGATGTTATCCAGGTCTACCTTGGTTGAGTCGATCTTCACACTCTTGATCTTCAGCTCGCCAGTAATCTGCACAATCACTGCGCCATCGCCCGCCTCGACCTCCACGATCTCCTTCGCCAGCGACTTCTGCGCCTTGCGCAAGTCATTCAGCATCTTCATTTGGTTCATACCCATTGCCATACTTCTTCATTTCCTCCGTTTCTTGGCTGTCGTACTCGATTTATTATACATGATTTGGCCGATGGCTGGAAGGGATACCTGTTCGCCCAGTACCTCTTATGCCCATTATTGGGGGATTGCCACCAAATGAGAAATCATCAACCACCACGCACGCTTCGAGCGTAATGAGTATGACACGCCTCACAGTCCAACACACATGATTCGACTATATCCAGAGCAACAAACACACCATGATATCCGTCTCGAATCAATTACTCGTCCAGACACTACACACAACTCAGCATGCACACAAGCCGAGCTTCTGCGACAGAAAACCCTGCTCTACCAGCCAACGATAGTTCCAGCCATCGTTCGATTCGGTTTTGTAACTCCAGAAAAAGTGGGCGTCGGCGCTGGCAAAGGCTGTTTGCTGCGCCAGAATGTAGGCGGCGATCGTCGGCGGGGTCATGACAATAGCGGGCGGCAAAATCGCACTCCACTCACCAATGATAGTCGGGCGCTGCAACGACTGGTGCATCTGGGTAAATTCATCCACGATACTCGCGTGCTGGTCATAATCCACCAGTGCTAAATTAACTGCCCCAAAGCACTGGTAGTGGTGGATATCCAGCCAATCACGCGGCTGCGCCCGGCACCACCGCGGCAACTGGTAGGCATCGCTAATAATAATGCGTGTTGTGGCCGGCACAATGCGGCGCAACCGGCGGGTTGTGCGGCGCGACCACAGCTGCAGCAGCCAGTTCTGCAGCCAGTTCTTGGTAAAGGGTTCGTTCAGCAGCTCAATCCCCCAAAGCTGCGGGCTTGTACCATAGCGCTCGGCAAGCTGCATGAGGATGCGGCAGGTCGCCCGGCGGTTTTTGGCCTGGTACCACCCCGTCTGCGGCATGCGGTTGCCACTCCCACTGTGGTCACCCAAGTTCTGTGCACCAGGCGCTGCGTGTAAATCAAGCAAGACGCGCATATGGTATTTTTTGGCCATTGCAAAGCACCAGTCCAGCTGCTTGGTAGCCTCGAGGTAACCATCCTGGCTTTCTAGCACCCAGTAGCCAACCAGCACACGCAGTGCCTCGATACCGTGCGCATGCAGCCAGGCAAAGTCCGCCTCGGTCATAAATTCCTGCCGGTGCTTGGCAATGCGCTCCGGGCCATCTGGTTGCATCATCAGCTGATGCTCGTTGCTCGCATCGGTGCCCGCAAACACCGATGGCGTCATCCAGCGCTCAAGCACCAGCCACCCACCCAAGTTAACACCACGTAATGGTTTATGCATATGCTTTATTATAGCAAAATATAGAGCTAAACTATAATTGCAAGTATGTACACCCACACCATCACCCTACCATCCTCCAGCCAAACTCAGACGCTGCGCTTGGTAGCGCCAAGCCCGGCTTATGCGCCGATTACCATGGCGTGGATTCGCCGGCCAGAGGTGACGCAGTATTTGGGCGCGGATTTTTCCCAGATGACGGAGGAAGACGAAGTAGCACATCTCCAGAATATGCTTGACGATGACGATCGGTATAGCTGGATGATTGAGCGTGATGGCGAAATCGTCGGATAGAAAAAGCGCCGGACGATGCCGGCGCGTTCTAGCTGCTTGAGGTGCTCGGTGAGCACTTTTTGAGTCACCCCCGGAAGAGAGCGGTGCAGCGCAGAATAACGCTTAGTCTCAGCGCCAAGCGAAAGAATGATCGCGATAGTCCATTTGCGAAACAGCAGGCTTGTCATGAAATCGCGCGAATCGGCGTACTGATTTTTGAATGCAGTAGTTTTTGTCATGCTTGCCTCCCGTTTTGGGGTTTACTTTATATTTAGCGGTCAAGAGCTCCTCAAGCAAATATCTCCGGAGATACCCTCCGGAGACATAGCGCAAAGCTCTCTTCTGCTAATAAATATAAATGGGTAGCTACATTGTGTCAAATAGCGCAATTTATAACCTACCTGTCCTAAAGTGTATCCTTTTGACCGCACGCCACAATTAAAGTAAAATTTATAATATGCCTCATATACACGACCAGCCTGGTCAGCACGATACCTGCGTTAGCGGGTATATTGTGAAAATAACAGAGGGTGCTGAACCTCGGATTATTTTACATAAGCACCGCAAGCTAAACAGGTTATTGCAGTTTGGTGGGCATGTCGAGCTGGACGAGACACCGTGGCAAGCGGTCTTACGGGAAATAGCCGAAGAATCTGGCTACGACAAAAACCAGCTAAGGTTGTTGCAGCCGCGTTACAATAGGCTTACTTCATTGCCTGGAGTGAAACTGCATCCTCAACCGATCGCGATTCACACATATCCTGCTGGTGGCGGGCATTATCACACGGACATAAGTTATGCGTTTATTACTTCGGAAAATCCGATACATGATATAGCTAGCGGCGAATCCGGCAACATTGGCCTCTTTAACTTGAGAGATCTAAAGAAGCTTACATCAAAACAAATATACGACAATGCCAAAACCATCGCTATGTATACTTTGACCACAGTGGTTGAGGAATGGGACGGGGCGGATTTGTTACTTTATAAACTCTAGGCCGTCTCTAGTTATGAGGTCATATAGATCGTCAACTAGACCATCCACGTACGGTTTGTAGTATGTGTCTATTTTGAGCATAGGTACTTTTTGGCGCACAAAATCATAGACAACCTTAGTTCCTGTGCCTAAATTTGTTCCATTTTTTGAATTATCACGTAAATCTATAGCCTGTGCCGCCACCATTAATTCTATGGCTAATACGTGCTTGACGTTATCCAATATGTCGACCACCTTACGGGCGGAGACCGAGCTCATAGCTACAAAATCTTCGGTGTTGGCAGATGTTGGCACAGAGTCAACCGATGCTGGATGGGCTAATACTTTATTTTCTGAGACTAGTGAGGCTGTAGTATACTGCAGAATCATTAGCCCTGTTCTCATTTTTTCTGTCACCCTAAGGAACGCAGGCAGACCGTTGTTAAATCTATCATCAAGTAGAGCGGCAATTCTTCTGTCTGAGATATTTGCAAGTTCGCTTACTGCGATAGCTAGAGCGTCCATAGCGATGCCAACAGACTCACCGTGAAAATTTCCGCCAGCCATAACCTCTACTAGGTTTGTTTCTTCGTTTTTTATGAATACCGGATTGTCAGTCACGCTATTGAGTTCAATCCTCGCTATATGTGATGCATACTCAAGAGCCTCACGTATACCTCCGTGCACCTGCGGTACACATCGCACAGAGTAAATATCCTGGATACCGCTCGTATTGACTAGTGAGCTTCCGCGCAATAAATGCCTAACGTTATCAGAGACGATTCGCTGCCCCTTAAAAGGCTTCAGGCTATGTATAGCCGGATCGTAAGCAACTGTACTTGCCCCGATAGCCTCAGTCGATAAAGCACCTGCGAGATCGGCAATCATGGACAGCTTTCTTGATTCGTACACTACAATTGATGCGAGAGCTGTGGTATAAGATGTATTATTTATTAAAGCTAGACCGTCGCGATGGTTAAGCCTTAAGGGATGCAGATTTTTCTCACTTAAGGCTTCTAGGGCTTCCATTCTTTTGCCATTTAGATAAACATGACCCCTACCAATAATTGCCAATGCTATGTGTGACGATAGGGTCAAATCTCCGCTTGACCCTACAGACCCCTTACTGGGCACTTCCGGTATAATGTCGTAATTTAAAAAATCAACTAATCTTTCAACTACGGATACAGACACCCCAGAAAATCCCTTAGCGAGAGAATTGGCTATGATTAACATCATAGCCTTAATATGTCATTTCGGCATAGGGGCGCCAACCCCAGTGGCGTGAGATAGTATGATACCCTCCTGAATGTCTTCATGGGAGGTGTTAATTTTTATGCTCTTAAGAGCTCCAACTCCAGTGGTAAGACCGTATATGTCTTCTCCTTTATTAAGTAATTCTATAAGCCTCTTATTTGAGGTTTCTATTTTTACGCGCGAATGTTCGGATAGCGATACGCTAATTTTTATCGTTAGATATCATATGAACCTTTTCAAAGTCTAGCTCTTCCCCTAAAAGAAACGACGATTCATTTAACTTCATTTCATAACACTCCTTGATTATTGGTTTACGTTATAGTTTAAATAGCCATCATACGTTTAATAACCTAGTCAGAAACAATTATAATAAAATTTAAAGAATAAAACATACCGTATGTTTCGGAATGGAGAGGATAATAGATGAGTGAGCTTCATGTTTCATGTATAGGAAATGTTACACAGGACAAGCTACTCCACATTGGTAGCATACCTGAATTGGACGATGTAGCGTACGTCAACGGAAGTATAGAGTGCATGGGAGGGAGAGGGGCCATAGTCGCCCTTGCGCTTGGTAGGCTTGGAGTATCTACCAGTTTAATAACATCCATGTCAAACGATAGTGTTGCTCGCGACTACCTAGAGTTTCTTCAAGAGAATAACGTAGACATATCGTCTGTAGCTATTGATAATAACGCGGAATCATTATTTAAAGTTATAGTTGCGATCTCTAAGGAACAGGAGAACTGTATATCATTCTTTGAACCCAGTAATATCAATTTCTCGGCAACTCCAAGTCAGTTAGATACGGTTAACGACTCTGACATAGTATACTTCTCTACACATAAACGATCTTTTAATGAGACCATACTATCGTCAATAAAAGATGATTCTGCAAAGGTAGTCCATAATATCAGTAGCTACTTTTTACAGTCCAAGAAGTATGTATCGCTCATGCTGGATAGGAGCAATATATTGATTGGAAACGAACTAGAGATGAGGGCTCTTCTTGATAGTACCAACTGTAGCTCGCCGCAGGACCTATTTAACTATTCCCCTAATCTTGAGACAATATACGCAACACAGGGAGATGCAGGATCGTGCATCTATAGCAAAGATTCGACACCGCGCTTCGTAGAAGCACAAGATTCCGAGTCGGTTTCACCTGTAGGAGCGGGCGATGCATATGCAGCAGGCGTAATATATGGTATAGCCAACGGATGGAGTAATATATGCTGTGCAGAATTTGCGAGCAAAGTAGCTTCGATATCAGTTGGAAGCGTCACATCCTACCCCGATTTAGACGCGCTTGACAGGCTCATAGAGGACACAGGGGGTGAATTATGAAAAAGATATATTTGGCCGCGTCTGTATTCTCTGTATTTGAGCGGGATTTAAATCAACGCATCGCCGAACACCTCAGAAATCACGGTTATGAGGTGCTTCTACCTCAGGATATAGAGCCTCCCTGTAAGGATAGCGCAGAGAATGAATTTGATATGGAGTTTGTATATAAAGGATGCAGAGATGGCATTAAAGTTGCGGATGTAGTTGTGGCTATAGTAGATGGAGCTGATGTAGACTCTGGGGTTGCATGGGAATTGGGATTTGCTCATGCGAGCGGAATACCGTCGCTATGTTTTAGAACAGACATGCGAAAAGCTGAACATAATGGCGTAAATATAATGATTGAGTATGGATCAACAAAGACAATATTTGCCACAAAATATCACCAATCAGAACATGATATTGCGAATACTATTCTAGAAGAGCTGGAGGATATATAGATATGTCTGAAAAAAAGATTTTAATGTCAATTAAGACTAAGTATGCCGACAAGATTCTGGACGGCAGCAAAAAATGGGAATTTCGCAAATCAATCCCAAAACTCGAGCACTCCGATACGCTTGATGTGGTTATATATTCATCGCAGGAAGATAAAGCTATCGTGGGAGAATTTCGTGCTGGACGTATAGCAAGGTGTTCTCTCGAGGAGTTAATGTCCATAACAGGATATGAAGACGACCCTGACGCGGTTAGTTGGTTTACGGCATACTATGCAACGCGAAGCTTATGTAGTGCTCTTGAAGTCACATCGCCTATCAAGTACAACTCACCTATAAGCCTACTTGACATAAGGGGTCGCTTGCACGATTTCCGCCCCCCTCAAAGCTTCCTGTATATTACTCCAGGATCCGACTTAGATAATCTGATTAGCGAAAGGAAGGCGGAGGATAATGCTACTGACACCCCCGAAAGAATGTGAGATAGAATTCAACGATCTTCGCCTAGTCCGCCTTAAATGCGACCCGAAGTATGAAAATATATTTATTGAAAACACGACAATCTCAATAAAGGACACTTATGATGAGATAACGAAAGATTTTGCACGAAACCTAGTGAAGGTTGATCGCCTCGGTTACGATCCCGTGGGGTATTTCACTATCGGAAAAGAGGTGTGGCTTGCGTTTACCAAATCAGGCAGTGATTTTGTCGGCTTTGAGGTTGTAACGAGGAAGCGCGGCGGATGTATAAAAATTGGTCCTACGTATATTGGCCCTAATATGCGAGGGAGAGGATACGCCGAGCAGATGATAAATGCCCTGTGCAGGAGCTACCACGCTGTGGGCGCTAGAAAGATGTACGTAACAGCCCCCCTGAATAACGCACCGACTGCTGTTCTCGATTTTCAAAAGCTACATCTAAAAATGGAAGCGCTATTGTCTAGGCATTACCACATAAAATCTTCGGAAAGAGTGTGTGGAAAGTTCCTAGAAGACAGCCGAGGTGTAGAAAGTTCTACACCCTCAAGGCTTGAATTGTCGCTAGCAAATAATACATCTGCAAATGCATCCATAGAAATAAATAACCTACAAACAGAATTACCCCTTAGTCTACTATCCAATTTCATTAGGACTAACATGTCTCATTATTATGACGATATAGACGATGATTTTGTGAGGGCGCTGGTGCACGGTACCGAGGAGAGCCCGAAAGTATATGAGAAAAAGGCCAAGATTTTATTAACTATCGTCCATGATACAACCAAGCTAGCAGGTGTTGCAGCCCTCACCCCAAAGCGCGGGGGATCTCTAAAGATATCCCCTCTTATCATAGATCATAAAGTTGTTTGCAAAAAGGTGTTGGGTGATTTACTTGATATGATTATGCTACAAGCTAGGAGGGTGAGTAGAAGGAAGATAACTATTATTTTGCCAGTATCCTGTATTGCAATGATCGACGTAATACTAGCGCATAGTTATGTATCTGAGGGTATATTGAGAGAACCTTATAAAAGATCCGTTGATATGGTAGTTCTATCGAAATTTCTACAGGAAGATGTTGGAGCTCTAGACTAATTATGAATAAACCACAAAGTTTAGAGGAGTGGCTGGGTGTCATTAATAAAAACTTTGCTTCGTCTGGGGGTGTGGTTTACAGCTCTTCAGGTTCCACAGGAGAAGCTAGGGATATTATATATACCGATTATGTCATCAATGGAGCCGCACGGAGAACCACAGAGCTATTATCACTTGTCCCGCATCGACTTAAATCTATGAAGGCTGTAGTGCTCTGGGGGTATGGTCTATTTCCACCCGCGCACTTCTACTCGTTATCTATGAGCGGGTTGGGCTGTCAAGTGTACCCTTTTGGGTCGGGTAGGAATTTTCCTACAGATCCTAAGGTAGATAAAATTCACAGAATATCGCCCAACATTCTCGTAGGCATGCCTGGCTATTTGGTAAAAATAGCCAATTGCCTGGATGATAAAAGAATGCTGCAGAATGTTCGCAAATCTTTAAAGTTTATTGTGACAGGAGGAGAAGTTCTTACGTCTGATATCCGTAGGCGACTTGAGGATATATATGGGGTAAGAGTTTATGACCATTACGGTATGCTACAAGCCCCTATGGTAGCGGGAGACTGCATATACGGACATAAGCACATATCGAAAGAGTATACTCCTGAAATTTTAACGAATAGTGGCGATGTTAAGGACTGGGGCGAAGGAATACTTTTGCTAAGCAGTAATAGTGCATGGGAGGGAGTTTCGATGAAACGACTTAATACACAAGATAGGGCGAGGCTATATAGATGCAGATGTAACATAAAGACGACTTGCGTTGAAGTTTTAGGCCGCAACAATCTAACCCGTAAGGTTAGGGGTCAGCTGATAGACTTTGATAAGTTATTCTACCTGTTGGACAATAGCGGTTTTGCTGGCAACTACTACTTTGAAGTGATAAGTGATCCTACAGATTCAATCTATATTCATATCGATAATAATGTCGATGTATCAAACTTCTATTCCCTACTTAATAATACGCTGCCCGTAAAATACGAAGTTCTTATAGAAGACTCACTAAAGGTTCCTAGAGGGCTAACGGAAAAAGAGCAGCGTTTAGTATTCCGACAACAGATCTAGTTTTATCTACTTTAATAGTATACTCACTTCACGTACCTCCCGGGTATACAGCTCATACAAACCTATCAAGGTCGTATTCGCCCATGAAAATTATTTTATCTTTTGGGGTAGCATTTCAGGGGAATCTCCACCTGTGACAGGTTTGCCGTGCGAGCCTGTACGTAGACTCCGTTACGTAAAGTAAGGAGTAAGTGTGTCAATCGTAGCAGAGCAAGCAGCAACTGTAGCCACTTATAGTGGGTAGTAATCGCGAGACGTGGGTGATGAATCTGTGGCTTGCGAACGACGAAACGTACTGCGACGAGGTGCGCCGCATTGTCCAGATGTGCGGTGAATATGAACAAGCCGAGCGACTTGAGCCGTTGATTCGAGACGAGCTTAAAGGCAGTCTAGAATAGTCGAGTTTACTAGGTGACTTACTTGCAACCTCTCTCGGTCGCGTCAGTTGGTAAGAGATTATAGAGAATAATCGCTAGCTTCACCGTCCCTAGACACGACGAGAAACTGCCCAGGAAAAAAGACAGTTTAGTTATTAATTTCACACTCAATTTACATCACCAACAACGTCCATACTTACCTCGATCACTCGACATGCACCATGCTGGCGCAGTCAAGATGAGCGGATGTAAGAATGAACGAGCTTAAGGCGAAGCTGGTAATACTAGTTGATGATTGTTATCTTATTTCACAAAAAGACAAGCCAGCTAGCGTGTACTGCGCTGACGCACAAAACACGCCATCTGTCTGTCATTTGCGAAATAAGCCTCACCCTGAAAGCTATGCGGCGGCTTTCGTGCGACCATTGCAAGCTCGCCGGGGCGCGCCTGCAATCATCGTACGGCCGATTGATACACATGCAGCCTCAAATTTATTCACAACTCATCTAAGGAAAGAAGCTCGCTAAGCTCGTCAATATTCGACCAAATCACAGAATCTTCACCCATCAAATTCTCAGTCGTCGCCGTATATACCTCAACTTCATCATCCAAATAACCGACTGCGCACGGCATGAGCGGCCCGCCGCAAATTACCGTAAAGCCGGAGTACGTTGACGACATTATCGCTGCTATTGCCGAACTGTGGCGCGAGCGCCAAGCAAAGCAACTAGAAGCCAACCAACAGCGCCTAGAGTACCGCCAGAGCCTGCAAAACCAGATTCGGGCGACCGTGGACAGAATGCGCGTTGTCACGAGCGAAACGGCGCTTACGTACTTGGAAGAGGATATTATTAGCGCCGAAAATGAGCTAGCAAAACTAGACAAAGAAATCGCCAATCAGCCCAACCTACAAGCCGAATTCGACCAAGTCTTGCAATACACCAAATATATTTTGGAACACCTCCCTGAGCTACTACTTGACCTCTGTAATCCCTTGCGAAAAGCCGCCTTTTTCGCCGCTATCTTCAATAAAGTCCCAACCTATGATGAAATAAAGTTTGGAACTCACAAAAACAGCTCGCTACCAGAGGTAAACGAGCTGTTCCGTATCCGAATGGATGATAAATCCCTTTATGGTGACCTCACCGGGAATCGAACCCGGGTTGCTGGGATGAGAACCCAGTGTCCTAACCGCTAGACGAT
>CALHWD010000015.1 GCA_938036825.1 uncultured Candidatus Saccharibacteria bacterium
TGCGCGTTCGGCTCTCTACTGCAGTAGAGAGGAGTACCGCAGGTACTCCTCTGCTGGACGTCACGGTGGAGTGGGAGTACACCACCGTGCCCAGCAGTGCCACCCGGCGCTTCGCGTGCGTGTCTGACCAGGATGAGTACAACGAGCTACTCGCCGATACGCCAGCCACAGCAGCATGGCTCCTCCAGAACCGTCCAGGCGTTGACGCTGCCAGCCGCTCCTCCTACGAACTGCTCGAGCTGACAGTAGACGGACGCTCACAGACGATTCGTCGCAGTACTCGCAAGACAGGCCAGACCTACAGCGTCGACCTGGATGAGGACGCCGTGCAAGGCCAGCCAGTCCGTATCCGCCAAGTGATCCGCACAGTAGTGCCGCGGTGGGGCCACCGCCTCTTCTTCGAGGTCGCTCAACCCACCCGAGACCTGTCGGTACATCTGGACTACAGCGATACGACCATCGCCGACCTGCGCGTCAGCGACACCGTAGCCACCGCTCAAGCGGCTCGCGTCACCCGTATGCCAGACGCATTACCAGGCAAGGCCGTCACTGTCGAGGCAAGCGGTTGGCTGATGCCGCACTCCGGCTTCGCCTTCACCTGGGCACTGCAAGACGAGCTGCCCCAGACCACTCAGTCTGAGGCAGCAACCGCTCGACGAGCGGGCTAGTTCTGGTCACTCACCGCCACCCACGATGACCACCTCCTCACCAGCTCGACCGCTAGGGACAACCTCAGGATACATCGTCTTGAGATACATAGTGTCTGGATTGGGAGTCTTCGGCCGGTTGAGATGGAGCCGTGTCCAACGACCACAAGCCGCCGCTCTCACCAGCCACTGGTGAGTTCGGTCGGCGTGTGCGCGCCCGCCGCGAGCAGCTGGGCCTGTCGCAGGAGAAGCTGGCCGAGCGCACCACCCTGCACTGGTCGTACATCGGCCAGGTCGAACGCGGCCAACGCAACCTCAGCCTCCACAACATCCTCCGCATCGCCCACGCCCTCGACACCGACGCCGGCGGGTTGGTGAGTGGGTTGGAGGTGTAGAAGAAAGATCGGCGCAGCGCTCCTACAGCACTGCGCCGATCCCGACGAACGACAAACAGCGAGTTTCTACAACTCGTCCTGCCGTGCCACAGCTTGGTCGTCTTCCTCTACTGCTCTCTTCTCGTACCGGTCAGCCGCATTCTTCAATAGTCGAGCCGTGTGTCGCGACGTCGAGCAGATCTGCTTGCTCAACGCGTGGTAGCGCTGTGCGCTCTCATGTTCTTGTTGGCCACCGTCGTAGACGCCGCGCACACTCGACATAAGGCCACGGCACGTTCCAGCAATAAAGCCTTCGTCAAGATTCTTGCTTCCGACTTCGTCGATGAGTGTACAAACAGCTGGCAACGGCCACGTTCCATTCTCATCTTCCGGACTGTTGGCGAGGAGTCTGCCGATTTCGTAGTCACCTATATCCGAAAGCTCGGCGGCAGCCAGCCCTTGTCGCGCAGCATCGACCCATCGTTGCATTACCACTGCGTCAATCTCCCCATCCGCCGTCATGCCTGGGCAGCCACGCCAGCCGTTGAGCGCGCTCATAGCCCTGCGAAATGAAGCACTGCGATCCAGCCCGAGCATGGTTTTGTCGTGATGCGCCACCTCCATAAGCCTGACAAACAAGTGGGGTTCAGCCGCAAGAGTGCGATGGAGGACTACAGGCTCACGATAATTGCCAATGAGCGGATAAAGCAGGAGTTCCAGTCTTGCGACATCCACCCGATCAGCTTTTAGCTCAACGATATGATCGAGCACCTGCCCGACCTCGTACGACAGTGATGAGATCTTGGCCGACCCTTGGGTACACGCGATGTGAAGCAGACCGATTAATACGTCTGCCGTCAAGTCAGTCGTAACGCCCTCTTGCTTGGCAGAGCGAATCGACAACGACACGCTGTCGATAGCATCCCACGCCCGCTCACACGCAACCAGCCGCTCGATCGCATACCGCATGTGGTCTGGTGGCAACACACGCATTTCAGCAGTTTGCCAATACGTGTTGTCATCGTCTTGATTGCGCCCAACAACTTCCCAATAGTCCTGCAGAGCTGGCACGCGGTGCAAAACAGCAGCGCGCTGCGATGCAGTGAGTTGTGAATCATCGAGCACGTCCTGCAGCCAGGAAGCTCCACGTTGACGTAGCGCTCGGTACAGGTAGCCATCCACAACAGCAGTCAGCTTGCTATCGGAACTGTCCGCCCAGTGTGCGATATCCCAGAAATCGAGTTCCTGCCGATCTGCCAACATCTGCCCCAGCACCCACGACGCAATGGCTCGCGACGCAAGTACCTCGAGGTTGTCGAGCTTCTGCGGCGTTGAGAGTATCTCTTTGAGCGCCTCCTGCCGACGTGCCTCCACCTTTTGGTCGTAGTCATCAATGTCGCGGTGCAGTGCACAATCGAGCAGACCAGGATTGTGATTGAACAAGTAGAGGTGCCGCAGAACAGGTGAGGTGGGCTCCCACCTGTCAGACAACTCCAAAAAACGTTCGACTTCCTCTTCCGGCAGCGACCACTCAACCCTATGGTGCGAATGCTTGGCAGCCAATTCTCGCACTGTGTGCCAGACAAGGTAGCGATCGTCGTCATTAAACTCAGTCGAGTAGGCCAACTCACCGAGGTAATCAATAATCTTCGTCCTGTCTTCCGGCATTATGCCACGATTGATGTGGTTGATCAATCGCTTAAGGTTTGCTGGTGTGACATCACTCCAGGTAAGCGCACGCTCGACGAGACCATGGAAGAAGGAGCTCCGTTCTTCCCACTTTACCGGCTTGTCGGTCAGTGGGCACCAATCTGCACGGAAGCGAGGCGTGGCTGGCGGCGTGATTACCGCAGAATAGTCGGGCCATAGCGCGAACAGAAGATCCCACCCGACAGGTGACGATAGCTGTTTGACGGAATCAAGCGCGGCAAGCCTCTTTCCAGACGGAACCGTCGTAAAATTAGCCCAACCGCATAGTATGGCGGTGAGACTCTCATCAGGCCGATTGCCGCGCTGCTTGTCATCCCCCCGATTGGCAGCAAGCAAGGTTAGGCATTCGATAGCATCATCGAAGTATTCTTCAGACCAAGCGAGTACCTCGAGCGCCCACAGCAAGTGAGGATGGAACCAAGGATCACCAAACAGTATATCGTTACTATCTGCGTCATATGCTCGCAGCAATGAGGAGGAGTCTTGCTCCAGGTTGTCTATGGTGACATCAATGAACTGCTGCGGCGCGGCTTCTGCAAAATATCGCAGCCGTGGCCCTATCAGGTTCCAGACGCGACCGGAGTCATCTCCTACTGCCTGATTAAGCAGTTGGTTGGCAATGTCAACAGCATTGTCCCTCAATTTGCGGGACTGTGCACCGTCTCCATCCATAGAGCCGATCATCGCAAGGCTCCGCGCAATGCCGCTCTTCAACTCCTCCGAGTACTGCACCTGCGACGTGGGCTCATTGAGCTGCTGCGCAAACTTTTCTAACGGGTTCAAACCGTATGACGGATTGGCCTCACCCAAGACATCAAGCGCCAACTGCTTCCACCGCTCTATGACGCCATCTGTGATCTTCGACGACAGGCAGCGAAAGGCTTCCTCAAGCGAAGCGAACCGCCAGGCCGATCCAGAATGACTCATCACAGGGTCGTTTCCGCCAGCGCGCTGCTGGCAGAGTGACGTCACTGTGTCGTAGTCACTGCGAACCAGTGCCGCTATCGCCTGCGTATCCTTGTCATTATTAGCATCCCACCCACCAACGAGTGTCAGCGCCGCCAGCATTGGCGCGGAGGTATCAGTGGCCCATGCGGGCGTCTGAATGGCGGTGTTACGTGTTAATGCTCGGACAAACGACGGCATATTTCGCCGGGCAAGCCCAGCAAGATAGCCCGCCTGTTGGAAGTTGACACCACAGCCGTTGAGCAATAACTGCACGTCAGGTCGCGATACACGCGGCAGCTGTAGCGCTGTCTTCTCGAGTGGAATTTGCCCACGGTCGACGATTTGGAGCACATGGTGACCATTGTTGAGTGCAGATTGCTGTTCAGCGCCATCGAATGCCGGAATGAGTATTGACTTCCCAGCCTGCCGAGAAATTCGATTCCAAACGCCTACAGACTTAACGATGATGACCGATTGATCAAGAGCACTCAGTTCATCCTCGGCGTCAGCCGCAAGACTTGCGTATATGAAGGCGAGGCAGTCGTTACGCCAGTCCGCTTGAATCGTGATGGTTCGCGGTGCTTTGGCAAGCAACTCTCGGAGTTTGTCTCGAGTCGATTCTCGCCCAGCTGTAAACATGCTGAGCGGTAACTCCGGATGAGTCGCCTGATGAAAACTACCCCACCACTGCTCGAGCGTTCGCGCCTCATCAGGCTGCTTGCCAAGGTGCTCAGAAATCCAGTAATGCGAAGATGGCGACGTCTCCAGCCACGCTTCTAGATCATCAGCGTCAAGTGCCCATACATTAGCGAATTTTCCCTCACTTCGTCGCTCTTCTAGCCACTTGTCTTTGCCACTCCATCGCCGGGGTGTGGCAAATACGAAGACATGGCTAGCGGCATCATTCTGCTTAGCTCGCTTACGATAATCTTTTGATGCTTTAGTGCCGATATCCTTATTGGTGCCCAACTCAAATCGTAGTGATCCTGATGGAAGAACAGATGCCGCTTTATCTAATTGAGCGATTCCGTCGTAGCCAGGCGCACTCACGCCGTTGCCGGCACGCACCGAGACCTCAGATATACCTGGAGTTTCATGGAGGAGGTGCCGAATAAGCCGTGGAAAGTTCTCCTGCGCATCGTGGGCGCTATTGTCTGGCCAGGAATTGAGATCATCGGCGGTGATAAGTTCTGGATTCTTCATGTTTCTCCTCATTTAGTAATCAGGTGCAACACAGTACCTGAACCACTTTTAAGCGCATCAGACAGCCAAAGCACCTGCGCATATTATACGCTTACTTACCGCTATCTACTCCGCTATTTATCTCAATTTGGTCACGAATATTGTTCCGATTTCATTTGGAAGTATCGGCACTGCTCGGTATATGCAAGACTCAACGACTTCCCATAGTTTCACAATCATTGTATACTGATTGGAGTAATGCATGTCTATACATCAAAATATCCGCAGTTGCCTGGATCATCCTACGATGAAGTGCTAACGCAAGCCAGAGCCGAGTACCAGGTTGTCGCGCAATCGAGCAAACGGCAGCCGTATGTGCGGTCGAAGTACTTCAATAGCAGCAAGATTTTTCTCGACGTGTTTTGGACGCACCTGATGCAGAAGCACCCAAAGGAGCGGCGGAAGCGGCTCAAGTTCTACAAAGCAGCACTTGACCTGCTTCGTCATTCTCAGATCGCACCAGATACTATTTTTCGGGCAGATGATCTCAACATTATGCTACACCGCTTCTACGGCGTCACGAAAGACGGTGCGTACTTCTGCGTGCAGGTCAAGGAAGACAAACGCACCGGCCGCAAGGACTTCATGTCAGTCTTTGATAGGAAACCGCGTTAAAGCTTACCAAAATAAAAATCTCCCGCTGTGTGGCTTAGAAACCACCCGCCGGAGATCCTGGTGA
>CALHWD010000016.1 GCA_938036825.1 uncultured Candidatus Saccharibacteria bacterium
GATAAAGATAAAGATAAGAAGATAAAGAATAGATAAATAGAGATATAAAGATATAAGAATAGATAAATAAATTGAGATAAGTATAGCTAGAGATGAATAGAGAGATAGATAGAAATATAGATAAGGATATAGATAGAGAAATATAGAGAAAGAGATGTATAGAAATAGATAAATAGTAGAGAAAGAAAGTTATAGAGATAAAGAGAGATGAGTATAAAGATATACATGGAGAATAGATATAGTATCGAGATATATTGATATATAGAAACATGCTTATTGTAGCGCGTATACTGTGAGCAGTATGAGAAAGGAGTAAAGCGCTCAGCTTCAGATAGACACACTTTGACTTGCCCGATCAAATATGGCACACTTGAGGGTGGTGGGGCGACCAGCGCCTCAAGGATACGCATGGAAGGAGAACTCTCATGCACAACAGGAAGAACGCATGGGACAGTCGTTCCATGCGTCGTGAAGCCAGAAAGGCGCGTAACGTTGCGCCGTTCTGGCTGGTTGCTATTGGCTCTTGGGCGGGTGTACCGCTCGGGAGCTACATTATGCTGTTCCACTTCGGTGGGACGGCATTTGAGCGTCACGAGCTGCCTTGGCTCGTGATGTATCTCACGTGGCTCCTCTTCGGAGGAGCCATCGTGGCAGGCCAGCGCCTGCCGAAGGCTTCGGGGCTGCTGCTCATTACAGCGGCCGCCATTGGAGGGATTTTCATTTCCCTCCTCGCCTGGGGGCTTTCTATTTAGAAACCTCGGGTCGCCTCTTACCACCAAGGGCGGGTTGAGCAGTGCCGTTTGGCTTACTGCTCCCCGCCCTTTTCTCTTGCTTGAAATAAAAATCACCCTGCCTTCTACCTCGCTTTTTCTCTGCTACTCTGCTATAGTAAGGCTATGGATTTAGAACTTGTGACACTGACTGGTAGCAAGCTACACGAGACTGTGTATGAGGTGATGCTACCGACGCCGGAGGGGCAGATTGCGGTCTTCCCAGGGCACGAACCACTGGTAACTCTGGCAGTGCCAGGTGTTGTAGCGGTGCGTCGCGCCAAAGACGACAGTGACGACCAGCTGGAATACTTTGCTATCTCTGGTGGAGTGGTCGAGATTAGCCAGACAAAGGTACGCATCTTGGTCGACGAAGCCGAGCATGGCGACGATATCATTGAGGCTGAGAGTAAAGCCGCTCTTGAGCGCGCTCTCAAGCAGCGCGATAATGCTAGTACTCAGGTGGAGCTCGAAAAAGCGCACCAGCTGGTCGACCGCCATGCCGTGCGCCTGAAGGTGGCTGGCCTGCGCCGACGCCACAACAAGCACCGCGTATAAAACACATTGATGACAGAGACAAGCGCAGAGAGGCAGATTGCATAATGACAGAATTTTATCCTCCCCATCCATCATTACCAGATGGGACGTATGATTATCGGCGTGATGGCGAAGCTACGGGTGATTGCTATGAACGGCCTGTTGTATCCTACGAGCTCGGTGATGAGTATGGTCTTGGTGATCTTACCACACCAGAGTGGCCCCGCAGAGCAGAGTTTATTCATGAGCTCGGTGAACACTATGTGCCAGCAGTACAGAACATCATTGGCGCGTGCATGGATGGCCGACCCGGCAGCACAGCGGAAGCAGTGCCAAATGGTGCAGGCGGTGGCTTGCTCTACTTGGTGGCAGATCGATTGGTACGCGGTGATAGTGACCCTATTGATGAAGCGAATACCCGCGTTCTGGGGCAGATTGGCCAGATACCGGCGACGGTGCACGTCCACCGGGATGACCATGCTCATGGCGAGCAAGCTGGCTGCGCTGCGGCCGACAAAGTGGGTGCGATCTTTACCATCATTGCTCAGCATGGTGAGCAATTGCGCAGCCTAGCCACTGAGCTTGGCCTTGGTAGCGATAGTAGCGACGAAGCCCACCAGCAGATCATTCGCCATGCAGCAGATGAGTCCAAGCTTGTTATGGCTAGTGGCAACGATCTTGTGGCAATGGTCGACGCGCAGCTAGCAAAGAGTGCTGAGCCTACTGGTGCTCACACCGATATGTTGCACGGTAGCCACCATGAGGCGGTGGTGGTGATGAATCAGCGCGCTGGGATGACGCTCGACCGCCAGGCCTTAGCACAGGAGTTTAATCAACAGTACCAGGCCTTCAATATCGACACGTGGGCCTTTGCACCCTCAGCCGAGGCACTCTACCCAGATGACCCAACTGCCCAGCAGCAGGCCTCCACTGCCATGCTCTACTACAACCTTGCTGCCATCATGGCGCTGTGTGGCCCACGCATGACGGTGATGGTGCTTGCGTAATGTTGTGTTGTAAGTTTATTAAGTGGTGGGGATTGAGCCTAGATCTTGAAACTTCCCTACAGCTATGAACGTGAGAGTTACTTTTCCTGCTTCATAGATAAAGAATATCTAAAGTATAGCCGCTTACCTATGTAGATGCAAAACTAGCGCTCTCGTTCGTCCTCATGACGATATAATTTGAGGATATCACCCTCCTCTACCATAGCACAAACACCATCTATTCAGATGTGCGCATAGTCTCATGCCATCGGTGGATAACGCGCCGCGCTTCGACCGTGCTGGTGGTGTGCATCAGCTGGTCGCGCAGCTCCTTGGCGCCATCGAAGTCGCGAATGTAGATCTTGTAGAAGCGTTTGAGCGTCTCGTATGGCCGTCCTAGCTGTGGCTGCCAGTGGTCGAAGAGATCGAGGTGGTAGCGAAGGAGGGCGAAGTTGCGCTGCACCAGAGAGCCAGCACTCTGCACTGCATCGTCGGCGTGCGGCGCAAAGCAAAATGGATCGGCAAACACCCCGCGGCCAATCATCACCCCATTGACGCCCGGGTGGGTTGCCACCAGTGCCATGCCATGCGCCCGATCGCGAATATCGCCATTGATGGTGAGCAGCGTCTGCGGCGCAATCGCATCGCGCAGCGCCACGATATCATCGATGAGCTCATAGTGCGCCGCTACCTTGCTCATCTCCTTCTTGGTACGCAAGTGGATAGTGAGGTTGATGATATCTTGCTGAAGCAGCGTCGTGAGCCATGCCCGCCACTCGTCCACAGCACTATAGCCAAGGCGGGTTTTAACGCTGACTGGCAGACCAGCCGTCTTGGCCGCGGCAATAGCGGCTATTGCAACGTCTGGATTGCGAATCAGCGCCGCTCCCCCACTCTTGATAGCACTCTTAGCAGGGCAGCCCATATTAATATCGATCCCTGCAAAACCCAGGCGTGCACAGTGCTGGGTAAACTGCTCCATATCGCCTGGCTCGCCACCCCAGATCTGCGCCACCAAGGGATGCTCATCATCTGTCTTGACGAGCCGCCCAGCAATTGCCCTGTCACCAGCGTGTACCCAGCCCGTCGCATTAGCAAACTCAGTAAAAAACACATCGGGCGCACCAGCCCGCTCCACCACGTGGCGAAATACCACATCCGTCACCGCCTCCATCGGTGCCAAAATAAAAAATGGCTGCGGCAAATCATTCCAAAACGACGTCATATCAAGCTATTATAACACAATTGATCAGGGGAGAGGCCCCGCACCCACGCTTTATGCGTAGATGGGTACCACGGTGGGTGCGGGGCGATGTGAGCAAAATATGGTCTTATAGACCACCCCCTTCCTGGGGTCAACTCTCCAAGGTATTTCCTTGGAGAAGTACTCACATAGCTGGGATGGCAGGAATCGAACCTGCGACGAGAGTCCCTTCACATGCTTATCACCATCGACAAGCAAACCTCTCGTACCCCTCAACCAAACGGGGCATCCCAGGTCGGTCGCCATTGACCGACCACTCCTTACAAAAACTCAAGCCGGAGCAGTGCCGGCGAATTTTTGCAAGGATAGAGGTAATTGTAATCTACCTAGCGAGAATTGTCAAGTAGTGAGCGCCTCTGAATTTTACAGCTATACCACGGTTACGTACCAGTCCTTGATATCCCCTGCTCGCGCGTTAGGGCCTGTCGATATCCAAGACTTGCTCTGATGGTCTGTATGTTAACTTCTCGATTAGTTATACATAAGTTCAATATATCTCTAAAAAAGGAAGAAGCTCCTGCCTCAACGCATGATGCGGATGCAGGAGCTCGGGAGAGACTACAAGCGGTTCTGCTCGTTCTGGCGGGTGGCCAGGGCGCGAGTGAATCTCGCGAGTCTCACGTGTTTTAAAGAAGTCTCCGTGGCAGGTGCACGGTGCGCGGTAATAAACGCGCAGCATGAGACTTCTCGATCATCGCCTCCCAAGTGGCGACGATACCGCCTACCCCCTCTTGATTCCCGACAAGGGGTAGCCTACGGCGGTTGCTATAGCGATGCTCAACGCAAGAGAGCGGAGTATTTGCTATATAGCGGAGATAGCAGGAATCGAACCTGCCGATGTGTGCAAGGCACACGTAGCGGGGCCTGACCCCATACCTCCAGTGACGGATAGGTGTATAGCCTTATTCTGCTATACTTAACACCTATTCTCTCAGCCTCGCACGTGAGGCTGACCGCTGCTAAGGGTGAAGTTTATATATAACCTTCACCCTTACATTTGGAGCATGGCCTTGAGGTCATACTACCACGACCACCGATACCAAAAGTACCGGTGCCGTCGCAAGCAGGGCATCTTGTTTTGCCCTGCTTAGTCTTCCTAGCCGTCGCATCTTGGCGACGGCTATCTTCCGATTTAAAGAAGAAAGACATGAGGTATTCACCTCCTCTCCGCCGAAGCCTCGGCAGAATTGTCGGTGAACCCTTTTTCAAGGACGCTCTCGTGCTGAGCGTCTCGAGATAGCCACATCGGGTAGCTACCAGGGTTCACTCAGTTTCGAGCTGTTACTATATATACCAATATACAGCGAGATTGTCAATCAATATACGCATGTCTTGCAGAGATTCTCGTTTTGTTCTTACGTTCTGTTTCATTCTATGTACTATTCGCAACAAATGACAGACGACGCGGATTTATTGCACTCAGACAGTCTTACGCTCCCGCTGTAAGGATCAGATAAAAATAAGCAGAGATAATTTTCTCTAGGAAAACTCACCCACCAGCGCAAGAGAGAATGCCGCATATACTACACCAAAATGTTTCGGCCAGGGTAGCAAAAAGAGCTTGTCCATGTGCTTAGCTATTAGCCACTCCATTCTCTCCTGCAGCGCGTTGCAGCAAGGGTGTATAGCGAGTACATTGCCTATTGCGTCACAAGTGCTTGCGCTTAGCGGCTATTCCTGCTCTTCTATACGCCGCAGCAGATCCTCCTCAAAGGCAAGGATGCCTTTGTAGGTGGCTGGGTAGTGGCTGGTGTCGGGCAGCTGGAGCTGGGTAATGCAGTGCCACACGGCGGCGATGAGCTGAGCGAATTCATCCAGCTCGGCCTGAGAAAAGCTGGTACTGAGCTGGTGGATAGCGCCCGTGTCCTTGTCTGGCTCGACGAACTGCAGTGTGGCCCCGGCAAAGTCGTAGCGCGCATAGTCGCGCGAGTGGCGCACGAGGAGCTCGTAGAACATCAGCTGTTGGCGGTATTTGTGCAGCTTAATCTTCTCGGCATCGGTGCGGCCCTGCCAGCTGCGGGCGGGCTTGCCCGTTTTGTAGTCTGTAACGGCGATGGTATTGGCAGTGTGGTCAATATCGACAAGGTCAAGCGTGCCAGTAAGGCGAGCATCACCCAGCACAACTCCTTGGCCGGCAAAGCTTAGCTCGGTCTTTTGCTCGGGGCGGAAGGTATGCGCCTCGGCCTGCAAGAAGGCGCTCAGTGAATCAAGCCCCTTGCGGCTAAAGTACGCGAAGTCCTCTGGCCCTAGCGGCTGGCGATTAAGCTCTTGCTCAAAGTCGCCGAGGATATCTTCGGCCGGTCGCACCTTGCCCGTGGCAGTAAGATGGGTGTGTGCACGCTGCAACACGTGGTGGATGGCATTGCCGTAGATGGCATGCGGGCTGGGTGCCTGCGGAAAGCGCAGCAGGTAGTTGGTTAAGAAGGCCGCGGGCCCACCGCGCGACACGTCTAAGAAGGCGGTGAGGTGGGTGCTAGAGAGCTTATACTGCTCCAGCATGGGCTGGAGGAGCTGCTGCAGATCGGGCTCGGGCGTACCAACTGGCGCAAGACGGTGCTGCCAATCAGCGGTGAGCTGCGCGGTGAGGCTTGGCACGTCGTTGGGTATATCAACAGTGGTGGCAGTGAGGTCGACGCCGTCGAGGAAGCTGGCTGGTAGTGTTGCTTTGCCGGTATCATCTTGGGTGCTGTAGCTGATGGTGAGGTGGTCGCGCGCCCGCGTCATGGCGACAAAAAAGAGGCGGAGGCGCTCGTCGTACGTAGTGCCAGCGGGAGCAATAGCAAGGTTATCTGGATACGTGATGAGCGACACTGGTGAGCGCACGCGCCGCCCCCAAGTGCTATCGACAGCGCCCATGATGTAGACATGGTCAAACTCTAGCCCCTTGGCCTTGTGCGCCGTCATGAGGTTAATGCGGCCGGTATGTGCCTCGGTGCGCTGGCGGATGGTGGTGATGGGCGTCTTGAACTGCCGGTGCATACTGAGGAGATCGAGCATATCGGCAAGCCGGAGCGTCTCGTCATCACCGCGATACTCCTGGGTGCGGCTGCGCAGAGTCCGTAATGCCTCAAGGCAGGCAAGGTATGCGTCGGGCTGCTCGGCAAGCCTCTCGCGTGAGAAATAATAGTCGTACAGTGGTGAGCGGTAACGTATTGTGGGCACGGCAGGGGTCGCTTCAGTAGAGAGGCTAATTGGCTGGTCGAATTGGGCCATCTGCTGCGTCATGTACTCGGTAATCGCACTGGCTATGGCGGCCTGAGCCTTTTGGCTATCGGCGGGCTGCGGGACACCAAGCAAATCATCGAGCACTAGCTCAAGCGGTTGATACTGCGCCTGCCACGCCATATGGATCAGCCACATCGTCAAGGGTTGGAAGGTGGGGCTCGCCATCATCGCCTCGCCCCACGTTTGGCGGTTGCGCCACGCCCGGAGGCTGAGCTGCCAAATATCCTGGCTGGCAAAACCAAAGGCCGGGTGCGCCACCAGCTTTGAGAGCAAGCTATCGGCAGTGGGAAACTCCCCTGCTGCTATGGCATCGATGACCCGCGCGAGCAGCTCGAGCACCTGGATGACAGGATTATCAAGAATATTGTCGCGCCGCTCGTAATTGATGGCAATCCCTGCCGTCTGAAGGTGCGGCACCAGCGTCACCAGCTCGCGGTGACGCCGAGCCAGGACGGCAATCTCCTCAGGTGGTGTGCCACTGTCGATCTGCTGGCGAATCTGCTGCGCCAGCCATTGACGCTCGGCTAGGCTAGTGGGCAGCTCGGCCAGGCTGACGGCAGTCTGAGCAGGCTGATGATGGGCGGTGAGCGTCTTATCGAGCTCGGGAAGCACCGTCTCTAATCGGTCACTCCCCTGAGTGATAACAGCCCGGGCTGGTGTGAGGATAGCGCGACTCGAGCGGTAATTATCCGTCAAGGCGATCAGCTGCACATCACGGTAATGGCTCCGGAAGCGGTGGATGTTGCTCACATCTGCTCCCTGGAAGCTGTAGATTGCTTGGTCATCATCACCGACTGCCATAATGTTAGGGCGACCCTCGTGGACCGAACTACTCGTTAGTGAAAAGAGGATGCGTAGCTGCGCGAGGTTGGTATCTTGGAATTCATCCACCATAATGTATTGGTACTGCTCCTCAAGATTAGCGCGCAGCTCGGGCTGGATATCGAGCGCCTGAGCGAGCTGGAGAATCATATCATCGTAGTCATACAGACCGGCCGCGTTCAACTCAGTAAGATATGCATCATAGACCTCAGCAAGGGCGCGCAGCTTGCCGAGGCGCTTGCGATCTTTTAAGACATAACTCCCAGTAGCATCTTTCTCACACCAGTGGTTGCGCCAGGCGGTCAGTGGCGTGGTCTTGCCACTATCGAGCGTCTCATCGATTGCTCGAGCCAGGCTCAGCGAGAAGCTATCGGCTAGTGGTGGAATGGTGGGTGGCAACGGCGGCAGTGGCAGCTGAGCTGCTTCGCCCGCCAGCGGAGCGAGCTTGCCGGCCATTGGTTTGCTTATCCGCCCAGCCGCAAAGACCTCGCTGAGGCGTGGCTCGACGGCCGCTAGAAGTGCCTCATCTGCATCGATAACTTGCCGAAGCTCTGCGCTGCTGAGACCAGCCTGCTTGAGCTGGCTAATACTGCGGCTAATGTCCTGCAGATAGGTAAACTCACCATTTTGCTTACTACTGAGAGGGTTATGATGATCGAGCTGGCCAAGGATGCTGCGTAAAATCTCGTAGCTGCCAAGCTCATCGGTAGGCTTACGTGACGCACCGTGGTAAAAATACTCCCGGTGGTGATTTATCACCTCACTGCCAAAGCTATGGAAGGTATGGATAGCAACGCGGTAGGCATCTGCCCCAATGATACTGCGCAGACGCTGGCGCATCGCGGCTGCCCCACTGTCGGTAAAGGTAAGGCAGAGAATATTCTCGGGCAGCACATCTGTTTGGCGCAAGATATTAGCGGCGCGCATGCTGAGTAGCTCTGTCTTGCCAGTACCGGGACCAGCCACAACGAGTAGTGGCCCATCGATCATATCGACAGCAGCGCGCTGCTGGTTATTGAGGTGCGTGTATCGAGTCGAAAATTCGTGTTCAGACATGTCTCCATTATCGCACACTCACCGCCTCGACTCTAGCGGCCAGGCCAAGATTCCGGTATAATATCCATCATGGACTTTGGTAACCACATGGATGTCGCATATGTGCAAAAGGCGCTCGCCGCACGCTTTGGCGTGCAGCTAGTGATCGATCGCGTGGTGGCGCGCAATATTGCCGCGGGGCTTGCCGCCAAGGCATCGGTGTTTTTTGCGACAGACGGCCAGCTCTATTGCTTGGTCTATGGGCCATCGCGCCTTCTGCTTGGCGATGTCAAGAAAATCGCCGTGCGAATTGGCCTGCGCGCTGAGACATTCTTCCCGCCACGGGGTCAGCCAGAGTATTTTGATGAATTTGGCCGGCAGAAATTTCGCGAAATATTTCCCGGATTTGGGCGCATCACCGATCGCGACATCATGTACTATCGCACCCTTGCGCCATACAACCCAGCCCTCATTCTCGTTGATGAGGTGAAGGACGGCCACATCTACCAAGCAGACAGCGATGCGCGCAGTGGTTGGCGGGTTGCCGCGAAGTGTCAGTATCATCGAGGAGGAATGAACTAACCCATGAAAGATTATCTGGTCATCATCCGGCGCAACTTTGCCTCGCCCATCGTGCTGGCGATTTTGCTCCTTGCCATGGCGCTGGTCTATGTGCGGGAATATCGCGATGCCTGGTTTATATCATTCGTCATTATGGTCAATTCGCTGATAGGTGCCGTGCAAGAGATTCGGGCTAAGCGCGCTCTGCGTAAACTCGAGCTCATGAGCGCCCCACGCGCCCGCGTTGTCCAGGCTAATGGTACCATCACCGAGGTGCTTTATGATGCGCTGCAGGTTGGCGATACCCTTGCACTACACACTGGTGATGAGTTACCCGCCGACGGCGTTGTGCTCGACGCAAAAGGCCTGGAGGTAAATGAGAGCATGCTCACGGGTGAATCTGCCGCGGTAGACAAAGCACCCGGTGATACCATCTATGCAGCCACAACAGTAGTAGCGGGTACAGCCCACGCTCGCGTCACGGCAGTTGGTAGCGCCACCAAGGCTGGTGCAATCAGTACCGTACTTAAGCAGTATGCACCGCAGCCCACGCCGCTCCAGCGGGCTATCCAGCGGGCTATTACCGTCTTAACCTATGGCGCAGTCGTGCTAGCGCTGCTTATCTTCGCGCGCTACCATATTGCGGGGCTGCAGGCGGTCAGTATCCTCAAGACGATTATTACCGCAGCGATCACAGTCGTGCCAGAGGGGCTACTCCTGGCAAGCTCGCTTCTGCTTGCCTTTGGCTCACTGCGTCTGGCTCAGGCTAAGGTCCTGCCTCAGAAGCTCTCAGCGATTGAAGCAATGGCACTGCTTGGCGTGCTCTGCGTGGACAAGACGGGCACCTTGACAAGTGATGACGTTATCTTCGAGCACGCTGCGTCGTTCGACGCATCGACCAGTGATGAACAACTCGCCCACTACGCTGCCCTGGTTGCGCACGAAACCAGTGGTGGCAATGCGACTGGCCAGGCAATTCTTGCCGCGCATCAGGCTCCCACCGCCCACATCCAGGAGGTGATGGCGTTCTCATCGAGCCGGAAAATGGCGGGGGTGCGGGCCGAGATTGCTGGCTCAATGCAGACGCTGATGCTAGGCGCACCAGAGTTTGTGGCGCGGCTCGCCCCGCTCTCACCAGCCCAGCAAGCGCAAATCGACGCCTGGGCAAATGACGGCCTGCGTGTCCTCCTGCTCGCCCGCTTTGCCGACAGCACTGTGCCACTCAAGCAGCTCACCGCTGGCTCGGGCCAGCCGCTGGGGGCAATCGTCCTGCGCAACAGTCTGCGTCATGGCGTGGTCGACACCGTGCGATTTTTGCAGGGCCAAGGAGTAACAATTCGCGTCATTAGCGGAGATAACCCACGGACAGTCAGTTATATCGCGAAGGCAGCGGGGATCCATCAGCCTGAGGCAGCTATCACCGGGGCAGAGCTTGCCCAGCTCGATGATGCAGCATTTGCCCAGGCAGCCGACACACACACAATCTTTGCCCGCGTCTTACCCGAGCAGAAGGAACGGCTCATTGCTCACTTCTCAGAGCAAGGGCGGTTCACTGGCATGGTGGGCGATGGCGTTAATGATGCCTTGGCGCTCAAGCGAGCCGACCTTGGCGTTGCGATGTATGCGGGTGCACCAGCTAGTCGGCGTGTTGCCGATATTATTTTGCTCAACAACTCCTTTACGTCTCTACCCCTTGGAATGGAGCTAGGTAATCGCATCATGCAGGCCATTGAGCTCATTGGCGTGCTCTTCTTCCATAAGATTATCTATGGTGTCGTACTGCTCGCCATTACCCTCACCCTCGGCATTATGTACCCATATGCACCGCGCCACCTTACCTTTATGAATATCTTCCTCGTGACAATGCCGACCATTATGTGGACGCTCTTCCCGCCCTCACCGCGGCACCGGATTGACCCCCGGCGCTTCTGGCACGATACCCTGCTGGCAGTGGCACCAACTGCAGTGCTCACGGGAGTAACGGTCGCTAGTGTGTATTGGCTTGGTCGCACACTCTACCCAGATCGCCTCGGCGAAGTAGCAACGATGACAGTGCTGGTAGCGACCTTCTACGGCGTATATCTGGTATTTTTGGCTGGCCGCATGCTTGGCATCCAGCTCGATAAGCGGGCCCACCTTGCCCGCACGCTCTACATGCTCGCAGTATTGCTCGTAACAGTGGTAAGCTTTGGCATCATCCCACTCCGCCAATTCTTCGACTTCACCCCACCAAACCTGCTCCTGCTCTGGCCCGGCATTGCCATTATTATTCCAGTAACCATACTGCAATGGTGGTGGGCGTGGCGTGTGAGCCGGCGCTTTGCGGTGGCGTCCCGTGCTTAGTAGCACAAACACAAAGCAGTAAATCAGTACTTACTTTATAGACAAAATAGACACAACACGGATAATCTCTTGTGACTCGCTGTATCGCCTACTGTCCAACAACGAACTCTGGCGGCATTTGCCAACGCAGGCTTCACTCCACCTAGCACACTAGAGGCCAAGAAAGAGCCCCTCTTGGTGCTCATTGATGCCATGCAGCGTCTCAATATCTTGTCAATTCACTTGCCTACACCGACGATACTTGATTAAAAACGCAACTCGAGATATGTTTGATATGGCATTAATACCACAAAGGAGTTCATATGCCATTCACTGACCCAACGTCGAGTTCAGGCAAAAAATACGACTACGACAAGCCAGTCACTATCACCTTAACAGCGAAAGAATGGTTTGATCTCACACGGGCAATCGACGAGCTTACGATGGGCGATTATGCACCCGACATAAAAGGTTGGGAATGGCTGCAAGAGGTAATGGGTGTTGCCGATCGGCAGACAATCAACAACTTGAGCGATAGGATCACTTACGCATGCCACAAAGAGCTCGATAACTGATTAGGACACGTTGTCGTAGTCCCCCAATATAGAGAGTGAAGCCGGAATCGATGGAGATTAGAATGCTACATTCCTACAATGCACCATCATACCCATATGCAAGCGCCCCTGTCGAAGGCGACAAGCAGAATATATCACCGTGCGACTCTGGATGGTAGCGAGCAACACACTGATCTCCCTCTCCTGTTGCCGTGCGAAGAATGTTGCGCGAGTCGGGTGATGAATTTTGCTCGATACTAAGCAGTGGCGATATCTTACCATACTCACTATACGGCTGCCACGACGAGCAGCCACCAGAGCAATCGGCAAAAGGCTGAGCTTGGAGTAACTTTTGGCGCGTCTTCGTGTCTGTGACGTAGCCAAGTACTGTGCCACTTGGGCTTTCGCGGCTGAGCTGAGGTGATCCTTTGCTATATTTGACATCGAGCGATTGCGTATACTCGCGAGAAAAGCGCTCCTTGAGCGTCTCAGTTGCATTAACCCGTGCGAACGGTGCATCCAAAAGTAGATAAGGAAGGCCGTACGTAACAGCGCCGTACGCCATAAGGAGAACCCCAACGATAATAATCTTTCTTCGAGTAGGGCGTCGCATAAAACTTATTATAGCCTATTAGCATGCAGGCGTCTAATCCAACACTGTCATTCCTATTCTTGGCCCGCGATGTGAGGTGATAATTGCGTAATAAGATAACTCAAAGGTGTGCTCACTATCGACAGAAAAACACCAAATGCTCCTCACAGGGCGAACATGACAAGCAGTAAGGCGAGTCAGAGGTTCGCGCGGGCTTAGCCCGCAGTTTCCTCCTCTCTCGGCTCAGGACTTTCGAAGAAGACGAAGACATCAAACATCTTCAGATCTTCGGCGAGTGGTGTACCGTATGTGTTATCGATGCCCATATAGACATCAGTGACACGTGGATCAACACGCTGGAGTGCACGGCGTAGCTCGTATGTGCAAACAATGCTATTCTTAAAGTCTCTCAGATCCTCGAAGACACTAAGACAAAGAACATTGCCACACAGCCGAGTGTTGTCGACACTCATCATCTTCTCGATGAATTTAGACACAATAAGCGGAACCTCATGATTCGCAAATTGTGCAATCTTCATCGCTCGACGTTGCTGCAATACCAGCTCGTAGTTATGCTCAGCGAGCTGGTGCTCGCGGACAACTTCGGCCGGAATGAGATCAGCCATTATAACCCTCCTGCTTGTCATGGAAGCTTCTGAGCAGGATAACTCAAAAGCTAATATATATATCAATATATGGCGAGTGTGTCAATAAGATAAACGTTCTCTCATTTCCTCATGACCCTTGGCGATTGAGACCTATAACAATGTAAGCAAAAGAGCAGCCGATACAGCATATAGGAGAGTGTATGTGATATGGAGTGGCATATTCCATGCAAGGTATGTTCTTACTGTCTTCTCATCATCTAATCGCCGCGCACCATTGACAAAAAATTCTGCCTTGGCAAAGCCAGTTACCACATGAGTAGTAAGCATGAGAAATGGAACAGCCGCTGCAACCGCGAGTGGAGTTAGCCCTCTCGTATGGTTGGTAGCGAGAGAAATTATCGACAACATTGCGTGGCCAACCAATACAGCTGTGTGGTAGATCTGCACTCGAGTATTATTATGAAACAGTGCCCAATTCTGAGATGCGCCAGGTATCTTGTGTTTTAAAATATAATCAAAATAGCGTCCTAAAGTAATAGTATACATAAGCATCATCCCAGCCATAAGAGCTGTATAGATAACTTGCATTTGTATCATGAATGCGCTCATTTTTGCATTTCCTTTCTCAATGTCTGAATCGTGAAGAATTACTTTTTTATAAGAGCGATATAAAGCCACTACGTAAGCCGGTCAAGCACCACCAAATGCTCACTATGCGGCGTGCGAGGGAAGAAGTTGTAGCCTCGGTAGTAGGCAATGCCATAGTGCGTGGCAAGAAGCGCCACGTCGCGCGCTTGAGTGACGGGGTTGCAACTGAGGTAGAGGATGCGCTGCGGCTGGGTAGCGAGGAGTTTGGTAATGACATCGGCGTGGAGGCCGGCGCGTGGTGGATCGAGAATGATGAGCGCATCACTAGTAATATACTCCAGCGCTTGCTCGCTGGGCGCGAGAACGGCCTTGGCCTGGCCCCTGCGGCCTAGCTGCTGGATATTACGCTGCATCTCGCGCACCGCATCGGCGTTGATCTCTACTAGCGTGACGTTATCACTGCCGATCGTCAGGCCAATCGTCCCCACCCCGGCATAGAGGTCGAGCGTGAGCTGGGATGTACTATCCTGCACCTGGACAAATCGCTGCATGTCGCGCAGTGCTTGCTCGTAGACCGGCAGATTAACCTGAAAAAATCCCTCGGTGGCGTAGCGAAATGGCACGCCAAGAATGGTATCTTGCAAGACAGGATCGCCAAAGCATGCCAGGCGCTCAGTGATGCGACTGGCTGGCGAGCGGGGGTCGGAGTAGATAATCTCGCCGCCCTGGGCCGATAATGCGGTGGCTTCGTCTGGGCTCATAACATCTCCCAGGTGGTCTTTGGTGTAGAGCTGCCACACGCAGTGGCCGGCTTGGTCGCAGCGGATGAGGAGCGTCTTGAGCTGGCGTGCCGTCACTTGCTTGGTGCGCAGCAGGTCACGCACCTGCCGGGCGAGCTGGTTGATCTCTGGCCGAGCTAAGCTCGTCCCGTCAACGATAATTTTGCCCTTGCTCCCCCGCCGAAAGAACGCGAGGTCAAGCGTCTCGGTACCATCCTCTGCCCTGTCGCTATACCAACTCAGCTCAACTTTATTACGGTAGCTATAGGGTATATCATCACAAAAAACGTCGATCGGCTCTGGCAAGACGATATTGTGCAACTCAAAGGCTTCCTCGATCAGCGCTGCCTTATAATGCTGCTCGCTCGCCAGCGGCATAATTTGCCATGGACTAGTGCTGAGGTAGCTCTCGGGGTCGCGCGGCGCGATGCGCTCGGGCGAAGCGGTCAACACCTCAGTCACCACTCCTTCGACGAAGTGCGACTTCTTCTTGGTGATGCGGATAGTGACGGTCTCGCCCGGTAACCCACCCCAGACAAAGGCTTTGCGGCCATCGTCAAGTGTGCCAAGGGCTTGCCCACCACCGACGATCTTTTCAAGCTGGATCGTTGCGAATGTTGGTTTTCTCATTATAGTCTAGTATACCATGTGTCGCGAGGTGATGGCGGTATCGATGAGTGGTGCACGGGGCTTCTCTACTGTCCTTGCTGCCACTGCCAGGTGGTGACCATCGGGTGGTCAGTGTGGTGCTCGCGTGCGTGGGCGAGGCACTGCTCAATCGCTGCATGGCAGTGCCCGGCGAGGCGCTGAGCATCGTCTGGCGAGATGATGCCTGTTGCGCTAAGACACGTTGCGGCGGCAATAGCAAGATCATAGCGGCTAGCCTGCTGGCTAATGAGGCTCGTCATGAGCGTGTCGCCGCGCGGTGCCAGGCCGAAGCTGTGAATATCAAACTGCCGACTATCGACTCCATAGGCAAAGAGCGTTGCCGCGAGGGAGCGCTCCTCACCCGGGTAGGCGATAATCACCGGCTTGGTTGTCGTCAAGGTACGGGCGAGCGTTCGCTGCGAGACGGGCTGAGTGAGCGTGCCAAAGCCACGCGGCGTGAGGCTCGAGATATTGACGCAGCGCACTCGGGCAGCCGGGCAAGCATGAGCGATGAGCTCAATAGCGGCCAATACCTCTGTGGTAGCAACGTCGCCACACGCAGCAAGCACGATATCTGGACTGGCGTGGCTGGCGAAGTTCCACGTAGCAAGACCCGCGTGCATCTGAGCGCGAGCGGCCTTGGTGGTGAGCCAGGTAGGCTGCGTGGTATCACTCGCATGCAACATATTGATCGTCTGCGTGCTCGATAGCATCATATCGAGTGCTACCACTGCGCAGTTGCTATCGGCTGGGAAGTAGACCGTTGTTGGCGCGTCTCGCTGATCAAGCGCATTGGTTATCTGCTCGGCACTCTGATGCGAGAGGATGGTGTTAAGGCTCGGTAGCGATGCGCTGCTTGGCTGGCTCGACAGAGCTGCGGTATACGAGCGACTTGCCGCGCTAACGTCCTCGTGTAGGGACGCTCCAACGAAGACGCTTTGCTTCCCCTGCTCCAGATAGCCAAGCTGCATACCACGTAGCACACCTGCTGCTGGGTAGCTCATTGTGTAGCCATCTGGTGCGTGTGGCGCTGCGCTGGACTGATTACCCCACTGCCAGGCTCGCGGGTGTGATGCAAAACGCTGAGCGAGCGTACCGCTCTGCAGCGACGGACTTATAAAAAGCCGGAAATTATCTGACGCCGCATCCTTGGCAAGATCGGCCAGATACGAGCTAGCACTAGAAAGTGTATTGCTGCGCTGCGTGCCAGGTGGCGTCGCAACGACTGCATAGGGCTCAATAGCCGGCCGGCGTAGTCGCGTGGCCGACAGGACGGGCTGCGTAGCGGTGAGCTGAGCTGCACCTGAGGAGGAGTCATTATCGGTATGAGCTGCAGCCGTATGCGGCAGAGCCTTCGTCTCGGCAAACGTGAGATTGCCTGCTGCATCAAACAGATTCTCTGGCTCACACCACGCAAGCACCTGAGCAAGCCATGCCTGCGTGCCTGCTCGGCTTGAGTCGGCACCATCTGCTTTGCGGTGAGCAAGCGCTGCCTGTGCCCGGGCAATGCTTGATGGCTGAACATCGCCACTATCATCAAGCGAGTCCTCTTGTGCTTCGTCATCGTCTAGTAGCGTCTCAAACTGTTCTGGAGTGCGCACAATCACCAGTGGTCGGCGGGCTTTGTGTGGGCGCGGTTGGGCTGGCTGGCGCAAAGCAGCAGTGCGCTCAGTTGCCCACGCGAGCGCAGCAGTGTAGTCTGCATCTAGCTGGCGCGGGTCAGCTGTGGTGCAGTCAACGATTCGTGGCTCATACCCATAGCCAATAAAAAGCGCAAGCAGCTCGTAAATGGAAAGCGTGGCGAGCAGTGTCCTGGGCCGTAGCTGAATAATCGGGATAATCGTGCCGTCAGTCGCAGGGCTAAGGAGCTTTGCTAGGTGCCACGGGGTATCGTCTTGGGCGACCGCGCTATCGATCAAACAGTAGATTGTTTGCTCTGGCTGGCTAAGCACCATGCCGCTTGCCTGGGCCAGCACGCCACCAAGGTTGGTATCACAGAGGTGTATTGTGTCGGACAGTGAGGTTTGCGGGTCGTGTGTTAACGTGCAGAGCGCATCAATCCCCGCTTGCGAGCGCGCAATATCGCAGCCAGGTTGCAACATATCATAGACGAGCGCATGAGCGCGTGCTGCCGCCCATCGCTCGCGATCGGTAATAATCAGCGGCGCTGCGCCATCTGACTGAGTATACTCCGCAACCTGAGCCAAGCTAAAACTCAGCGCGAAGTCCGCTGCAAGTGCTGCCCGGAGCTCATCCGAGTCAAGCTGCTTTATATCGTTTGGCTGTAACGGCTGGCCAGCTGGCAGTGTGCGCCAGAGTGCACGCTGTGCTAGCACAGTATAATAGGCCGCTTGCCGGTAGCGCATCGTCATCCCACCATTCGTATCCATTGCTTCTAGTATACACGCTTGTGCTTGCTGACGGAATAGGCCGAGGCAAGATTGTGTTCATTTACGACCTATGGGCTTGTCTGCTACACTACCAGTATGAAACGACGCGTTGCCAGCTATGGCCAACATTTTTTGCGTAGCCCCCGCGTGGCGGCTATCTTACTGGGCCACAGTACTATTCGCCGACGCGATACGGTTTATGACCTCGGGGCAGGTAGCGGCGTCATTACGAGTGCCTTAGCGCGGCGCTGCCAGCAGGTGGTAGCGGTCGAGAATGAGCCACGTGCGCTCGATGCTCTGCGCAGGCACACTGCAGCCATGCCACATGTCCGCATCATCGCGGCCGATATTCGCCAGCTGACTCTTCCTGCTGAGCCATATAAAGTATTTGCCAATATCCCCTTTGCACTCAGTGCCGATATCGTGCGGATGCTTACCACCGCTTCTACCCCACCACAGGCGATTTATCTCATCGTCCAGCGCCAATTTGCGTCGAAGCTTGTGCCGAGCGACCGCCACTTTACGGCGGCACTGGGTGCTCAGCTGGCACCGTGGTGGCAGACGCGGATCCGCTACCGCTTGCGCCGGACAGATTTCACGCCGCCACCCGCCGTCGATACGGTACTGCTTGAGCTCTTGCCGCGCACTGATCCCTGGCTGTCCCGCGATCAGCAGGCAGCGTACAGCCAGTTTGTGGCGACGCACTACGCCAAGCCGCGGCGCTTTGCTGCCCTGCCGCGAGCCCAGCTTGGCATCAACCCTGAGCGTAAGCCATCAGAACTCCAGCCTAGGCAGTGGGTGCAGCTGTATCAAACATCCTGAAGAATTTCGGTTACGCTTACTATTAGGCGAGCTCCTGATTATACGCGAGTGCTAAGTCAATCCAGTAGGATAACTCTCGTTGCCCTTCTGTATCGAGATCAATGTAGCCATGATAAAGCCGACCCTTCATCAATGTGACACGAGCACCTTTTCTGGGTAAAATCTGCTTTTCCATTTCTTTGCCAATTCGCACCATGACAAGATCTTGACCTCGTGAACTGACCGTGACTGCCATCTTCCCACGGACCATAAAGGCTAAGCCGCCAAACATCTTCTTTTCCTCTACTTCTTCCTCGAAGATATGAGGCGAAAGTGTATATACTAGAATGCTACGGATCTGTTGGGCTAAGGATTCGCTATATGTCATCACTCTCCCTTACTTTAGCATCACATCCCAGCCGATACCAAAACGGTCAATCACACGGCCATAGAATTTGGCAAACGGTTGTTTCTCGAGAGTATAGAGAATTTGGCCTCCTTCTGCAAGCTGAGCGAAGAATTTATCCGCTTCTTCTCGACTGTCTGGATATATAACCAACCATTGGTTGGGCTGGTGGTTACGAGAAATAGACAGATCATTGAAGACACCAATATCCTCCCCATTGAGAGTCAGATTCTCAATATCCAAAGCAATCCAGGCAATTTTATTTCGCTTTTCTGCCGGAAGACTCGCTGGATCTATCATATTGCTGGCTCGAGCAATCCCCTTTATCTCTGTCTGAAAAAGGTCTGCATAAAAGCGAAACGCCTCTTCAGCCTGACCATTAAAACTCAAAAATACTCCTAATTTCATTGTTGTTCCTCCGATATTTACGTCTGAGAATGCATTCCTACCAGTAGTTTATCAACTATGATAAAAAATTTCTTATTCTCAATTGCGCTTGTGTGGCAAGAGAGCGCATGACAAAAACCGGAAGGTTGATTGTGATAGGTGGATCACTCGGCAAGGGCCTACGCATGAGGATTTTCTCCTGACAGACGCTATCTCCTGTGAAAGTGAGAGGCTCATCACTGCCCCAGCGAAAGTTATGTTTCAAGACATAATTTTTGGTCAGGCGTAAATCCTCCAGTAATTCACAAGCCAAAAGATAGTAGTGACCATTAGGTACATTAGTAAAAGTAAACCGCCTCTCCTGGCGCAGCGCCACTCCAATAACTGGCGCTTCTTTTGGCATACGAGTTTTAAAGAGCCCGACGCAGCTAATACGAGGCTCATAATCAGCAGGATAAAGAAGCTCTACTACCAGACGGTTGCCGCTTTGATAGTGAGGATCTTGATGTAAGAGTGCACCTTTCTCTTCTAGCTGCTTGATCATGTAATCATAAGCCTTGGTTGATTCTTGGTAATATCTTTTCGGTGATAGCCCTGTATGGCGCTTAAAGGTGTTAGAAAAGCTACCCAGACTATCATAACCAACTTCCAGAGACGTCTCAGTTACGTTTTGCCGACCTTCTATAATCTCCTGAATCCCTTTTTCTATCTTAAGAGCTTCTTGGTATTGTTTGATAGAAAAGCCCATCTTTTTCTTGAAGGTTCTGGACAGATGAGAAGGGCTATAATGGAACTTCTGCGCCAGCTCTGCGAGGCCTACTTCTCTATCTGCACACTGACGAATGTAGATCGCTACTGCTTCCATAGTCTCTCTGGCCATAATAGTTCTCCTTCTCTCTTTCTGTGTCAGTGTCCTGCAAAGAATTATTACACCAACTAATGTATCTACTCAATAAAGGCTATCATCGTGTACTTACACCACAAAGACGAAGAGGTAGTGTGCCTTATTAAAGTGGCTCGTACTGATAAAACCGATTACTGTCGTGTGCACGTGCATTGGTAATAATATGCGCTGGGCGTGTTAGGTCGCGATGTTGCTGGCGGTAAGCACGCGTTGCGGTAAAGACAGTTTGCTGCTCGGGCACAGTGGTAACAACGCGCAATCGGTCGTTATAGCGAGCAATCATTTCATACATTGGTCGCTCCGTCTCAGTCACGGCAAGCGTCATAGGGCGATCGACGCGCACATTGTCACCCTGGAGCTGGTCGTTGAGAAGCTTGACGTCGCTCGAGTAGTGAGCAAGAACATCTGGATTATAGCGATATGTCTCGGCATAGCGCCCGATACCAGTAAGGGTGAGCCCGCCAATCAAGAGCGTCATAGGCAGTAACCCAGCCACCCGAGCATACGGGTTGCGCGGAAACATCTGGTACCAGTGGTTAATCAGCCACGCCACGCCAAATGCAATGATGATCGCTACCACCGGAAAGAGCGAGGTCACCAGCTGTGGATTACTAATCACCACGCCCAGTAACGGCAATCCCACCAGGAGCGCTGCATAGCTGCGTGCTGTATAGTAGTGGCTCAGGAGCGAGGCAAGACCAATCAGCATAATCAAGATCATACCGACCGAGTACAATGGCTGCACGAGGTACGATTTGTTTGACGCAAAGAGCCCAAAGAGCGTCGTGCCAAGGTGGCGAAGATTTGCCCCCACATTGATCGATTCGAGCGGCAAGCCAAAGAGCTGCTTGAGTACATCATGGTTAGTGATGCTTGCGTAGATAAGTGGCAGCATTGCCACGAGACCAATGACAGCTGCCAGAGCAAGGCGGCTGCGCTGCACACGCAGAATTGTATAACGAGCGTGTGGATGAGACACCCCCAAAATCCCAAGGGCAATAACGACATAGATACCAAGTGGTGCATACAGCAGGAGTGCCGCCAGCACACAGGCCGTCACTTTCCAGAGAGTGGAGAGAAACTTCTTCGTCCGAATGGCGCGCGTTGCAGCATAGAGCAGCCACACAGTGAGGCAGCTAAAAAGTATAGCTGGCGTGCCATCTTGTGCTAAGAAAAGGAACTGCGCCGTCATCGTCACGAGGATCGTTGTAATAAGCGCAATGTTCCGGGAAAACCAGGAGCGAAACAGAAGGAGCAGCCCAAGCGCTGTCATTAGGGCGATTACCATAGATGGTAGCTTCACCGACAGCGGTGTCACGCCGAGCACTGCAAAGCTTAATTTTTGCAAGCCATGATACGGCGCATTGATAACCATAGCAGGAGTAAGATTTTGGAAGGATAATTGGCTGCTTTGCAGAGCGCTATCGAGCTCACCCTGCCGCAACTCACCGGGGATAAACAGCCCAGCCAGCACAACTGCCGCAATAATTGCTACCACGACAAAGCCATAGCCGAGGCCATACCGCCAGCGGTACAAATGATAGTCGACAACTTGCTTTGCCATATTGCCCTATTATACCCGAGTTTGCGGGGGTGCTCAAGAGCGAACCGCCTACCCTTTGCGCGTTCGCAGTAATACGTACCACAGATAAAGTGAGCCAAGACCAGAGATAGCCAGGCCAAGAGCAGCACCAGCCGTCGTCTGGGGAAAAGTGTGTGGACCGAATCCATCTTGAACAACATAGTGGTGATAAAGATATACAGCCGCTAATGCGACAAAATAACCAAGAATGGCCACAAACGCTGCTGCTTGCTGACGATATGGCGCAATCGCTGAACGCAGCGTGCGAATAATGACATAGACAGCTTGACTAGTAAGATTAATCGTATAGGCAAGCATGATAAGCATAGCGATATACTCATGTGGCTCTGTCCTCTCAAAGCCAGTTGACATGCTGTAAATAGCCATCGCTTCAACAAACGCGAAAAAGATGCCACTAAAGATAACACCGCAGCAGACAAAAATGATAGAGAGGCGCTCAATGATTCTGCGCGGCGTGGCTTGAATCGTCTGAGCTGTTACGGTTGTTGTCTGAGATATGGCCATAGGTACCTTCTCCTTCGTCGTGCTAGAGTGTATGGCTATATTATAGCAGGTTTCTTGTTCTCATGGGTTGCCCGTCTATGTATAGGTAGTGAGATCGGTTTAGGTGGAAGGTTGTGGTGGAGCGCCTCGCGGCGTCAGCAGGCGCAGTGTAAAATCCCTCTACCCTCCAATCAGCCACACCCCGTGCCACTCCTCACGCACCGCATCAACCAGCGCAACGGCGAAGTCTTCATAACTAATATCGTCAGTTAAGAAGGTCTGCTCACGATCTCCTGCAGGTATTCTGTTGTATCGTCCCTGGTACGGGCCATCTGGTATATACCGAGGCGGCGGGATAAGATATGCCCATTGGCACTGCTGCTCATGCTGTTCCAGATAATCACGCAAATGCGCGTGGCCGATTCCCCGTGGTAGGGTGACGGCTGGGAAGCCTGGCGTCTCCCAGAATCGTCGCCCATCGTCCATATGCAGAGCTCCTGCACCACCAACATGGACGACAGAGAGCGCTCGGCTTGTATCGCGTGCGGCAACAATAGACTGATGGAGTTCGACTAGTGCTGACGCAGCAATATCCTCTCGCAGGCGAATCGCATTAACCACCACGTCAACGCCCTCTAGCGCGGTCGACAAGCTTGTGTGGTTGTCGATATCGACAACCCGCGGGGCATCAGCGCCATCCGGCAATGATCGCTGTCCTTCGACATAACTCGCCTGACGT
>CALHWD010000017.1 GCA_938036825.1 uncultured Candidatus Saccharibacteria bacterium
CAGCTGGCCGGTCGATCGACGAAGCGTTTGCCCGCAAAACAGCAGTCGTGACCAAGCTTAATAATAAGAACTACCACATGCTCGTGGATAACCCAGGCGTGATGGTTATTGATGGCGTTGCGTCGTTTGTTGACGCGCACACAGTGAGTGTCCAAGCGGGTGAGGACCGCATTGAGCTGCAGGCAGATCGGTTGTTCATTAATACTGGTGCAGTGCCGGTGATGCCAGCGATTACTGGCCTTGAGCAATCGACCCATGTCTATACCAGTACAGAAGTGCTTAACCAGCAGCTCAAGCCACGGCGGCTAGCGGTGATTGGCGCTGGGCCGATTGGTCTGGAGTTTGCCTCTACCTATGCAGCACTTGGTACAGAAGTCACGCTCTACCATCGCCGGGTACAGCTGCTTCCGCACGAAGAGCCATCTGTTGCCCAAGCAGTTGCCCAGGCTCTGGAGGAGCAGGGTATAACACGTGTGCTTGCATCAGACATACAGCAGGTGCGCGATACAGACCACGGCGTTGCTGTGAAAAGTGGCGGTGATGAACAGGTATATGATGCTGTGCTTGTGGCCGCTGGCCGCCAGCCTAATACCAGTCAGCTTGGTCTTGCCGCCGCTGGTGTGAAGACTGATGAGCGCGGCGCTGTTGTCGTTAATGATCATTTGCAAACCACTCAGCCGCATATCTGGGCGCTGGGCGATGTCAATGGCGGGCCACAGTATACCTATGTGTCGCTCGACGACTTTCGTATTGTCAAGAGCCAGCTCCTTGGTGATGGTAGCTACACGCGGGCGCAGCGTGCAGTACTGCCTCATGTGATATTTATGCAAACGCCACTGGCGCGGGTTGGTCTGACGGAAGCCGAAGCTCGCGCGCAGTATGGTGATGATGTGAAGGTTAAAGAGCTGCCAGCTATGGCGGTGCCGCGCATGCATGTTGATAATAAGACAACGGGGCTACTCAAAGCAGTGGTCCAGCCATCGACAGGCCATATTCTTGGCGCGACGCTCTTTTGCCAGCAGGCTCCAGAGGTGATTAATACTATCAAAACAGCGATGGATGCTGGTTTGCCCTATACTACGCTGCGCGACCAGATCTTTACTCACCCAACGGTGAGTGAGGCGTTGAATGACCTATTTGCTATCTAGGAATAGCAAGTTGTATTTGCTAGCTATGATAAAAGCCTCCCCGTGTATGGGGAGGCTTTGTAACTACTAGAGTGGTTGTTATATAAAATCAGCAATATCATCGCCGCGCGCCAGTGCGATAGTGTCTTCTATATCTAGCTGGTCTAGGTTGTCGTGCGTGCTTGAGCCGGCTGCTTGCGTTTGCAGGTAGCCATCAACGAACGCATCAATATCCGCTAGGGATGGAGCAAGTGTTAACGTTTCGCGATCGAACATATTGTTCACGTCACTCAGGCGATCGATGGTGGTATCGTGGCTGTTTTCTGCTGGGGTGTTGGGGTTCCATAGGTAGTTATCGAGTGTGTTGACATTATGTTCGTAACGGCTTAACACGCCAACGCGCTGTGCTCCCCCGGCGGTATTCTCTGCACGAATAAAGCCAAGCGGTGTATAGACTTTGTGTTCACCAAAGCGCTCATTTACGGCCTTGGCTGCTAAGAACTCGCGACTAGCTGTAATGGGGTGTATGTACTTAACAGCTACAAGTTCGGTAGTGGTGCCAGCTTCTAACTGTGCCATGTGGAGCTGGCCAAAAGCAACCTTGGTGCGGCTATGCTGGCGGCCGCGCTCCAGGCCGGGCACTCGGTTGAGACTGCAGTCGTGTAAATTTTGGTTATTCACCGTGGTGGTAATACCAGACAGCTCTGGTGATAACAAGAGTAAATCACCTGTTGTAAGACTACCAAGCTTACGGATGAGTCGTTCATTACGGAAATCGCGCTTTGCGGCTGTTTCGCTGGTGGGAATATATTTCTTTTTAAGGTAATCAACGGTGTTGATTTGTTGAATGGGATCACCATCGATAATTAAGGTGGGTGCTAGCTTCTCACTCATAACTGTATATTTACCATGAATAGTATCATTAGTCAATGTATCCGTACCAACTCACCACCCTCCCACCAAAAAAGCGCTATGCTATCCTTATAAACTTTCACATAAACAAGGAGGAAACATATGCGCTTACATTCTTATCATACAATAAAACTCGTTGCTTTGGTAGAGTATGGTGCCATCAGAGCCAGCTTATCCCTATAGTAGTCGACCAGTCATCGTGTGTCAGAGGGTATGAGTCTTCTTATCCTCGTGCTTAATAGCCCCACAAAAGAATCTTCAAAGCTATATGGGTTTGGGCGCAAACCTTTTACTATCGTCGCTCTACCTTATGTAGTTCATCATGGGTACGAACGTGTCATCAGGCACTTCCGGCGATGCATCAGCTTCTCACAAAGTTGGTAGCTTCAGGGGCATCACTGCGCTTTCTCGATAGTACCATGCTTCATGTCTGTAAGCTCGTTCGTGCAGATAGGCATAGCGGAGCCAGAGGTATTGCTGCCTTTGGCAAGAATTGGCAGGGATGGCATGTTGGATTTACACTGCACGTGGCAGTCGACTGCCAGGGTAGTCTGTGTGCATTTCAGGATACTCCCGCAAATGAACATGATGCCCACTAAACACCCTACCTGGTAAACGATATCACGCGTATTGCTCCTGGTGATAGTGCAAACAACGCGCGTGTCATGCGACATAAAATGTGGCAACAACATAAGTACACAGGTTTGTGCGCCACCCCATCCAAAGTAGTACACAAAACCAATCGCAATCGCTGCTTGACAGCACCTTCTTCTGAAAAAAACGAGTGAACGTCGAGTGTATATTTGACTTTCTTAAATAACATCTTCACCTTGACTCCTCGTTCCCTCGAAGCGTGAACGGCTATGCCGTTCACTATATCCGTATCCTACTTGGCTACCAAGTGGGGTGGGGTTGAGATTTAGGTATACACGTGAATATCAAAACCTATTATCTTGGTATTTGCTCTTTACCGCTCACTACTCCATATCGATGAAACAAGAGGGCCGACGTAGTCCAGTGTAAGAGGTTGATATTGGGGGAATATCGGTCCTAATAGTGATCTACCTGATGGAGTGTAGCGTGGAGCATGAGAAAACAGAGGAATTTTGAGATTCAGATAGACAATTGACAATGCTACCACGCATTTCGTACAATAGAAATCCTAGACAATAAGGAGAACACATGTCAAATTCAGAGAGAGAGAGAGAGCCTTAACAGGCAATGCTGAGCAGATAGATGCTGGTGAGGTTGCGGCTGAGCGTAGCGACCAACAACGAACACGCGCTATAGCAGTGGTGGCAGCAAAAGGAATTGAAATGGCAACGGCTATTTCTCGTTTTAAAGAATGGCGAGAAGGAAGACGAGAAGAAAAGTGGGAGAAACGGGCAGCTGCCTACAAAGAAGCGAGGAGAACCCTTTATGGTCCAATGGTAGACCATATCTCTTTTGGTCTTCTTGGTGCTCGCCCCGGAACGGGAATTAATGTCCCAATGGTACTCCCCCCTAATCCGGTGCTCGTAGCTTATGGGAAGAAAATGCGTCGTGATTCGGAGACCCCGGAGGGGCAGAAGCGGCTTGATGATCTTCTCGAATTCCTTACACGGGAAGATGAAAAAGAGCGGCGTTCTTGGAAACAACAAGACCAAGGTGATGATAAAGTACTTTAAGGCATCAAGTAACAAAATTTCTAGACTCTGAATCATATCACTGTATAGTGATATACACAGCTACGCCGCCCGAAACTCATACACAAACGCACCTGTCTTTTGTGAGAGACAGATGATATCTAGGTCGGGCGAGCCGTGTTTATCTGGGAGTGCTTGCCCAAGATAATGGAAGCGAATGATACACGAGCTATCTGGTGCAGTAGCCGAGCTCAGTAGAGCACGCGCGTGGCTAGACACCTGTTCTGAAGAATCAAGTGGCAGTGTGCGCCCAAGCCGCGAATATGCCATCCACCCCGTACAACCAAACGTACAATTGCGAAACGGCTGGCTAGCGAGCAGACGCTGGCGTGCGGCGTGGTCGGTGATAGTGCCGATGACGATGCCACCTGGCCCATCAATATTGATAAATTCACCGCGGCTTAACGTAATGTCGAGCGACTGCGTGGCCTCGCTTTTTACTCGCTGCGCGAGCTCCTTCGTCGCATTCGTCCAGAGTGGTTCGGGTCGCACTGCGTGTAGGGTAACGCTTATGCCAACGTCTGCCACGATGAGCAGCATAATTACCATAAGCGGCAGCCACATATGGCGGAGAAGAGTGAGAAGCTTGGC
>CALHWD010000018.1 GCA_938036825.1 uncultured Candidatus Saccharibacteria bacterium
ACGAGCACGAACAAACCCTCGGCAGCCGAATTGCTACCGAGGGTTCGAGTAAGCACGAAATGGCGGAGAGAGTGGGATTCGAACCCACGGTAGGGGATGCCTACGCCGGTTTTCAAGACCGGTACCTTCAACCACTCGGTCATCTCTCCAGTCTCGCTTATTATAGCATGAGATGAGGCAAGGCAAAAGATGGGGGTGACCAACTTTTGTGTAAGCCCTGGATATTATCCTTATCCCCCTTGTTCTGCAAAGCCGAAACATTGCTTCTTCTCTACAATGTGGGCCAACACCACAACGGCTTATCCAAATGGCTGATGAGCCACCACCACTGCAATAACCTGCCGGGCACCGGCAGTGCGAAGGCGACGCGCGGCATAGCGAATCGTTGCTCCCGTTGTAGAAATATCATCAATAAGGCAATAGGTGACCTCTGATGGCAATGTACGCGAGCAGGTAAATGCCTGGCGGGCTTGCTGCTGGCGCTGGGTACGGCTACTCCCTAGCTGCACACTGTGCTGAGCGCGTGTGAGGACTGGCTGGCAGGGCAGGCCACGCAGCCGGGCAAAGGCTTGGGCCAGCAACCGGCAGTGGTCATACCCACGCTGGCGCTGATGGGCTGGAATGGTTGGGATGGGCACAATGATGGTATCCGCTGGTAGCGGCGGCGTGACGGCGTCGAGCAAGTCTGCAAGGGTGTGCTGAGCCGCTTGGGCACGCTCAAACTTATAGCGGTTTATCAGCTGCTCCAGCGCACCCTCACGCTGCAGGGCACACCAGGCAGCTGCATAGGGCAGGGTGCAGGTTTGACACTGGCCAGACAGGGTAGGCTGGCCACATTCGAGGCAGCGGTAGAGTGGGTCGCGAATGATGTCGTTTTTACAATTATCACAGAGTAGTGTCCCGGTGATGTTGCAACCACAACAGGTATGCGGGGCAAGGAGGGTGGCAAGGTAGGTCGGTATTGTGATTTTTACACTCATGAGGCCTCTCCGGTTGATTATACGTCATCGATTAGCTATAATAAATCCAGACTGTTGTCGAAATGGTAATTTGTGAATTAGCAAAAGAAAGTATGTGGAGGAAACTATGGCCCGGAGTCAAGATGATGATCTTTTGATCGGTGATGAGCTTGCGGCAGCATTTTTGGAGGGTGATGACTCGCTCGCACCGGCTGCGCCAACCCACCAACCGATGAATCACGCCCAAGCAAACCCAATGCCTGCCCAGAGCCAGCAGAGCCAAGCTTCGCCGTGGGGCGAAGAGCCTGCCCAGAGCGAGGAAGACTACACTGGCCAATTGGCAGTGGACGTGTATGAGACCGAGACGCAGCTGGTGGTGAAGGCCCGCACCGCTGGAGTGAACCGCGAGGAGCTGGATGTGAAGATCAATGATGGGCTCTTGACGATCGTTGGCACGCTGAGCAGTGGTGATGACACCGTAGCTACCAAATGGCACAACCAAGAGTGCTACTGGGGTGAATTTAGCCGTACGCTGGAGCTGCCCGTAACGGTACGCGAAGATGAGACGACAGCCGTGCTAAAGGATGGCGTGCTGACCATCACCTTTGAGAAGGTTAAGCAAGAGCAGGCCAAGAAGATCCCGATTCTCTAGGGAAGAAAAGACAAGCTTTGAAATGATGACCCCGCTGGTGCGGGGTTGTTTTGTGCTGTGAGAAGTGGGTAATGCGAGCCTTGAGGCCTCTTATGTTCTCTATTTCATTTAGCAGAGCGTGAATATTGGTAGCAGAAGATAGATTATCATTTAGTATTAGCACTGAGAGGCTAGTGTTCTAGAGAAAGCTTTTGCAATAACTGTAGGAAAATGGTGGCGAAGATGAGGAGAAGGGTTGAGAGCTGTTGAGATTACTGATCTTAATCAGGAGGTTGTAGCTCATACAAGAGGTGGCGAAAGTAGTGGGGTGTAATGATTTTGTAAAACGGCTCTGTTAGGGTATATAGTTGAAGAAGCTAAAGAATACTAGAAACTTCCCAAAACACCTCCTGAATGGTGCGATGGCTTATTATGAGGTTTCTGAGTGTAAAGTATAATGAGCGCAGTGTGATGATGATTCTCCAGCTAGAGTGAAATGGAATAGCATGGCTAGTGCTACGCAAAAACAGTCAGTGTCAGACGCCATTAGTAATAGACAGACTTTCTTGCGTAAGTGTCGTCGAATATATCCTCAACAAAAAGTACCACCCTGCTGGAGGGTGGTATAAGAGAGAGCCAATGAAGAAAGGTGGTTGTGTTATTGCCCTTGGTTGGCACCGATGTTGACGACGACGAAGTTGACGAGCGCGTAGGCGATGATTGCGACGACAAGACCAACAATGGCGTACATAATGGTGTTTTTGGCACCTTGTACGGCGTTTGAGTCACCGTTTGAGACAGTGTAGCGCACACCACCAACCACAATCATGATGACGGCGACCGCACCAATGATAAAGAGGATCACGTTAACGATAATTTGAAAGATACCTGAACCCTCAGTACAGCCTTCTTTTTCGCTGCCAAAGAGACAACTTACTTGGTCGTTCCCCTTAGCAGAGCCAACCCCTTTCTTAAGCCCGAGACCGTTGTCGGATGCAGCTGCTGCCCCCACGTGTGGAGCTACCAGCCCAGCAACACCTGCAGCCAGCATTGGCACGGCGAGGAGTGTAAGCATAGCTTTTTTGATATTGATTTTCATTGTCGTATCCTTTCTATTGGCATTAGTACCATCTTGTACTATCTGTACTATCTATATATACCAAAAAATTGCTAAAATGTTAAGAGTTAACGGAGAAAATTCCCAAAAAAGAGCCTATTTTATCACAAAATGCAAATGAAGTGGATGTGAGGACAATACTTAGACGTACGTGTAGTTGGCGGTTGGGGTGGATTGATTGCCACCACTCACAAGGTTATCGACGACGAAGTTGACCATAGCATAGGCAAGAATAGCTACAACGAGGCCAATAATAGCATAGAGAATGGTATTTTTGGCACCCTGGATGCCGTTAGAGTCACCATTCGATGTGGTGTAGCGGATGCCACCAATGACGATCATAATAACCGAGACGGAGCCAAGAACAAAGAGCATCATATTAATAATACTCTTAATAGCCGTGCCAACATCAATCCTGTTCTCGTTACCACCTGCCTTGATGATACCATCCTTAACCTTACTTTGCGCAGTAGTATCTGCGAAAGTATGCAGTGGTGTGATAGCACTAGCACTCACAGAAGGGGCGACAAAGCCGACAAACAGGACTGAACAAACTCCAGCACCGAAAATTGTTTTTGCTATGATATTCATATGATCTCCTTGGTTAAATTTATAAAAGATTATCAGTTATCCAGTTAACAACACTATATGACGTGATAGCAATCACTAGTCCTGCAACTGCATAGAGAATTGTGTTACGGGCAGCTTTTACTGTCTGAGGGTCGCCCCCTGCTAGGCTAAAACGAAAACCGGCATAAACAATCATGAAGGTTGACACAGACCCAAGAATGATAAGAGCAGTATTAATACCATTCTTAACGATTGACTCGGGGGTAACACCAGCGCCGCTTGAAGTTGCAACTTTGCAGCCATCCTCTCCGTTATTATCACTAGCATTTTTACACGCTTCATTACCATGGAGCGACTGATTGACGTTAACGTGTGCGTATGATGATGTTGACAGCAGAGTTGTGCTTGAGGCTACAGCGCTAAAGCATACACATAATACAGTGCCAAGGTAGATAAATACGTTTCTCTTTTGAAGCTGAATCATGTACCGAGAACCCCGTTTATAACAGTGTTAGTGATGACGAAAGCAAGAAGAATAATAGCCAGGCCGACACATGCAGCTAATAAGGCATTTTTTGCTCGTCGAACTTGGTTGGGATCATCTTGGGAGATAACATACATAAATCCTGCAACAATGATAGCTATAACTGCAATAATGCCACCCCATATGTAGGCTACATTGAGAATATCTTTTATGATTGAGCTGTTATGAGCACTACTGTGATAGCCTATTTCTGATGCTCTAATCTCGCGGAGTTTGTCTGTTGTTGCAAAAAAATGTGCGAACATCAAATAACCCCTGCCACCATATTAACAATTGCCGCTGCAGATATTGCGATGATGAGACCGATTAACGCATCTCTGATAGTGTTTTTTGCTTTTGCCATCGATTCCGGGCTTCCAGCACTAACGATATACATGTAGCCTCCTTTAATGATAAACCCAACCGTAACATAAGCAACAACAACCATGGCCGCTTGCAGTACATTTAGGCCGATAGTGAGAAAATAAGTTTCTGTGCCTACCTTTTTTATATTTGCACAATCATTTTCATCCTGGAGGCCACGATACCAAGCTGGCATACCCAAGAAATTTGGAGGTGAGCAAGGCGCAGCAGCTTGTGCTGGTGCGGATGGAGTAATGATAGCCAATCCCACGATAACCATGAAAGCATATGCCATAACACGCCCTCTCATGATGTGATGATACCTCCTGGTACAAGGAAATTAATTACAATGCTCATTACAGCAAAAGCTAAAATACCAACAACAACATTTGTGATAATACTCTTCGCTTTTGCGGTCTGCTGTACATCACCGCTTGCACTTGAGTAGAGAATGCCAGCATATGTTAGGCCACCTACTGCAGCAACACCAACACCAATTGTTAGCAGCTTTAAAATGCCTTTCAAGGTGTTGATAATATTTTCCTGACCAAGCTTATCATTGTCTTTATTTGAGACGCACCGTACATTGTCAAAATCTAACACATTACACCCACTTCCTGGTGCCGCCATTACTCTTGCTGGCGCGACAACGCTGCCAACAAAAATTGCCAGCACTGCACCAAAGCCCAAGACCAATCGTTTATATTTCATCATACTATTCCTACGCTGTAGTGTATACGATACGAGCGGTGTTGTAAAGACTGGGGCAGAGGCAGGAGAGCTGGTCGAGCTTTGAGCTGTAGGCAACAAAAACTTGACCACTGTGCTATATTATGCTAATGTCGAACAAGACATGAACAGAGCGTGGCGAGTGGTTGCGCGGGCGAGGGGTTGTCTGCGGCAATATACGGGGTGGCTGGCACTATTAGTGATGGTGCTGCTTGGGCTCGCACTCGCTGCTCCTATGCCGGTGCATGCTGCCGAGACAGCGCAGCGCCAAGGTGAGAACCTTATTTTTCGCCATAACACATTCAAACCACACCAGGCCAGCAACGAAGAGTTGACGGCGCGTGGCCTGCCCACTGGTGTACACCTCTACGAATATACGCCAGCATCAGATCGACGCCAGACCATTATTTTTCCAAATGGCACTGATCCGCTGCGTGCAAGAGAAGCGACATATGTAGAGTATGCTTTCGTCGAGCCAAATATATATAACAAGCTGGGTGATGCCGTTGCCATCACTGTCTCGGGACAGCAGGAGGCAGCGCCGCAAAATAACCAAAATAATGACGCCCAGGCAGGACAAAACGCCCAAAACAACGGTAATAACCAAAACGGCCAGGCGGCAGGAAACGACAAGAACAATAATCAAGGTGATAACCAGCCCCAAGACAAATCCGCCGAGCAAACAGATAAAGATGATGGTGCCACGACCAGTTGTAGTGGCACAGCGCTGGGTAGTATTGGCTGGATTGTCTGCCCGGTGAGTAACTTCATGGCGTGGATCACTGACCAGCTCTACCAGCAGGTGGCGCAGTACTTGGCGGTGCAGCCGCTGCAATCCAGTGGTGATGGCACACTCTTTCGCTTTTGGGCGATCATGCGCGACTTGGCCAATATCGCCTTTATCATCGTCTCGCTCATCGTAGTTTATTCGCAAGTTACCAGTGTTGGTATTAGCAATTATGGCATCAAGAAAATGTTTCCGCGCTTAGTGGTGTCGATTATTGTCGTCAATATGTCGTTTTGGCTGTGTGCGGCAGCGATTGATATTTCGAATATATTGGGCTTTCAGCTGCAGCAGCTGTTTGTCAATATTGCCTCGACGGTCAATGGGGCGGATTATAACACGCTTAACAAAATTACGTGGCCTAATGTCATGAGTGCTCTGCTGACGGGTAGCGCTGGTGCAGTGGGTGCGGTGGTGGGGGTGAGTGCACTGGTGGGCGCGACCGATGGAGCGCTGGCGATGGCTATTCCGCTGCTGGTCGGTGTGCTGCTGGCGGTTATCATCGCTGCGGTAATTATTGCGGCGCGTCAGGCGCTCATCACCATTCTTGTCATTGTCTCGCCATTTGCTTTCTTAATGCATGTGCTGCCTAGTACAGAGAAGTATTTTGATAAGTGGAAGGATCTCTTTATGACGATGATGCTGATGTTTCCGCTGATGTCGATATTGTTTGGCGGGTCGCGCCTGGCAGGAGTGGCTATCCTAACCAATGGTAAGGATGCGAATAATCTCAACCTCATCATCCTTGGCTTGGCAGTGCAGGTGGTGCCACTGGTGCTGACACCCTTTGTGGTGCGGATGAGCGGCTCACTGTTAGGGCGGCTGGGCGCGATTATGAATGATCCACGGCGTGGCATTGTCGACCGAACGCGGACCTGGGCACAGCAGCGGGCAGACCTGCGCAAGTCGCGCGTGCTTGCTGGCGATGCGCAGCGCAACTGGCTGGGTAATGCGGCGCGGCGGCGGGCCCTGAAGAAGCGCGCTATTCAGCAGCGAACCGATGCCTACACCAAGCGCTTTGAAACAATGGCCGACTTATCGGCGGTGGGGCGGAGCAATGATGAGTACAACCGCTACACCGACCTGCGTGGCAAAGAGGGGGCAGCGCGGCGCGACCGAGCCTGGAATGCGCGCCTCTTGCAGGATGATGAACTGAAGCAGCGAGCGCTCAATACCCAGCTCACCACTGATGAAGCCAAGAATGCTGCCCACAAGCTGGATGCACTCTATGATGAGCTGAAGCTTGGCGGTGAGGTATCAGCTGGCTTGAGCCATGGTCTGGGGCGGCGCGCTTATGCAGCGGCCGAGGTGGGTGCGCTAACGGAGATCCGCAGTGCGATGGCGCAGCGCGAAGTGCGGGCGAAGATCGACCGTGAGCTTTTGGCTGATGGGGCAGTGGCCAATGCCGATGGTGTGGTGCTGCGCGATGGCGATGGTGTTGCTCTGCGCCGCCGAATGGTCGATGGTCAAACGCTGCAAGACTACGCCACAGGGGTAGGGCACAAGAACTTGATGGTAGCCGGCCAGACGGCGCGGCTGCGCAAGGAGTTTGGTGAGCATGTTGCGGCTGAAGACCAGTTGATGCGCCACTTCAAGCTCAATAGCAGCCAATGGCAAGCTATGGCCGCCACTGGCGATACTGCCATCACCCTCACCGATGCCAGTGGCAACCAGCACACCTTCCGGGCGGATAATGAATATGTGAAGGAGGCGGCCATCGAGCACCAGTTCCGCGCCGGCTCGGCTGGCCAAAAGCGTGAGATCATCCGCGAGACTGGCCGCGAGATCGAATACGTGGCGGATGATGGCACGGTGCAGGTGCGTCAAGGGTACAACTACGATGCCCGTGCGACTGTCTCGGCCGAGGCGGTGGCCTCTGGGGTGGCGGGTGCGGTGCCGTTTGTTAATGACGTGACATATGATGCGATCTTGCGCGGCGAATACAACGGCGCAGCTGCTGAGAAGATGCACTCGCTGCGCCAAGTCTTTGAGGGGCGGCTCAAGGCAGAGAACTTCGCAGGGGCAAATGATGGCGCACTAGAGCTGATCTATAGTATCCCCGACTTGCCCGACTACCAGCAGATCAAAGACTCGTATCTTCGCACTCTTTCGCCTGAGAAACGGGCTGCCATCGAGCCGACCTTTGATCAAACCTATGCTGAGCGCCACCAAGCCCTCCGCCACGACGCCTACCGCATCCTTAACACTCCAGAGCTCCGCCGCAACACCAACGCTGCCAACCGCGCTGTGTATGAGCGGTATGCAGAGCGACCACAGGGGTAGAGTACACTAAACACTCCGCAGAGTACGCGGAGTGCTGGATGATTACAGTAGTGAGGGTTAGGCCTCTTCCTGTGCTTTTTGGGCTTTTTCTAGGTAATGCAGAGATTTTTTATATGAACAGATACTTGCGGCAAACATTGTGCCACTAATAGCTGCTCCAATAGCACCTTTTGTAGCTTGGTCGAATGAATCTTGACGTCGTTGCGAATCGAGGCTGGCAACATCTGTTGGGTCAACTGTCTCTGTTTCATTTGGTGTAACTACTGTAATATGTGAAAAAATTGACGATGACTCATCTGGCTCCCAACGCGCACCATAGCCGGTAGATAGCCTGATTCCTGCTAGGGCAACTGCCCCAAGACTACCAATAAGGACACCATTTCCAAACGCTCTTTCAAATCTGCCGAGCAGTGACGATTCTTCTGCTCTACCAAGAAGAGACTCGATGTGTGCTTGCTTGATTATTTTCTGGACTGATGGGTCTGATTCATCACAGTCTTCATCATATTCATTGGTTGCAGCCTCTGGGCTCGCTGGTGTCTTGAAGCGGGCGGTTGATGAGGCGCATGGGTAGCTCGTCGTCTGGGCAGCGGGGAAGATGGCAGTTGGGCTGTTGTCGCCTCCGGTGTGTTTGGTATCGGCGAGGGTCGACGTGGGCAGCTCGGTTGCAAGGTCAGCCGGATTAGCCTCATATGATGCGGTATTAGCTCTTCTGCCGGGCATTGTTTTCTCCTTGTGATTACTAGAAGTTATTGTGTGGTACTTGTATATTACAAATTGGTGGGGATTTTGTCAAGGGAGTAAAATTGAACCCAAAACTCACCGATCAAGCGGTGGGCTATGGGGCAAAAACAGAGGTAGTGCACTGGCTTCTTCCTATAGTGGGCTAGCGCGCTGTGCTGCTACCGGCGGGTAAAGATCTCGCGCAGGCTGAGCTTGCGGCTGTACTCCAGCGCACCAAAGCGGAAGAGGCGCACGCCCATCATGATGGCGATGGCGGCACAGACGGCCAAGATGCTAATGCTAATGGCGGCATCCATGGCGCTGAGGTTGCCAATCGCATTGCGCAACATGAGTGGGATGGGTGAGGTGAGCGGGAAGTAGGTGATGATCTTGCTTGGCAGCGCGTCTGGTGTGGAGACGAGCATCGAGGCGGCATAGAGCGGCGCAAAGAGCAGGATCATGATGGTGGCAAAGAAGCTGCCCGCTTCCTTGGCGGTGGGCACAGCGGCACCAATGGCCACCAGCATACCGGTGAAGAAGAGGAAGCTTGCGCTAAAGGCAAGGAAGCCTATCCCTATCCGCACGGGGTCAACCACAATGTGTGAGAGGTCGACATCGGGCAATTGCAGCTGGTCTTTGAAGAAGAGATAAGCAACAAGCACTGGCAAAATAACGAGCAGCCCCTGAATAAACGCGAGGACGATGAGCGAGATAATCTTCCCGATGATGAGTGTGCGAGCGTGCACCGTGGTGAGGATCATCTCGATGACGCGGTTTTCTTTCTCCTCCGTTGTGCTGGTGAGCATTTGGTTGCCAAAGAAGCTAATGAGGAAGTAGAACAGCACTAAGAAGAGCCCAGGCAGGATCATCTCGTTGATGGCGTTGTATTCTTTGCCATTTTTGTAGACGGTATTCTTGGTGTTAATTTTGTCTTGGATGACCATGCGCACTGCTGGGCTGACTTCTAATTGGACAGAGTTAGAGAGCAGGCTGGTGGCAATGCTGCCGTAGCGGCCGTTGTCAAAGAGCCCGACGTCTTTGCCATAGACTTCCACCCGTTCTTTGGCGATGTCTTTAGGGTAGTAGATGTAGGCATCGAGCGTACCTTCTTGGACCCGCTTGATAGCAGTAGCTTTGTCCGCGGCAGCGACAGGCTGGGCTTTAATAGCGGCAAGTAGCTCTGGCTTGACAAGCTTCGATTCATCTGTGACGGCAAAGCTAAAGGATTGCTTCTCGAGGTTCTTAGCAGCATCGGCCGAGGCTTTATTAGAGAGAAATATAACGGCAAAGACCATGGCAAACACCAGCGGGAAGCTGATCGCCGCAAACCAAAACGACTTCTTCTTGAGCGAGCGAGTGATCTCGAAGCGGATAACGGTAGATAAATTATGCATATTAGTTGTCCTCCTTGCTGGGCTGGCTATAGACCTGGATGAAGATGTCGTCGAGTGATTTGCCACCAAACTGCGTGCGTACCTCAGCTACCGTGCCGTAGGCATGAGCCACGCCATCTTTGAGCAAGAGAACGCGGTCGCATAGGCGCTCGACTTCGTCCATCTGGTGGGTGATCATTACGACTGTGGCTCCCTTGGCTTGGTGCTCCTCAATGATCTCCATCAGTAAGCGCCGGTTGACGGGGTCAAAGCCCTTGGTAGGTTCGTCGAGAATGATGAGCTCTGGGTCGTTGATAATGGTGATGCCGAGCTGAACCTTTTGTTGTTGGCCACCACTGAGCTTGTCGAGGCGAGTCTTGGCTTTGTCGGCCAGGCCAACTCGCTCGAGGAAGGTGAGTGACTTGCTGCGAGCTTCGCTGCGGCTCAGGCCCTTGAGCTGGCCAAAGTAGATCATCGTGTCGATGACACTCTCCTTCTTGTAGAGACCGCGCTCCTCTGGCAGATAGCCAAGCTTGACGTCGCCCGAGACGGAGTATGGCGTGCCATTGACGAGTAGCTTGCCACCAGTTGGTTGATATATGCCAAGGAGTGCGCGGATCGTGGTAGTCTTGCCCGAGCCGTTGCTCCCCAAAAACCCAAACGTCTCGCCGCGCTTGACCTCAAAACTGAGATCGTCGATGACGCTGGTCTTGCCAAATTTCATCGAAAAATGGCTGACGGTGATAATAGAGTCTGTTGTTTTCATAGTATAGTTGTAGCACGAGCAAGCTGTGGCGTAAAGAGGAGTGGTGGAGGGGATTAGTCGTTAATAGTTGCTTCTCAAGAGAACATAGCCCACCAATCATGCTCAAACTGAACCGGATTGATTGCTCAACCCGAGAGTGTAATATATACGCTGCGATCAGATTGAGACACGAGTTTAGTGAGCTATGTTTGGTGGGCTAGGAGCCCTTCTTTCGCCTCTCGCGTCGCTTTAGCTGCCTGAGCCGTTCTAGGCTAAAGGCTGCAATTCCTCCTAGTCCAACGAGGACGAACATTAAGAACGTCTTCGTTGGTGTATTGGGCATCAAGTACCCGATACAGAAGATAGCGACAAAGCAAACACTCGAGGTGGCTAACAGCCATCTCGCGGCGTGTCTACCCATCTTCTCTGTGAACCAGAGCATCATGCAGAGGCACACTATACCAAACGAAAAGCCGATCATTGAAGCGATCTCTTCATTCGGCATCTTTCTCACCTCCTCTCTCAGAAAGTGAGCTCGAAGCAAAGGGCAACTCTTGCCCTAAGCCAAACTTCGAGCAAAAGTTAATATATATCAGTATATGAATGACGTGTCAAATTTTGCGTACCAACTCACCACCCTTGCAACATAAAAAGCAGGCCCCGCATACTGTAAGATGTACTACCAATTTACAGAAAGGAGACCTGCTATGGCCTATACTGTAAGCCTCTGAGCGAAAAGAGAAAGGCGTTTTGCCTTTATCTTTTTTGAGGAGGTGCCGCAGTATACCTTAAGTATTCTACCAATCCTAACCTACCAAAAGCGAGAGCTAGTGCTATGCGTCTGTTAGTTGTAGACCAGCTACCTGTCATGGTTGTTGCCAGAAAGTGTGGTGTCCATCGCAGTACCATTTGGCGCTGGAAGCAGAAATGGAACGCTCTCAATCGGTATGTCCAGATGGACAATGTCAACCGTCCGAACAGGCAAGTCAAGACAAGGAGCGGTATCTCTTGCTTTCGGTTGGCTGCTTGTCGTTGGAATATACCAACCGATTCGTCTCGTCCACACACAAGTCCTCGCGCAATCTCGGACACCATAGTGCGTACTGTGTTAGCAGTGCGCACGCAGCTGCAGCGCTGTGCTGAGGTGGTATGGCACTATGTGACGCATACGCTAGGAATGACTGTCAGTTTGTCTAGTGTTCGCCGCATTCTTCGCCGCCATCACTGCTTCGACGGCGCTAGAAAGCCGCGGATTAGAAGAAGTAATCCACATCGACCAAGAGCGACCGCCCCAGGCAAGCTTGTCCAAATAGACACGATCCACCATGTCGATCCACACACTGGCAAGCGGTTGTATTACGACACGGTTATTGACCTCTTTAGTCGTCTTGCCTACGCTGAGTCACACACCAGTCTGCGCCCTGGGATCGCTGCGGCAGTTGTCCTAAGAGCGCAGGAGAAATGGCGTAGCTATGGCTTTACAACAATCTCTTTGGTGCAGTGCGACAACGGGCCAGAGTTTGGAAGATACTTCGCGCAAGAGCTAAAACGAGCTGGCATCCAGCTACGCCATAGCCGCCTCGGCAGACCGAACGACAACGCCCACATTGAACGATTTAACCGCACGCTGCAAGAGGAATGTATTGGCCATGTCTGGCGGAGACACATCTCACTTGGCTGCCAGCGTCAAACCCTTGCTTGCTATATTGACTTCTACAACAGCAAGCGCATACACTTAGGCATACAGCTGCGGACACCTGCTGGGATGTTGCAGAGGTGGTGAGGTGTGTACGATTTTGGCATAGATTGCTCGAGAAGTCCGCTATTGCCCTCGGTTGTGGTGCGTATACCGCAGCGATACATAATGAGCTGTGTCTGTACCTTAAAATTTCACATAGTTCTCACACTCCATCAGATGAAGTAGTGAGTGGAGGGGTTAGTACTGGAGAGGCTTAGACACCTAAATATAAGCCAGTCTTCTCACTTGGATAATTATTACGGTGTGATGCTTGATAAGGACATTCACGTCGCATTTTGCACCGTGCTACAATACTCCTATGAAACTGAAACGACTGATGATGCCGCTGCCGTATCGACGTTTGGTGATTGCATTTGTGGCGGGGTTTTGTGTGATGGTGTTTGAGTTGGTGGCAGCGCGGGTGATGTCGCCAGTGGTGGGGGCGTCGACGTATGTGTGGGCGAGCATTATTGGTGTCATTATTGCGGCGATGAGTCTGGGTTACTGGCTAGGTGGTGTGCTGGCCGATACGCGCTCGCGCGATGGCGATGTAGCGTGGTTGCTGCTTGGCGCGGCGCTGCTGATGCTAACGGAGCTATGCCAATACTACGATATATTGCGGTGGGTAGCGCAGCTACCGATCGATATTCGCCTGCAAGCTACAGTGGCGGCGAGCCTACTTTTTGCACCGACCAACCTGGTGCTGGGAGCAGTGAGTCCCTACCTGGTGGAGCGGCAGACTGAGACGCTGGCGCGAACGGGGCGGTCGGTGGCGTCGCTCAGTGCGGTGAATTCGATTGGTGGAATCGTCGGTACCTTTGCGGCGGGGTTTTTCTTGTTTGGTTGGTTGGGGATTCACGACGTGCTGGTGGTGCTCATTAGTCTGCTTGTACTGGCCAGCTGGCTGGTAGTGCCAGGCCAGCGCTGGCAATGGCGCGTGGTGGTGAGTGTGCTGTGCGTGGGTTTGGCGCTGGGCTATCGTATGGCGCCAGTGGTGCGAGCCCAGGCTGCGCAGACGATCGACACCGCAGCGGCACACTACACGCTCCAGCAATGGCATCGGCAGGATGGCGCGATTATCCGCGGGATTGCCAGTGGGCCGGCCGGTGTGCAGTCTGGTGTGGTGGTAGGGCAGCCGCAGCAGCTGCCATTTTGGTACACGCGCCAGATGATGCAGGCGGTGGAGCAGGCCCCGCAGCGCCAGCGCATCTTGGTGCTGGGCGGTGGGACCTTCACGGTGCCGCGCCTCCTTGCTCAGCGCTACCCGCAGAGCCAGATCGATGTGGTAGAGATCGACCCCGGGCTCTTGCCGATCGCTCGCCAGTATTTTTATTATCGCGATCCAGCCAATGTGCGGCCGATCTTCCAAGATGCGCGCGTCTTCCTTGAGCGTAGCACCGAGCAGTACGATATCGTCCTCGTCGATGTCTATAACGATGGCGATGTACCTGCCTCGCTGGCAACACAAGAGTATGCCACCGCACTCAAGCGGCATCTTCGCCCACATACTCGTGTGGTGGTTAATATGATCGCCAGCCGCCAGCCAGCCTGCCAGCCACTGTTTGCTGCTCAGGATGCGCCGTATGCTGCGCTATTGGGGCAGGGGAGCTTCCGCTATGAGCGGGCAGATGGCTGGGATTATACTAATGTCGTGGCAACGTACGGTGGCGATACCTCTCACCAGCCAGCTCCCTTCGCCGGCCAGCCGCCCTACCATGATGATTATGCTCCTTTTGAGCGGCTCCGGCAGGAGTGCCGGGAGGTGTCTGAGCGTCAGGGGTGAGAGGGTGAGAGTGATACGCTGTACGTTATCCAACGTTGACTATCTACGTTGATTACTACTTCTGCGTTCGCTCGCATTTCCTATTACGCTATCCAATGGAATGGGAGGGTGAGCCTAGAGAGGATACGAAAGCATGAGCGTGCTTGTTATAGTGTGCTGTCAGCACCGACAGAGGTCGCCCGCAAAATCGGTTGTAGTTTTCACAAAACCTCTTGCCAAGCACCATATCTGGCGTCTATAGTAGAACCCAGACGCTACATATATAGCGAGCACACATAAACACGGGAGAGACAAATAATAGAGATCGGCTCCAGGCGTGCCCTGGTGGCTGGTTTTGTGCACCGTATGATAAGGAGCCTAAGGGGAGGGATGATGACGATTCATATTACTAAGCGTGATGGTACGACCGAGCCATTCGACACAACCAAGATAAATGCTACGTTGCTGGCGGCAAGCCAGGGGTTGGCCGATCCGTTGCAGAAGATCGTGCAGATTGCTCGCGAGCTGCAGCTGACGCTCTTTGATGGGATGACGACCAAGCAGCTGGAGGAGACGCTCATCCAGACGACGGTGCAGAATATTAAGGATGACCCAGACTACGACACGATTGCAGCGCGCCTGCTGCTGGGCACGATCTACCGTGATTTGCTGGGTGTATATACTACTGATGAAGAACTGCGCCAGCGTCATAGGGAGGTTTTCCCGCGCTATATTCGCCAGGCAGTGGCCGATGGCTTGCTCGACCCGCGCATGGAAGATGAGACGATCTTCGACCTCGAGCGCCTGGCTGCCGCACTTGACCCTAGTAAAGACAGACTGAGTAAATATCTTGGCGTGGTGACCAACCGCAATCGCTACGCCCTGCGCAAGCAGAACGGTGAGCCGCTCGAAGTGCCGCAGTTTACTACTATGCGTATCGCCATGGGTCTGAGCTACAATGAGGAACACCCGACTGAGGCAGCCATTGAGTTTTACCAGCACATGGCCAACCTCGAATACAGCCCGGGCGGGAGCACTCGCGTTAATGCTGGTGGGTTGTTCCCGCAGCTGAGCAATTGCTTCGTCATGGAAGTGCAGGATGATATGGAGTCGATTGCTAAGAGTGTGCGCGATACGATGTGGATTGCTAAAGGGACGGGCGGTATCGGTGTCAGTTTTACGAAGCTGCGGGCGGCAGGTAGCCCAGTCAAGACAACTAACACAACAAGCACGGGGCCAATTCCGTTTATTAAGATGATCGATACAGCGCTGTTTGCGGTGTCACGCAAGGGTAAAAAGATGGGCGCAGCGGCTGTGTATATGGAAAACTGGCACATCGATTTTAAGGAATTTATAGATCTGCGTTCTAACTCCGGCGATCCGTATTTGCGGACGCGCTTCCTCGATACAGCGGTGTTTATTAGTGATGAATTTATGCGCCGGGTACAGGCGGATGAAGATTGGTATCTCTTTGACCCAGCCGAGGTCAGTGACTTGAGCGAGCTGTATGGCGCGGCTTTTGCTAAGCGGTATGCGTATTACATTACTCAGGCTGAAGCGGGCAAGCTGCGCGCTTATGACAAGCTGCCTGCGCGCCAGCAATTCCACAGAATTCTGAGTAGTTTGCAGGCGACCGGCCACCCATGGCTCACCTGGAAGGATGCTATCAATCTCCGTGCGCTTAACAATAATACTGGTACTATTCATCTTAGTAACCTCTGTACAGAGATCACCTTGCCGCAAGACGAGCACAATATTGCGGTATGTAATCTGGTGAGTATTAACCTCAGCGCCTTCCTGGATGACGCGACCAAGACGTGGGATTGGCCACGGCTCGAGCAGGCGACGCGCTCAGCCACGCGGCAGCTTGATAACCTTGTAGACATTACCACAACACCCATCCCAGAGGCGATGAATAGCAACCTGCAAAACCGGGCGATTGGCCTGGGCTTTATGGGCCTGGCCGATGTGCTAGAAAAGCTCGAGCTGAGCTATGAATCTGAGGCGGCGTACGAGCTGATTGATCAGCTGGCGGAGTTTATTAGCTACTACGCTATCGATGAGTCGGCTGAGCTGGCAGTGACGCGCGGTAGCTATCCTAACTTTGCTGGCAGTGGCTGGAGCAAGGGCGAGCTGCCTATCGACACGATTGACCGGCTTGGCGCGCAGCGGGGTGAGGCAGTAGCAATTAACACGACTCGCCGCCTCGACTGGGAGGCGCTGCGCCCCAAGGTGAGGCGCGGCATGCGCAATGCCACGCTGATGGCTATTGCGCCTACCGCCAATATCTCGCACGTGACGGGCACCACTCCAGGGATCGACCCGCAATTTAGCCAGATCTTTAGCCGGAGCACGCTCAATGGCAAATTCCTCGAGGTTAATGCTAACCTGGTGCACAAGCTTAAAGCCCTTGGCCTGTGGGAGGAGCTCAAGGATGAGCTGCTTACTAACCAAGGCGACATCCAGCACATGGAGCAGATCCCCCAGGCGGTGCGCGATGTGTATAAGACGAGCTTTCAGCTGAGCCCGTATGCCTTCATTGAGGTAGCAGCCTGCGCTCAGAAGTGGGTCGATCAAGCGATTAGCCGCAATATGTACTTAGAATCGCGTAATATCGAGGAGTATATTACGATCTACAGCGAAGCCTGGCGCCGCGGCCTGAAAACGACGTATTATTTGCACGTGAAGCCGCGCCACCAGTCCGAGCAGGTCTCCATTCGCGCCAACAAAACCGAACAAAAACTCCACCAAGACGCCAAGCGCGTGGGCTTTGGTGGCTTCTACCGCGCACGCAAGAAGCAGGAGGAAGGGAAGGAGAAGGAATCGTGAGCCACGAGTATAGCGATATAGCAAAGATGAGAGCAAGCACAGAGCTGTCAGTTGATGGATCGCAGCGACCGGAGCTCGCGCCGGGTGGTGTCCATCACACTATCGGCACTGTAGCGATTGCGGAGGCAGACAGCACAACCTCAATACATTATGTCCAATATGCCCTTGATGTTGACCTGGACTCACCACTATTCCCAGCGCTAGAGGTGTCCGAGAGCTCGCGCCAGCAGCAAAACAACAACTCTGCTGTTAAACGGCGCCACCCAGCAGATATGGAACAAGAAATATAAGTGTAGATAGTATAATAATTAATTCGTTTTTTACAAAAACAAGGAGGTAATAATGGGCATTTTAGGATCAGGCGTACGCGATGGCTTGCAGCTCAAGCCGGTGCGCTATGACTGGGCGTACCGCCTATACAACCAAGCGGTGGCCAACACGTGGTTCCCGAATGAGGTGCAGCTGAGCCAGGATTTGGCGGATTTTGAGAAATTGAGCGAGGACGAAAAGCACGCCCTGAAGACGGTGATTAGTTACCTTAATCCTAACGAGCTGCTGATCAATAAATCGCTGGCTTTTGGTATTTACCCTTGCGTGAATGCCGCTGAGTGCCACCTGTATCTTTCGAAGCAGATGTGGGAAGAGGCCAACCACTTTATGACGTTCGAATATATTATCGAGACCTTCCCGTTTGACCGTGAGGAAATTTATGCGGCCGGCTGGGGCAAAAAATCCCTGGCCGATAAAGCTGCCTTCCAGACAAAGTACGTCACGCGCATGATGGAGGAGCGCCCAGATGTAACGACGCTGGAGGGTAAGAAGGACTTTGTGCGTAACCTGGTGGCGTATAACATCGTGCTGGAAGGGATTTGGTTCTATAGCGGCTTTATGGTGGGGATGAGCTTCCGCCGCCGTAATCTGCTGCGCAACGTCGGCACGCTGCTCGACTGGGTGACGAAGGATGAGAACCTGCACCTGGAGTTTGGCATTAACCTGCTGCTGACGATTCTGCACGAAAACCCGGACTTGCAGACCGAGGAGTTTGCTGAGGAAATCCGCAGCTTGATTCTCGGAGCCGTTGAGCTCGAGAAGGCGTATAACAAAGACATGCTGCCGCGCGGCATTCTGGGACTGAACGCCGACTACGTCAACCAATACGTGATGTATATGACCGACCGGCGACTGGAAGAGCTGGGCTTTGAACCGGAATACAACGTCACCAACCCAGCCAAGTGGATGGCCGCCGCCAACGACACGCTGGAGCTGGTGAACTTCTTCGAGAGCACCAATACGAGTTATGAGGTGAATACGACGAAGTAGTAGATATTGGCAAAACAGAAAGACCTTACCAGTCTACCGGTCTTACGGGAGCTCTCACTCCATCACCAGACCGAAAATGTTCCGGCCAGATTAATACTACAGCAATCTTCCGCTTGCTAAGTAGCTGGCCTCCAGATATTTTCTTGTCTGGCAATGGAGCGAGAGCGGCCCGCTGATGTAGCAAACAATATTTGCAAATTAGATACGAAAGGAATATGAGCTTATGAATACCCTCACGCAAACCATCCTCGACACCGTGCCGGTTGGCGCGCTAGCTACCGTTAATCGCGATCGCATGCCGCTGGTGACACCGCTGCACTTTGTCCGGATGGGAGACGTAATTGCCTGGCTGTCTGATCGTGAGGCGCGCCACTCGCACAACGCCTTTCGTACTGGGCGGGCAGAGTTTGTGGTGTGGAATGACGCAAAGCAGGCTGTCTATCTCCACACTACGGTGCGCGAAGCCCGCGAGAATGAGATCGCGGCTATTACCGAGGCATATACGGCTAAGCTGGGGAGCTTCCGCCCGCAGTGTGCCCAACCGCAGTGGTATGTCGCACCAATTGGCCAGCTGGATGATAATTCCACAACAGAAAATTGGGTGCATTACCTTGCGTAAAACGCTATATATAGCGTAGTATAGACACTATAACCACAACGGGTCGGGAGTAATTATTATGACACAAACCACAGCAACAATAGCACCAATCACAGATACAACAACGACAACTACCACGCAGGCACAGACTACCAAGCCCCAGCTGACGGACGATATGACGCTGGAGGAAAAGCTTGACGCTATCGAGCAGGCACTGCTGGCTGCTCAGCAGGTTGCCGTCGACCAAGCAGCGGCGAGTGGCACTCCTGTTATTATGCCAGATCCAGCGGAGTTAACCATGTGCGAGGGCTGCCAATAGGTGGCGCGTATCAATAACCGGCAAAAGACCAGCGATCGGGCTGGTTTTTTGCTAGTATACTGCTTATGGATACATGCTACAATAGAACGCGAGAGGGAGATTGTATGACACAGACACACCAACCAATGTATATTTTTGTCACCGGTGGGGTACTCTCTGGGGTGGGTAAGGGCATCACAGCGGCCAGTATTGGCGCGGTGCTGCAGGCCAAGGGCTTAACCGTCTCGGTGCAAAAGTGCGACCCGTACCTCAACGTCGATGCTGGGCTACTCAACCCCAAGGAGCATGGCGAGTGCTTCGTTACTAAAGATGGGGCGGAGACCGATCTTGACCTTGGCCACTATGAGCGCTTCTTAGACCTCGAGCTGACCCAGCGCAATGCTACGCTGGCGGGGCGGCTGCTGCGTGACTTGATTGCCGATGAGCGGGCCGGGACGTTTGGCGGCCAGACGGTGCAGCTGGTGCCGCACCTCACCCAAGCGATCAAGCGAGCCATCCACCAAGCAGCGGCGGGTCAGGTGCATATTGTGGAGATTGGTGGCACGGTGGGAGATTATGAGGGGCTAAGCTTTGTCGAGGCAATCCGCGAGTTCTCATTAGAGGTGGGGCGCGAGCACTGTCTCTTCGTCCATGTGGTGTATGTGCCGTTTCTTGCGACGAGCCAGGAATACAAGACGAAGCCAGCCCAGAATGCCATGGCCGACCTGCGTGGCTTTGGTATTATGCCCGATGTGGTGGCGGTTCGCACCGAGGGCAGTATTGCGCCGCCGCGTGGCGTGGCGGATAAGATTGCCATTGCCAGTGGAGTGCGGCCAGAGGGGATCATTATGATGCCAAATGTCGATACGGTCTACAAGGTACCCCTGATGGTAGCGCGCGAATTAGGCCCGGTGCTGGCGAGCTTTACTGGCAATATGACGGTACCAGATATGACGCGTTGGCAGCAGCTCGTCCGGCATGACAGCCAGACCTACCGCCAGCGGCTGACGATTGGCCTCGTGGCGAAATATGTTGATAATGCCGATACCTATCTTTCCATCACCGAGGCGCTCAAAGCAGCCGCCTGGGCGCACCGCAGCGAGGTGACGATCCAATGGATCAATGCCGAGACAGTGACCGACGCAGCGCTCAGCGCTGTGGATGCTGTGGTGGTGCCTGGTGGCTTTGGCAAGCGCGGGGTGGAGGGGAAGATTGCGGCGGCGAGTTACTGCTTGCAGCACAATATACCGTATCTTGGTATATGCCTGGGGATGCAGGTGGCGGTGATTGCTGCTGCCCGTCGCGGTGGTCTGGCCCAGGCTGGCAGTGCGGAGTGTGGCACCGCGCCAGATAATGCCGTCATCTACCTTATGCCTGATCAGCAGGGCAAGCAATCGACCGGTGGGACGATGCGCCTAGGCAACTACCCAGCGGTGCTGCGGGCTGGCTCGCGTACCGCTAAGGTATATGGGACAACAGAAGTTGTGGAGCGTCACCGCCACCGCTATGAGGTGAATCAAGCGCATCTTGCTGCTATTAACGCGGGCGGGATTGTGGTGTCGGGTACGTCACCCGATGGCAGGCTGGTCGAGTTCGTCGAGGCACCGACCTGCGACTACTTTGTTGCGACTCAGGCTCACCCAGAGTTTACCTCGCGGCCATTCCGGGCTCATCCGCTTTTTGCTGGTTTAGTGCAGGCGGCGCTCAAGCGGCAGAAGCGGATGCAGAAGGGTAAGGCCTAAACCTTCTCGCTACGCTTACGCTATTCTTGCGCCGTATCTGTTGTATACTATAATCATGGAACAGACGATTCGTGATGCACTATACACTCTTTATCAACAAACACCGCCGGTGGAGCTGACGCGGCCGGAGCCGACGTTTGGCGATTTTGCGACCAATGTCGCACTCAAGCTTGCTAAGCCACTGGGCAAGAAGCCGCGCGAGATTGCCGAGGAGGTGGCGGCGGTGCTACGCCAGACTGGCCAGTTTTCTGATGTGAGCGTGGCTGGCCCGGGTTTTATTAATCTCCGCCTAAGTGATGAAGCACTGTGGCAGGCGGCCAACACCGCACCGCAGCAGGTCTATGGCGGCATGCGCTACACGCTGGAATATAGCTGCCCCAACGCCTTTAAGGAGTTGCACACCGGCCACCTGTACCAGACGGTGTATGGCGATATATTAGCGCGGATCATTGAGTCGGTTGGCGCGGCGGTAGACCGAGCCAGCTTTGGTGGTGATGTTGGCCTGCACGTTGCTAAGTGTTTGTGGGGGATGCGCCACACGCTAGGCGGTGAGCTGCCAGAGAAGTTACCAGAGGTAGAGAGCGATGTCTTTGCTCGGGCGCGGTGGATTAGCCAGGCCTATGTGATCGGTGCTAAAGCGTACGAAGAGAACGAGACGGCGAAGCAAGAGATTATTGAGTTTAACAAGTTAGTCTATAGCTACCACGAGCATGATGAGCATAATACGCCGCTCGCTCAGATCTATTGGACGACGCGCCAGTGGAGTTTGGATTACTTCGATGCCTTCTATACGATGATTCAGGTTGATCATCTTGACTATATCCCCGAGAGTAGCACCGCACCGATTGGCCTCGCCGTGGTGCACGAGCAGCTGGAGCGAGGGAACTTGCAGCGTTCTGAGGGGGCAGTGGTCTTCGTCGGTGACCCTGCTAAGCACCTGCACACCCGCGTCTTTGTGACGTCCAACGGCCTGCCAACGTATGAGACAAAGGACATTGGCGTTATCTGGAAGGAGGTGGCAGACTACCACTTCGACCACCGGATTCTCATCACTGGCAACGACCAAAAGGAGTATATGCGCGTGGTGTATGCTGCGGCTGAGCTCTTCCGGCCTGAGCTAGCTGGGCGGATGACCCACCTGACCAATGGCACGGTGCGCTTTGGTGATGGTAGCAAGATGAGTTCGCGCCTGGGCAATGTGGCGCGAGCGGCTGACGTGCTTGCCATCGTTCAAGAGCGCGTCGCACGCCTCACCGCAGACCTAGTGGTGCAGCGTCAGGTGGCCCTGGGGGCGATCAAGTACGCCTTTGCGAAGTATCGCATGGGCAACGATATCGCCTTTGATATGGATGAGACGGTGAGCCTGCAGGGCAATTCTGGCCCCTACATTCAATACGCTCATGCTCGGGCGTGTAGCATCCTAGCCAAGGCGAGTGCCGAGCCTGCCGAGCCAACCGATTGCACTGATGACGAGCGCCTTCTCCTGCGCAAGCTGAGCGAATATCCAGAGGTCGTCGAGAAGGCCGCTCGCGAGTATCTTGTGCATGGCATCTGCCACTACCTCTATGAGCTTGCCCAAGAATTTAACCGCTTCTACGAGAAAAATCGTGTCGTTGGTAGCCCCCGCCAGGCCGAGCGCCTCGCCCTAGTGCAGCGCTACCGTGATACTCTGGCTGCTGGCCTTGCTCTGCTCGGTATCGAAGCGCCGGAGCGGTTGTAGTGGGTGAGCGTACGCCACATACCAATCCATCTATCTTAGATGAGTCGCTGATGGCAGGGCTCAAGACACCAAGACGTGGTATAGCGGAGAGCAATCCCGAGATTGGCCGCCAGCGTTTGCCCGATTCTACTCAGCTCAAGATCATCGGCACAGCCTACGAGCAGTCGCCGCTGACATTTGATGACGCGATCGAAGCAGCTATTCTTGTGGGTCACTTGGTGCGGCAGACACTTGAATTCGAAGACATGGATGAAGCAACACCACTGTTGACTGCAGAACTCCTCGCGCAACGCGAGAAGGCTAATTGCTATGGCTACACCATTGTGGCATCGGAGTGCCTGGATCAAATAGGGGTGGAGCATTATGTTGGGTATGTTAACCAGCATGCAGTGGTTATGTTGTTTGACCGCACGAGTGGGAGCAAGCGCTCGTTTTTGCTCGATGTTGCAACCAAGGAGTTTTACCAAGAAACGACCAAGGCGGTTGGTGGTGAAGACCCGCTTGACCAATTATGGCGTGGTGAGCTGCGCGCGATTAATACCTTGCAGACTAGTGAATTATTACGAAAAGTCGATATAGATGATCCAGGTAAGCGCCAAAAATTCATAAATGAGCGGTTCTGGCTGAGTTTTGATAAAGACAGCCGCCATCGAGATGACGATGTGTATGACTATTTGCTACATAGCCAGCTGCAGCTTATTACTATGCCATCAGTGCCAGGTCGCGAAATGCTGCGCCTGTATCATAATGTGATTATTAATACACTGAGCAATAACCCCGATCCAGTTGCTGCGAGTGAGGATATTATTGATCAATTTGCTGGTATCTATCCAGATATTGATCCACGCAACAAGCTTAAGCATGCAAAGGCTCTGCGCACAAAACTTATCGATCGGCATATGGGGGATAGCGCCCTGGCCTTAGCGGATGTGATCAAGGCAAGCTTGCTGCCCGACGATACTTCGGAGAGTCGGTTCTTTAAGGGTGATACACTGCGCAGGATTGCAAAAGCTGAGAGTGACCCCAAGAAGATAGACGAAGCGATAAAAGAGTATGATAATAATAATGATGACGATGATGAGTTGTTTAAGTTACCGCCTGATAATGACGAGTTCTTGGCGAGCGTAGGGCGGGTGGTGGCGCGTAAGCCAGTGTTGTCATATGGTTTTAGGAAGACGCGTCTGAAGAGGATCGCAGCTGCCAAGCAAGACAAAAAGAAGATTGAGAAGCGGTTAGCGAAGTCCTCGCGCCATAGAACACCACCAACACAAGAGCGCTAGCAATTAATGCAGAATATGCTATAATTTGAATAAACAATGGTTAATAAGGAGAACCTATGGCAGAACGAAAAACAACCAAAACCAAAGCAGCTGCTGCAAAGAAGCCTACTGCACGCCGCACCCCACGCAAGGCTGCCCAAGAGGCTGCAGCTGCTGCCCAAGCGATGGAACAGAAGATGAAGAATAGCCACCTCGGCGGTTTTGCCGACTTCATCCGTGAGCAGGGCGTAGTTGGCTTGGCTGTTGGTTTGGCGATTGGTACTGCTGCTGGCGATACGGTTAAAAAATTAGTTCAGGGGTTCATTAGCCCAGTGGTGCAGTTCATCGTGGGGTCGCAGAAGGGGCTCGAGGCTGCTAGCACGCATATCGAGATTGCTGGCCGCAGTGCTGACTTCGCGTGGGGAGCTTTCGTGAGCTCGCTGATCACCTTGATTGCCACAGCATTCGTCATCTACCTGATCATCCACTTTCTCAAGCTCGACCGCTTGGACAAGAAAAAAGACTAAAGAGGCGAGAAGCCTTAGAGCGATCAACCACACCCACCCGGGTGTGGTTTTTCTATGGTGAATAATAAATTTGCGCACTATCCAAACACCTACTCAGCGTGAACATATGATTGAATAATTCGGAAATAACAGGGGTAGGAGAGAGGAATTACCTCATAATTACGTCCTGGAATAAGGAGGTGGGAAGGCGGGTAAAGACACCTGAATAAAAAAGTAGTACACTAACTTGCGTATTAGTAAAGGGGATGTGTAGTGAAAAAAATGAGCGGTATCGCTCTTTGTGTGGTATAATATGTTTTTACGGTTTGACCACGATGATGCGAACGCCTAAAGATATACTGCCATCTTTCAATCACGACCCAGCGCTCCAACTACTCCAAACGGCACGCCGTCGCTTTGAGGCGGAGACAGGCACTCATGAGATATATGAGTATGCTGTGTCTGCTGAGCAGATGCAGCGCGTGCCGCTCGAGGTACCGCTTGATGATATCCCTGAGTATATTGGTATCAAGGGTGGTGCAGCACGCACTGTGTTGGCATTGCTGATTGAACATACTGCACCGCTCGCACCACCACGCGATATTGATCTTGTCGTGCTTGGTGATAGTGTGGATCGCCAAGGCTGTGATGCCGCAGTGGTTGAGCAAACAGCTCAGGCGCTTGCTGCGCACTGCTCGCCGCGTGATGCTCAGTATGGGTATGGGGCTGAGTATATTGGATCGATTGATGACTATATGGGTGCACATGATTTTACGATCAACCAAGTGTTGCTGACAAAAGAGCGCCACGAATGGCTTCTCTATACAACAACCCAGGCAGTGATTGACATGGCTCAGCATATCATTCGGCCAACGTACTACGAGCATAATGCGCACCATCATCTTGGGAGTAAGCTTGCACTCAAGGCTGTGCGGTTACTTGCTGAGTTGCAGACCCAGGGTATTGCTGAGGCGCGGATCGAGGGACTTGATCTGCGCCATGATGTTTATGGCGATCCAACGGATGATTACTTTATGCAGGCATTACAGCTTGATAAAGCACTTGAGCGAGGCTATCCGGTTGCTGAGCAGTATGTTGCGAACTTGCGGCGGTTTGGCCTTGCACCTGATATGCCATATGATACGGTTGAATCGCTCTACCAGCAGCTCGTCGAGTGCGTTCAGTTTGAACCGTCTAAAGGGGCATGTGCGACGCTTGCATATGGCATGACACAGCAAGACAGTGAGGAGATTGCACGATTGATGAAGCAAGTCCCTGATCGATATGCCCGTGATTATGTCTGATCGCAAAACGTAGTATACTAGAAGCATGAAACCAAGCTTCAAACCAAAACGGATTTTGTGGGTAGACCTTGAGATGACAGGGCTAGACCCTACTACGGACGAAATACTAGAGGTGGCGGCGATTGTGACGGACTGGACTTTTGCCGAGATTGCAACGTACGAAGGGGTGGTGCGCCATGATGCGGCTAAGCTCACGCGTCTCCTCGACGGTAACGCGAGCTTTTGGGATCAGCACCCGGCGGCGCGGCGTGGGCTCGAGGAGCAGAATGCGCAGGGTAAGCCGCTGGCAGAGGTCGAGCAAGAGCTGCTGGCGTTTTGCGATGAGCAGTGCGCCGGCGAAGGGCGGATATTGCTCGCGGGGAACTCCATTCACCAAGATCGCCGCTTTATCGATCACTGGTGGCCGCAGCTGGCGCAGCGTTTGCATTACCGCATGCTGGATGTGAGCGCCTGGAAGGTGGTGATGGAGGGTAAATACGGTAAGAAATTTGCCAAGCCGGAAGACCACCGCGCGCTGGAGGATATTCGTGGCAGTATTATGGAGCTGCGCTATTATCTCCAAAAGGTCGCTCTGTAATGCCCGAGCTGTGGCGCGATATTACGATTGACACAATTGAGCAGCGACGGGCGCTGCTAAGCGAACTGCACCTGCCCGAGCTGCAGGCCCGCATGGTGCGCGAGCATCGCTGGCTGCCGCAGGCGATAGAAGGGGAGGCGTGGCTGCTGCTGACGCTGGATATACCATACGTCAGTCGGCACAATGTGAAGTACCACACCATTACCATTTTACTCAGTAACACCGAGATTATTACGCTGCACCAGGGCGAGCTAGATGATGAACTCATTCAGCGCATTACTGCACTGCGGCCTAGTTACACGACGCCATCGCTTATTCTGGCTACTATTGCCCAGTTTTCTATTGAGCAGTTTATGCCGCTGCTTAATCATATCGACGATGTGACCGACCAGCTGGAGGATACGATGATTCGCACCCCAGACAACCAGCAGCTCCAGCAGCTCTTTGTGTACAAGCGTCAGTTAGCCGACCTGCGCAAAGTGGTGCTCCCTTTGATGAATGTGCTCAATGGTCTCAGTAACGGCCGCTATGCCTTGTTTGATAAAAAATGCGCCGTGTATGTACGCGACAGCTACGATTACGCCTGGCGCGTCCACGAGCTCATCGATACCATGCGCGACCTCCTCACCAGCGCGCTTGATATGTATCTCTCCGTTGTGTCTAACCGTATGAACGATGTGATGAAGCGCCTCACCTTGGTTGCAACCGTCTTTATGCCGGTCTCATTCTTGACGGGCCTGGGCGGGATGAACTTCGTGCAATTGCCATTTCGCAGTGACGTCGCCTTTTGGCTGATGATCGGCCTGATTGTTCTCATACCACTAGCGATGGTGGGGTATTTTGTGCGGCATAAGTGGTTGTAGTATTATAGTGCTATGACACACAAGCAGCTCGAAGAATTTTTGCTCAGCCTGCCCGGAGCGTGGCTCGACTATCCTTTTGGGGACGATATCGCGGTGTACAAGGTAGGGCACAAGGATGTGCCTGGCCAGCAGGAGAAGATGTTTGCGCTCATTGCCGAAGGGTCGCGGCCACTGCGCGTCAGCCTCAAGTGCGACCCGCAGCTTGCCCTCACCCTGCGCGAACGCTATGAGTCGGTGCAGCCAGGCTACCACCTCAACAAAAAACATTGGATCACTGTTATTTGCAGCGGCCAGTTGAGTGATGACGAGGTGATTGACCTCGCGCGGCTCAGCTACCGGCTGGTGACGGAGTAGTGCGCTCGTTTTTTGAGAAGAATCGTCAGTATAGGAGCGCTCACGGTGTGGGCGTTTTTCTTTTTGTTGTGTGATAGAGTAAGACACCTTGATGTTTACCACCTCACGCGGAGGAAAACTCCTGGGAATACGCCGTGCAACTATACACAATCAGATATTTGTTTTATACTGCAGCGCAGTAACAAAAGCCCGCCAGAGAGGCGGGCTGGTTTGGTAGAGTAGGTGCGGTAAGCGCGTTGCTACTTTGTTGAGGTAAAGTTGCTAAACGACTTGGTGGCGGCGTCGAGTGTCTTGCTGTTGGTGGCGACGTAGTCGGCGATGGCTTTGCGGTTGCCACTGGCGGTTTTGAGCTTTTGGAGGTAGCTCTTGAGGATGGATAGCTGGTAGCTCATTTCACGTGCGTAGACGCGGTCGAGCGCGCCAGTCAGGTAAGCGTCTTCGAGCGTTTTGGAGAGTTTGTCGGAGTAGGCTTTTTCGGTCTTTTTGGCATCGCCGACTAGCTCGGTCTTGATCTTCGCATCCTTGAGTGACGACTTGAGTTCTGCCCCCATACTGCCGAGCGAGGTGGTGAGCGTGGTGTTCATGCTCGAGAGCTCATTCTCCGTCAGGCGTGATTGCTGCTCCTTGGTGGCTGCTTGCAGGGTCTCGATGCGGGCTAGCGTGCTTTGGGCTTGCTTGGTGTAGTTGGGCTGGCTGTTGACCATCATCATGACGACGCTAAAGGCGAGCAAGAGTACACCGCCGATCAGGCCAAATACCGCAAAGCGGTTAATCTGTACTGGCTGCGGTTTGGGTGCGATTTCGTTGAGGTAATCTACCGGGAATGAGGTGTCTGGCTCGCTTGCTGCACCAAGGTCTGCGCCGGTAGCAGCCATGGCAGTCGCGCCAAGTGGCTGCTGTGGGTTAGCATACGCCTGGCCAGTGTAGCCGTCTGCTTGTGGCTGGTAGGGCTGCGCGGCGGGTTGACTTGGGTAAGCGCTCGCATAATTTTGTGATGGGTCTGCGCCAGTGTGTGGACTGGGTGAGTTAGTTGGTTGGGGCGTCGTAGCTGGCGGCTGCTGTAAGGGCTGGGCTGGCTGCTGCTCGGGCTGCGGCGCGTAGTGATATGACTGACCTGTGCCGTAGCTGGCGGCTGGTTGGCCAGCTGGTTGGTTGTGTGGTGGCTGATACGGCTGGTAGGGCGGGGCTTGAGGTTGCGGTGATGAAGGGGCGGGCTGCTCTTGATACGGTGACTGGGCTGGTTGGCTCTGCGCTGCCGGATTATATGCACCATAGCCATAATCCTGCGCACCGTGTGACGCCGCTTGGGTAGCATAGTAGGGGACATACGGAGCAGCTGCCGGCGCATTGGGCTGTGGGGGCTGTTGCTCGGGCTGCGGTGCCGAACCATTCGGTTGGGGAGTGTATGGTTGCTGTGGATTCATAGTTACTATAATACCATTTAAACACAACCACTAACAGAGGTAAAGAGGATAATATTTAACAGAGGTCGGATGGATGAATTATGCATAGTATATACCCCTCTACACTATATACTCTATACCCCTATCTACTATATAAAAATTAGTCTCTATTTTTGGCTTGTTGCTGTATATGATCGGTCGTGTGAGTGGAGTAGCTTTCGGGGTAGGTAAGAATGGTCAGATAGGCGATTGGTGCGGTTCGATTGGCTCATACTCAATGCGGTATACTATACCTATGGATGCCAAAGAAGAGGTGCGGGCACGCTTAAATATAGAGGATGTGGTGGGCGAGTATGTGCAGCTCAAGCGGGCGGGACGGAGTTACAAAGGTTTGAGCCCTTTTACCAGTGAGCGGACGCCGAGCTTTTTTGTGAGCCCCGAGAAGAATATTTGGCATGATTTTAGTAGTGGGCGGGGCGGCGATGTCTTTAGCTTTATTATGGAAGTAGAGGGGCTGGACTTTCGCCAGGCGCTGGAGTTACTCGCGCGCAAGGCGGGAGTGGATCTCTCGCTGTATGAGCAGAAGGGTAACCGTGACCTGGCGCGGCGCAAGCAGCGGCTGCGTGAGGCGCATCGACTAGCGGCGAATTTTTATCAGCATTGTTTGGTGCGGAGCCAGGATGCACTGGTCTATGTGTTTCGGACGCGGCGGCTGAGCAAGGCGATTGTCCAGCAGTTTCAGATTGGCTATGCGCCGCGCGATGGTCATGCTCTGGTAACGTATCTTAAGAAAAAAGGCTTTTCGCTGGCGGAACTGCGTGAGGCGGGTCTGGTGAACCGCTACGATGGTGACCTCTTTCGCGGGCGGATGATGGTGCCGTTGATGGATGCGAGTGGGCAGGTGATTGGTTTTACGGCGCGCTTGATTGCTGATGTGCCCAATGCACCAAAATACCTCAATACACCCCAAACATTGCTCTACGACAAAGGCCGGCATGTCTTTGGCTTGATGCAGGCTAAGCAGGCGATTCGGGCGCAGGGCTATGCGGTGATTGTCGAGGGTAATATGGATGTGATCAGCAGCCATCAGGCGGGCGAAGCAGCAGTGGTGGCGACGGCGGGCACTGCTATGACGGAGCAGCATATTCGGGCGCTCAAACGACTGGCGGGCGATATTCGGCTGAGTTTTGATAGTGATAACGCTGGGCGGGCCGCCACAGAGCGAGCGATTGGTTTGGCCGCCCAGGTAGGGGTGGAGCTAAAAGTAGTGTCGCTGCCGGCAGGGGTAAAAGACCCTGATGAACTTATTCAGCAGCAGGGGGTAGCGGCCTGGCAGCAGGCGATAGCGGCAGCTCAGCCAGCGGTGGATTGGCTCCTAGCGCAGTATCGGCAGCAGCTTGATCTTACCACAGCGGCGGGTAAGCGGCAGTTTACGACGGTTGGGCTGGCACTTGTTAATCGCTTGGGTGACCCGGTCGAGCGTGAGCACTACCAGCGGCAGATTGCTCAAACGGTGGGCTCTAGTGTGCAGGCTGTGCAGGCCAAGGCGCAGCAAACCGCACCGTCCGCACCCATCCGCAAGGCCGTTAAGGCGGCCGCGGCCGCGCCACGTAATCGCTACCTCGTACAAGACGATGTGCTTGCACTGGCGACGCTCGATGGGCCGAGCCAGGAATTGTTTGGGCGAGTTGACTGGCAGCTCTTTGCGGGGGAGGCGCGCCAGGCTTTGGCTCAGTACTATGCGGCGCACCATGGGCAGCCGCTGAGGAGTACGCCGCCGCTATTGCAAAATTTTGACGAGTATATTACAATGGTGCGGGTACGTGCCGACGCTCGGTATGGTGCGTGGAGCGAGACCGATCGCTACTACGAGACCGCCCGGCTTTTGCGGCAAATCGAAACCGAACACAAGCAGCAACACAAACATCATCTCACCACCCAACTGCGCCAAGCAGAAGAGAGCGGCGATACGACTGCCGCCGCCGCTTTGCGCGAGCAACTGAACCAATTAATCAAGGAGATAGCGCGTGGCAACCGACGATAAGGATACCAAGCAAAAAAAACCAGCAACCACAGCTCAGGCAGCGCCACCCGATGCCCAGCCACCGATCATGGATCCAGCCGTCGACGATATGGAGCCCGACCTCGCGGCGCTTGAGGAAGAAGACACGCCAGAGGAGATTCTTAATAGTAACCAATACTTTGATGATATTAGCGACGACTCGGTGCGGCTACACCTGCGCGAGATTGGTAAGATCCCGCTGCTGAGTGCTGACGAAGAGGTGGATCTGGCTTATCGCATCAAACAGGGCGACAAGCGTGCCAAAGACAAAATGGCCGAGGCTAATATGCGCTTGGTGGTGAGTATTGCCAAGCGATATAGCGGTCGTGGCCTTGATTTTCTCGATCTCATCCAAGAAGGGCACACTGGGCTGCTGCGGGCGGTGGAGAAGTTTGACCCAGATAAGGGCTTTAAGTTTAGCACCTATGCCACCTGGTGGATTCGCCAGGCGATTACGCGTGCGATTGCCGACCAAGCGCGCACTATTCGCATTCCTGTCCACATGGTAGAGACGATTAACAAGCTGCTGCGCACTCAGCGCCGCCTCACCCAAGACCTGAACCGCGAGCCAACCATTACCGAGCTTGCTAAAGAGCTTGATATGGAACCGGATAAGGTCGAATATGTGATGAAGATTAAGCAAGACATTAGCAGCCTGGATGCTGGTGTGGGGCGCGATGGCGACGACTCGGAGGAGTCGGTGCTCGGGGACTTTATCGAGGACGAAGATACGGTCAGCCCTGAAGAGTCGGCCTCCAACCAGCTTCTCAAAGAACAGGTGCAAGATATTCTCTCGACCTTGAGCGACCGCGAGCAGAAGATTATTAAAATGCGCTTTGGCCTAGAGAATGGCAAGAGTCACACGCTGGAGGAAGTTGGGCAGGAGTTTGCCGTGACGCGTGAGCGTATTCGTCAGATTGAGGCCAAGGCCCTGGCCAAGCTGCGCAAGCACAAGGACGCCAAGAAGCTGTACGAGTACTTGCAGCAGTAGGGGATAAACACTACGATTGAGTTATGTAACCGGCCAGAGGTGGCCGGTTTGGCTTTTAACAGGTCAAGGTTTCAACAGTGATCTCTTGTGTGAATAGTGAAGAATGGGAAATATTATTTATTATCCAATTACATACCCGGCATTGGTGTTATGCCGGGTATGTATCTAGATTTTATCACCTGATCCTAGTAGGGATGGTAGTAGTCGAGATATGGATTGGTGAGAATAACGATGAGAATAATCAGGCCAATGATAAAGCCAAAAACTGTCCCGATAATACCCCACACCAGGCTGACGGTGCCCCAGGTGGTGGACATGCCAGCTTCCTTGGACTTGCTGCGCGAGATAATGCCCAGAATGATGCCACCAATGCAAATACCGAGGAGATTGAGGACGCAGCCAATCACGCCCATCATTTCGCCTGGGTTTTCGTATTGTGGATAAGCACCTGGATAGGGCTGTTGGTATTGGTATGGTTGTTGGGGCGACGCAGCTGGCTGGGGTGGCACAGGCTGGGGTTGAGGCTGCGGGGCAGGCGGTTGTTGGGGTGTTGGTTGGTTGTTCATAGATTCCTTTATTGTCTGTTATGAGCGCCAGTGACGACGCTACTCCGTGTGCACAGAGTATACCAATGCTGTGGTGCTATGTCAAATGATGTAGTGATAGGGTGCTGGCAAAAAGTGTCGATGGGTAGATTGCGCTTCTTTGCTATACCCCACCGGGGTATTTTACAGCCAACCAATCTCGCGGCAGAGGGCGTCGACTTGCTGGTGGAGTTCGGTGAGATCGTGGCTGTTGGAGATGAAGTGGTCGGCAATGGCGATGGGGCCACCCTTCTCAATATCCTCAATTTCCGACCAGTCGCGGGCGATTGCTTCCTGGGCGGTAAAGGGCCGCTCGGGCCGCTGAGCAAGGCGGCGGTGACGGAGCTGCTTGGGTGCCACGATGGCCGCCACAACGAGCTCACCCGGGAAGTGGTGAGTGAGGTACTTGTACTCTGTCCAGGAGTAGAGGCCGTCAAAGAGAATGTGGCGCTGCCCAGCGGCGGCGAGGCGCTGCATTTGCTCGGCAGCGGTGCGGATGATGATATCTTTGCCAGCCTCTTCGCGCCAGGCCTTGCGAAACTTGGCTTGCGACTGCGGGGTGATGGCGATGCCGCGGCGGCGCATTTCGTCGTAGAGGATGCCACCAGCGTAGACCTTGGGGATGCCAAGGCGTGCCACGTGGTTGACTGCCTCGCTCTTGCCTGCGCCCGAGAGGCCAACGAAGGCAAGGATTGTCGTCGGGTGAGATGGATGATTCATGTCTCTAGTATAGCAGATGATGACGCTTATGGTTGGCAGCGCGGGGAGTGGTACAATAAAGATAGTATGGAAGAGCAGCCAGCTGCACAGCCATCACGACCAGAACGATTCCCCCGCTACGCACCGATCGACTGTGTGTCGCGCATCTTCTACTTGCGGATGCGGGTGCGGCAGCAAGGGGGAGCGGCGCTTCCGTCGCAATGGATGCGCGATGCTGCCTGTAGCCCGGCCACGAGCGAAGAATATTTTAGTGGCAAACCAGAGGACACGGCACTGGCGCTGCGGCGCTGCGTTGGTTGTGCGGTGATTGATATCTGCGCGGCATATGCGGTGAGAGAAGGAGTGTCGGGGATCTGTGCTGGTTTAACGGCACAGCAGCGCAGACAACTGACGGATGGTCCTACGCCAGCCGATCTCCCTAGCCAGTCTACTACGCTCACCGCTGTCATGCATCACGCCGTCCACGTTAATGATACACCTCGGGCACGGATCGCCTGGGCGGAGCAGTGTATGGCCGAGCGGCGACATATTGGATATATTCCCACGTCGCAGACTTTTGCTCGCTTGGCGCTGTGTATTGATGCCGAGACGAAGCAGCAGATAGAGCCCGAGCAGCGTGAAGATTGTGCTGGGTGCCCGGTGGCGGCTGAATGCTTACTCTTTGCACTGCGGGGATACCAGCGTATTATCGCTGCTGGTGATGTCCGTGGCGGCACGACCCAAGCCGACCGCCGGCAGTGGGGCATGCCCAAACCCAAGCAGCGGCGGGCTCGGCGACGCTGAGGAGGAACGTGGTCGAGCGTGAATAGGCTATACATTGCTTATGCTTGGCAAAATAACAGGCGTGTGGAATAATGCAGAAGCTATGACAAAGCAATCACCAATGCTACACAAACAACTATGGGGCTCGATACCACGAAGTGAATTTAGCAAGGGAGTACCGAGTGGACAAAGAGCGCGCGCGATATGGGCAGTGCAGCGCAAAGACATGCCATTACCGCAGGATTGGATGGATAATGCCGCATGTCGTAAGGAAGAGGGTGATCATTTTAGTGATGATCCCCGATCGCCCGAATATATCAGAGCACTAAGGCAGTGTGAGACATGCTCGGCTATTGGTGAATGTGCAGTGCTTCGTGCTTTGCTTGCGAGAAAAGGCAAACCAGTGCCAGGTATATGGGGTGGAATAGAGCCTGGTACGTGGCAGGGTGCGAATAGTACAGTAACACAGTTAAAGAATATAGGCAAAAAGGTCTATCAAGAATAGATATATACCTGTCTGCCCACTGTATACTCAGACGACAAAATAGTAAGAATAGGGTTTTCGTATATTATACGACTGTTAAATCATACTCTGTAGATGAGTGTTTTTTGGCGTCGTAACGTTTGTGAAATGAATTGCAAAACACTCGCCTCCATATTCGCACAAACGATATATTTTGTAGCAAAATAGCACCCCTTTTAGCGCGCAGCGAGGGGTGCTATTGAGTAGTAGAGATGGGGCGGCGTGGGTGTGGTTCGTCTTGCGACGTAACGCCGCGTTTTGTACTGCAAGATACCGCTCATGCTATAGCAATTGAAAAATCCGACGAAATGTGTACACTTATATAATAACGTATATAAGCACGGATAGTGCAGACTGAGGAGATAGGAGTGCAGCGACGAGGTGGGTTAGTGAGTGGAGTGATGAGTGTGCTCATTGCGGGTGTTGTGTCGGTGATGTTTGGTGGGGTTGCCCAGGCGCAGCAGTGGCAGATGGTGTATAACGAGGAGTTTACGACGCCACTGTCGAATTGGAAGATTCTTCAGCAAAATAAAGATAATTATGGCAAGGAGCATTTGGCATATAGCGCTCATAACGTTGCGGTGACTAACGGCGCTTTGCAGATTACGACCCGGCGTCACTGCGTGTCGAGTGTGGCTGAGCCACTGGGCGATAGTAATGCGAGCCAAGACCCGTGCCCGTCTGGCAAGATGACACGCTACCAGAGTGGGCGAGTGGAGTCGGGTCGGGTGCTCGATGGGCATAAACCATTCCGCGTCGAGGTACGAGCGAAGATTAATTGGAATGGCGAGAATGGGACGCGTCCAGCTATTTGGCTGCGCAATAGTGTGACACTTGCCAACTGCAGCGACAACAAGCAAGCGAATGACCCCTATGGTGAGCTCGACATACTGGAGTGGTATTCATGGACACCGACCTATACATGGTCGACGACGCATATTCGTTGTTACCACAGCCCGTCATCACAGATATGGAAGACGAAGGGGTTAGGACATAGCCGAGAGAACCTACTGCCGTCCCCAGTGACGTTGGCGAACAACTGGCATGTCTGGGCGACGGAATATGATGGTGAGACGGTCAAATTCTTTGTTGATAACCAGCCGGTGCTGGTGTATAACTATCGAGCGGGCGATGAGAAGAGTCATCCAACCGCTCGGGTCCCAGCAGAAAAACCAGCAAAAATGGGCATGGATGTGAATCAATTTAGGCAGGTCTTTGACGATACGTGGTATGTTATTCTCAACGATTACGTGGAGTGGAAGAGTGAGGAGCACCCACCCGACTCATCGAAGAAGTTTGCCAACCAGACCTTCCTTATCGACTATGTCAAGATATACCAAAGTGGTACTCCAACTACTAGTGAAAAGCCACCAGAAAAAAAGGACGACAAGAAAGATAAAAAGCCTGGCACTAAACGGATGACGGTGAAGAAGAAAAAGGATACGTTTACTGCCAAGGGTCCGCTGGCTGAGCTGATGAGCAACTTTGTGCCGGCACTGCTGCTGAGCCTGTGTTTACTGCTTATCGCACTGGCTGGCTGGTTGGTATGGTGGTGGCGACGGCGACGCCACCGCACTCCGCCTACGCCGTAGTTGGAGGGCAGGGAGCAGGGTAGAGGTGCCGCGCGAGGATGTTTCCGCACGGCACCAATGCTATACTAGAACTATGATGAAGCGCCTAGTGATTATTGATGGCAAAAGTGTGTTCTACCGTGGGTACTATGCCATGCCCAACCTTTCGACGGCCGATGGGACGCCAACTGGCGGGGTGTATGGCTTTGCGGCGCTGAGCCTGGAGCTGATCAAGCGCCTCCAGCCAGACTATGTGTGCGTGGCGTGGGATAAGCCCAAGACGAATATTCGCCGCCGTCTTGCCATTTACGACCAATACAAGGCTGGTCGCAAGCCGGCTCCGCCAGATTTTTACGTCCAGATACCGCTACTCCATGAGCTTTTGCAGGCGTTTGGTTGGCCGCTGTATGAGTTTGATGATTATGAGGCAGACGATATTATGGCGACGCTCGATGCTCAGGCTGAGCAGGAGGGGGATATCGAGACGTATCTCATTACGAGCGATCTTGACGCCTTGCAAATACTCGACCAAAATACCTATCTCTATGCCCTCAAGAAAGGCTTGACTAATATCGACAAATTCGACGTTCCCGCCTTTGAGCAGCGCTATGGTATTCGGATTGGCCAGTTCCTCGACTTCAAGAGCCTCAAGGGCGATGCGTCGGATAATATCCCGGGCGTGCCAGGCGTGGGAGAGAAGACGGCGGTTAAGCTGCTGCAGCAATTCGATACGCTTGACAACCTTTATGATAACCTCTGGCAGGTCAAGGATACGCTGCGGCGCAAGCTGGAGCAGGGCAAAGATTCGGCCTATATGAGCCGCGAGCTAGCCCGGCTATATACCGATGCACCAGTGACGCTTGATCGAGCAGCGATGGCAATGGATAACTGTGACCCAGCGGCGGTGCGGGCGATGTTGCAGCGGCTGGAGTTTCGTAGTTTGCTGCGCCAACTCCCGCCACAGATGCAAGCGGCAGAGAACACTCAGTCATCTGATGCACCGGTGGTGCAGCATGCGACTGAGTTGCCTGCTCACCAGGCTAAGGCGCTCTTCCTGATGGCCAAAGAGCTGCTGGTCTGGCCGGTCGAGGGCGGCGTCTGGGTGAGCCACGAGCGAGGCAAGGCGGCCCGCCTGAGTTGGCGTGATGCGATTGATGTTATCCCGCATGTGCCGATTGTTGGGCACCGCACCAAGGAATTATTACGCCACTTGCTTACCCGTGGCGTGCGGCAGCTGCCAGTCGTGAAGCATGATACTGCCCAAGGGTCGTTTTTGCTTAATCCCCTGCGCACGTCGCGGGCACTGGCTGATCTCGCAGGGCTGGAGTCGCTTGATGACCCACGCCTTGCTATTAGTGCGCTGTGGGCGGTGTACGATGAGCAAACTCAGGCGTTTGATGCGCTGCCCGAGCTTGCCCGAGTGGCCCGGACAATGGACTTTCCGCTTATTCCTGTGCTAGCGCGAATGGAGTGGCGCGGTATCCGGCTTGATAGCCGCACACTTGCGGCGATGCAGCGCACCTTGAGTAGCGAGATCGCCGAGTTGCAGCAGCAGATCTATGGCATGGTGGGGTATGAGCTTAATATTGGCAGCCCGGCCCAACTGGCCGAGGCGCTCTTCGTCAAGCTTCAGCTGCCAACAGCGGGCATTAAGAAGGGCAAGACGGGTTACTCGACGAGCCAGAAGGAGCTAGACAAGCTCCGGCCACATCACCCGATTATTGGGCTGGTGGAGCGCTACCGCGAGCTGACGAAGCTGCAAAATACGTATGTCGAGGCGCTGCCACAGCTGACCGACGACGCGGGCTATATCCACACCACCTTCAACCAAGATGTGGTAGCGACGGGCCGGCTCAGTAGTACCGACCCAAATTTGCAAAACATCCCGATTCGCAGTGAACTGGGGCGACACGTTCGCGATGCCTTTGTGCCAGCGCCGGGCAATGTGTTTGTCAATGCCGACTATTCGCAGTTTGAGCTGCGCCTAGCGGCCGTGCTGTCGGGGGAGGAGGCAATGATTCGCGATTTTAATACCGATATTGATATCCACGCGAACACGGCCGCCCAGGTGTATGGGGTACCACTCGACGTGGTGACAAAGGAGCAGCGCCGCCGGGCCAAGGTAGTGAATTTTGGGGTGCTGTATGGGATGAGCCAGCATGGCCTGGCCGCCGCCGCGCAGATGAGCTATGCTGAAGCGCAGCACTTCATCGATGAATACTACCGCCTCCGGCCGAAGCTCAAGGCCTATATGGCGCAGACCATCCAGCAGGCGCACGATACAGGCTTTGTCCAGACGCTGTTTGGCCGCCGCCGCTGGACACCGGATGTTGCGTCGCGCAACTTTGCAGTGCGCAGTGCTGCCGAGCGGGCGGCTGCCAATATGCCGATCCAAGGTACCGAGGCCGACCTCATGAAGCTCGCCATGCTGGCGGTGGAAGATAAGCTGGCTCAGGCTGGGGAGCAGCTAGCCGATGGCGATGGCCAGCCGCTGGGCTGGCAGGTGGTGCAGATTCACGATAGCATTATGGTTGAGTGCCCGCGCGCCCACGCCGAGCAGGTGAGCCACATCCTGCGCGAGACAATGGAAAATATCTACCCGCAGCTTGGCGTTAAGCTCAAAGTCGACGTCTCGATTGGTGATAATTGGGGACAGGTCTAAGAACACCAACCGAACAGAGGTCAGACTATAGACAAAGTATCGAGAGTGGTGTATAATCTGGGCCATCACAAGCAAAGCAGAATAGAGGTTGGGCATGGCACAAAGAGAAGCAGTAGATACATCATTTTCTAATGGTGAAGAGCGAGCTGGCCTTGAGCTGCCCGATCCGCACGATCCAGAGGCGTCTGCTGATAGCCTCGATCGCTCTGCCTACCAGGCGACGCACGATGCTATCGTCGAGGCGGCCCAGGCGAGTGGCGAGTTGCAACCCCTGACTGAGGCGGAGATGGAGCGGCGGGCAGCGAACGAAGGAGTGGCGCGTCAGCTATTTGAAGCAGAGGTGCAGAGAGAAGAGAGAGAAATTGAGGGTCGATTGGCAGATCAATCCCTGGATAAAAAAGAGCGAGAGAAGCTTGACGCTCGGCTCGACAAGTTGCGCGCGATAGAAAAGAAGGGGCCAACGTATGGCTTTTTGTATGATCCGGCAGGTAATATGGGCACTCTAAAGCATTATGAATTTGGCTCGATGGATCTGGCCGATTGGCGAGTGGTCTGCTGTGATGTGGGTGGAGAACCGTATGAGGCGCGAGTGACCGATGCATGCCAATTTACTCGTGATACATTTGGTGCAACTGGCCTTGTGCCAGGTGGTGCGACGGCTCGGATAGTTGTGACAACAACGAGTGAGCAGGGAACAACGCAATACGTTATTGACTGTTATGAAGGGAAGTCACCTTTGGTTGTGGCGGTTGAAACACCGAGTAAGGGTGGTGACCGCACGGTGACGCCATATTTGGCAGATTGGAGTCGGAGTGGTACTGCAACGGATGAGGTGGATAGAAGTAACTCACAGGATGACTTGCTACAGGATAATGGTGAGATTGTCCGCGCAGCATAAGCGAGATGTGTGAGGTGTGCCAGATACCGTAGTAAGCAGGCAACCTTCATCTTCTTCGCTACCTACCGCTCAGCGAGCAGGTAATTTCCTAGCTGGAGTAACGAGTGTGGTATATGTCTATATGTCGCACGTAACTTGCTGTAGTATCTGCGGTTCTCGTACTGTCGAATAAGGAGACTTGTTGGTTTGTGCTCGAGTTTTATGTGGCTGTTATTGCGGCGCGTGCCAAGACTAGGCTAGAGAAGAACAGTAGACGAGTATGTCAGCTTGATTGAGCAGCAACACCGAAGCTTTTGATAGGCAGCTCGCGTTCTAAGACGGTAGGTGTGCAGCAATTCTGAGAATCGCGTCCTGTCTTTGTCGTCATACACGAGACTCAGATGCTCTTACTACTATTTATGACATACCCTTTTGCTTGCTCTGTAGCTCCATGTAGTAACTCTTTTACATAGCTTCTCCTTTTTTATTTATTCATATGTTTCTATACTTATCTCTCTATCTCTTTATCTATCTCTATTTATTTAATCTATCTTTATTTATTTATTTATTCTCTTTCTCTTTATTTCCTTATCTTTATATTTCTTTATTTATCTTTATCCTTATTTATTTCTCTATCTTTACCTATATCTCCCTATACATCCATATATCCATATCGATTTCTCTCCTATTATATATAAATATATAAAAAGAAGAGAAAAAGAACCCACGCTAACAGAGAAAAAACAGGGTAACTATAGTACAAATCGATTTGTACTATATGTTGGGAGGGGGAGGGAGGGAAATAGCGATGTTTTGGTCGATATATAGTGAACGAAGAGAAGCAGCAGAGCAGGTGATCTAGCGAGAGAAACGTTCGCCTGCAGGTTGACGAAGGAGAAGTGGGAGAGGGAGCGTAAGGCGACTAATAGGTTGTGCGATTTGGGCGGAGCTAGCTTGACTTTTCTTGCTGGAGGTTCTATTGTGTAACAAACGAATAACAATACACTCACGGAGATACCCCTTATGACCTTAGTACCGCCAAATGGCAGAGATTTGAGCCCAGATCAGCTATGGGCACTCAAGATGGAGCAGCGCCGCAAAGGATACGATAAAACAGCCACGCAGCAACAAGCCGAAAATGAAGCTGCCGTTAATAGTCTCTACGCCGGCCTTGGTGGCAACAGTGCGCCCAGCGGCACTACCTTCGACAAAATAGACAACGCCACCACGCCAGAGAATAGCAACCCGCGGATGGATGACCTTGCAAGGCAGGTGGATGCGCTGTATAAGCCACACAACGAGGCTGAAGCGATCGTTGCTGGTGTGTATGATGACCTAAACAACAAGACTGATCCTGAAGTGGCTGATGATATTGAGCGCGATACACCCCTACCAGAGCAGGAGCCACAAACGGATGAAGAGGAAGACAACAAAGGCACACACTTCTTCTCAAACAACCCTGCCATCAACACTGTGAGTGTGACGAAGAAACTCGATGGTGAGACGGCAGAAACATTGCGCCAAGCCAATGGTGGCTCGACACTTGGTGCTCGAGAGGAAGTAGGCAATCTTGTCAAGACAATCAACGATCAGCCAACGAGGCATCAGTTTGAAAAACAAAAAACAGCTACAACTGCAGCAGTTGAGAACGCTGGCTTTGACGTTGATGACAAGACAGAAGCACGTGTTAATAAACTGACGACTGTTGCAGCGATTGATGCAGCGGTGGAAGAGCAAAAAACGGGCACCGACACAATGAACGAGCAAAACGCGCGTGATCATGGCAAATTGCTGAACCACCACGAGTCGTACAAGCTAGTGTGTGCTGCACTGGGCGAAGAGCTGCTCGATAGTGTGAAGAATGGTGAGATGACCTTTGATGACATAAAGCAGGCTGATCCATTGATTGCGCAGCGGGTAAGTGACTATAACGATGGTATTTTTACCGCCCATGACGCAGCAGCCAGTGATGCCACAATTGATGATCTTGCGATGATTGGGGAGCTGATTAACCGCTCACCAGCCATGCAGGAGCTCATCCGCAACAAGGACGAAGCAAAGCAGCGAACCGAGGAGCAGCCCGCCACGCACAATGCTCAACCTCATACGCCGAACAAAGATGACAAGAATAAGGGCGATATGCTCGCGCAAAACCACTCAAATGTATTTGTTGAGACGTCGTCTCATCGTTCCTTTGCCAAGAAGCCCGCACATACACCACTCCAAAAGAATACGAAAACAACCAACACATTCCTTGGTAGTGAACAGCGTGTTAGCTGGTACTAGCTTGTAGCGTCGGTGCTGAGTATTCGAGGAAGCCGTGGGGATAGGCTATTGCTAGTTGTATGACTCTTGAGCAAACCAAGTGCCCGAGGTGTGAATGATGAGTCGTATTTTGCGGTGGAGTAGCTTGGCAAGTGTCTTATAGCCTAGATTACTATCAGAAGTGTTGAGTTTTCCTGGGGTTTGTGGTACTGTATTTCCATGTATAAAGGCGAGCGGCCAAAAGTTTTTCCGATTATTGTCACTATCTTGGTGATTTCGTTGGTGGTGGCAGCGGTGGCGTCGGTCATCCGTATGGTGGCGACCCGCCAGGAATCGAATAACACCAACACGCAGCAATCAGCCGAGAGCTTCTATGACCAAGTGGTGGCGCACAACGCGACCAACAGTGTCCGCTGGACGGTGCGTGGGCCGATTGTGGCAGACGAGACCTTCCGCTCGTACCAGATCGAGATTTCGCCCAATAAGCGGACATATACGGTGTATCAAGGCTACTTAGACAAGCAGCTCGACCGCAAAGAGTTTGAGAACAACCAGCAGGCCTACGAGCAGCTCGTGTATGCCCTGAGCAAGGCGCAGATCCAAGATACGCGCACGGTGGATGATGACGACGTGCGTGGGGTGTGTGCGACTGGTGGGCGGCTCTATACCTTCGAGACGATGGAGAGCGGCACGACGAAGACGCGCATCTGGACATCGAGCTGTCAAGGTTCGCCCGGCTCGATGAAGGCCGATGTACCTAAGATTCATGCACTCTTTGCTAACCAGATCCCTGGCTTTGCACCGATGTTTGATAAGACGCAATAAAAAGGCGCTGCACGGCTGACATCTGGGACTCAAGTTCTAAGTAACCTCCACGATTTTGTACCGCGTCTCGCTACGTTCTCATCGAGTGGAATATTATATGGGCCGACATTCTGCTCGTATGTCGGCTTCGTGTGCTGGGCTTAAAAGAAATTATGATAATCTTCTTTCATACTCCATCAGGCGCAGTGATAGGGAAGAAGAGCTCATGCTAGCCACACTCTATTGCCAATGATATAATCGAGCGTATGATTCGTGCAGTAATTTTTGATTGTTTTGGCGTGCTCTATGGTGGAAGTATCGAGGTGCTGATGGCGCAGTGTCCACCGGATCGCCGAGCCGAACTAGAGGATATTAACAAGCAGTCGGACTATGGCTATATCTCACGGCAGGAATTTATTACAGAGGTGGCGCGATTGGTAGAACAAACGCCAGCTCAGATAGCGGCGTTGCTTGAGCAGGTGCATGTGCGCAATAGCGAGCTGATCGCCATGATCCACACGCTGCGCCAGCGTTACCCAGCCATCAAAATAGGACTACTGAGCAATGTGGGGAGCGATACGATCGAGCGGCTGTTTACTCCTGATGAGCTGCGCCAGCTCTTTGATGCCGTGGTGCTCTCGTATGCCGAGCATGTTGCCAAGCCAAGCCGCGAAGCCTTCGAACTAGCAGCAGATCGGCTCGGTGTGCCGCCTGGCCAGTGCGTGATGATCGACGACCGGCTCGACAACTGCTCTGGGGCTGAAGCTGCTGGCATGCGTGCTATCCTCCATACAGCCAATAGCCGCACGATGGCCGAGCTTGAGGAGCTACTGGGGGAGTGATGACACCCGTATGGCTTGGGCTAATGGCCAGTTGTTTGCTTGTGCTGCTTGTCTACACACTATGGGTGGTCCCACCACAACTTGGCAAGACGCTCAGTATGCATATTGAGCAGCGGACAAGGACGGTAATTGCGGGCAAAATCCTCTTGCCACTGACTGGCCTGAGCCTTGCGCTGTGGGCTGTGCAGTCGGCATTGCCACGAGTGGTGCAGTTACTCCTTCTTATCGTGAGCCTTAACTTTTGTGTGATGGGATTAGTGCCATTTGGCGTGAGCCAGCGGCGCACCTTGGTCCACAACATTGCAGCCTGGGGCTGTATACCAGTTATAACGATCATTGAGGTGCTTGTCCTGCTGAGCGATACTCATCCGGTGGTGCGGGTGGTAACGAGCGGCGCTCTGGTGTGCCAGGCTATTGTTCTTGGCTGCTATTTCTTCGCTAAGTCGTGGCATCGCTATATTATGCTAGTGGGTCAGGCGATTTATTTTTCGCTTTTTGTGGTGATGATCTGGGCAATGGAGTGTGTCCATGCCTGAGCTCCCTGAAGTTGAGACGATTCGTACGAGCCTCGCTCGCTTGGTGGTGGGGAAGCAGATTGTGGCAAGTACGGTGTACGACTCGCCCAAGAGTTTTCCCAACGACCCTACGGCAGTGGCGCACTTTCTCCATGGTGCAACGATCACGGCGGTGGAGCGCCGCGCTAAGGTATTGCTGATTCGCCTGAGCACCAATTACACACTGGTAGTGCACCTGAAAATGACGGGCCAGCTGCTCTTTGTTGGTGAGGAGCGCTGGGGCGGCGGCCACCCAAACGATAGCTTTCTTCACGAACTACCCGACCGCTTAACGCGGGTAGCGCTGACCTTTGCGGATGGCGCGCATTTATACTTTAATGACCTGCGCAAATTTGGCTGGATGAAGCTCTATCCTACACCAGAGGTGGCGCAGCTGCCCTTTATGCAAAAAGTCGGGCCTGAGCCGCTCGACCCGCATACTACGGCGGCACAGTTTATCACGCGCATCCGTCGGCGTAATGGCACGACCATGAAGGCGGCCATCCTCGACCAAACGACCATCGCTGGCGTGGGGAATATCTATGCCGATGAATCGCTATGGATGACGCAGCTCCACCCCGCCACGCGGGTGCGTATGGTGGATGATGAACAGCTTGCCGCACTCTTTGCTCATATTCGGCAGGTGCTGCAGCTGAGCATCGACAAGGGTGGTAGCACCGATCGCAACTACGTCGATGCTGAGGGCAACAAGGGGAGCTACCTGGCTTTTGCGCAGGTGTTTCGGCGTGAGGGGCAGCCCTGCCCGCGCCACCCCGACGTAGAGATTATGAAGATTCGCGTGGCAGGCCGCGGGACGCACATTTGTCCAGTGTGTCAAGTGGAAGTAGGGGAGTAGCTCATGCTTTATCTCATTGTGGGGAAGAATAGCTACGTAGCAGAGCAAGAGCTGGCGAAGATTGTTCAGCATGCATCAGTACCAGCAGAGCACATCGATACTCAGCAGCTTGATGCCGCGGGTTTGGCTGAGCTGGTGCGCGGCGTGTCGCTCTTTGCAGCGCAGCGGCTTGTTGTGCTGCGACGCCTGTCTGAGCGCCCAGACCTCTGGGAGCAGCTTGGCCAGTGGGCACATGATATCCCTAGCGAGACGACGCTTGTGCTCGTAGAGCCAGGGCTGGATAAGCGCACCAAAACGTACAAAGCACTGCACAAAGCCGCGACCATCATTGCTGCTGACCCACTGACCGACCGCCAGCGCCCTGCCGCCGAGCGGTGGCTGCGCCAGCTGGCTAGTAGACGCGGTGTGTCGTTGAGCTCAGCGCATATGCGCAGCATGGTAGAGCGAGCTCTGGTGCCGGATGAAAAGGGATATGGCGGGACGATTGACCAGTTGCAGCTGGCGCACGCTATCGACGCATTGGCTCAGCTCGACACTATTACCGATGATGCAATTGCCACCGTGTTACCACCGGCCCGTGAGTTCTCGGTCTTTGATGTTGTAGCCCTCGCGGTGGAGCGCCGAGGCCCAGCCTTGCGCGCTGCCTTAGATGAGCTGCGTCTGAGCCACGACCCATACCAAACCGCAGCGCTCATCTGGGCGCAGTGGGCTCAGCTGGCGGCGATTGCATACTATGGCGAAGCAGGGGAGGCAGAAATTGCGCGCGAGCTCTCACTCCACCCCTACGTCGTCAAAAAGACCAAGCCACTCACCACGCAGGTCTCGCTGGCCGACATCCGCACCCTCACCCAGCGGGCTGCCCAGCTCGACGCCGATATGAAGACGACGAGCGTACCACCATGGGACGCGGTGGAGAGCTTTTTGTTTGCGGTGGCGGGGCGGTAGTGTGGGGCGGCCCAGGTAGACGTGTGAGCGTCTGATAGATAGTACTTGGCTTATAAGAATGTGGTATAATATCATCATACAAACACCACTGCAATGCCAAGGAGGTGTATATGGCTACAGTACAGACAACGATCACGACTCAGACAGTGCACACAAAGCAGCGTTCGCCGAGGCGGCAGTATGGCCTGCGCGCATGTCTGCTTATTGCGAGCCTTGCACTGGCCTGTCAAGCATTTATCAATACCTTTCTTGGCTGGCGCGCGTATACCGTTATTTCTTCGAGTGGTGGGCAAATACCGAGCCTCGACTCTAATATGACAGTGCCGGCTATCGTGTTTGTCTTTGGTGTTAATCTTGCTGCTCAGGCCATCTATCTTGCCTATGCAGCGATTCATCCCCGAGACATCCGGAGCAAAGTAAAGCAGGGGATTGCCATCGTCGCTGTCCTTGCGTATCCTGTTGCCGACATGGTGAAGTACACACTCTTCCACCACATTCTCCACACCGGTGTGCCATATAATACATTCTTAGACGGTCCAGTGCCGTGGACGTCTGGGCTTGTGCTCACCATCGCTGGTTCGTTCTATCTGTGGTATGTGCTGCTGCGGCCGCAAAAGAGCGAGCGCTAGTAGCCCCAAGGTTGGCCGGCTCTTTACAAATCCTGCGCCATGCCTTATAATGAGCGCTTGATTGTAGTACTAACCCATAATAACAAGCGATAGAGGAAATTAATGCCCATCATCAAATCAGCTGTCAAACGCATGAAGCAAACGGCCACTCGCCGCCAGCGCAACATTGCTACCAAGCGCGCCATCAAGGCCAGCACTAAGGCCTTTGCTGCCGAGCCAAGCGCTGCTGCCCTGAGCCAGGCCCAGAGCGAGCTTGACAAAGCCGTCAAGAAGGGGTTGCTCAAGAAAAACACTGCGAGCCGCCGCAAAGCATCGCTCGCCAAGGCTGCCAAGGCTGCCGGCGTCAAGCTTGCGTAAAGCATAGGCACGAGAGTAAGAGCAGACACCAAAACACCTCGAGGGAGAGGTGTTTTTGTATACAGGCTAGGGCAACTGTTATGGAATAAATTTGAGATATAAAGATCACACACCTTGAGGATCTTTGCGCAAAGAGAGGTGCTATACTTCGCATGGCTACCTCTGTTAATCGTGACTTGCCATTGACGAAACGAAATTACTTATGGTAGGATAGATGGAGTTTTGGGTAAGGCAAAAGTAGGAGTTATGGACGAGATAAAGGTGCGGCAACAAATCATCGACAAACTAGGTGAGAGTAATAATATTTTGGTGGCGGTCAACGCCCACCCTACGGTAGATGAGCTGAGTGCAGCACTAGGGTTGACGCTTTTGCTCAATAAGCTCGATAAGCACGCCACAGCCGTCTTTAGTGGGGATGTGCCAACGGCAGTGGGCTTTTTGGAGCCAGAGCGTACCTTTGAGAGCACGGTGGATAGTCTGCGAGATTTCATCATTGCCCTTGATAAGGAAAAGGCCGACCATTTGCGCTACAAGCTCGATGGTGACCTCGTCAAGATTTTCATCACGCCGTACCGTGCGACGATTAGCCAGAGTGATTTGGAGTTTAGCCAGGGCGATTACAATGTGCAGTTTGTTGTGACGATCGGTGTGCGCAGCGAGGATGACCTCGACCCAGCGCTCAAGGGGCATGGCCGTATTCTGCGCGAGTCGCCAGTGGCAGCGCTACACATTGATGCGCCAGGTACGTTGGGCAATATCGTCTGGACGGACCCTCAGGCCAGCAGCTATAGTGAGCTGGCGGCAAGCCTCGCTCAGGGCTTTGATAGTACCGATGATGAGCAGCCGCTCCTCGACAAGCATATTGCCACAGCCTTTTTGACCGGCATTGTAGCGGCCACCGAGCGCTTTAGCAACGAAAAGACCACTTCGCGCGTTATGACCCTCGCCGCACAACTGATGAGTGCTGGCGGCGACCAGCAGCTGATTGCGGCCAAGCTCGCCGAGGCCAAGCAGCTCGCTGCAGGCCCAATGCCTGCTAAGCCGGCCAGCAAGAAGCCCGCTCAGGCAAATAACAAAGATAAGTCACTCGTCATCTCACACAACGCTCAGGCTGGAAAAAAAAAGTTAAGCCAGACCGACGCTGACGAAGCCGAGCTGGCTCAGCAACTGGCCAAGAATAATCCACAGCCCGAGCCCGCACCAGCTCCACGGCGCTCATCGGGGCGCAATAGCAGTGCCGAGCCATGGCGCCAGCCCATTGAGACACCGCTGAGCGAGCCGAGCCTGGGTGGCACACTTAATGCTACGACCAAGCAAGCAGCCGATGACAAGCGCCGCGAGCGCGAGAATGGCCGCAACAAGACCATTCTCTCGCACAAGGGTGGGCGCTACCTCGACAGTGACGACACACCAGGGAGCCAAGCGCCGCTCAATGCTGCCACGGCAGCACTTGATCACGAGCCAACCGTCCCCAATGTGAATGACATGCCACGTGTGCCGATGGCTCACAACGACGACATCCTTCCGCCGCCAACGGGCAAAGAAACCCTGGCCGACCTCGACGCCAAGCACCGTGCCGCGCCAGCTGATGATGCCGAAGGGTCAGCCTTGCCACCGCTGCCACCAATGCCAGATTTCTCTAGCTTGCCACCATTGCCACCAGGTGTGCCACCGCTGCCTGGCCCTGATGCCGATAACCCTATGGCCCAGCTCGATGCTGCACTCCAATCTGAGGCTAAGGCCAAGAAAGACCAAGCCAACCCATCGCAATTCCACGTACCGGAGAAGTAGGGGTTGCTGGCTTCTGCTGTTAAATGAGAGATGACACGATAAACCGGCCATGATTTAGCCGGTTTATGGTAGAAAAAGGGTAAAAACCGTAAGATCATAAGATTTGTATATGTAGATTTCTTGACAGGCCAGAGAGAGAGAGTTATTATATAGTCCATTATGGACAGCAGCAAACCCAATCTACTTAAAAACTATAACGTTACAGGCGTCCAGCAAGAAGCATACAAGAGGGACGCAGAGCAGCAACGACTCATTGCTCTCTTGGATGTTCTTGATAAGCCTGATGCAACAGAAGAGGTTGATGTACATGCTCGGGGCACTGCTAATATTAGTACCGTCAGTGCGAGTCTTAACAGATTGGGTATTTATATTAATCGCAGTGCTCACGCACAAGCTCGTTTATTTGAACCACACCAAATATATACGACAGAAATGGGAGAAGAAAATATCGACCTTGCGACATCTGTTGTTGCATTTGAGTCGGAGGGCACTGCGGGTGAGGGCTGCGATGGCGTACTTATACTATTCAAGCTCTCTGGTGAGATGGCAGGAGAGGCGCAAGCGGCATCAACAGCACGCGACCTGAAGTTTGGCTATAATTGCTCGTATGGTGGTCTTGCAACCAAGGATGGCATAACTTGGCTTAAGTTTGAGGGAGACAAATTTATGCTAAGAACCAAACAGCTATCCTATGACGATCCATCGCATCACGATGAAATTCTTGAGTTGACCGAAGAGCTTAATACGTTTATGCAGGTGAGACAGGGTGAGCATAATCACCACAAAGGACAATCTTTCACACCAGCAGGAAGTATCGAAGCCTAGGTAGCCCAAAAGACCAGCCCCTCGCGGCTGGTTTTTTGCTCCGTCATGCTATACTAACCACATGATGCACCAAACACCTGATTCATCATACGATCGCATTCTCCATATCGACAAGCCAGCTGGTATGACGAGCTTTGGGGTGGTGGCGCGGGTGCGGCGGGTGCTGAGCCAGCAGGCTGGCAAGAAGGTGAAGGTGGGGCACTGTGGTACGCTTGACCCCTTTGCGACGGGTCTTTTGCTGCTGGTGACGGGCACGGAGTGCCGCAATGCCATGCGCTATACCAAGCTCGACAAGACGTACGAAGCGACGATTATCCTGGGTCAAACCAGCACCACAGGCGACCCAGAAGGGGAGATAGCGCCCTATCTGCCAGAAGATACCAAGCTGCCTATCACACCGCCATCACGTCAGCAGCTCGATGCAGTACTGCAGCGCTTTACTGGCCAGATTCGCCAGCGGCCACCGATCTTTAGCGCCATTAAGATCAACGGCCAGCGGGCCTATAAGCTCGCGCGTGATGGTAAAGAAGTGGAGTTGCCAGAGCGCACCGTTACGATCCACTCGCTGGAGGTGCTGGAGTATCAGTATCCGCGGCTCGTCATTCGCACGCGGGTGAGCAGTGGTACGTACATTCGCAGCCTGGCGGTGGATATTGGCAAGCAGCTTGGCACAGGGGCGTACTGCGCGGCGCTGCGGCGCACAGCGATTGCTGATTGGTCAGTAGCACAGGCGCAGCAGCTGCAGGATTTTGGGATTGTTGATTAGCCATACATAATAAATAAAGAAGCGAGGAGCAACCAATGAACATCACGCTACACACTGGCACGACCACCGCAACTATCACCACAAGTGGCGCGTATATCACCAGCCTGGCTGACGAGTATGGGGATGTATTCTACCCACTGCAGCAGCTCACCACCCCTGATGGCGAGCGCAAAACGCGCGGTGGCTGCCACGTTTGCTTGCCCAACTTCGGCCCCGGTGGAGCGAGTGGCTTGGCGCAGCATGGCTTTGGCCGCACCAGCCAGTGGCAGGTGGTGGAGCACACCAGCGACCAGGTGGGGCTCATGCTGAAGGGGAGTGATGCTTATGCTGGGCTGGAGTCTCGCTTGGTGTATATGGTGGCGGAGCACCAGCTTGCAATGCAGCTCACGCTGGCGAATGTTGGCGAGGAGGAGCTCCTCGTGGCACCAGCCTTTCACCCGTATTTTGCGTATGATGGCACACTCGTGCTGGATGGCCAGTCGCTCACCGACCTTGCGCCACTCGCCGATACGATCTTCGTTGATGGGGTCACGCGCCAACTAGCGACGGGCCGGCGCACCATTACGCTGCAAAGTGAGGGATTACCTCGCTGGGCGATTTGGACGGATGAGTTGGGCCCGTACCTCTGTGTTGAGCCAACGCACAGCGGCAACTCCTTCGCCGATAACCCGTCTCGTGCCACAGTGCTAGTGCCGGGGCAGGTGGCGCGGTATGGTGTGCAGGTGGGGTGGTAACGAACCCCTCGATTTGACTCATAGTCCTACTACTGTCATACTTGATATATGATAGATCATGGTGAACTTCTTAGTAAAATAACAATTATTGGTGGTAAAGCGCCTGAGCGGCAGCCAGATGAGTATGAGCGATTGACGCAGGAGTTAGAAGAAATTGCTGCGACAATTGATGAGCGCATAAAAGGCTATGAGCCGCTTGGTGGCAGAGTGCAGCCACTCATGCTTGCAGAAGCAAAACAGCGCAAAGGTGCAGACATAGCTGCTATAGACGAGGTAAACAGGCATTGGGGATGGCCAGAGGTAGATAGCGTAATGGACCGCACTTCGCCATATGAGGATGAGGAAGATTTCTGGAATACCTTTCTTGACCATGATCCACACGACACAAGAGACCCAAACAATCTCCGTGCCCGCCTCCGTGTTCCAAAGGTTGATGCGACACTACTTGAGTCTAAGGATGGAGTTGATTTTGTCAATCTCTACCATAGTGCGACGCCAGCGCTGATTCGTGCCGAGGCGGTATTGCCTGAGGTTGGCCTTGTCCGCGGCTTGTATGCTAAGTTGTACGAAAAGCATTACACAATGACAGATATCGCAAAAGGAGAACTCAGCGCATTGGCCGAAGCATATCCTGCTATCAAGACAGCGTTCTATGATACATATAATCTTGCGCGTTGCTTGACAAACAATGATGACGAGAGACGATTCATAAAAGAAATAATACGTCTTGGCTTTGTGCAGGAGGGTGCAGACGAGGGACTTTCCGATATCACTAGCGCCCATGATGTACTCTGTCGCTAGCGTCTACATTGACACTGCGCCGTCCTCCTGCTACAATACACCAGTATGATTACTAAGGATAACAAAGCGAAAGCGATTGCTTTGACTCAGGTCAGCAAGAACGACGTCGGCAGCCCACAGGCGCAGGTGTCTATCTTGACGGCTCGTATCAAAGAGGTGACCGAACACCTTAAGTCCAACAAGCACGACAACATGGCTCGTCGTGGCCTCAAGCAAATGGTCGGCCGGCGCAAGCGGCTGCTCCGCTACCTTGAGCGGACCAACTTTGATGCCTACAAAGCAACGCTCGAAACCCTCGGTCTGCGCAAATAAGCGCTCGCCACGAGAAATAAACCTCCCCACTTATTGGGGAGGTTTTTTGGTGGTGGGGTAGTAGTACAGATATACTACACTTGACAAATATGAGATCAAGATGTACCGTACAATACATTATGCCATAAACAAAAAGGAGTTATAGTATGTACGAAGCAGGGCATGAGGCAGGTAGTGGTGGCATTGCTACTCTCGAAGCTATGCTGGGCCGGACCGAGTATGAGAAGGCGGTGGCTAATTTTGACTTATTTATTAGTCAACAGCTTGAGGGCGCACCTTTGTTACGCGAAGATCCAGACCTGCAACGATATGTGACATATAGCGACTTGACGCTTGACGATTTGGAAGACATAGCTGACGCTACAGATTCGTCACGGATGTTTAAGCTGCTTAAGGCGGCAAATGCAGTGCGAAAGCAATATTGCGAACAGCACGAGGATAAGCTCCAGCCTCCTGATATCTTTGATGGCTCGACATATGTGCTTGTAGAGCTGTATGAGCATATGACAACACAGAATGGGCAAATGCAACAGAAAGAAAAGGGCGTAACTATCCAGTGTGTTATGAATGGTGTTGGCTTCCGTGGCTATGGTGATGAAGAATTCGTTCATCATGTGGATCTTGGTGGGGCGCAGTATGTGATTAGCCCAGATAAACTCGCTGTGCGCTATACACAGCAGACGCAAACAAAGCCAAGCAAGGACCTTGGTAAATATGCCCAGGTAGAGGATATGGACGTTGTCAAGAGGCTTATTGAGCGCTCCAAGAAGAATACCGCACCTACGATGCTTGACGTTGTCCGCGGTGGAGTTAAGCGCATGATGAACACATTCTCTCGCCCTTAGGGTATCTGATGAGGGTAACCTTTCGCCTTGTGTATCATTCTCCCACCAATGCTATACTAGAAACACCACCACGAAAGGAGCACACCATGGCATTTGGCCCAATGATGACAGTCACGACAAAGCGGGGGCTCGAGCTGGAGCTTGCGCCGTTTGCGCGGGATGAGCTGAGGCCATTTGTGGACGGGTTTGCGCACGGGACGGTCACGCAGTATTTTGCCGAGCACCGGGCGCAGACGCTCGAGACCGAGCAAGCGTGGTATGACAAAACAATCGCAGATAAAGAAAGTATCGTCTGGGGTATCTGGGCCAAGGATGGTGAGGCACGGCGGCTGGTAGGTAGCACGGCACTGGTGAGTATTACGAGAAAGCACATCCACACTGCCATAAGCGGCATCATTATTGTGGATAAGAATTACTGGGGCAAGGGTGTTGCTAGTGCTAGCCACCATGCTCGTACGTGGTACGCCTTTGAGAATCTGGGGCTGCACTGTATTAAATCTGCCGTGGTGCAGGGCAACATTGCGAGCTTGCGCGCTCTCCAGCGGTGTGGCTATGCTCATATCTATACTGAGCGCAACGATGTCTTTATCAATGGCAAGCTGCACCATACCGATCACCTTGAGTGCCTCAACCCTATTGACTGGGCCTGGAACCAGTGGTGGGGGAGTGACCAACCCTCACCCGAGCACACAGCAGCGCGCCAGCGCAGCCTCGCCGCACTGGAGTGGGCGAGAGAGCGGGTGGTGTTGCTATAGCATACGCAATGCTTTACAAAACTAACCACTATACGTTATCATGCAACAATGAGCCAAGAAAAACAACCATCAGCTGAAACAACTTCGCCAGTATCTTTCTCACACGAAAGAGCGAGAGAGCTACTATGCACAGCTGATCGGCTTGCGCAGGAGCGTCGGCAGTTTGTCGTTGATAAAGCAGCGCGCGAGACAAAGCGGTTTGCGCAAGATTTGGAAACGATGGCAGCAGGGGAGGAGGCTGCAGAATATTTGGTGGATGGCAGCCCGGCAGATATGATACCTGAGGAGGTAGTGCCACTGCTAGATGGCGCACTTGTTGCAGTGGATGAGCCAATAGACAAGACACGGAGCATCCTCGAGCAGCGAATCGTCACATTATGCCGAAGGCGGAATGACGGGCTGACAGATGATGAATTTTGCCAGGCTGTAGCAGATGCATACCAGCAGTCGCCAGCTATGCGGCGCGTGCAAGAGGTGGCGTACCAGATTACAAGTGGTGTTGAGGATTTGCACGCTGGTAATCCAACGATCTCCATCGGTGTATTTGACCCAAGTATCTACATTGACCGCGTCTTGATGCGTAGAGTTCAGCAAGATGGTGGCAATAGCGCATTACAATGCTACGGGACGGCGCTGCTTGCCCACTACGAAGAGCAAAATGATACAGATGAGCATCTATATCTCCACACCGCATCAGCACGAGCGCTGTTGGATGCTTGTGATGCTGGTGGTGTGCGTCTTGCGGGTACTGCTGAGTGGGAGCTCATTACCGAGCAGGGTAGCCGCTATGGTAATGCCTATGCCTGGATGTCGCGCGAGATTGTTAAGATGGCAGCCGACCAAACAGGTCACCTTGTGGCGGATGACGAACATCGCACAGTGCTTCAGCCAACTGGTGAGCCAGCGGCGGATGTCTTGATTACCTTGCTGAACCAAATCACCACTCGTGGCACCGACCGCACTAGCGATCTGCCTATGCCGACCGAAGCAGTGCGCCTCCGTGAGGGCGGCTGCAAAGATGTTGAGGCATACTTTGCTCAGGCATATATGATGAGCACTCAACCAGCGATGAGTAAGACGGCCATCGCTGGCAAACGCTTTATCAGCAAAACACATGGGGCGCAGACGTTCCTTGCCGCCGATGCAGTACGGTACTGTGGTGTAGAATTCCCGCCTGGTACGGTGTGGGGGCAGTTTGGTGATGGATATGCTCCGCTTAGGCTGACGGGCTTTTGCTTCGACCAAAACACAGCTGCAACGGTCTTTGGCACTGAATATATGGCCAATGTGCCCGAAGCGAGCCAACGCGGCGCTGTGCACGACTACTTTCACCGCATTGTGCAATCACCACAACAGAGAAGCCTCCGCAAAAACATTGTGACATACACAACATAATACCCATTTGTGCACAAAGATGCTATCATAGAGAGTGACTATGCAGGATGTGACAGACGCAGCACGGGCGTCCACGGGTGTGGCGATGCGGTGGAGTATGCAGCAAGTACGGCGGGCTGTGCTGGTGTTTGTGGCTGCTGTGGCGGTGCTGGGCCAGCTGCTTGCGCCGCAGGCGAGTGCCATAGCGCCGCAGCAGTCCATCATGATGCCAGCCTATAGCTACCCCATGCAGGGTGGCAACAACCAGTATTGGAATGATATGGCTAATGTCTCGAGCAAGATGCCCTTTGCAGTGGTTAACCCATCGAGCGGCCCAGGTACAGCGGTTAGTAGTGATTATGTAAAGGCCCTGGCGCGGCTCGACTCGCTTGGTGTCAAATACATTGGCTATGTCAAGCACGGCCGCCAGACGCGCAATATTGCTGAGGTAGCGGCAGAGATTGACCGCTGGTATGCGCTCTACCCCAATGTGAAGGGAATCTTCTTCGACGAAGCCGATAATCACAGTAGTGGCCAAAAGACCTGCTATTTGGCCAACCTCTACAACTACGTCAAGGTCAAGCACCCTGGCTCCATCGTTATCCACAATGCGGGCACACGCTTCCTCGGTGAGTCTGTCATGCCTTATGGTGATGTATTTCTCAATGCCGAGACCTCGGCGGCGCGCTATCTGAGCGACAGCTACTACGACCTAAATCACCCAACTGCCACCAACTTCGAGAAAAACCCAGCTAATGCCTACAAAATGTGGCACGTCATTCACAGTGTGGGCAGTAACGAGCAGCAGGCCCAGGTGGTAGCTAAGGCCCGCGAGCGCAATGCTGGCTGGGTGTATACGACTTCCGATCGTGGCCCGACCACACCAGCCGAGGAGGCAGACCCAAATATCAACCCGTATAATGATTCATCTACCTTGCTGGGTGGTTTGGCTGGCTTGGGGAGTATCCAACGCGGTAATGTGCCAGTGGGTGCAGCGACGCCGCTCACGGTTGATTGCGCCGACACCTTTGGCTTGAAAGTAACGGCTCAGCCCGCGCCAGCACCTGCACCAGCGCCAAAACCTGCTCCCAAGCCCGAGGAGAAGAAAAAAGACGGCAAAGACAAGAAAAAGGACGAAAAGAAGGATAAGAAAAAACTGCAGCCAAGCAAAAAGCACCAGCAGCCCACTGTACGCAAGCAAGAGGCAGGGCCCAGCTGGACGATCATCACCCTTATCGCTGTGGCAGTAGTTCTCGCTGCAGCTGGTGGCGGTGGTGCCTGGTGGTGGTTTGTTGGCCGCAAGCGCCGCCAAGCGAAGAACCGCAGCCGGTATGACAACACAATGATTTAAGCGACAAGTGTTTCACGTATGCCATCAATTCTCACATATTTTATACTCTCACTATTTCTCTTGGTGTTGTGAGAGCAGACCTTGGCTGATTATCTGGTCTCTTGTATTAAAGCTGGCAACTATTGTTACGACTAGTCGCTGCACACCACCCGAGTAGAGTAATAGGGAAGATAGACTCATAACAGAGGTGATGAGGCTATGCTGTGCATACTTATGGCGAGGGGCTGATTGACCGTGATAGCCAAGGTGAGGTATAAACTCCCAGGCTGCGAATGCACGAAGCACTACCAGTATATCCCAAAATGCGGTATACTAAGAAGAGTATAATAACGCGGCAGTGATAGCGTTGAGGGCTTGCATGAAGATGATAGGTGCGAGCATTCACCCCTGTTACTTGCCGCAAGAAAGGAGCTCTGTATGAGTATTATTAACCCAAGCGGCAAAGATGTCTTTGCTGTGACGACGCAGTTATGCGGCCGCCCTCTCACCCTGGAGGTTAACCGAGTTGGCTTTCGCTCGACGGCTAGTGTGCTGGTGCGCTATGGCGATACGGTGGTGCTGGGCACCGCCCAGGTGGGCACCCGCCCGGTAACGCTGGATTACTTCCCCTTGAGTATCGATTACGAAGAGAAGTTCTATGCCTCGGGCAAGATTAGCGGCAGTCGCTTTATTAAGCGTGAGGGCCGGCCCAGCGACGAAGCAGTGCTGATTGGCCGCCTGATCGACCGGCCGATCCGCCCACTCTTTCCCAAAGGCTACCGCCAGGAAGTGCAGGTGGTGGCCACAGTGCTTAGTATGGACCCGAGCTTCCGCCCAGATATGGTGGCGATGGTTGCCGCTAGCAGCGCCCTGATGCTAACTGGCACGCCGTTTGATGGACCGGTGGCGGGCCTGCGCGTTGGTCGGGTGAACGGTGAGTTTAAGGCCTTCCTGACACCAGAAGAGCGTGAGCAGTCCGACCTTGACCTCGTGGTGGCAGGGATCGAGCGCGGCATTACCATGGTAGAAGCTGGCGCTAAAGAAGTATCTGAGGAGGTGATCGTCGATGCAATAGCCTGGGCACACCAAGCGATGCAGCCAGCGATTACACTGCAACAAGAACTGGCTGCCAAGGTGGCACCAGCACCGCAGGAATATGAGCTCGTCTTGCCAAATGAAGACATCCAAGCTGTCGCTAACCAATGGGTTGATGGCAAACTGGGCGAGAAGATTCGCCGCCCATACCCCGAGCGCAATGAAGTCGTCAATGAAATCCGCTGGGCCTTCCACGAGGCCATGGCCGAGCAGCTCGGCCTTGACGCCGAGGAATACGCAGCGGTGCGTGATGAGTACGACGAAGCCTTTACACTGGCACTACACAACGATGTGCGCCGCGGCATTGTGGAGGAGCGCACTCGCCCTGATGGTCGCACTCTTACGGAAATCCGTCCGCTCTCGAGCGAGGTTGGTATTTTGCCACGCACCCACGGTAGCAGCCTGTTTACCCGTGGGGTGACGCAGGGTATGAATATTGTTACGCTGGCACCGCTGAGTTACGCACAGTTAGTCGATACCATGGAGGTAACAGAAGGCGAGCGCCGCTATATGCACCACTACAACGCCCCCGGTTATACAGTCGGTGAGGTGAAGCGCCTTGGTAGCCCCGGTCGGCGTGAGATTGGCCACGGGTATCTGGCGGAGCGTGCCCTTACGGCAGTGCTACCGAGTGAAGAAGAGTTCCCCTATGCCATCCGCAGCGTGACAGAAATTATGAGCCAGAACGGCTCTACCAGCATGGCGGCCACCTGTAGTAGCTGCTTGGCCCTGATGGATGCTGGCGTGCCCATCAAAGCCCCGGTTAGCGGCATTGCCATGGGCCTGATGATGGATGGTGACACGCCCTACGTACTGAGCGACATTGCCGACGCCGAGGACTTTGCTGGCGACATGGACTTTAAGGTGACAGGTACGAGCAAGGGTATTACAGCCTTGCAGATGGATATGAAGGTGCATGGTCTGCCCGTGCAGGTGCTGCGCCAGGCGCTCGAGCAGAGCAAAGCTGGCCGCGCCCATATCCTAGAGCACATGCTGAGTGTACTGCCAGCGCCGCGTAAAGAACTCAGCCCCTATGCGCCGCGTATCGGAAAGCTCAAGATTAACCCGGATAAAATTGGTGCTGTTATTGGCAAGGGTGGTGAAACCATCAACAAAATCACTAGCGAAACGGGCGCCGAGGTAGATATTAAAGAAGACGGCCTGATTACCATTGCCAGCCCCAATGGTGAGGCGATTGAGAAGGCGCTGGCCTGGATTAAAAGCCTGGTGGAAGAGCCCGAAGTTGGTCGTACCTACACCGGCACCGTGGTGACGATTAAGGACTTTGGCGCCTTTGTGAACATCCTACCTGGCGTGGATGGGATGGTGCATATCTCGAAGCTTGCTAAAGGCCGAGTCGGTAAGGTGACAGATGTCGTGCAAGAAGGCCAGACGGTGCAGGTGAAGATCACTGGCATTGATGAGCGCGGCAAGATTAATCTGACAATGATTGGATTGTAGTAGTCTAGAGCGCTAGCCTCGCAACAAAAAACACCCCAGCAAAGACGCGTGGGGTGTTTTTGTTGGTAATACATCTGTGGTTCTATACTTTCTCCTGAAGTGCTATATGGATGAATATGAATATCCCTTTCAAATATTTATTTCTCTGTGCAGGGTTGATGAAAATCTATCGTGACAAAAACAAAGCCTCACATTGAAGTGATGGGGAGAGCGACCGACTGCAAAAAGAGGCAACCCCGCAAACGACACAAAGGTGATATTCTTGCTCAACTGAGGTAATTATATTGTATAATATATGTATAACCTAAAACCGAAGGAGCCAGCGATGCCGCGTCAGTCAGCCACATCCACTAGCCAATCTACCACCAAGCGCCCAGCCAAGCGTCGTGCTACTGCGGCCAAAACTACCAAGAAGCGGTCACCTACTAAGGCGTCCTCGTCGGCCACTCCGGCCAAGCAGCCAGCCAAGCGAGCTTCTGCTGTGCAATCGCCAGCTAAAGCTCAGCCTATGTCAACTCCAAAATCGGCACCATTGGCTAGTAGACTATCATCCGCTCAAACTGCTATGCCGCAGCGTTGGAACAAGAAAGTGTGGTGGGGAGTTGGCGCAGCAGGAGTGGTGGTGCTTGGGTTAGTGATTGCTGGTGCTACGATGTTATGGCAAGCGCCTAGTCGTGCCGACTACCGCGCGGCCTATGAGTTGATGCAGAGCAGTGATACTGCCGATACCGAGCAGCCGTGGAACCTTGCTCAGACGGGCGACCCAGCACGTGCCCTACATAGGCAGCTCCAGCAAGCTGAGCGCTCTATAAGCCAACTGCACAGCACCCGAGCTATGCGTGATGGTGACGTGCAGGCTGCCTACGAGTATTACAAAGCAGCATACAACCAAGCCAAAACACATGAAGCCGAGCTCCGTGCTGCTGGCTATGCAGACAAGATTTACCGTGAAGGTTGCACTATCACTGTAACAGCTCAGTCATCGACCCAATCACCGGCGAGTTCACCAGAGGAGGTAGGCAGGCACTTTGACGAGACGTACAAGCGTTGTGTAGCGGCTGTTGGTGAGCTAAAGGGATGGCGTCACTTCTATATTGCACGTTTTGCCACGCAGTACGACGACTATCTCAAAAAACGCCGTGCTTACCTTGTGCAGCGTGCGACCGAGCGCGCCAGCGGCCAGACGAACACAACAGCCCACCCACCCGAGCTACCCTTTAGTACATCAACGGCTCGCCCAGGCGATGCCGTCCGCCAGCTGTCGTACGATGCCCGCAAGAAATTCCATGAGGACGGCCAGGCTCTGCGCCAGTTACTGCGAGCGAAGTCGCTAGGTCAGACCACAGTACTGGGTGAGCGAATGTGAGAGAACAGAGGGGGATATGAGAACAGTCGGACTCTCTCGTAGCTGAAAAAAGGGGCGTGAAGCGATAGCAAGGTCAAATAAAACACATATTGGCCTATCAGTATCTTTCCGGTATAATAGTTATGGTAAATAATAGCCAAATCAACAAGGAGATGCATGAGTAAGCAACCAGCAACCCCCCAGGAGCAACCCCCAGAGGCTGCCCAGACTTTTGACATGAACAATCCACCCTACACTGAGGAGGAGAAAGCTGCACTAGCCGGCAAGACTGCTGCCGAGCCAGCACCTGCTGCGCAATCTCAACCTCAATCGCAACCTGCTTCACAACAACCAGCTCAGCCAGCAGCAGGGCAACCGCAACCCATGCAACCTGGCGTCGCTGGTGTACCACCACAATATCCCAAGCAGGGCATGAGTAAAGGATTGCTCTGGGGCTTGATTGGCGGTGGTGTTGCCTTAGTATTGTTGATTATCAGCGTAGTGGTGTTCTTTGTCTTCTTTGGGCCGCCAAGCCGAGATGATTATGCAAAGGCATATAACAAAGTCGCTGGCTTTAATGCTCGCACTGTTCGAGAAAAAGCAGCTAGCTCGGATGATGCAGAGGCGGCGATAAATGAGTTGACTACAAAGGTTGATAAGCATCTTGATGAGCTTGGCAAAATGCGAGCCATGCACGACGGCGATGTGAAAAAAGCATACGACAACCTCAAAAAAGAATATGAAGAGCGCAAGCCACTCTTGCACGAATACGCTGCGACAACAGTTGCTAAGAAGGAATATAACAAAAACTGCAACAGTAGGTCTACTACGTATATCTCAATGAGTAGTGTAGGGTCTGGCGATGAAGCGGGCAAAAAATTTGATGAGCAACAAGGCACTTGTATCAAAACACTCGACAAGCTCAAACAATCGCAATACGAGAGCATTCGCAAATATGCTGAAAGCCAATCACAATATTTGAAGGAGTTGCGAGCCTATTATGTATCTGCTGTGAACTACCTGAAGAGTCGAGAGGGTAGTATGCCAAAGGTACCACGGTCAAAGGGAGGCTATCTTGGCAAAGATATCAATAGTAAGGTAAGTGACGCTGGGACATCGATCAGTGATGCTGAGCGGGAGTTGCGCCAAGTCTTGCGCGCGAAAGCAAGCGGCAGCAGTCTGAGCGACGACTAGATACTACTTTATCGTATAAAAACAAAAAACACCTGGGCTTGTGCTCAGGTGTTTTTATGATGCGAGAAATGCGAGACACATAGCAAATACGCTTGCTGTTGTTCTCATGTGGTGAGAAATTTGCGACACTCTTTTTGTTTATTCTTTGCGATATGTTGAGCTTTTGTGCGCTTCATGAACGCTTGAGAGTGTGATAATGACAGGATGAGGTTAAGGCTACAACAGAGGTAGAATCTCTTGCAACATGCCCCACCGACCCAAACTATGCACTGAGTGTATAATAAGGCTTGCACGATCTAGTCACTCGGTGTATAGTGGAGATATGAACGTTCAATATACATTACTCGGATTGTTGGCGAATGCGCCAAACTATGGCTACGAGCTGAAGAAGCAGTACGATGGTTTCTTTGGCAAAGATAAGCCAATTTTACCTGGGCAAGTCTACTCGACGTTGGGGCGCTTAAAACGCGACAACAAAGTGGAGGAGGTTGCCGACACTAGTGAGTCTGGTGGGCCGGACCGGGTGCGCTACGCTATTACCGAGCAGGGCAAGCAAGACCTGCAGGCCTGGCTGGAAGCGCCCGAGCTGCCATCGCATCAGTCACAGGCCAATATGTACGTCAAGACTGTGCTGGCAATCCTGCGCGAGGGTGATGCCGCACCCTACCTAGACAACCAGCGGCAAGCCCATATTCAGCGGATGCGCGACCTCACAAGCCGTCGCCGCGAAAGCAACTTAGCCGACACGCTACTCATCGACCACGCACTGTACCATCTGGAGGCAGACCTGCACTGGATTGAGCTAACGACGTCGCGCTTAACCAAACTTAAGGAGGAACTGACCAATGAGACCAACCAATCAACCAATCATTAGCGCCCGCAACCTGAAGAAATCCTTCGGCCAGACGGAAGCATTGCGCGGTGTATCGCTGGATGTAATGCCCGGTGAAGTGCTGGCCATTATGGGGCCGAGCGGCTCAGGCAAGAGTACATTGCTCCATAGCTTGGCAGCGATTACCCCTGTCGATAGTGGCGAGATCCATTGTGCAGGTAAGCGGATCGACCAGCTCAATGACGATCAGCGGAGCGTCCTCAGGCGCACAGCCTTTGGCTTTGTCTTCCAGTTTGGGCAGCTCGTGCCAGAGCTAACGGCACTGGATAATGTCGCGCTGCCACTACTGCTCAATGGTGAGAAGCGTGCCGTAGCGTACAAAGCAGCCCAGCGCTGGTTGGATAATGTCGAGCTGGGCGATAAGGCGGGCAACATGCTCGGTGAACTCTCTGGTGGGCAGATGCAGCGGGTAGCAATTGCCAGGGCGATGGTCATCAAGCCAAAGGTGCTGTTTGCCGATGAGCCAACTGGCTCGCTCGACAGCCTCAACTCGCAGCGTGTGATGGAACTATTTATCGCCACTGCCAAGCAATACGGTACCACCGTGATTATGGTGACTCACGAGCCAACCATTGCTGCCTATGCCGACCGCGAGATCATCGTGCGCGATGGGCAGATTTCGGGAGGGATGTAACATGAGCGTTAGTTGGTTATTACTAAAAAAATCGGGCCGGCAATCGATGATGCGCCTGGGCCTCACAGCAGCAGCTATCTCGCTTGGGATTGTCATGCTGTGCTATATAGCCGCTGGGGTTAATGGTTTGGTGGGTCACCAAAATCGAGCGATCATCTCAAATGCTATCTCTACAGCCAAGCGTACACCCCAAAAGCCACAAGCGACTGGCCAAGAGCCACTCAAAATTGGTGGTATTGAGCGGGGCAACAAGACCGAATGGCGGGGCAAGACAATAAAGGTTACCTCGTTGTATGGCACTGAGAAATCCGTTAAATTTGCCAAGATGGATACGCCAAAGGCAGGTGAATACTACCTCTCCAAGGGCTTGGCGGAGGCGATTGCCGAGCACCCGGAGGATAAACTTCTCGAGCGCTTTGCTGGCCTCACAACCAACCTTGGCACACTACCAGAGGATTATACTACAAGCCCTGATGAACTCTACTTGGTTAAGGGCGTGAGTGCGGAGGAAGTCGAGAAGGCCGACCAATATGCTAAGAAAAGTGGGCAGCCCAGTGACTACACGAATGTCTATATTACCGATGTCAATGGCACAGCGCAGAGTGTCGGCTTCGACCCAATCTCGCTGATGCTGCTAGTAGTGGGCGGATCGATCTTACTCTTCCCAATCGTCACCTTCGTTGCTGTTGCTACGCAGCTGGGTGGGGCACAGCGCGAGAAGCGCTACGCCGCTCTGCGCCTCGTGGGTGCAACCAAGGGGCAAGTGGCCCGTGTGCTGCTACTCGAGTCGCTGCTGGCCTCACTGGTAGGTGTGGTGCTGGGTCTCGTTATCTTTACGCTTACGCAGAGTTCGCTTTATGGCTTCTCCTACGGCGGCATGCGCTTTTGGCCAGCTGATCTCGCGCTGCAGTGGCACCAGTATATCGTCATCGTTGGTGTGACCCTTGGCCTGACGACATACGTCAACTGGCGTCGGATGCGTAAGGCACAACTCTCGCCACTGGGCGTCTCGCGCTCAGCTGAAAAGACGAAGAAGCTGCGGATGTGGCGCGTCATCCCCCTGGCATTTGGCCTCAGTATCTTTGGCTGGATGGCGTCGAAGCCTGGGCACGACTGGATAACCGAGCGGTCAAGTGAGAGCTCTATACCGACCCTCATTCTCCTGGCAGCCCTCCTCAGTGTAATGTTTGGCCTGGTGCTGGCTGGTGGCTGGCTAACGAATAAAATCGCTCGCATTGTAGCACGTTACGCACGCAGTGGCTCGGCCTTGATCGCGGGCAAGCGAATTGCCGTCCATTCGCAGACTGTCTTCCGCAGTGTGAGCGGGGTCGTGCTGGCCCTCTTTGCGGGGAGCTTCTACCTCTCAGCGGTGAGTGGTATTGATGCCCTCAACGCTTCATCGGTGGCGAGCAACGGTTACTCACAGCTGCGCAGCAATGCTGTAGCGATCACTTCGCAAGATCATACCCTGCAGCCTGATCTACAAAAGGTTCTGAGCGAGCAGTCATACATCACCAATGTCGCACCAATGTACCCTGTTGCTGGTGACAATGGCCGCATCCAAGCCCGTGCTATCCGTTGTAGCGACTTGGCCATCTACACCGATCATACGTGCCCCAGCGGTGCACAGGGTGATCAATATGCCTTGCTCGACTTCAACGGTGCCATCGTCAAGACTGTCTCACTTGCCGAGCAGCCAGTCAACACCAATGGCCCTAAGGATTATCTCCTGACCGTTGCCCATAATGATGACGTGGAGAAGGTGCGTGCTCTCACATATGCCCGCCAGACCCCGCACGATTTTCTCTACATCCGCAGTGGGGACTTCGAGAAGCACCCGCAAATCAACCCCGTTATCAAAAACTTCGCCGAGATGGCCTACGCTGGTATGGGTGTGACACTCTTCGTCGCAGTGGCAAGCTTGATCGTCTCGACGATTGGTGGATTGTTTGAGCGCCGTCGCTCACTCTACACGTTGCGCCTCGGTGGTATGCGTCTTGGCCAGCTCAAGCGCCTCATTATGACGGAGTCGCTGGTACCGCTACTGAGTGTCTCGCTCCTCTCGTGCGCCATTGGGGTGTGGGTTGGTACCGTCTTCATCACAACCTTCTCTGCCTCACTTAAGCCAACGCTCTCGCCGCTGTACTTCGGCATCGTTGGTGGAGGGCTCGTTGCTGCCATCATTGGCATCTACCTGGTGCTGCCCATGGTGCGCAAGCTCACCGACCCAGAGGCAAACCAAACAGAGTAGGGAGTAGTACGCTCAGTAGGTCACTTCCTTGCACAGCAAAACACCTCCTTTTGTGGGGGTGTTTTTGCTACAAAAGTAGAAAATTATCCCATGCTATTGACAAATGTAAAATAGCATAATAGCATAATAGCATATCCTCTCCTTATCAGAGGTGGATAGCAACTTTTTGTGGTGAGGAGTCGAACTCTCTCGACTTGCTGCTGCCAGAGGAACTGCCGAGCGCTATAGAGCGCCCAGCTCTCTGATGACGCCACACTAGAGCGTGCACAGCAATGGAGAGAGCTCGACACAGGGTTGAGCTCACTATCGCATCCAAATGGATGCAGAGAGGAGCCGATCATGGCTCTTATGACGGCTGAGGCCACTGTGGAACTAGATCTCATTTTGGAGGCAGCTTATGAAGCTGCTGAAAAGGGAGAGGTATTAGTGGAGATAAGTTGGTTTTACCAACTTTCTCAGCGTACTCAAGAGGTGATCAGAGACTATCTTGAGACATCAGGCTACAATCTCACAACCACAGACGACGGTATATTCCAAGTCAGTTGGTAACCTCACCACCCGCTCCCGGCGGAGGTATTGATGCGTCCATCTGGGGATGCTCTACCTCCGCGGGAGCGGACTACTCTTGATGGATAAAAGCAATGCAAGATTGCTTTTTTTGTTTTTACACCCTCGTTTGTGTTTGCTTACTATTAACCAGCATCGCAGAATCTCAGCAATTATTACACCCCTAAATGCTGCAAAGCAGAATATCAACACCCAGCACCAGCGTGATCAATTACAGCTGATTTTTGCCTCACCCGCCCATCGATTGTTATACTGGGTGTATTATGACCCATCCACTTGACCCATCCACGCCAGATCAAACCCAAGCCGCTCAGCTAGCGTACCTCGCTGAGGAGATTATCGCCGCCAAGCTCTGCCCCGAGCTGGCTGCCCAGGCCACGCAGCTGGTGCTGGGTGATGGCAACCCTAATGCCGACATCGTCTTTGTGGGGGAAGCGCCCGGTAAGAATGAAGACCTGCAGGGCAAGCCCTTTGTGGGGGCAGCAGGGAAGTTTCTCGACGAAATGCTAGCCACAGCTGGCCTGGTGCGCAGTGATGTGTACATTACTAATATCGTTAAATATCGTCCGCCCAATAATCGCGACCCACTGCCGGAGGAGAAGCGCGCCTTTTGGCCGTACCTCATGCAGCAGCTCGATATTATCCAGCCAAAGGCAGTACTTACTCTTGGGCGGCACAGTGGTGGTGGATTCATCCCCGATCTACGTATCAGCCGCGACCATGGCCAGCCGCGCAAAGTGCGCTTGCACGAGCGAGAGTTCGTCGTCATTCCGCTTTACCACCCAGCCGCTGCGCTATACAACGGTGCCATGCGCCAAACACTCATCGACGACTTCGTACGGGCAGTGGCGTATGTGCGGCAGACGACGCAGAGTAAATAATGAACAGTATAGAGATATATTAAGACATATCGCGCCTCATAAGCAGCAGAAGAGGAAGCGGCAAGAGCTTTGCTATGCAAACGAAAAAAGGTAAGCATTGTCGCAATACTTACCTTGGTATGCATGTTTGTGGAGCTGGTTAGGCGACTTTCGTCTTGCCAGCCTCTGGTGCGGTCACGCCGTAGCCTTTGCGCTCGAGGAGCTCTTGAGCGGTTTGGAGCTCGGTGGCGACCTTGGCTTGCTCGTCGGCTTGCTTTTTCTTGGTGTTGTAGTCGGCCGTGGCTTGAGCAGTGGCATCGGCGACGTAGTCGTCGAGTGTAAGCTCTTCTTTGGGCTGAGGGCCAACGCGGGTGAGGCCAGCTGGGCCATAGGGCCCAAAGCTTGCACGGCCGAGGTCGCGCTCAATCAGCTCGAGGCTGGAACTTGGCAACACCTGGAAGGGCTGGCCATTGTATGAGCCATTGACGGGCACGCGGCGGTGCTCTAGCTCAGAAAAAACACGCGATACCTCAAGCGCATGGCTGATGTAGTCGCGTGCACTGGTGCCGAGCTGTGCCTCACCAATCTCGACGGCGGTCACGTGCTGCAGCGCCTTTTGCAGGGTGGCAAGCTTGCTCTTGGCCGCATCGAGCTCGCTCTGCGCGGTTGCTGATGTGGTGCGCTCGGTGTCGTCGGCAGGCTTTTGCCGGTAGGCGCTGCTATCGCGGATGGCAGGGTCAGACTGGCGTGTGGTTTGTCTGCGGGCTGCTTGGGCTGGCCATGGCAGGCCAGCTGCTTCTTGTTTTGGCATTGTGTTTCCTCCTCACCTCATTGGTATAACACTTATACTTATACATGATACTACAAATCGCCCCATTGTCATAATTATGATATCGCTCATGCTTTAATAAAATAGGCCCATCGGAGGTAGGAAAAATGACATACGGAGAGAGAATTTTGGCAGCAGCAAAGAGGAATAGAGACTGAGAGAGGAGGGTAGAGAAAAACCCTGCAAGCCCACTCCATTGAGCAGTTCTACGCTATACTATAGAATAAGTATAGTAACAAGGAGAAAATGATGAACACAAAGAACAACGGTGTGGCTACATACTATTCGCGGTTTGGCTCGTGGGCTGGCTACAACATGGTGCTGGGCCGATCGCAACACGCTGGCTATTGGACGAGCGAGACGAAGAATGAGCGGCAAGCTCAGGCGAACTTCTTGCGGATGTTTGCCAAGGAGCTGCAGCTTAAGCCAACCGACCGTGTGCTCGATGCCGGCTCGGGCCAGGGCGTGATGACGCGATACCTCGTCCAGGCCAATGGGGGGGGGTGAGGTAATAGGTATTACCATCACTCCACGAGAGGTTAAGATATCTGAGAAGTTGTCGCGGCATATGACTCCTGCGCCGCGCTTTGTGCTCGGCGATTATTCGCACACCGACTTCCCAGACGAGTATTTCGATGTGGTGTATGTGAATGAGACACTGTCGCACGCCAAGGATATGCGGGCCACGATGCAGGAATTTTATCGCATCCTCAAGCCGGGTGGGCGTGTAGTGTTTGCCGATTATGAGGTCGATGCGCGCCATATGTCGGCTCGCCAGCAGCGCATGATGGACTTTTTGGAGCAGCATGCTGGTGGCTTTGGTGTGCGGCAGCAGAACCCCGGTGAGATATCGCAGGCACTGCAGCAGGCTGGCTTTGCGGATATAAGCGAGACTGATTGGACAGAGGCCGTTATGCCAACATACCACCGCTTGCGCTCGCTCGCCCGGCCATTGGCCTGGATCCAGCCAGATGCGAAGCTTGCGCCATTCTTCGTTAATGCCGTGATGGCATCGCATGGCTATAGCACGCTGTATGAAGCGGGGCTATTCCGCTACTTGCTCTACAAAGGTACAAAGCCGCTCGCCCGCCGCGCAAAGTAGCACAAAAGCAAAGAAGAAAATGCTGGGCTGTGATCTATCAGCCCAGCAAAATATATGCTCAAGACTACAGATGTAGCTTGATTTTTAGAGGGGTATATTCTGACGATAGGCTTGCAATAGGGAGTAGCCTATGATAATCTAGATATTAGATATCTATTATCAACAATCAAAGAAAGGAGGAGTGAGGTGCTGCGCAGGGTGGGCTGCATAGCACCTCGTATATAAAACTATGAGATTATCAGGAGCAGTCGAGCAGGCCTGTTGCATTGTGATTTTGCTAGCGCATCCAGACCTGCGATCACCAGTGACGAACCAGAGCTTAGCAAGGCAAATGGGGGTGTCGCCAACGTATATTACTAAAGTAACGCGTAAGCTCGTAACAGCCCGGCTGATTACCTCGGCGAGGGGTGCGGGTGGTGGCTTTCGCCTGGCGCGGGCTAGTACGGAGCTGACGCTGTGGGATATCGTGGCGGCAGTCGAGGGGACGGAGAGCTTCGTCCACTACCAAGGAGTCGCCGAGCGGATGTTTGCCCGCCAGGCGGATGATAGCAAGATCAAACGCGGTGAGGTGAGCATCCTTGGTGCCTTCGATCGGGCTCAGGCACGTTGGGCTGAGACGCTGCAGGCAGTAACATTACAAGATATTATTCGGGAGTTGGCTAACAATGGGTGAGAAGATGAAGCAAGCTATCCAGCGCCGTCGCAGCGTGATGGTCCAGGCTGAATGGCGGCACTTGCTGCAGAGCAAAACACTATTGGTGGCAGTGATAGCAATAGCCTTTGTGCCGGTAATATATGCGGCGTTTTTCCTCAGCTCGGTGTGGGACCCGTATGGGCATACCGACCGACTGCCGATTGCCTTTGTGAATGAGGATAAGGGGGCGCAGATCAATGGTAAGGAGCTGCAGATCGGCCGGACAATGACTGAGTCTCTACATAAGAGCAAGGCGCTTAAGTGGGAATTCGTCTCCAAGCAGCAAGCCGATGATGGCGTACACCGTGGCTACTACTATGCAGTAGTGACGGTACCAGAGGATTTCTCACAGCGTGCGGCGTCACTTCGGCAGGACAAGCCACAGCAAGCAGTGGTGTCGTATCAGCTGACGCCAGCCAAAAACTACATTGGTGCAGTCATTAGCCGCCAAGCCGCGCAAAAGGTGAAGGAAACAGTGGCCGAGCAAGTGACCCAAACCTACCTCAAAGAGGTGGCAGCGGGCATTGGTGCAGTGGGTAATGGCATGGTGCAGGCTGGTGAGGGTGCTGGGCGCTTACACCAGGGGTCGGCACGGCTCCAAGCGGGTCTTACTCACTATACCAATGGCGTTAGCCAACTGGCGAGCAAGCAGCAGACGCTGACAGCGGGCTTAGGGCGATTGCAGGCTGGTGCAGTGCAGGTCCAGCAGGGCACAGCGCAGCTGACTGGCCAACTGCCAACGGCGGCCCAAGTGGCCCAGCTAACGGCTGGTATGCAGCAGATCAAACAAGGGATGAATACACTCAACGCTCAGGTGGCTCAACCATCACCAGCGGTAGCGACTCAACAGGCGGCCGTAGTCCAAGATGCGCAGCGGGTGGTGGGTGCGCTCCAGGCAATGCAAGCACCAGCCGCGTCGGCTGGGGCGATCCTCCAAAAGACTAGCGCCCAGGCGGCTGCATCCGGTGGTAGCACGACCATCACACTACCCGAGCTGCAAACCTTAGCGAGCGCTCTACAGCAGACTAAAGCCATTGCTGAGCAAACGCAGAGCTTGCTAGCCAACCTTGATACTCTCACTAAAACGCTTGCCACTCAGCAGCAAACACTCAAGAATGGTGTGGCGGCACTCAATACTGGCGTGGAGCAATTCGCCCCACAAGCCACCACTGCCTTTGCGGGTTACAACACGGTGCGGGCTGGTGGCGAGCGGCTCCAGGCTGGTGCAGCACAGGTGGCGGGTAATCTCGCAACAGCTCAGCAGGGTAGTGGGCAACTAGCTCAGGGCGCAGCCACTTTGCAGCAGCACTCTAGCACGCTGATGCAGGCAAGTACCCAGCTGGTGGATGGCTCGGGCACACTGGCGCACAAACTGCAGACTGGTGCTGCTCAGGTAAAGCTCCTGCCAACTAGCCCAGCGGCTCAGCAGCAGATGGCCGCACCTGTGGCGAGTAGCGAGCACAGTACTGGCAGTGTACCAAACTACGGCTATGCCATGGCACCATATATGCTCTCGCTAGCGCTCTTCGTTGGTGGGTTGGCTTTGACGACGATGTACCCAGTGCGCAAGACCTTCTCGCGCCAAGAAAATGCCTGGCACTGGTGGCTGGCTAAGATGTCAGTCTTGGGGCTGGCTGCACTGGTGCAAGCAACGATTATGATGCTGGTGCTGGTCTATGTGGTGGGCTTGCAGCCCGACCATCCGTGGCTATTTGCTGCCACAAGCTATCTTGCCTCGCTTGCCTTTATGTCGCTCATTACGCTGCTGGTAATGGTGCTGGATAATCCTGGCCGGCTGGTGGTAATGATTATCATGGTGCTCCAGCTGGCAGCGAGCGAAGGAATATTCCCCATCCAAACAGCCTCTGGTTTCTTCCAAGCCATCAACCCCTGGCTACCCATGACGCATTCCATCATTGCCTATCGTCATGCGATCTCGGGTGGGGTAGATAGCGCGCTCTATACACAGCACATGCTCATCTTGGCTGGCTTTGCGCTAGTGGCAAACGCGCTTCTCATCGGCTTCTTGGCCTGGCGTGGCACGCGGCAGTTTGCTCATACGACGGTGGATGGAGACTAAAATTAATGTGCCGCGAGGCATAGTACAGAGCCGGCTATTGTGGGGTAGTCGGCTTTTTACCTGTTTGCTGGCGAGGCTAGCTTTGAGATTCGAGTAGACCATATTTGACAGATATAGCAAATACAAAGTACTATAGCGGTAAATGGATAGTAGTAAATAAAGCAGGAGTCGATGATAATGAAGAAACCTTGGCAGAAGACAAGTAGTATGGAAGGGGGCTTTGCACAAAAACCGATTTTGGATGAGACGAACTCGCGCATTACGTTAAGTAATGAGAGTGCTACCGATGATATAGACAAGATAGGTGCGCCACGGTTCTCGCTTGGACAAAAAGCAGCGGCTCTTGTTGCTCTACTTATTGGTATAAATGGTGCGGCATATTGCAGCAACCACGCAGACGCTCCAACTCATAGCGAAACAGCCGCAACGGCTGAGCCATTTGGGCAATCGGGTCGTGAGGTAGAATTTACAACTCCCGATGGTGAGATTGATGTGAAGAAGGTCGACAGAGAAGTTTTGCACGGTATTACGACGCGCTATACCGAACTGCAGGGTAAGACGAAGACAGATCGTTATATAGGTGACTCTCTTGCAGTGTACCAGACTGATAAGAGTAGGGGTATTAAGGAGATTATTGCAGCGAAGCGAGCTACCGTCAGCCATGATGGGCAAAATGTCGTCGTAACGACGGTGGCACACAAACAAAAAGACGCAACCACTGGCAAGACAACCACCCGAGAGGAGGTGACGCTGGAGACGCCACAAGAGCCAGGTGCTGCCCAGCCGGCTGGTGAGTTGACGACGGAAGAGCTGCTGCAGATCACAGGCAACCCTGCCACAGAAGTTGCAGCAGCAAGCAGCTTCCGTCCAAGTGCCAATACTGACCCAAATGAGAAGCTGTACACACGGATGACGCGAACCACTAACGAGAATGGCACACCAACGTTTATCATCGAAGAGGCATCAGCTAACACAGAAAACCCTGATGATATTCCAAGTGATAGCGCATCGTGGCAGCCAGCCTCCCAAGCGGGAACAGGCCAAAATTTGAAATATATACTGCAGGCTTGGTGTGTATAGCATATACCATCAACTCGTAGTGATACGAAGCAAAAGCCACCTCGCGAGAGGTGGCTTTGACACACCTCACCATCATCTGCTATAATACAACCACTTATTGAGGCTCTTAGCCTGTCTCTTATTAGTAGAACCAGAATAATGTATTAGAAGGAGTGAGATACAATGGGTCAACGACGAGTGGCCACACCCCAGGCAGATGACGCCAAGAAGCGTCCACACGCAAGCAAACAACCAGCGACAACCAATACGGTGCTCAGTGCCACCACCACGCGCAAAGGCGAGGTCTTTCGGGCACAGCGCCGCACCAGCGAGGGAGTCAATGCCCAGGCCTCGCAGCACGTCATTAATGTGCCGGTCAATAAGTCGGTCTACAATGGCTATGGCGGCAAGCAGTTTACTCTCAACATGCAGCCCAAGCGGCCCCGTGCTCCGCGCCCAACGCTCAAGGTCATCCCGATTGGTGGGGTAGGCGAGATGGGCATTGGCAAGAATATGACAGCCATCGAGTACGACAATGATATTATCATCATCGACATGGGCTTCCTCTTCCCAGGTAGTGACTATCCAGGTATCAACTACATCATCCCCGATACGCAGTGGTTGGAGGAGAATAAGCACAAGATTCGGGCGCATATCTTTACCCACGGGCACCTCGACCATATCGGTGCCTTTCGGCATATCATCCCCAAGCTGCCTGCACCAGTCTATGGCACAGCCTTTACATTGGGTATGCTGCAGCGCACTATGGCCGAGACCGATGGTAGCTACGAGCCGGAGTATCATGAGCTCAAACCTGAGGAGCATGAGATCGTCCAGCTGTGCGACTCCTTTAGTGTGGAGCTGGTGCGGGTGAACCACTCCATTCCTGATTCGGCCGCAGTAGTGGTGCGCACGCCAGTGGGGAACATTCTCAGTAGTGGCGACTGGCGCATCGAGGAGAACCCGGTGGATGGCCGCAAGTTCGACTTCGAGCGCTTGCAAGATATTGCGCACACCGAGGGTTTTCTCCTCATGATGAACGAATCGACCAACTGCGAGAGCGCTGGCACTCACACCCACGGTGAGCACGATATCCAGCACAGCATGGGTGAGGTGATGGATAAGTGGGCCAAGAGCCGCATCATCATCAGTAGTTTCTCTAGCCAGCTGCACCGCATTCAGCTCATCCTCGAGGAAGCAGAGAAGCATGGGCGCAAGGTGGCCTTTGCTGGCTTTAGTATGATCCAGAACCTGGAGGTAGCACTGCGCACTGGTGCTATCAAAATCCCCAAAGATACGGTGGTCAAGATGGAAGACCTCGTTAAGTTGCCCGACCACAAGATTACCATCGTCTGTACGGGTAGCCAGGGAGAATTTAGTGCAGTCCTTAACCGCATGGCAACGGGGGCGCATAAGTTCGTCAAGATCAAGGGGAGTGATGTGGTGGTCTTTAGCTCCAACCCCATCCCAGGCAACGAGAAGTACGTCGTACGCACCGTGGATGGCCTGATGCGCGAAGGTGGCGATGTGGTGCAAAACGGCAAGACACACCTGACCGGTGTGGGGCCGCTCCACCTGTCTGGCCATGGTTATTATGATGACCACGTGCGACTCATTAGTGCCGTCAAGCCCACATACTACTTGCCCAACCACGGCGAATTCCACATGTTAGTGCACAATGCTCGCCTGGCCGAGAAGGAGTGTGGTATCCCACGCAGTCATATCTTTGTCTGCGATCCGGGGGATATTGTGGAGTTTACGACCGATGGTGCACATAAAATTGGGCGCATTCCGCACTCGGGCGGCACGATGTATGACGACGCTGGTGCAGTCGTGAGCGATGTCGTGCTGAAGGATCGCATCCATATGAGCCTGGAGGGGATGTTCGTTGTGGTGCTCACTGTGCAGCGTGGGACAGGCCGCCTTCTCACTAGTCCAGATATCATCAGCCGGGGCTTCATCTATCTACGCGATAATGAAGAGCTGATGGGAATGATCCGCGCCTACCTCAAGCAAAAAGCAGCGCGCAGTATGGTGGGTTCGTATGACTTAGACATCGTGAAGAAGGAGATCAAGGATGACATTGCCCGCGTCTTGTACGACCAAACACGCCGCATGCCCATTATTATCCCAGTCATCAACGAAGTCGGTGCACCACAGAAGGCGTCGAGCCGCACTGCCCGTGTGGGGCGCGAAGTCCCAGCTGGGCGCTCGCGTCAGAGCCTCGCTGCGCCAGCTCAGCCACACACGCCACCGCGCATTGCTAAGGGTGGTGCCGCTGCCAAAGCAGCCGCCATTGCCGCCCGCAAAACAGCTGGTGCATTGCCTGCCACGACGGATGAGAAAGCACCAACTCGCTCGGCTAATACGCGCAAGCGCCGCTCAGCCAACAATCGCACGACCGCACGTAGCAGGCAGCCGAGCAATGACGCCTTCGCTGGCCTGCCGCGCAAAAAGTTCCCACCGCGGCAAGAGCCCGACACTGAGGTAGCTGTACCAAAGGATCGCTCGAAGCGTCGAAGCTACTAGGGGTCGTCCACGATATCAAAAATGAAAAAGCCAGCGCTATATAGCTGGCTTTTTGCGTGCAACCTGTGGCTACGTATCCGACTCAACTCGCTGCTGCAGCTCGTGCACCATCTCCTCCAGGCGTTTGATGCGCTGCTGTACGCGCAAATATTCGGCGAGCACTACCAGCACAAAGGCAATCACCGCAAAGGGTGCAATCATCGTTACTATATTCCATACCATCTGCTGCATACGACCTCCTTGCTTCTATTGTGACATAGAATGGACAAAATGGCGAGAGGGGTATCATATAGCAATGATCCGCGTTATAGTGAATAGGCTTCGAATACTAGTGAGTGCGCTGCGCCATGGCATCATCACCAATAACAGAACGCAAAGTAGGCGCATTGCCGTCTTTTTTGGAGACTTGGTCATAGGTGGATGTGTCGATCGGGATGGGCCAGTCGATGTCAAGCTCTGGGTCGAGTGGTGTGAGTGATATACCGGGCATGCCAGGCTGCCACTCTTCGTCGAAGCAGTAGAGGTACTGGGAGGGTTGCTCGCTTGTCGATTGAAAACCGTTGCAAACTCCTTGTGGAACAAACACCTGCACACCTTTTGTTAGTGGGACAGTCACAACTGCGCCAACGGTGGGTGAATCGATCCGTGCGTCCACATAGACACCAAAGGCTTCGCCTGCCACTACTGCGACAAGTTTGTTCATTGCTTCGGCATGGAGGCCACGGATGGAGCCACGGTTTGTTTGCGTGGCATTGATCTGCTTCCAGGGGCCAAACTGCGGCAGTGGTGTGCTATCCATGGCCGATTGGCGGAATAGTTCGCGCACTGTGCCACGCTCATCAGTCACTTGTTTCATGGTAATGATATAGAGCCCATCGATAGCCGTGGGCACAGCCTCAAATGGAGTAATGATTGGGTAAGATGGTTGCATTGTCATACTACCCAGTATGGCATAATCCTATACCGATTGCCTAATGTAGTAAATTATGCTACAATATACGCTATCAAACCAAGCATAAACAGAGTACAATAAAAAGGATATGGCTACAAAAAGAAAAACCACTCGCACTCGTTCGTCTACTCGCTCAAGCGCTACTCGTCGGCGCAGCCCAGACAAGAGCAAGGCCAAGCAAGCCGCGCCGCAGCATACGTTGCCAGCGGGGTTTTGGGCGCAGGTATCGGCGGTGCTGTTGCTGGCGTTTTCGGTGCTACTGGTGGTGTCGTGGTTTGGCTCGGGTGGGCCAATTCTCAAGTGGCTTGATGCGACGATGCTGCATATTATTGGCTATGCAGTGTATGTCGTCCCAGTAGTAGCGGTGTATGTGGCGGTGGCGATCTTTCGGGCAGAGAACAACCGCTTGCCAGTGGCGCTGAAGCTTGCAGCAGTGCTGATGGTGCTGTGGTTTGCGGGGCTATTTGGTCTGCTGCGACGCGGTTCGGCTGCGACGGGTGGTATCATGGGTGACTTACTCAATCGTGCTATGCTGGCGCTGGTCGACCGGCCAGTAGGGGTTTTTGTGTATGTATTGTTGATTGGCTTGACGCTACTCTTCGTTTTGCGTATCTCGCCCATGGCGCTGTGGCGTGGCCTGCAAAACATGGTGCGCAGTGAGGCTGAGGCAGACGATGCCGCCAATGTGGCAGTGGCCCGCCGCGCCGCTGATAGCCAAGCACCAGACACCAGCAAAAAAGCCAAGCGTAGTAAGGACGAGAAGGCCCAAGATAAGCCTGCTGCTATGAGTGACTTCAAGCTCAACGCGGGCGTTCCAACCCTCTCAGGCGATGGCCCGGCTGAGCCAAAGCCAGACAAAAAGCCACGGGCAACCTTGCGCGACAGCACACCGTCTACCTCTGTGGACAAAGCAGCCGAAGACCGGTCTGCTATGCTTGCCGTCAATGACCCCAACTGGCAGCCGCCCAGCCTGGAGCTGCTGGAAAAGCGTCAGAGCCCGGCTGATGCCGGCGATATTGAGCAAAATGCCCATATCATTCAAGACACACTGCACGAATTTAACATTAATGTCGAGATGGAGGGGGCAAACATTGGCCCGAAGGTAACGCAATACACCCTCAAGCCACCCGTCGGCGTCAAGCTCAACCGCATCACTGCGCTGGAGACGAATATCGCGCTCAATCTCGCGGCATCCAGCCTTCGCATTGAGGCACCTATCCCAGGCAAGAAGGCCGTGGGTATCGAGGTGCCAAACCGCAAGGCGGCCGATGTGCGCCTGCGCGGAGTGTTAGATAGCCCCGAGTGGCAGCACGCCAAGGAGCCGCTGGCGTTTGCTATTGGTAAGGATATCTCGGGCCGGCCCTTCGTCGGTGAGCTCAACAAAATGCCACACCTCTTGGTGGCGGGGCAGACGGGCTCGGGTAAGTCGGTGATGATCAACACGCTCCTTACTAGCTTGCTCTACCGCAACAGTCCCAGCGAAATGAAGCTCATCCTCGTCGATCCCAAGCAGGTGGAGATGGCACCGTATGCCGATATTCCACACCTCCTTACCCCTGTTATTGTTGAGCCAGAGAAAACCATTAGTGCCCTCAAGTGGGCGGTCAATGAAATGGAGCGGCGCTATAGTCTGCTGGCTGAGGAGAAGGTGCGCGACATCAAGACGTATAACGAAAAGATCAAAACCCGCGGTAAGCAGATCGCCGTGGCCGATGAGCAAGGCCACATGCAAAAGGTAGACGAAGGCCGTATGCCGTATGTCGTCATTGTGGTAGATGAGCTAGCCGACCTGATGATGGTAGCAGCGCGCGATGTGGAGGCGCTGATCGTCCGCTTGGCCCAGAAGGCTCGAGCAGTTGGTATTCACCTGGTGCTGGCGACGCAGCGGCCCAGCGTGGATGTGATCACTGGCCTCATCAAGGCCAACGTGCCAGCCCGCATCGCCTTTACGGTGGCCAGTCAGGTAGATAGCCGCACCATTCTCGACCAAATCGGTGCCGAGAAGCTCCTTGGTCAGGGTGATATGCTGATGAAAACCGCTAGCATGCCCAAGCCCAAGCGTATCCAAGGTGCTTGGGTGATGGACGAAGAAGTTGCGAAGGTGACCGACCACCTGCGCATGCAGTCGGCACCGCAGTATAACGACGAGATCGTGAGCCAGCCTGTCCAGCTCAATGGCAAAGGTGGCGTAGTGATGGATATGGATGGCAACGGCGAAGGCAATGACGATATGTTCCGCGATGCCGTGCGAGTGGTAGTAGAGACTCGCAAAGCCTCAACCTCGCTCCTCCAGCGTAAGCTCCGCGTGGGTTATGCTCGGGCTGCCCGCATTATGGAAGAGATGGAAGAGCAAGGCATCATTGGCCCAGCCGACGGCTCACGCCCGCGCGATGTGCTGATCGGCAGCATGGATGAACTGGGATAGAGCGGCGGGCAGTGTGCATGCAGATTTACAGTGAATCTTAGTGAATCTTAAAGAGTGAGAACAAAGAGTCTTAGCTGAATTTTACTCCCATCATAGGCGATGGTATAATCATAATTATTGCAGTAATACGCGGGGGATAATCTATGCCAAAGCCAAAATCACCAGAACAATTTATTGCATCATCACCAGCTGGAGAGAAACTCCTTGGTATGTTCCATCACAATCTTGGCGATGGAGCGCTGCGCATCGCGAGAATAATCACACATGAACAATCGGCTCATCGTAGTGATGGCACGCACAATGAGCATAGCCACAACGTTCACCAGCCAACCCACCGCGCACTGGGTAATCACGAAGCTAAGGTAGCTGAGGCGCTGGAGAGTGGTTACTGCGGTATTACACACCCAGACGCTAGGTTCGTGCAAGAGGAGATTGCTGACTTACTTATCAAAAAGCAAGCTGTGCCAGAAGCGTATTTTGCCCTGCAAGAGCGGATTACTCGCAAGCGTGGCCAAGGCGAGGTAGTGCTAGGTCTCGAAGAAAAGCAGCGCCTGGTGGATACCGTTCAAGCTGACCAAGCTGACAGCCTCACGCAGTGGTCAACATATCTACGCAGCGATGAGAATGAGCATGTATATCCAGACTGGTTTAAGGTATATGTATGGGAATCGCTCAAGACGATGGGCGAGTACGACAAAGCTAAGGGAGAATTTAAGAAGCGTACTGGCTCGACTACTGCATCCTGGCCGGAGCTCAATGCTGAGGCGCTGGCGCAGGTGTATGATGCCATTGACCAAGGGGTGATTCGTGGCGAGCGTGAAGTGGACGACCAGCTGGCACTGCTGCTAGGCAGGGGGGACTTTGCTGCGCTCTATGCTGCGGCTCTTGCCGATAGCGCTTATAATAAGACGAAGCAAGAGGTATACCAAGCAACGACCGGCTCGTGGACGAAGTACGAGCGAATTGCTAGCCAACATAGCCCCAACTACACCAATGATGGTGGGGAATATACCAATGAATCGCGGGAGGATGATGCATACGACAAAACGGTGGAAAACACGAGACGCCTCACAGACATGGAGCGACGGGTGTACGCAGGTGAAGAGCTGACAACAGAAGACCTAGAATTCTTGTGGCTGAATGAGAGAATTGAAGGCTTTGGCTTGGATGTTGATCCGCGAGCTAGTCAGCTGCTAGAGGGGCGCGATTATGTGGCAGACTTTGACCGAATTGCAGAGATGATTGGTTATGATGAGTTGTACTGGACGGTGGTTGAGGGTGACGAAGGTCGTGTATGGAATATGAGTAAAAATTATTTCGTTGATAGAATTGACCGACTGAGTGATGAAAGCCGCGATGATCTTATCAAAACAATGGAGTATGATAAATACCTTGATAATATTAAGACTGCCATGCGTGCCAGGCATTTGTATCAGCAAGGTGTAGAGGTTATAACGATATTGGATCGTCGATTTGTTTGTCAGTATCCATATCCTTATCGAGTGGTTGATGATGGCAACGCTATAGCAGATCGGCTCATTGCAGCAGGGGCTGATGCTGAGTATACGAATGGCGTCTTGAAAGTGATACGCAATGACCCGATTGGTTACCACAGCGAGCCGAAGGCTCCAGAGCGAATCCTGGACCAACGAGACTTTGACAATTGGCTCCAGTATATGACTAATACAGTAGGTGAGCTACCATGTGATGATGCAACACGGCAGCGCATTATGCACGACGTCGTGCAATCTGACCTTGAATATATGGAGAGAGATATCTTTCTCGATAACCTGAGTACATTGGCGCACATCAACAACGATAACCACCAAATGACACGCTGTTTGCTCGCTACTTTTCCTGCTTGGTGGCTCAAGTACAGTGGTCGAGTTGATCAGCTTGCCGCCGGAGGCCTTGACCGGTCAACAGTTGAAGAATATATTTCGGCTCTTCAAGATGATATTGAATAGCTCTCGTGGCTCAATCTAAACATACTCTTGTGTGCTGGAGGTAAGCACGTTGATATATTACCCCGCACAATACTCACCCAGCAGCCGTACAGTGTGGTCGCTTTGCTCGATGGTGCGCAGGGCGTGCCGGAGTGGAGCACCAGCGCTGTCGACAACGAGGAAGAATTTGTATTGCCACGGCTGGCCGACGATGGGCTGAGACTGCAAGCTGCTGATATTGATACCTGCCGCGGCGAAGACGTGCAATACCTCGAGCAGCGCACCAGGCTGGTGATTGGTCGTGATGACGAGCGTGGCGCGGTTGGCGCGGGCCGGCGCGTGGCCTGGTGTGAGGATGATGAAGCGGGTGATGTTATCGTGGCTGTCTTGGATGCTACGGCGCAGGATGGGTAGGTGATGGAGAGTAGCAGCCGCCCAGCCAGCGATGGCGGCTTTGTGTGGATCGCCAGCTGCTTTGATATAGGCGACCGCCCCCGCTGTGTCGAAAAATTCATTCTGCGCCGCATGCGGCAGCTCGGCGGCAAGAAAGCGCTGGCACTGCGCAAGTGCGACGGGGTGCGAATACACTTCGGTAATATCAGCTAGGCGAGCGCCAGGTAGTGTAATGAGCATCTGCTCAATGGCAAGACGTACCTCGCCAATGATGGGTAGTGGGCATGCCTCGAGGTAGTGGTACGGCTCGTTGATTGTTCCGTAGAGCGTGTTCTCCACCGCCACAACGATGCCCTCGGCTTGGCCAGTCGCATGCGCATGGAAAACATCGCGAAACGTCGTGCACGGCACGGTATTGACCTGCGGCCCAAACCACTGCTGTGCTGCCTGCTCATGAAACGACCCCGCCTGGCCTTGGATGGCAATATGCATGCAATTAGTATAGCATGAGGCGGGGATGACAGGGTTTCTCTGTCTAATGTATAGCATAATGTCGCGCCTTGCGTTTCTCTCCATATCGCGATGATTATGAATATATTTTGACAATATTCATTATTTGGGTTAGAGTGAAAGAATATATTATAGAGCAGTTTGCTATTGAAAATTGGGCTCTAGGATTCAAAAATTATCGACGACGTGCGTATCGATGAGAGAGCCATAGACTGATGCCAATCAACATAGACAACACTCCAAACCAAGCGAAGACTGCCAGCCCTCGAGCGCCCAACCACGAAAACAGCTGCAAAACATATGGTGCGCTGCCACCACCGAGATTGCATCCAACGAGGACAATTGCTGTGGCTGTGCTGCGCGATTGTGCAGGGACTTCGTCTGACAATCGGTGAAATATCGTTGAGAGAATGATGCTATAGACGAAGCCAACCCCAAAGGACGAAAGGCCAAGCAGCCAGATCGTTGGCGATAGCGATAAGCCAAACAAAATGATACCAATGAGCAGAGCAGACAATGCCAAGAGCCGCTGCTTGTACCGACTCACGGCATAGACAAATACTGCACCGGCGATAATCCCCATGATTTGCTTGAGGCTGAGGATGATGCTTGCGTCTGTGGCCGAGCCAAAACCCGCTGCAATAGTGATCTCGGGCAGGCGCAGCGCCAGTGATACATCAATACAAACAAACCATACCCCGCACAGCGTTAATCCAATGACTGTGCTAAGCTGCTGGCGGCTCAGCGAGTGAACGGCTGGCGAAGCACCCTCTGTTTTGATGGGCTCGGTAGGCATACGCGGTTGTTGCCGTGGGGCGCAGGTGAGGAAGATAGCAAGGATGACGAGCCCGGCTGTATAAATCAAGAAGGCGTGCATCCAGCTAATTTTGATTAACTGCCCAGCCAGCAGGGTGAGCAGCGCGCAGCCAATGATTTCGGCAGAGACGCGCCAACCCAGTACTTGCGCACGCTCCCGACCAGTGTAGTAATCGCTGAGGATGGTAATGGCAACCGCATTGATGAGCCCCGTCCCAACGCCAAAGGCCGCGCGTGAAGCCAGCACTAACCAATACTCCTGAATAAAAAACGGCATCACACCAGCCAGCGGAATGAGAATGAGGCTGATAATAATGATGTGTCGCTCAGACAGTACGCGGCGAATTGCATGATTAGCCAGCAGCGTCACGACGACAAACAGCGACGGAATAGACAAGATTAGCTCAACCTGTGTACTCGAAAATTGGTGATAAAATGCCTTCATTGCCGGAATGGCCGGAGCAATGGCACCAGACGACGTAAGTATAAGCGACAGGCTGAGCAAGCCTACCTTTTCAATAGTTTGTTTCATAATAATGAGTGTAACACATTCGCTGATTACTGCTGTAGTAATGGTGGAAGCAGAGAGGGCTTATAGACTTAAATTCATTTCATTAGAGTATTACGGGCATTACACTAACGACACTACATAGGTGTGCTACTATTGGCAATGCTTGTAAGTGTATTTATAATGAAAGTATATGAGAAATATACACAATCAAGAATATTCTACATATGTCTATATTGATGAATCTTGTCACATTGGGCATGGCTCTGGCAAGATGCTTCTTGGTGCAGTTTGGCTAAATACTAAACAACTGCCAATGCTCCTTAGAGAAGTTAAGTGTATTAAAAAGAAACATAAGATATCTTCACACCGTGAGATTAAGTGGACTAAGGTGAGCTTATCAAAAATTGAATACTATAAAGATTTGTTATTGTTGTTACACCAAACTGATCAAGTCAGCTACAGAGCAGTAGTGATTGATAAAAATAAGGTTAATTATGAAGCTCACAACGAGACAAGCGATGATTTTTATTATAAAATGCAATACTACTTGGTGCGTAATATTGCTGAAAAGAGTACATCTACGCATAGTTTGCGGTTATTTTTAGACTATAAAGATACCTGGTCTGGGCATAGGTCACATGAGTTAGCAAGATACTTGAGAAATACAGCGAAGTTCCAAGATAAATATTTTACAGCACAACCATTGCGTTCACATGAGGTGATAGGTTTACAATTGGCCGACCTTGTGACTGGTGCAGTAATGTATGCAAATAAACCAAGTAACCAACAGAAATCAGAAGCAAAAAAGGAGTTAGTAGCATTTCTAAAAAAAATTACTCAGCAAGAGCTGACAAGCGGTACACCGCCTAGTACTGAAAAGTTCAATTTATTCTTTTGGGAACCGCGCGAGTGATGATACCAGAATGGCTGCCGCTAGAGTTAGAGCTCTCTAGTAATTCATATGAGGCTGATATAAAAAAATTGTTTGCTGTGTATGAGCATGATTTTCTTAAGACAACGCCACCGATTGTTGATGGATTACCTGTTTATACAAATTCACACCCCGATCCATCCTGGGGCGGTTTTTATCCACAGGGTTTTACTCACATTATTACATGCGGTAAGAAGCTTCGAAAGATTGACTATGATAGAGCGACGCGGCTTCCTTGGGTGCGTGCAGTACTAGAGAACTATAAAGAACCAGAAGTAAGGGCTTTTTGGGACAAGCACCCAAAAGGAGATACATTGTATTTATGGCTTGCAGATATAGATTTTGTTGTAATATTGCGACGGATGCGTAGTAAAACAAGGCCAGTAGCGGGAATTATGGTGACTGCGTATACACTAAATCGTAGCTATTGCAAGAAAGATATGCAGAGACGGTACAATCGATCATATAAACGGCTCTAAGATACGCAAAAAGCGCCCGTAAGAGACGCTTTTTGAGTTAATTGTACATCATGGTACGTTAACATTTAGTATTATATCACGCGTGCGCAATTGATTCAATAGAATGATCCATGCTATAATACCACACGAGTTTCCTCTTTTCGGGGTAGGGCGCTGGTGTGAGCGCACTGCCTGGCAGAGAAGGTATAGACACGAGGCGGAGGTGCTGCTCCCAATCGTACACGCAAATATGCTGGGTAATCGCCCAGTAGCCAGTATTCTATGCTGCTACACCACCAATTAGGTGAGTGGGACAGGCAGCAGAGTTACGAACTATAAGCAATAAGGAGAATTGCATGCCAACCATTAACCAATTGGTGCGCAAGCCACGCAAGACGGCGGCCCGGAAGTCGAAGTCGCCAGCGCTGGGGCGTATCCACAACGCACTCAAGGTGCGCTACTACGACCAAAATGCACCACTCAAGCGTGGTGTCTGCGTCAAGGTAACAACCAAAACCCCCAAGAAGCCAAACTCCGCGATGCGTAAAGTGGCTCGTGTGCGCCTCACCAACGGCCACGAAGTCTGGGCATACATTGGCGGCGAAGGTCACAACCTACAGGAGCACGCTGTGGTGCTCGTCCGTGGTGGCCGTGTGCCGGATCTCCCGGGTGTGCGCTACCACATCGTCCGTGGTGCACTCGACCTGCAAGGGGTATCGAAGCGTAAGCAGGGCCGCAGCAAGTACGGTGCCAAGAAGGAGGGTAACTAACCATGCCTCGTAAAGTCACGAAAAAACTCCAGCGCACCATCAAGCCAGATCGCAAGTACCAGTCGGTGCTGGTGCAGCGCTTGATTAACAAATCGATGCTGGATGGCAAAAAACAAGTTGCTGAGCGGGCTGTCTATAGTGCGCTCGAGCAAGCCGCCCGCAGCCTCAAGAGTGAGGATCCGCTGGAAGTGTTTGAGACCTGCATCAAGAACATCAGCCCTAGCTTTGAGGTAAAGAGTCGCCGCGTTGGTGGTGCTAACTACCAAATTCCATTCCCCATTCAGGGTCATCGTCAGCAGCACTTTGCCTTTATGTGGCTAGTGCAGGCTGCCCGATCGAAGAGCGGTATGCCATATAGCAAGCGCCTGGCAACAGAGATCGTTGATGCCTGCAACCAAACCGGCGTCGCCTTCAAGAAGAAGGAAGACACCCACAAAATGGCCGAGGCCAACCGTGCCTTTGCCCACTTTGCTCGCGGCTAAGATCTGCAGAGCAACATACAAGATCGCCCTAGGTAGATGCCTTGGGCGATCTTGCTATATGGCTGCATAGCAGCGACTGGAGTAACGGTTGTACCTCGCTTATCCGACTTTGGTATATCTATAAGTGCTTAGGAGGTGTGTGGGGTGGGGTAGAACTCATAAGGCATCGTGTTGCGCCTTTGCGTACCGTTTTTTCTCCAGTGTTGCAAGAAAGAGTTAAGTCATTAATCTCCTCATACGAGGACTAGGCATATATCTATTTGCGCCTGCCTATATGCAGCGATAGAGGTGGACGGAGGGACGGAGTGGGGAGTATTTGCTAGTGAGGAGAGAGAAATACGCAATCAAGGCTAAAAATGCTTGCGAAAAATATATAATTATCGTCCAAATAGCCACCACTGGTACGACAGGGGTACATATGGGGAAAATAATGCGAAAATAAGGCCAAAAATAGCTTTGCAGGCGCTGCTTTTATGCTATAATGCAAATGATACGATTACTTACTACCACGCTGCCACGCGCCACAAAGCACGCAGCAGGGAGGAATCGGCAGAAAGGAGCCAATGCCGTTAACCAAAATCATAGTGCGGAGTATAAAAAACTATGAGAGAGTATACCAACAATAATACAAGAGAAAAGTCGTTTGCTAAAAGCGACAAACCGTCAGTGGGCGAAACAAAGTATTCGGAATACGACACAGCAAACGATGGGAATGTACCGACAGTCGAAGAGTTTAGAGGTCGCTACGGCAAGCCGAATGCCCTTGAGCTGCCATCTGTTCAAGAGATTCGAGGTTGGCTGCAGCGTGAGCTTGGGCCGCTATTTGCGATGTCGATGACAGAGATGACAGACCAGCACATTGATACCATTCATAATAAATTATCCGAGCTGCGCGATGAGCTTGGCTTGGCAATTGGTGATGTCATTGAGATCAACGATGTCCCGTATGTTGTGCCTATTGTTAGCGACTTTAAGAGCCCTAAGGACGCCCAAGGCGATGTATCATCGCTGTATTCCGCAATTGAGTCGTCGCTATCCCACCAAGAAGCGGCGATTTCTTTAGGCGAAGATGGTGGAGCGGAAGAAGGGGTAATCGGCTCATTGGTTGGGTTCTATGTTGGAAAGCGCCCAGATCAAGAGATGGTCAATAGCGCCCCTGTTGTGTATGGCATTATTCAGGGTGAGCCAGGCGAAGGCCCGCAGATGATCACAGACCAAGGTGATGTGATTGATGGCGAGCTTAGCACTGCAAGTGGTATTGTGCTGGTTCCGACCACAGAGTCGCAACGGCTTGAGTATAGTGATGAGCTTGGTTTGGTTCAAGGAGACTTCTCACTCGCTGCATAAAGGCTAGTTATAGACGAGAGAAAGCCAGTGTGATGAGCACTGGTTTTTCTGTGCAAAAAATCTATGGTGATTGAACAAACAAGCGCGCGTGCTATGCCATTGAATTTTTAAGGATCGCGTGTATTGGTTGGTGTAATGTGCGCGTTGTAGTAAGAAAATAATATAGTTTTTAGGCTATAGGGGGCATTTGTGTGCTATATGGATTTTCTTTATGTATTGTAAATTGCTTGAGAGTGAGCAAGAGAATGTCTGAATATAACAAGAGCAGATTCAGTGTAGTAGATGGTAAATTAAGCGAGTATAGATGGGCTCATGTACTATACATAGGGTATGGTGATGAGCATTTTGTGTACAAAGTGAGTCGATTGCTTTATCGAATGCATCTTTTTTGTATATGATGACGTGCATGCTATGGAAAAGGAAACAGCAGGACAGCATGAACAATATGCAAAATCGTTCATGTAATTTTTTGCTGCTGCATTGATGAGAGTACGAGTGGGCGCGAAATAGGCGAACCATGAGTGCGGTATGAATTGAAATACAAAAACTAAAAAATGAGACAACAGCAAAGTATAATGCAGAGCTACTAGTATTTTTTGCAGTAGCTGAGACAATTTTGCAAAACGATTTGCAAAAATATGAGTGAGCACTACATTATTAATAATTATTCTGTAGTAGAATATTATTTTTTGTCCGTTCTAATTGGTGTGCGATGTATATGCTGCAATATTTTCGCATACAGAAAGAGTGATAGAAGTGTACTATTGCAAAAAAATGATTTTTCAACGACTAGAGTAGCAAGCGGATACTACATACGTGACAAAAAATAATGTCGCATTGCGACGCTACAATAAAAAACGCTGATATACTATTTGTTATTAATAAAAATTAGTAATGCCCAGCAAAAACGTTCGCAACTTTGCAACATAATGCGCGTGCAAAATATTTTTTGCTACTATGCGAGCGATGAATGCTGCAAGAATGGATTGTTTGGTAGTAAATATAAAATTAGTATCATAGTGATATGTACATTTGCGTGCAAATTTGTGAATGAGTATGTAAAAATTGGTACAGCTAGATAGAAAGATAGAGACGGTGTACAGTATGTGTGATGAAAAATAAAATGCGTACTGTAACAGTGCAAAATTTTCACATTTTTGATTAGGGAAATCTGCAAAAATGAATGTGAGGTTGTGAGATAAAGTAGGGAGTGAGTTCGCTTGAGTAAATGACTATCTTATTTTGGCTAAAATCTGTGTGGCGCGTGAGAACATAAGAGGCTTGAATGTGATGCGAGAAGCGAATTACGTAAATGGCCGTCTCGCTAAAGTTTATGAACAGAATGTGAAGATGTTCATAATAAAAATTTGAGAATGATGAAACTCAACCTAGCAAATTAGTGCAAAAATATAGCACCAAGAAGCAATGATAGTTCGTGCGTGCCAAAAGAATGTGATGATTTTGGTGAGATGTGTATGATATGCGAAGCATGTGTGGCAGCAGCTGATTGACCGCGAATAAAAAATGATGATTTTTGAAATAGTGCGATGCGATGATGGTGTGAGGGGTGAGATTTTTGTGTACCGCGAGGTATGACGATGTATAATTGGTACGGAGTAGGTGTATGAAAACAGTAGAAAAATATTCAACGATAGGCTTGATAGCAAAATTTGCATAACCAAGCAGATGGGTGCGACGAGGGTCGGAAATAGTAGGTATTGGTGAGCCAAAATATATTTTAGGTGCGAGTAACTTTGTGGCTAAGAGGGTGCTTTGCGAGGATGTGGTGACAGCTGGATTTTCGTCTGCGCTATGCCAATATGATAGCGTAGCAAATTTTCATTATCAGTTGCATAATGCAAGCAAATGATAGTTGATGATAGGATAGACATAACCAATATAGTAAAGCATAAGGTGTATAGAGCTAGCTTGATTGTCTAGGGCGAAGTAAGAAAATGGATGGAGCGTGATGTGTATGACGCAATGAATTGATCGATGCGGTGATATTTGTATATTTTTGAGTGTAGGTGGCTAATTGTGTATTGAGTGTGAATGAACGTGTGATAAACATAAGCAAAACATAGCGGTCATGGTTATTAAATCTACACGATCTAATGGGGTGCGATGTATGACTTGTATAAAAAATAATAATGCGTCGGGGATAGTGCAAATGAAGGTTTCAAAATTTTCATGTTTTGCATTATGTAGTACTTTATGATATGAAAGAAGTAGCAAAATATTGGTGCGAATGTGCGATGTATGGAGGTGGGGCAGCTGGCTCTATATAAGTAGTGTGTAAAAATGAGATGGACATTAATAGCTCCATGGAGTGCCATAGGTAGCTCTGACAAAAATGCGCAAGGAGACAGCAAAACGATACTTCGCTTTAGGCAGAAGCAATAGCGAAATAAGCACAAGCGAAAACTGGCTCGATATTTTTTACAGTTACATCGCAGCATCAAAAAAGCTAAAAAAGCGAAAGACAAAGTAAAACATACACGACAAGTAAGGGTGGTTCATTTTTTCACATTTTGACGTATAATAAGTAATGTTTTCTAAATATAATAGAGCTCAAAAGGTATTCTTGTGTGCTTATATATAATAGTATATGGGCATAATACATTAAGTATAGTGATGGGGCGAAGCAAGTGAATTGTGACACTATACTATAATTATTTTTTTTGAAAATGTGGGTGAAGTGTATGACTATACTGCACTGCCAACTGGCTTATGGTGGGATGGGTGAGCGTGTGGGGAGAGAAGCACGGGTGTGCACCTAATAAATATAAATAGCTGTGTGCATGGAGTAGTGCCAAGATAAATACAAAAAATGAAAAAGCAAAAAGTACAACACCTCCACACCCCCCGTACCTTGCTAGACTTTGTATGCTGTCTCGCGTATAATATAATGCGTTATTAACCTAAGTTTATCGTCCGGATAAACATCCATATGGATCCCAAAGGAGGTTTACATATGAAACAATATGAACTAACGGTTTTGATTCGGCCAGATCTAGAATCAAACCTTGAAGCACCGCTTGCTAAAGTACGTGAGCTGGTGCTCGGCGCTGGTGGCTCTATTACCAGCGAAGACAACTGGGGCAAGAAAAAGCTGCAGTATAGTATTAAGAAGGAAGACTTTGCGGTGTATGTCTACTTTGAGGTGGCGCTGCCTGCCGATGCACCGCTAAAGATCAGCAATGCGCTGAATATTTCTGATGATGTGATCCGCTACCTGCTCGTCAAAGTGGACGAGAAGGGCCGCAAGCTGATGGCCGAGGCCAAGGCGCGCGAAGCCAGCCGCCAGACAGAAGAGTAAAAATTACCACAACAACTCATAACCACAGTAAAGAATCGAGGAGGATGTATGGCTCGAGGATTTAGCAAAGTTATTTTGATGGGCAATTTGACGCGCGATATAGAGGTGCGCACCACAGCAAGTGGGCAGAACGTTGCGAATTTTACACTAGCGGTCACTCGCACATGGCGCAACCAAAATGGCCAAAACCAAGACCAAACCAGCTTCATTAACTGTGTAGCCTGGGGGCGGACTGGCGAAACCATCGCGCAATATGTGAAGAAGGGTAGCCCGCTGCTCGTCAGTGGTCGCCTCGACCAGCGTAGCTACGACGATAAGGACGGCAACAAGCGCTCTGTTGTAGAAGTAACAGTAGAGGACTTTACCTTCGTTAGTGGTGGACGTGCTGACGGAAATACAACACCGGCTACAGCGTCAGCTAACAGTGGTAGCGGCCAGGATGTCGTCATCGAAGACATCGACGACAAGCCAATTGACCTATCAGAAATACCATTTTAACAACATACTAAAGGAGAACAAATAATGGCCAAGCGCATGCGCAAGGACACACCAGTCTATTTTGACTACAAAGACGCAAAAACATTGCAAAAGTTCATTAATATTTATGGACAGATCGAGCCACGCAGTCGCACAGGGTTGTCGGATAAACAACAACGACAACTCGCCGTAGCAGTGAAGCGGGCTCGCCACTTGGCGTTGCTGCCATTTGTGGCACAAGGTTAGGAGCTTTTTCAGCGCAGTACCTCTGTGACTGCGCTGGCGGATGTTTCGAACGAAGCAGCAACTACTAAACAGGAGATAGGTGATGTACCAACCAACTGACCTCAAAAAAGGTGTGATTGTGCAGCTTGATGGCAAGCCGTATCGAGTTGTGGACTATAATCAGAAGGTAATGGGCCGGGGTGGCTCTATTGTGAATGTGCGGCTGAAGAACTTGATCGATGGTAGCGTGCTGCCTAAGACCTTTAAGGGGCAAGACAAGATTGAGCCCGCCGAGGTATCAACACAGAGCGTGCAGTACCTCTATAATGATGGTGATACGTTCTATTTTATGGATCCAACTAGCTTTGAGCAGTTTGAACTCGCTGCGGACCTCGTCGATAGCGCCAAGGACTATCTGAAGGAGGGGGATACACTAAGCCTGCAGTTCTTCGATGGTAAAGTGATCAATGTCGAGCTACCAAAAAACCTCTACCTCCAGGTGACCTATACAGAAGATGTTGTAAAAGGTGACACAACCAGTAGCGTGCTTAAGGATGCGACGTTGGAGACAGGCCTTGTCGTCAAGGTGCCAGCCTTTATTAAGACGGGCGACGTTATTTCTGTCGACACTGCAAGCGGAGAGTATCGCGAGCGCAAGAAATAGTGCCCTGAGAGCTCATGAGAGCCGCTCTCATCGCGTTTACACGCAAAAGTGAGAATATGGTAGGGATAGCACACATACACCGCGAAAAGCGGTGTATTTTTTGTGCCGTGTGATGTTTAGGTTGGAGTATCCTAGAGATGTGATAAAAACAACGTAGAGTAGAGACGATTTTTGCCAATTTTGAGCACAAGCTTATGGGCGCGCTGTGTTTTTTACTAAAGGGCACGTGTAAAAAAGGGTGTAAATAATGTTGTAATAACCAACACATGAGACTCGTCGTCAAGCTCGATAGGATCGAGATATTATTGTGGAGAATGCAACATAGCTCTCTGCGACGAGGATGATGTCAAAATATACAAGGTATTGTAAAAAAGACTGAAAAGAAACAGAGAATACTTGGCGAACGTTCGAAATACGAGCGTCGTAGAAAGTTCAGCAATTGAGTAAAACGATGATACGAGCACAACATGAAGGAATTGGCATAGTGATGTACAAACAACAGCAGGGCAACCAAAGTGATATAGTGGACACAACAACGATGTGGCAAGCTCAACGAATGCTTTGCGTGATGTGCGGTAAGGGCGTGGGAGTTCACGTGCAGGGTAAATACAATAACCATAAGCACAAATGAACAAATTTTCGTTACAGATACACATTTATCTTTAGCAATATAATGACGCTTATGGCAATAGGGCATAATACAAAATATACCAAAGTAAGCATAAGTATTATATAAATAATGAACACACTTTTTTATTGTGTAGCTGCGAAGCTATGCGCTTTGCTTTCGCGTGCTACTGCAAAAAATTGCAGATGGTGAAATGACGCATGGGCTGTTGCTGCGAGATAAAAAATGTGATCATTGTCCAGCTTGTCTATTTTTTGAGTTTGGATATTTTTGACTTTTTGCTTTTTTGTGCACGCTTGTTGTGGCTGGCTGGAGAGTGTTTCATTTTTGGTTTTTGCATGCCAGGCGAATTATAGCAAGGCGATATGCTGTTGCGAAGTATAGGCTGCGCGAATGAGCGGTTGATGATAAAAATAATCATTGTTTGTAGATTTATGCAAAAATGGGTTGCTTATTATCGCAGCTAGAATTGCTTGCAGATGGTTCATGCAAATTTTGCAAAACGTGTATAAGCGCAAGATATCGTGCGATACATCTTGGCTCGTCTATGTGCTGCGAAGATGCGAAATATACCATGTGGCATATACAAATACTCACGCTTGGCTTGCAAAAATGTGATGCTGTCAAAAATCAATTTTTTATTCAGACAAGCTGACTTGCTATGCGAAGCATCTGCCGCAGTGGCATCGTGTTTTGCTACATATAGCGCTTTTGCGGGAGGATGAATGCGCAGTTAGTTGGTGATGTGGCACAGCCATACGAGCAAGATATTTTGCTATCACGATGTCCACTCAATTTTTGTTATATATACTATATGTCTGACTGAGCTGTCTTGTTTCTTGAATATCCTGCTAGCTTCCAACGACATGTGCGAATGAAGAATAGCATGCTGCAGTGCGCGATAGTTTGAGTGTCTTGTTAATGCAGGCTACTATAGCGTGCAAAGAATAAAGCGGATTTCTTCATCATCAAAATTTGAAACATGACAGAAGCAAGCAGTATATCCGCGCGCAGCAGTCTCATTTAATCTCATCATCATCATGCTCTACAGCCTCATGCATTGTGTAAAAATGCAGCAGGTCTATTAGCTTCACACCAACTAAATATCTACCCACTCGTGCAGTATAATAAGGACATGCAAAAACAACGACTAGACAAAGCAATGGTGGTGCGTGGCCAAGCAGCAACACGCTCAGCGGCCGAGAATTGGATTCGCCTTGGCAAGGTATTGGTGGATGGTGCAGTGGCGCACAAGCCGGGGATGTTTGTGGATGAGTCGACGCAGATAAAGCTGGTGGCGCACGAGCGCTATGTGTCGCGGGCGGGGCTCAAATTAGCCAGCGTGGCGCAGCGGCTTAATATTTCGTTTGATAATACTATCGTGCTTGATGTTGGTAGCAGCACCGGTGGATTTACCGACTATGCATTGCAGCATGGTGCGCGCATGGTGTATGCGGTGGACGTGGGGACGGAGCAGCTCCACCCCAGCCTACGTGGCGACCCGCGCATTGAGCTGCATGAAAAAACCGACATTCGCGATTTTGTGCCAGCAACCACGCCAGACATTATTGTCATTGATGTATCGTTTATTAGCCTGCGCAAAATTCTACCGCACTTAGTGTGTATCAGCAGTCCGCGAACTAGTATCATCGCAATGGTCAAGCCGCAGTTTGAGGCGCAGCGCGCGCAGCTTACACGCAGTGGCATTGTCAAAAATGACAGCGTGCGCCGCGCCATTCTGCGCGACTTCGAGCAGTGGGTGCGCACCCAGTGTGTAATTGTCGACAAAGCCGATAGTAGTGTGAAGGGCGCGCATGGTAATCAAGAGCGGTTTTACCGATTGCAAAAAAGCAGGGCAGAACAACACCATAGTTGAGAAAACGAGTGCGGTTAATGAGAGAGTCGCGCAGCAGTTATTTAGATTGTATCGTGTGGTGATCTTGCGTTGTATCTACTCGTGCAAGTTTGCTATATATAATAATGCCTTCGTATCGCCATATATTATATATAGACAGATTTGGAAACAGCAAAGAATAGACTAATGTGAGTGTCTTGGAGGGTCAACTATATAGTTATTGTGGAAATTCTTTGACATAAGAGAAAGACGCATGATGAAGCAAACACTGCGGCTCGTGATGTATACATACCGTAAAATACGCAACGCGCTCATCATAACACAACAAATAGCGTCATCACCACCGTCGACCCAGATGAGTATGCTCGCAATGGTATGTGTCGTCATTGGTACATAATGGCAGTGCCCACACCATACCCAGCAGCACGCCCCATGGTGCAACAAAGTGCTCTGCTGCAAACAACATAGCACTTAGTAGGGTGGTGCAGATGATCGCTGTGCGATTGGCCAGGCAGATCATTCGCTTGCGAAAAATTGTTTCTTCTACGATGGCGGGGAGAACGATAGTCGAGAGCGCAAAGAGTAGCAATTCGCCTGCCGTCTTGACTGGCATTGTAATGGCACCAGTGGCGAGGTGAGGAAAGGCTTGCTCGAGCACGCTCATCGCACTAAACGCCCCTGTTGCGCAAACCAGCGTATTACTACCTGCCGCCAAAAGTGCCACCCACCAGCGAGCGCACGACACCACTGGTGCATACTCACACTTTTTGTCGCGATTATGTAGCCAAGCAGTGCCACGAAAAAATGTCATATTACTATAAACATGTCCGTGGTAGGATAAAACACGAGACGATGAAAATAACCTCGAGTATGACCGGTATGGCAACGCGCCGCACATAATGACACATGATATTGCCAGTGTACTCTCTGCTATACCTTCTGAGAAGATTATAGTAATAGTACATGCAAAAACTCGCCACAAGCTCATGGCGAGTTTGCTTATGTTTCCTAGCTAGGATCACTTGCTTACATTAAATCGAAATTCTACCACATCGCCTGGCTGCATGACATAGGCTTTGCCTTCGGTGCGGATTTTGCCTGCTTCGCGCGCTTTGGCCTCGGATCCTGCTGCCACGAGGTCGTCATAATCCACCACCTGCGCTGCAATGAAGCCTCGCTCGAAGTCGGTGTGAATGACCCCAGCCGCTTGGGGTGCTGTCCAGCCTTGGTGGATCGTCCACGCGTGCACTTCCTTGGGCCCAGCGGTGAGGTAGCTCTGTAGGCCGAGCGTATCGTACGCTGCCCGGATCAATTGTGTCAAGCCAGCCTCGGGCACATCATAGCTCTCCAGTAGCTCTAGCGCATCCTTCGTGTCGAGTCCCTTGAGCTCATCCTCTAGTGTGGCGCAAATGAAGAGCGCCGTGCTGCCACGAGTCAGTGCTGCTAAGCGAGCTTTGGCCTCAGCATTGGCAAGGGTGGCCTCGTCGACATTAAAGACGTAGATGACTGGCTTGGCAGTGAGGAGGTGGAGGTCGGCGATTGCTTCATGAATAATATTTTTGTTCAGATGAACAGGGGTACCGGCGGCAAGGTCGTCACGCAACTGCTGCAGATACTCGAGTGTACTGCGCGCCTTGGGGTTGGCCTTAGCTTCTTTGCTGAGGCGGGTGAGGCGAGTCTCGATAGTCTGGATGTCTGCCAGCATGAGCTCGGTGCTAATGATATCGATATCGCGCTGCGGGTCGATGGTGGTATCGACATGAACGATGTCGTCATTTGCAAAGGCACGGACGATGTGGACGATCGCATCGCACTGGCGAATATGAGCGAGGAACTTATTGCCCAGGCCTTCGCCACTGGCAGCACCAGCCACTAGCCCGGCGATATCGACAAAGGTCACCGTGGCCGGCACAACCTTCTCGGCGTGGTACATATCAGCTAGTATACTCAGGCGCTCATCGGGCACAGGCACAATGCCAGTGTTGGGCTCGATGGTAGCAAAGGGGTAATTGGCTGCCAAAATATCATTGTTGGTGAGGGCGTTGAAAAGGGTCGACTTGCCAACATTGGGCAGGCCAACGATACCAATAGATAGACTCATATATATAGTATAGCAGCGCAAGGGAGAAATCGGCAGGAGAGAAGAGGGAAATGCGAGGAAGGTGGGTGCATTGTGCTTTATTTAATTATAAATTAAAGGCTCTTTCGTCGTTGGTGTGCTATTTTGCTTCATTACAAGATAAGCTCTGCGCCATCTCACGCTTACCCTCCTCACACTCCTCTTCCGGAACGCTATAAAGGTCGACATTCGCTGGATGTCGACCTCTTGATGCCAGGACTAAAAACAGATTATGACAATCTGTTTTCACACGCCATCGGATGAAGTGGTGAGGAGGGAGAGCTAACGATATTTATGAGCTATATAAGGATATATGGCGATGTCTCTGCCTTGCGTCATGAACACAGTGCACAATCGCCGTAACTTTGCTATAATCATAAGCATGACATTTGTACACTTTTGCCGCCAATCACTGGTGCGTGCTGGCCTGCTGGGGCTACTGTGCGCTGTGGGGGTGAGTGCGGCGCTGGGCGGGCTGGTGGTAGCTCGGCCTAACAATGAGGTAGAGGCGAAGCTGCCCGAGCTCTGCCGCAGTGGCAGTCCCTGTGCAGTAGTGTGGTTTTCGCAGCCTGGCGAGCGGAATTATTATAAGTCGGGTATATCGATTGACCACAATCAGACAGGCCTCGTCGATATTGTCATTCGTGGCTCGGGTTACTCGGGTAACCGCTCGGGTCCCTTCGACATTAGCTCGATGCACCTCGACCGCAACATGAATTGGAACTACAACCGCAATAGCCGTATCAAGAATGTCCAGTCGAGCGTGATGTACCGTGGGCGCGTCAGTGGCCAAAACCAATACACCAGCCAGGGGGGTGAAGTGCGAGCGCAACTCGACATTGGCCAGTTTGATATCCCGGTGGGGCAGTCGCGTACGGTGGGGATTGGCCTGTATAGCTGTATCTCGACTGATGGCGGGCGTACCCTTGCCGCCAGCGAGAATATTGCCTGTGGTACGAGTGATGTGAAGGTGACGATCACGCGGCGCATCCCACCTTGGACGATCAACGGCCAAAGCTATGTGGGTAAGCAGTGGCCTGGTACGCAAAATATGCAAAAATCCGTCCGAGCCTTTCCGGGTGAACAAATCTACTGGGCGCATGATCTCCGCAACAATGGCCCCAACAGTGCAACCGTGTCCGTGGGGATGGATGGTACTGGCTTTGCCAATAATTACAGTGGTGGGCATAGCCTAGCGCGCAATGTGACGGGCCAGTCTGGACAGCTCTTTTATACGGTGTATCCGAGTGGCGGCATGACTGACCGCTTCACGAGTTATCGTATCCAAACGAGCGACGTTGGCCGCACACTCTGTCAACGGATATCGTGGTCACCTGGCATTGCTGGCGACCCAGCGTGGCGGCGCAGCGACCCGGCGTGTGCTAGTGTGCACTCAGACTTTGAGCTCTATCCATCGGCCACAATTGATGGCAAGAAGCTTGCCACGCTGGAGGGTGGGAATATTGCGCCCAGCCGGATTGACGAATCCATCCACAACACTGGTGCAAGCCTCGACAAAGACCGCACCGAGAGCGAAGCCGCGGCTTATCAGTTCATCGTGCGGGGGCAGCACCGCCAGCAGTTCCTTGGCAGCTTGAGCAGCATCTTCGATCGTGGGGCGGCAGTGGGCTATCCCTATGCCCTGGGTAGCTACAGCGGCAGCGACACAGCCTGCACCTGGCTGCGCGGCAAGCAGCCGATCGACTGCACCAACGAGCCCACCTTCCGCGAGAACAAAAAATACCTCGACAGCCACACGCGCCTGAATGACACCAAAGATATCAACGCGGCCGATGCCAAGGTAGGGGATATGATCTGCCGCATTGTTGCTATCAAAGATTATAACTATAAACATACCGACGGCAATGAGCGTCGTATTTCCTCGCCCGCCTGCGTAACGGTAACGAAGCTACCGTGGGTGCAGATCTGGGGTGGCGACTTGCGCGTCGGCAACGGCATTGGCGCGGCGAGTGGTAATGGCGATGCACAGATCGTTACCCTCAAGACGACTAAGGATGGCAATATGTATGGTAGCTGGGCTGAGTATGGCATGATGGCCCCGCAAAATGGCGGCAAAATCCTCTCTGCCACCGGTGGTGTGCTGTCTGGCCGGCGAGGGTATGGTGGTGATTATGACCGCTCTAAGGATGGTCTTGCCTTTGCCAACACCACCACGCCAGCTGGCCGCTGGGCACCGCCAAGCAATGTGAAGGTGCCGAGCTTTGGCCGGGGCGCGGCGGCTGGTACATCGATTGATGTCGGGAGCTTTGCTGGCCACAATGTGCGTACCGTTAATGGCGATGCTACCATCCACGGTACGCTGCCAGGTAGTAGTACGCTGGTGGTGGAAGCAAGCGGCACGGTGACGATCGATGGCGACCTGAAGTACGGCGCGACCACTGTCGATGACGCCACCAAACTTTCGCAGCTCGTCATTAAGGCTAAGAATATCGTCGTCCGGCATAATGTTAAAGAGGTCAATGCCTGGCTGATTGCTCAGCCAACCGGTGGCAGTGGGGGAGTCATTTCCACCTGCGACGAGATCCGCCACGTTGGCGCGTACTTCAATGGGCTCACCGCCGAGACCTGCAAAGAAAAGCTCACCATCAACGGCACCATCATGGCGCGTCAGCTCCAGTTGCGCCGCACCTTTGGCGCTGAGAAGGATAACCTCGCCGAAGCTGCTGAGGTACTCAACCAACGTGCCGATGTCTTCATGTGGGGCTCGCGCTACAACAAAAACAACGACCTGCCCATCACCACCGCCACCACAACAGAGGCCGCACCGCGGTTTTAGCCCAGGTGTAGTCATATTTAAGAGCTCTTTATCTTTCTTTGCATTATGTCGAGAAATAGTGGAGAGCGAGAGATTTGGCACATAACATATGAGCATCAACGTGCGATCGACATGTGAGATATCGATCCGCTAATATGCCTGATAAGGGTGAGGCAGATAGGAAGTTTTGCAGTGCAAGTTTGGCGTATTTTCCTCCACCAACCCCCTTGCCTAAACCAATGTCGCTTATGTATAATAGATGAGTATGAAGTTTCAAAAAGGGTCGGGCGATTTCTTTGCACTCGATATCGGCACCAATGCCGTGCGGGTTTTGCAGCTAGCACCAGCTGGCGACGAGTGGGAGCTCGCGGCACATGGCTATGCGCCCGTTGACCGCCGTATTACTAGCAGCGATGCACCAGAGTCGCGCCGTCGTCTGGGCGAAGTTATTATGACTGCCGTGGGCCAGAGTGGTATCAAGACGAAGAATGTTGCGATTGGCCTGCCATCTAATAAGACCTTTACAACAGTGGTCGATGTGCCGCAAGTTTCCGATGCCGAGCTGCGTGCCACGATGAAATACCAAATTGACCAATATGTGCCGATGTCGGACGACGCTAAGGTAGATTGGGTGCTACTTGGGCCATCGCTCCATGCGAGCGACCAGCAAGAGGTGCTGATTAGCAGTGTATCGAAGGGGTATAGTGAGGATCAGCTTGAGTTTATCGAGGGCCTCGGGCTGAATGTGATTGCTATCGAGCCCGACCCAATTGCGATGGTGCGGGCCTTTGCACCACCGCAGCAAGCGGCAAATGGTGCCGCGGTGATGCTGATCGATATTGGTGAACTCTCGACTGACCTCGCCATTATCTATGGTGGAGCACCGCGCCTCGTCCGGACTATTCCGTCTGGTGTGAGCAGCTTCGTCAAGTCGGCAGTGCAAAACCTTAGCGTCCAGGAAGACCAAGCCCGGCAGTTCATCCTCAAGTTTGGTCTGGCGGAGGATAAGCTCGATGGGCAGGTGGTGCGTGCTATTGAGGGTGCGCTGGATAACTTTGCGAGCGAGCTTATTAAATCAATCAAATTCTTCCAGACGCGCTACGCCAGCGCCCAGGTGTCGAGTATTACACTGACGGGCTTTGGCGAGATGATTCCACATCTCAGCGAGTATGTTGCGGCCAAGGTAGAGGTTCCGACCGCCCCTGGTAACCCCTGGCACGGTATCCATATGCCTCAGACGAGCCAAGAGCAATTGGCTAACGTCGCACCAGAGTTTGCCACAGCAGTCGGCCTAGCAAAACGGAGGAACGACGCATGATAGAGATTAACCTCATTCCTGATGTTAAGCGCGAATACCTGCATGCCCAGCGCATGCGCAATGGTGTGATATCGCTCTCCATTCTCGTAAGTATCATCGCTGGCGCAGCGGTGGCGCTGCTGGTGGTGTATGTTGGTACGCAGAGCGCTCGCGAGTGGCTGACCGACAACGAGATCAAAGACCAATACGGCAAGATTAGTAGTGTTAAAGATGCCAACCAGATCGTCACCATCCAAAACCAACTAGCTCAGCTCTCCTCGATGCACAAGGATAAGAGTATCGACTCGCGGATTTTCGATGTGCTGAGTGCTATTAACCCTGCTGCGCCCAATGATGTGAAGATGTCGACCGTCAGCCTCGATCCGTCTGAGACGAAGCTTTCCATTGAGGGGTCAGCCGCCAACAGCTTTGAGGCAACGGATAAGCTCAAGAAAATGATCCTCAACACCAAGCTGAGCTACACCGATGGCGATAACCGTGTCCAGACCGTCAAGCTGGCTGACGATGTGACGGTGAGCGATACCAGCTATGGTGAGGATGCCAGTGGAGCTAAGGTGCTGCGCTTCAAGCTGACCTTTACCTACCCCAAAGAGCTTCTCGCTAATAGCTCCAAGAATCTGCGCATTGAAGCCCCAACTGGTAGTACTAATGTGACCGACTCGCGCTTGCATGTGCCCGATAGCCTCTTTACGCCCAAGGCGACCAACAAGGAGAAGAACTAGATGAGTAAGAAAGACGCCGCCATCCACAAGCGCCAACAGATCGAACAATCCAGCCGAGTGATGTTCCTCTGGGTGGCTGGAGCCTCAGTAATTGTGGGTTTCGCACTGGTGATATCGTGGTTTTTGGTGCAGCAAATTATCTTTAAAGAGCGGGTGCTTGGCGAGAAAAACAACACCGCGGCCGTACTCAAGAACAACAACGACGCAGTCGAGAAGCTACGCGGTGAGCTGAAGGTACTGGAGACCAACTCACACCTCAATGCCAGCCGCATCAACAACGACGAGAAGGCGCTCCAGGTGGTGCTTGATGCTCTGCCGGCGGAGGATAATGCGCTCGCGTTGGGTGCTTCGCTCCAGTCCAAGCTGGTCAATGGCGTGGCAGGCGTGTCACTCGATTCGCTTAATATTGACCAAACGGACGATAGCGAGTCATCAAATAGCACTGGTGCCGCCGCCAGCAATGGCAACTTGCAGTCCATTCACTTCACTATGGAGGTATCGGCCAGCAACCCCAACGCTCTGCGCGAGCTTTTGCAGCGCTTCGAGCGCTCCATCCGCGTGATTGAGATCGACCGCATGACCATTGAGCGGACTGATAGCAAAGTCGCCATGAAGATCTCGGCCCATGCTTACTACTCGCCAGCCAAAACCATCGAGCTAAAGAAAAAGGACATCAAACCATGAAGAAGACCGACATCGCAATGATTATCTTGATCGCTAGTATATCAGTAGTGGTGGCGTTTTTTGTGGCCAGTAGCATTCCATTCTTGCAAATGCCACAGCGTGGCACCAAGGTAGAGACAGTCGAGAAGCTCTCGGATACGATTGATGAGCCAGACAGTGCAGTGTTTAACAAGGAGGCGATCAACCCAGCGGTCGAGACGATCATTGGGCAATCGCAGCAGAAATAACAGAGGTAGCGTGTGGCACTGATGACAAGTGATATGCAAGAAAAACTCACCACACTCCTCGTTGACGAAGGGCTGATCACGCGCCAGCGCCTTGATGATGCCACCAAGCTGGCCCGCGAGAGTGGCCGGCCACTATTGACTGTGCTAACTGATGAATCGGCGATCGATAACGAGCTGCTGACCCGGGCGATTGCCCATGTGTCGGGTGTGCCATATGTCAATCTTACCAATACGATTGTCGACCAAGATATCCTCACGCTTTTGCCATCGGATATTGCCGAGCGTTTCATGGCAGTGCCACTAGCCGAGGTGCAGAACCGCTTGGCGGTGGCGATGATTGATGCCAATAACGTCCAGGCGGTCGATTACCTTGCTAACCGCGTCCAGCGCCCACTCAAGGTCTTTATGGCGTCGGAAGCTGGAGTGCGCCATGTGCTCGAGCAGTACCGCACCGACCTCAGTAGTGTTAATGTAGCCGCCCAAGTGTCGCAGGCCGAGGCAGCCGCTGAAGCGCGGGGCGATATCAAGACGATCGTCCAAGACTCACCAATTAGCCGAGCCCTGAGTACTATCCTTGAATATGCCGTAAAGAGCCGCGCGAGCGATATCCACATTGAGCCGCTGGAGAAGTCGCTCAAGATCCGCTGCCGCGTCGATGGTGTGCTGCGCGAAGTTATGCAACTACCCAAGAGCATCGAGCCAGCACTGGTGAGCCGGATCAAGATCCTGTCTGAGCTGAAGATCGATGAGCACCGCATCCCGCAGGATGGGCAGTTTGCCGTTAAGGTGGCAGATAAGGAAGTTGATCTCCGTATTGCCATTAGCCCCGTGGTGTGGGGCGAGCAGGTGGTGATCCGCTTGCTGGATAAGACTGGTACATCCTTCGAGCTCGAGCAGATGGGCTATGCTGGGCGCGCCCTCCGGCTGATTCGCCAGGGGATTCACCGCCCCAATGGGATGATCCTCACCAGTGGCCCGACTGGTAGTGGTAAGTCGACCAGCCTCTATGCACTGATTAAAGAAATCAAGGACGATACCATTAACATCGTCACGCTCGAAGACCCGGTGGAGTACAAAATGGAGGGAGTCAACCAGATCCAAGTCAATAGTGACGTTGGCCTTACCTTTGCTAATGGTCTGCGCAGTATTCTCCGCCAAGACCCTGATGTGGTGATGGTGGGGGAGATCCGCGACAACGAGACGGCCAACCTCGCCGTTCAGGCAGCACTGACGGGCCACCTTGTCTTTAGTACGCTCCACACCAACTCGGCAGCAGGAGTGTTGCCGCGCTTGCTCGATATGCATATCGAGCCATTCCTCATCGCTAGCACCGTTAATACCATCATTGGCCAGCGCCTGGTGCGCCGGATTGGGCCCCAGCACGAGAATTATTGGTCGAACCCGCTCGAGACAGAGATGATCCTCAGCACTGTGGGGCACCTCCTGCCCAAGACCAAGGCCGAGGCAGCCAAAATCTCGGCCGACCTTGGCTATAGTGACTTGCCGCTAGCTGGCCAAAAATCCTACCGCTTAGTGCGTGGGCGCGACACGGCCAACACACCACGGGGCTACAGCGGCCGAGCCGGACTCTTTGAGGTGATGGAAGTGACAGAGGAGATCCAGCAGCTCATTACCGCCCGAGCGTCGAGTACCGAGATCCAGAAGAAAGCCATCGAGCAAGGGATGATCACCATGCGCCAAGATGGCTACCTCAAGGCGCTGCAAGGGATTACTACTCTGGAGGAAGTCAACCGTGTCACATCAGACATAGCATAAGAAAGGAACCAACAACCATGGAAAATAGAGAATTACGCATAGAAGTCCTGCTCGAGGATGTGGTGCGGCGCCGCGCTTCAGACTTGCATATTCAGGTGGGGCTGCCCCCCATGCTGCGCATCGATGGCGCGCTGACCCCTGTGGCGGGCTTTGGCCCGCTGGACGAGGCGCAGGTGGAGCGGCTTGTTTTTGCCATTCTCGACCAAGACCAGCAGCAGGTGCTGATGAAGGATAAAGAGTTTGACTTTAGCTTTGCCTTTGGTAATCTTGGACGCTTCCGGGTTAATGCCTTTCATGAGCGGGGCAACTTAGCGGCTGCGCTGCGCTTGATCCCGAATGAAATCAAATCTGTGACCGAGCTCGGTATGCCGCCCGTCGTCATGACCTTCGCCGACTTCCCGCGCGGCCTAGTGCTGGTAACGGGCCCGACCGGTAGTGGTAAGTCGACCACGCTGGCTGCTTTGATTGATAAGATCAACACTGAGAAGTCGCACCACATCATCACCATCGAAGACCCGATTGAGTTCACTCACAAGAGTAAGCGCTCGGTGGTCGTGCAGCGCGAAGTGCACTATGATACTTACTCCTTTAGCGCCGCGCTACGCTCCAGCCTGCGCCAAGACCCAGACGTGGTGCTGATTGGTGAGATGCGCGATCTTGAGACGATTAGTGCTGCCATCACCATTGCCGAGACGGGCCACTTGGTGTTTGCCACCCTGCACACCAACAGTGCAGCGCAGAGTATCGACCGCATGATCGACGTCTTCCCGCCGCACCAGCAGCCACAGATTCGAGCTCAGCTGGCCAATATCTTGATGGCAATCTGTAGCCAGCGCCTCGTGCCAGCCATCGGTGGTGGGCGAGTGGTGGCCGCTGAGGTCTTGGTAGCTAACCCAGCAGTGCGTAACGTCATCCGCGAGGGCAAGAGCCACCAGCTTGATGCCATCATCCAGACTGGGGCCGACCAAGGTATGCAGACGATGGATCGCACACTGGTGAGTCTGGTCCAGAGTGGCACCGTGACATATGATAGCGCCCGCGAGTTCGCGGTTGACCTCACCGAATTCGAGCGCTTAATGAGAGGATAATCAATGCGAAAGTTCAACTACGAAGCACGCGACAAAGCGACCGACACCATCATCAAATCTATCGTCCAGGCCGAGTCTGAGATGGCAGCGGCACGCGTTTTGACTGAGCAAGGCTTCGTTCCGCTCGACATCAAAGAAGTCGATGAGAGCGGTGGGCTCTTTGGCAGCCTGACGCGCCGTGTGACAACCAAAGATAAGGTGGTCTTTACTCGTCAGCTTGCGACGCTGATTGGTGCGGGGCTACCCCTGTCGCAGAGCCTTCGCACGGTGCTGGAGCAGACAGAGAACAAGAAGTTACAAGAGATTATCCAAGAAATCATTGCCGATGTTGAGGGTGGTCGGCAGCTATCGGACTCCTTTGGCAAACACCCCGAGATCTTCGACAAAATCTATCTATCGCTCGTGACTGCAGGTGAGGCCTCTGGTACGCTCGACCAAGCGCTTAAGCGGGTTGCCTCCCAGCAAGAAAAGGACGCCGCCATGGTGAGCAAGATCCGCGGCGCCATGACGTACCCAGCCATCGTCCTGGCGGTGATCATGGGCGTGATGCTCTTTATGTTGCTCGTGGTGGTGCCACAGGTTGAGAAGCTATATAGTGATATGCACAAGACGCTGCCATTTCTCACTGCGGCGCTGATCGCCGTGGCGAAGTTTACTGCGACCTTCTGGTGGGCGGAGCTGATCTTGCTGGTGGGTGCCATCTACTTCACCCGCCAATACGCCAAGACAGGCCCCGGCACACGCGCTTTCGACACGCTTAAGCTTAATATGCCCTTCGTCGGTAGTATGTTTCGCAAGCTTTACATGGCGCGCTTTACCCGTACTGGCCAGACGCTGCTTGCCACCGGTGTGCCTATGCTCGACATGCTCGACATTACCGCGACAGGGGTCAATAATACGATTATCGAGGCTTCTATCCGCCGGACTGCCGAGAAGGTCAAGGGTGGGCGAGCGCTGTCTGTCTCACTGAGTCGTGAAGATTACATCTTGCCAATGGTGCCGCAGATGATCAAGATTGGTGAGCAGTCGGGTAAGATTGACGAAATGATGGGCAAGACCGCCCAGGTTTATGAAGACGAACTAGACGAAGAAATCCGCAACATCTCCACCGCCATCGAGCCTGTGCTCATGGTCGTCCTCGCCATCGTGGCTGGCGGCATGGTGGCAGCCATCCTCTTCCCGATATATAGCTTGGTGGGCCAGCTGACGTAGCATTTGCGCCCAGAATATCGAAATTTTGCTAAGATCCAGAACAGCATCACGTCAAACAAGAAAATATTCTAGAAGGCCAGTGATCAAGCAAGCGGATAAGCTCTGTATATATTCTGGCCGGAACATTTTCGGTTTGGTGTGATGCTACCCTAACTGTTGGGCTATGCGAGATTCTTGAATCTTGTGACAATTTCATGAGAGAAAGTCCAATTACCTATAGTCGTTTATGATAATATGAGAGTGCACCATAGTCGGGGTTGGATACGTGTCCATGCCTCGGCTTTTTTGTCGTCTAGCACAGTTCACTTCAGAGTAAATAGCGTGCTATACTATACCCATGCCCTGGTAGCTCAACTGGATAGAGCGGCTCCGTCCTAAGGAGAAGGTTGTAGGTTCGACTCCTATCCGGGGTACCAAAATACTTACAGTCTATAGTTGCATACATCACAAAAAAATAGTATGATACGAGTATCATGAAGTCTCGTACCAATATAGCTCTCATTATCACGGTTAGTGGCCTTGCTGTTATCACTGTGCTGGTTGGTGCAGCGATTTTTTGTTTTCTGATTTTTGGACACCAACTAAATGGGGCGGATTTCTTTGACGATCGGCTGAGTGATGAAGCCCTACCACTGGTATCAAAGCAGTATGCAGCGGTCTTCCCCGAGTCGCTTGGCCGGACACGCAAGGATGCTGTAGCTACAGGCCGTGTAGCACACGTGGATGAGCTACTGCAGACACGGCCATTTGCTGATTGTGAGCAGCGGCGTTGCACCGATTGGCAGCGCAATACTAGCACAACATGGCCCGACGAGCCAGCCAACAGTCACATGCCGCACGGCATCCAGCGCGCCCTTGCAGCAATGAGGGGAAGCCAAGATGCACGCTGCGTGGTACGGTTTGCTCCCAATCATGAAATGGGCGGCACCGCAACAACACGATACAGCGAGCGTGATATCCTGTGTGTCAAGCCGAGCGGGGATTTTGTCTATACTCATGTGGAGCTATAGCTCGCACGCCTAGAGAGTGAGACTTCACAATGTCTTATATCTATTTCACCGGATGAGTAGAGAGGTTATTGTGCTTGCTATATAGCTATGGGTGCATTTTTGGTGAGGTTAGGTGTATCAAAATATATGGTATAATTTCATTGTAATAGTATTTCAACAGGAGCAAAACCATGACCGAACTACCTCCACAAGAACCAACTCCAACTGAAGACGCAGCTGGCGTCTCTGGTTACTCGGGTGAAGCGTCTCTTGATACTCTCTATCGAGTTGGTGCAGATGAATATGATAGACTCCGTGATCAGCCAGGAGTTGACGGTAGAGATGGTGTTGGATTGTCGGAAAAAATTGCTGAAAATACTGGCGTTAGATTGAATGTCGCAGCCGCCGTTGTTGCTATTGCAAATTCGGCCAGGCACAACAGTAATAAAGAATAGCATGATAGTTGTATAGTGCACTGCTAAATGTGCTGACTTGCTATAGCAAAAACTCGCCAAGGTAACGGCGAGTTTTTTGTTTTGCTTGAGTATCTTGTAGTGGTAAGCGCAGAACTACGAAGCGAAGAAACGTAAGGCTTTTATTACCGCCCAAACCCGCCAACTACCTCTGCTGCCCATCGCACCCAGTCGGACATATCTTCCCATCGGCTGCAGGCAGCCCCGACGAACATGATGGCGGAGGAGAAGAGGGCGAATGAGACGACCCAAGCCATAAAGTCGGCTGGCATGGCTCGTGTGCCGCCACTCGTCCAACAGAGGTAGCACAGCCAACCAAACGCTCCTGCTGCAATCATGCAGAGCGTACGCACAATGCCATGGCCAAGGCGACGCTGCCAGTCAGGCGCTGCGATTGGCTCGGTGGGGCTCACGGCCGGCGGCGTTGGTACCTTTGGCACTGGTGGCGCAGCTGGTGGGTGGTGCGGTGGTGGCACTGGTGGCGCTCCGGCACCGGCAGCAGTGCGGTGCTTCCGGATAAATCGCCCTGCCGTCACCATAGGCAAATGCTCCATAGTATTGTCATGGTTTTTATTATACGCAGGGGTTGTGGGGTAGTGTCAAGGGGGTGAATCACTGAAGCTTTTGCTTTTTATGTGCTAGCTCACCCTCCCACACTTCATCCGATGGAGTGTGAAAACTCGTTGTAATAACGAGTTTTCAGCCCAGCGCAAGAGGTCGATGTCTGGGAGACATCGACCCTTATAGTGTTCCGGAGGAGGGAGTGTGGGAGGGTGAGCGTGAGATGTAGCAAGGATACTGCTGCTATAGGGCGCTCGCTGGACAAGAAAATATTCTAGAAGGCCAGCGACCAAGCAAGCGGACAAACTCTGTGGTATATTCTGGCCGGAACATTTTCGGTCTAGTGAGCGCCCTATAGCAGCCGGCAGCGAGGTTTGGCATCCAAGTGGTGTCAAGTTCGTGCTACAATAGACAGTAAGAAAAGCATAACAATCATCACACAAAAAGGCAGGGAATAATGGCACAGACCAAGGCATTTAATGGGCAGCGCGAGGGTGAGGAGCTGCTGTTTGTCTTTCGGCGGCATATTATTGCCATGCGCAAGGGGTTTTATATGCTGCTGGTGCCGCTGGCGGTGGGGGCTATTCCACCGCTGATCTGGCAAGACACACTGGAGCTGTTTCTCTTGCCGGTGGTGGGGCTGGGGCTCGGGCTTATTGGCTTTTGCTATCATTTTTTGATGTGGCGCTACACCTACTACATCGTGACCGACCAGCGTATCCGCCAAGTGACGCAAAAAGGTTTTTTTGGTACCGATGTGGTGGAGCTGAGCTTGGCAAAAATTCAGAATATCAGCTATAATATACCAGGATTCTCGGGTGAGGTGTTTCATTTTGGTACGATTGTGATCCAAACATTTGTGGGCGATCTCATCATCCGCAATGTCGATCATCCCGAGCAGATCTACAATCAGCTGCAAGATGCCGTCAGCGAGGCGGAGCGTGCAGCACAAGCAGCAGGAGTATCACCATGAAATTACCAAGCAAAAAACCCAAACGTAGCCGTTATGGCACTCAGGCCACATCAACCGCCTCAGCCGCTGGCCTGAAAGATCGCCTTGCAGCGCTCAAGCCGAAGCAGGGGGGCAAGAAAGCAGGTAAATCTGCCAAAACAGAGGCGGGCGCAGCCAACCCCAACACTCCCAAGAAGTTTGAGCGCATTACCAACGAGACGGTGGCGGCACACCGCGAGGAGATATTGGCTGGTGGGCGCAAGTTCAAACATCCCGTCCAGGCGTCGCGTCGGCGGGTGATCATCAACACGATCATTGTGGCCTTGGTAGCGGCCTTGCTGCTGGCGGCAGTGGCGTGGCAGCAGCTCTACATTGCCCAGAGCTCCAACAACCTCCTCTACCGTATGACACAGATCTTTCCTGTGCCGGTGGCTAGTATTGATGGCGAGCTGGTGCGCTATAGCGACTACCTGGTGCAGTATCGGGGGTCGAAGTTCTACCTTGGTAAGTATGATGAGATCCGCATCGACAGTGATGATGGCCGCGAGCAGCTCAAGCACATCAAGCGTGAGTCGCTCAACCGGGCGCTGGTTGATACCTACGCTGCCAAGCTAGCGCGCCAGCACAATATCACGGTGAGCGACCAAGACATTGATACCGTCATCGAGCAGCAGCGCAACACCGCTAATGGCAAGATTAGCCAAGAAACGTATGATGCATCGTCGCGCATGATGTATAACTGGTCGCCATCGGATTATCGCCAAGCGGTACAGCGTAGCATTGTGCGGGCTCGAGTAGCCTTTGCGGTTGATAGCACCGCCGATGAGTTGCAGCGCAAAGCCGCTGGGCTGGTGGCAAGTAGCAATGGCGAGTTTGCCAAAATAGCAACCCAGCTTGGTGGCAGTGGCCGGAGCAAACCGCAGGTGGGGGATTCTGGCCTGATCAACCTCGCCAGTAGTTACAACGGCCTCGCGGTGAGTGAGATCGCCAAGCTCGAGCCTGGCAAACCCTCTGGTGCTATCAAGAGTACAACAGACAGTGGCTACTACTTCGTCAAAGTCAACGAAAAGAACGACAGCAAAATCCGCTTCACCTATCTTTACATCCCCCTCACCGAGCTCACCAAGCAAGTCGCGCAGCTAAAAAGCGACGGCAAAGTGCAAGAATACATTGATGTACCACAGAAATAGGGGATAGCAATCATACCCAAAATACCGGCAACATAGCGCAGCTTTGCACCCCTCCATATAGGCTCATCATCTCGTGCGAACAAAACCTAGACAACGTTGCTATTCTACGCTATGATAGCAGTAACGTAAGCATATTCGTACATTGGTACAAAGGAGAAGTATGAAACAACACCAAGCGAAGCAAGAAGGGTTTACTATCATCGAGGTGATGCTGGTGCTAGCGATTGCCGCCTTGATATTCTTGATGGTCTTTGTGGCACTGCCTGCCCTGCAGCGGGGTCAGCGCGACACAGCACGCAAGAATGATGTGCAAAACATCGCTGCTGCCGTGACGCAATATACATCAAACAACCGCGGAAAGTTCCCCGACAGCAAGGGTCTCAAAGGTTATCTGGGCGATCTCTCGAACCTTGATAAAGAGAGCATCACCGTCCAAGACAATGCGGGCAATGGTACCGTAACACCTACCACCGAGAGTGCGATCGTCGTCAAGGGTGTGCGCTGCGACGCCACCAACTCCGACGGCGCTACCCTCAAGAAGGGCACATCCAAGCAGTTCGTCGTCGTCACCAAGCTCGAGGCTGGCGGCAATGGCGTGGCATACTGCCTTGAGTCGTAGCAGCTGAGCAGAAGATACACAAGAAGATGGCTGGTACCAAAGGGGTGCCAGCCTCTTTTTGTGTATGGAGTACACGAACTGCTGGGTTGTGGGTGTGATGAAAATGTTCCGCCAGATAATACATAGCATGTATCCACTTGCTTGGTTGCTGGTCTCCAGATATTTTCTTGCACAAGCATGACCCAGCAGTTCATCATACAATGAAGAAGGTCTGCACTGGCCTTCGATAGAGCATGATGATGTAGCACGTTCTTGCATATCTTTGCTATACTAGTGAGGTATGATGATCTTGATAGCAGGTGCACTGCTCCTTCTGGGTGTAGTGCTGGGTAGCTTTGCGGGCGCGCAAGTGTGGCGGGTGCGTGCGCGGCAACTGCGGACTGATAAGCAAACCGGCCACCCCTACGACAAACACGAATGGCGTCAACTACGTGTCCTCTTACAAGGCACACTGCGAGACGATCGCTCGCGCTGCCTGCAGTGTGGGCATGTGCTGGCGTGGTATGATCTGCTCCCCGTAGTGAGCTGGCTGTCGACTGGTGGGCGCTGCCGCTATTGCCAGCAGTTCATTGGCTGGTTTGAGCTGGTGATGGAGCTGGTGCTGGGGGTGGGCTTGGCACTGTCGTATCTGGTATGGCCGTGGGCACTACCAGCCAGTAGCTTACTCTTTGCTGTATGGGCGGTGGTGGCCTTAGTGCTGATGATTCTCGCGGCGTATGATGCCAAGTGGCAGCTCTTGCCTGACCCGCTCAACTATGGCTTGATGGCACTGGGCGCACTCTTCGTGCTGGTGCGGATGACGACGCTGCACGATGTTGATCTTGTATCGCTCACGGGGGCGGTGGCGCTGCTGGCGGGGTTGTATGGTGGGCTGTATGCCATCTCGCGCGGGGCGTGGATTGGCTTTGGTGATGTGAAGCTCTGCGTGGGCTTGGCGCTACTGCTGGGCGATTGGCGATTGGCCTTTATGACGCTGTTTTTCTCTAACATGCTGGGTTGTATCATCGTCCTGCCGGGCCTAGCGCGTGGCCAGCTCAATACGCGCTCGCAGGTGCCATTTGGGCCGCTACTCATCATTGGCTGCGTTATCTCACTCTTGTTTGGTGGGCATATCTTGCGCGCGCTGGTGGCATTGCCGCTGGGCTTTTGAGGCCCAGGCTGGGTAGATTTGCTCCTTCTTGTAAACCTGGTGTAATACTTGACAATCCAGAGAGAGAGAGTACTATAGGCATCATAAACACCTAACTCCAAGGAGATATGATGTCACGATATGACCAGCCACTTAGTGGTGAGACAGACCAAGCAAAGCCGTACGAGCCAACGCTGCGAGACTTTCCAATGCCAAAGACTGAGAAACTCAGTGAAGGAGAGGATGCCAAGCGTGAGAAGCTGATAAAAGAGGCACTAGCAAAGGTCGAAGCAAAGCTCGATAACGAGCGCAAAGAGAAGTACTGCGAAGATATTGTTGGGGAAATACAGCGGATTGGCGGGGTATTGGCAGAAAAAGGCTTTGGTAGCCGGCCTGAGGACAAGCATGTTGTCGTCACTAGCTATGCTGGCGGCGAGACTAGATATTCGCGTGGGAACTTTGTGCAGTATGAGACAGCAGTTGTAGCGCGGGTTCTTCGTGAAGGTAACCCTACTGGTGCTCTAAATCAATGGGCGACAGAGGATCAAATATTTAAGGGTAGTGAATGCAAAATCACTGATCCATACAACGAAGAGCAGTATAAGAATGCACAGCAAGAAGGTATCAATATTAGCGTTGTAACTGGCCCAGCAGTCGAAGTGTATTCCGATCGACCACTAACAGAGGAACGGAAGGATTACTACCGTGATTTTTACCAGCCAGGGACAGTGTTGGTAACCTCTGCTGGCCGGTGTAATGATGAGGCAAAGGTGCTTCGTGTTGGTGGCAGGCTAGGTGATTCAACTAACCCAAAGGCGTACGAGCTCGTCCTTGCTGCTATGCAAGATATTGAGGAAGAGCTGCCAGCTAGCAAAGAGGCGCAGTAGGCAATAAAAAGTGATCTGAGCAAAAACCAGCCCAGGAGTGGCTGGTTTTTGCGTTCTTTGCCTGAGCTTTGCAGGGCATCATCTCTCCTCGGAATCGTCTCATCGCCCTGTGCTGCTAATGCTGCTTGTGCTATACTAGAGAGGTTATGAGTATGCCAGTGAAGCCAGGGTTCACCATTATTGAGATGATGCTGTTTTTGGCGGTGAGTGGGGCAATGGCAGCCGGGATTATGGTAGGTGTGGGTGCAACAGTCAATGCACAGCGCTACCGCGATGCCACCCATTCGCTGGTGAGTTTCTTCCAGGGGGAGTACGATCGGGTGGTGAATGTCCAGAATGATCACGACCGCAACCTTGGCTGTAGCACCAGTGGCATTAGCCAGAGCATTACTCCGCAGGTGCCGGGCACAAGCGAGTGCACCATTATTGGGCGGTTCATTACCACTGGCCGTGATGGCCGGAGCCTCATCGCACGGACGATCTATGCCACGCGTGATGGCTCAACTGCAGCAACGGATTATGAGGCGCTGACTCACTCGGGGCTTGTTTTGTCGGACACCGCCAGCCAGACAACTACCTACGAACTAGCGTGGGAGACGGCGCTGCGGCAGGGTGCGCGCCACTCGTATTTGATTGTGCGCTCGCCCTCCAGTGGTGCCATCAAGACCTACATTGGTAACACAGACAACCCGATGACCGTTCTCTCGCCTGATAATGACGCCCAAAAAGGCGACACCAACCTCTGTATCGACCCCGATGGCTTGGTCTTTACTGGCATTAGCGGAGCGGTGATCGCTCGGGGTGGCAGCTCGGCCAGCAGTGTGAAGCTGATCGGTGGAGGAATAGGCCAATGCTAGGGCGTCGCCACGAGCGGGGTGATACGATCATTGAGGTGATGTTTGCCTTTGTGCTCTTTAGTATGGTAATTGTGGGGGCGTTTATGATTATAAACCAAGGTATGGCGCTGGCGCAGCGCTCGCTGGAGGTAACGCAGGTGCGGCAGCAGATCGACTCGCAGGTGTTACTGATTCGGACTGCTCAGCAGGCCGTCAACCAGCAGCTGTGGGAGACCATCAAAGGCAAGGTAGGTACGACCACGCCTATCACGCTGAGCGAGCTTGCCGAGAGCAACTGCCGCCTTTCGCCGGATACATTGCGGGGGCGCGGCACATTCTTTGTTGCGCCGCGGGCCGATGCTGCCTCGGGTAAGCAGGTCATTCGTCTCTTTGAGCCGACCAATGCGAGCTACCAACCTGAACCCACAACCTACAGCAAGGTAGACTTTGGCAATGATCCGCGGGCGCAGGGGCTCTTCGTTCAGATCGTCAAGGCAGAGGGTGCCAACGCCAACCTTGCCTATGATGTGTATGTATCTGCCTGCTGGCCGACTGTAGCGAGCGATAAGCCAATGACGATTGGCACAGTAACGAGGTTGTATGATGTGGCGCGCTAACAAAGGTAAAATACAAGGAGAGAAGCAACGGCAGACTGTACAGCGCAAAGAGTCAGGCTTTACCCTCATCGAGCTGCTGCTGGCGATGAGCTTCCTCTCAGTGCTGCTTATTGCCATTACGACCTCCACTCTGCAGATCATTGGTCTGTATACAAAGGGGGTGACGCTCAAATCAATCAACCTCGCAGGGCGCGATGTAGCCGATTCCTTCCGGCGCGATGCCTTGGCCTCGGCAGATGGAATCCGCTATGTGTCGCCAGACAAAGGTGGTGGGCTGGGGCGCCTGTGCTTTGGCACGATGTCGTATGTGTGGAGCCCGGCTGCCAAGCTACAGCAAGGCAGTGCCATCCGCTACCAAAACGACACACGCCAGGGTGATGTGCGTGGTGATATGATTGTCCTCGCCCGTGTGGCCGATGCCGGTGCGCAGTATTGCAACCCAACGGCTCGCGGCACATACTCGACCGATGTATTTCTTAGCAAAGCAACGGAGCTGCTGGGCTCACGCGAAGGGGATTTGGCGCTGCGCGATCTGCAGATCAATCCCGCTATCGAATCGACCGAGGGCACGCACACCATCTACCGCCTCCGCTTCGTCATTGGGACGAACCAGCAAGATACGATCAATACCGCCAACCAGACCTGCAAACCACCCACGAATGACAGTGCTAATTACAACTTCTGCGCCATTAATATTTTTGAGACATTGATACAGGGGTAGAATGATGAGGTGGATACAACAGCAGACCAACAAGCAGCAACAGGCCGGCATGGTGTCGCTCTTTGTGGTGATGTTTTCAACAGTACTGATCACGGTAGTAACAGTGAGCTTTATCCGTCTGATGGTACAGGAGCAACAGCGCGCCAGCAACAACGACCTTTCGCAGAGTGCTTACGACTCGGCGGTCGCTGGAGTGGAGGATGGCAAGCGTGTCATTCGTGCGGCGCTCAAGGGTAATGAGCGGGCCCGTCGTGCCATTGAGCAGCAGCGGTGCAACACTGTGGCAGCAGCTGGTGTGGTGTCGTCCGTCAGTGGTGAGACGACCATCAAGACCAGTAGTGGCAGCAGCACGCTCAACCAAGCCTACACCTGCGTCAAGATCGAGGCCAAGACTGAGGACGTCAAGCTCGACCTGGCAGAAGGGGAGTCCACCGTCATCCCGCTGGTCGGCGCAGATGCCTTTGATAGTGTGCAGATCGAGTGGATGCGCAAGAAAAACAGCGATAACGAAGTTGCCTCCATCGAGACGCCAACCTCTGGCGACCTCCGCTCGTTGCCACGCAAAGACCAGTGGAGCCCCAACGCGCCAGCTCTCATCCGGGCCCAGGCTGTCTTGCCCACCAAGACAAGTGTCAGCCTAAGCGAGCTCGATAGCGCCCAGGTGTCGACCAACTTCTTGCGCCCCAGCATCATCACCGACAATGCCAACCCACTCACCATCCAACGCCCTGGCCTGCGCGCCAATAGCGATAGTGGTGCTCAGACGACCGTTAATGCCGTGCCGTGCTCCAACGCGCGCTACACTGGTGGTGGCTATGCCTGTCAGGCCGTTCTCCAAATGGCTGGTGGCGAGTCTGTACCAGCTGGCTCGCGTGTGGCGTTCTTGCGCGTAACCAGCCTGTACAAAGCCTCAGCAGTCAAGATCTCGCTCAAACGGGCAAGCAGCGTGACGAAGTTCGACACCGTCCAGCCCGAAATCGACTCCACCGGCCGGGCAGACACTATCTTCCGCCGCATCAAAAGCCGTGTTAATGTCGGCTTCAACACCAACGGTAGCTTCACCTTCCCAGAGCAAGGCGTCGACATCACTGGCAGTCTCTGCAAAAACTTTTACGTCACCAACGACGAAGCCGGGCCGCTGGGCACGTCGTGTAATCCGTAGGAATGGGAGCCTAAAATAAAAATAAATAATAGGTCGCTATTCTCAATAATAACGACCAATTATTTATGTATAAGAAATGGATGTTATTTACGGCGCATCTGGCCCAAAGTACTCGAAGTAGGCGTTTTCTGCGTCGGTTATATCCTTCATTGCTGGAGACTCTATTGTGACGCTTACGGTATAACGGATGTCTGTATTATCATAAACTGTCTTGTCAATGAACCTGCCTATGGAGACATATGCCTTTGAAGGAAGATACCAAGAATGGTGTAATATTGTATCATCCGAATCGTCCTTACCTCTACCAAATTTTGATTGCATAGACTTCACGCACGTAGAATATAAGTCATCAAGCTTATGTGCAAACTCTTTCTCCAATTCGCTAGGAATCTTCGTTGTTAATGGTATCGTTATAGAGCTAAAATACTCCATTCTGTGATCGAAGAGAATGGATCCATCTCGCTCGCTACCAACTTGAACTGTGCTGATAAAGCCTCTGCCTTCAGGGCCAAGACGCCACCCCAATGAATCTCGCAGCTCGAATGCCTGTTGTTTGGTCATCGGCCAGTCATGGTCCGCCCAAGCGAGGATTACTCTCATCGCTTCTTTGTGTTCAAACATTCTGATTACACTACCATTCGAGCCCCTGTACTCAGTTGCTCGCGAAGGCTGGATGTTGTTACTTGGTGATGACATATTATTTATGATCTCCGTTGTTTTAGATTATCTATCTTATTTTTCAGTCTAGCGCGTACGCGCGGATCTAATTTACCAAAATGTATTTCGAGTTGTGGTCGAGGTTCTCCTTTCTTTGAGGTCGATATTACTAAGACTGCAAAGTTGATTTTGTTTCGGTAAAAATTATCGCATACTTTAGTATCTTTGTAAAGTTCTTCCGCGACACGGTCATCTTTTAGTAAGCGATCCTGTGCGTACTCTACTGTTCCTTGCGGCCTGCGCCCGAAGAATTCCGTTTTCACTGGAGTTCGATTCGTTCTCGCGCCGATTCCTTTGTATTCGACAATGAACACTATATTGCGAAGCTTATTTGTGGCTACGCAATCTACTCTGAATTTTCCGGGCGTTTTGGTGTTGGACGCAAGAAACGATGTTAAGACCAATAGTTTTTTTGTGTTTGTCACGTAGTTTTCTCCGCCAACCTCTCCTATTCTGGCGCTAATTTTGCAGACTATCCCTCGGGAGTAGGACAGGTCGTCAGCGAGTTGTTTGATTTTGTCTACTATGTCATCGCCGTAGCGTGGGCGTAATCGGTCTAGCGTTTTACTTATGTTCTTTCGGGAGCAATGTTTAATGGTTATCCCTGGAGGTAGATGCCTTCTTAGCGTATCTTGTTTTTTATTGCGAACTTGTATGGCCTTATCTCTATCTTTCAATAATTCAAGTACGTCATTACATTGTTCAAAATTTAGGTAGTCTTCTTCGTTGCAGAGTTCGCTTCGTTCGTCGTCTAAAGCGTTTGTTAGGGTAATGGGGTCGGTGGCGCGCTTTATTGCGCCGGCTGAGTCCGCGCAGCTAGATTTGGTGTCGCGGCCGTCGGCCTCAACTAGGTTGATCGAATTCGAGGTTTGACTTCTGTCTATGCTGTTATTGTCGGCAGTTCTTGTTGTTTGCGAACTTATTCCGTGACGTTGGGCCTCCGGGGGTTGTCCTTCATAGTTGGATTTTCCATGGAGCTTGATGATTAGTTCCTTGTTGGAGTTGCTGTATGCTACAGTACAACCTCCGGTGATGTTGCTTATAATGCCGTTTGCTGTTGCAAGGTTCTCCGCGGCATCCTGAGCGGCGTCGCTACAGTATGCGGATAATCGACTGGAGACATCACTGATAACTTCGCTAAGTCGGCTGAGTATTCCTTGTGTGCCGCTGGTTGAAGTGAGTAGTTCTCGGCCTCGATGTAGTTCGTCAATCACTTCCTGAAAGTTGTGCGACATTGCGTGCTGTCCTTGGTGTTAGTCGCCCGGGGGTGGGTCAAGTGGAATAGCTTTGATATTGCTTATTGCGTAGTTGATCTGATCGGCGCACGACTTCAGATGACCTCTTGCTGCTATCATTTCTTGCAGCATCACCTCGGTGAGTTGATGGCCGTCGGCGGCGCTGTGGGTAATTGCAGCTACGTCGTGGGCGCTGGTGTCGGCGTCTTTTACCAAGCCAAGTGCGTCTTGTAGCTGTTGGAGGAGTTTCTGCTTTGCCTCTTCGCTAATGGTTTCTGGCATGAGGGACTACTGCTGTGCGTGCTGGACGAAGTCGTCTACGGCGGAGCTGAGCTGGCTCATGGCGGCGGCGCAGCTTTCGAGAGCTTGGCTGGCGGTGCGGACTTGCTGGGCGGCGCTCTCGCCCGTTTGGGAGGGAGCAGTGACGGACTGCAGTTCATCTGCCTTCTGAGACAAGGACTGGGCTGTGGCGCTAGAACCGGTGCTGAGCTGGGTGGCGTTGCTGCCGATCTGCTGGGCGGCTGCGACGACGTTGGCGAGGGCGGCCATGGCGGTGCTCCTGTTTCTTGTCTTAGAGGTTGATGACTTGCTGGCAGCCGTCTGCAGAGGCGTTGAGCGCACT
>CALHWD010000019.1 GCA_938036825.1 uncultured Candidatus Saccharibacteria bacterium
GCACCCAGTTGCCGTCCTCTTCGTCATACTGGATCCAAGCTGAGCGGACCCATGTTGAATTTTGCTTTGCTTCATTGTCGGGAGTTCCAAGATAGCGAATAATCTCATCACGCGTTGCAGTGTTCGAGAAGTCTGTAAACAGTGGAGTGGCATACGGTTTGTATTCTGAATATTGTTGAGTGTACAAGGTGACTGCTTTAAGTACTCCATCTTTCCAGTGAAACTCTGTTCCAGAGTTATACAATGAGCAGTAGGATTCTGTAGAGTCAAAGCCAATAAAATCTTTATCGATTTCATCAATGACAGGGGTATCACCTGAGATGTTAATGATATGTTGAACGTCTTTATCGACGGTTTTGTCGTTTCGTCCGACTAAGTTGATATATCGGTTAATATCTCCATCTATTTTTATCGCCATAGGTGCTCCTTACTGAGACTAATAGTATGTACAATATCATACAATATATGACATATATCTGTCATATCAAAGCCATAACCTAGACGTCTTAGCGAGTGTGTTCTGGATGGGGTAACAAGGCGTAATAGCTCGCTTGGCAATTGGCCACAAATATATTTTTCTATACAAAACAGCGCAAACACTAGAGAATTTTGCGCTTTTAGCGTATAATAGCTACAAGTTTTACGTCAGCCTAAAGAGAAGGAGATTTTTACTATGGCTCAACCAAAAAAACAGAGTAGCCCACGCAAAACCGGCCTGCGCCGCAGCCATCTGCGCCTCAAGCTTGCTCGCATGGTCAATAAAACCTCACCAGTCAAGGTCAAGACGACCAAGCGCGAGACTGGCGCTGCCAAAGCAGCTCGCTAGCTTTTCGTCGATAGCAAAGAATTTTAACAAAAGAAAGAACCAACCAAATGGCTTCGAACCGTCATCTTGGGCGTATAGTTGCACTCCAAACATTGTACGAATATGAATTCCGCCAGCAGGCGAATGATCCGCAGGCCGTGCCACAAGAGATTCTGGCGCGCAATCTTGAGCGTTATGAGTCGATCATTGGCGATCGAGCCTTTGTCGATACGCTCGTTGCTGGGGTGATCGAGACGCAGGCCGCGCTTGACGCTCACTTACAACCAATTGCGCCAGAGTGGCCGCTTGATCAGATTGCTCGTGTCGACCGCAATATCTTGCGACTTGGCCTCTACGAATTGCTGCACTGCCGTGCAACTGTTCCACCCAAGGTGGCGATTAACGAAGCAGTGGAGCTTGCTAAAGCGTTTGGTTCGGATAATTCAAGCAAGTTTATCAACGGTGTACTCGGCACCGCCTATCGCAACTTGCCTGGGGAGACACCAGACGATGCCAACACCGTCACACTTTGACCGACACTTCAATCGGTTTAAAAAATATTTTGGCCGTCGCAAGCCGTCTATTCAGGAAATTGTTCGTGAACCGACGGCTGGCGGCATTGTATTCCGCTACAATAGCGACAACAAACTCGAAATCCTCCTAATTCAGGATGCTAAGGATCGCTGGACGATCCCCAAAGGGCATATCGAGAAAGGGGAGACTGCAGTGCAGACAGCTCGCCGGGAGATTGGCGAAGAGGCTGGGCTGCACGACCTTGATATGCTGGGCTGGCTGGGCAAGATTCACTTTCGCTACCGCCGAATGGAAAAGCTTGTCCTGATGACGACACAGATCTACCTTGCTCGCGTCCGCACCAGCGGTAACGAGATTCAAAAAGAAGAATGGATGAATGGTATTAAGTGGTTTCCCTTTAGTAAGGCACTTGACCTCATCGAGTACGAAGATATTGCCAAGCTTATGCTCAAAGCTAAGAAACGCATCCGAGAGGAGCGTCTATAACGACAGAAACGAAAGGAGTTACTATGTCTGGCATGCCAACTGGCCCGTATCAAGCGTGGGCACAGCAAGCGCTCGGGTTTGAATATCACGATATTCAGCTCTTAGTCACTGCACTCACCCACCGCAGCTATGTCAATGAGCACAAAAAATCCGTTACTGAGCACAACGAGCGCCTCGAGTTCTTGGGCGATGCCGTGCTAGAGCTTGCGGTAACTGACTATCTCTACCAACACTATGCCGAGCCAGAGGGCATCTTGACGAGCTGGCGCGCAGCGCTGGTCAATACTGAGAGTAATGCCGACTCGGGTGAAGCTCTCGGCTATGGCTCACTCATCCGGATGAGCCGAGGTGAGAAGCATGGGAGCAAGCGAGCGCACCGGCAGATTCTAGCTAATGCGTATGAAGCCGTGATTGGCTCAATCTATTTGGAGCGAGGCTACGGGGCGGCAGCTGAGTTTATTGCCAAGCATACCATTAGCAAACTTGATGCCATCCTAGCCGATGGCTCGTGGCGCGACCCCAAGAGTCATTTACAAGAGGTGAGCCAACGGATCGACAGTGCTACGCCGGTGTACCGTGTCTTGGCAGAGGATGGCCCTGACCACGACAAAACCTTCACGCTTGGTGTCTTTGTCAATGATCGGCTGATGGGCCGCGGCACTGGCCCTAGCAAGCAGACCGCCCAGCAAAAGGCCGCTCGCGCTGCTCTGGCAGCCTATCAACAGCAAGAGGCTCAGACGGAGAAGGCAGAAAAGCCAGCCAAGGGCTAAGCTAGGTTTTGAGATTTCGGCACGCAACAAATTGACATCGCCAGCCAAACAGTGTAGACTTGTACAGAACGAACTAACGCAAATATAAGTCAAGAAAAGGAAGTTTTATTTATGCTCGCAATTCGTTTGCAACGTCTTGGCCGCAAAGCCTACCCAGTGTACCGGCTCGCCGTACAAGAGGCTCAGCGCCACCCATCAAGCGGCCGTGTAGTGGCCTATGTTGGCAACTACAATCCGCACACCAAAGAGGCTCATATCAATACCGAGCTTGCCCAGAAGTATCTTGATAATGGTGCCCAGCCGACACCACGTGTGGTCAAGCTATTGGCTGCTGCTGGTGTATCGCTACCAAAGTGGGTCAAGCAGCCTGCTGGCGACAAGCACAAGGCAGTTCGCAACCCAGAGAAGCTGCGCAAGCATCAGCCGAAGGAAGAGGCAGAGGCTTAAAGCGACTCTCTCACATAAGCATAGCAACTGCTCCGCGTATCGTGGAGCAGTTTTGTAATTATTAGTATTGTTATAATCTAGATTGCGAAAATACCGATTCGCTTGGTCTCTACCTACCGCTACTTTTCTTAAGAATGCTGCGAGGGTTGATATTCCTCACTGCCACCCCCACCAGAGCCAGAAATCGGTTATCTCAATCAATATATTACTCTATCTGAATGTAGCCCTGGGAGGGGTGGTGTAAGAGAAGACTCAACGCATAGCCGTACGCGCCGTATGTTGGTAGAATCCAGCTGGTATGCTACAATGAAAGCACAATCACAATAAATCTGAATGACAGCATAAGGAGGGAAAGAAGAAAGCTATGGCGACAATTGATCAACAGTTTGTCGAATATGTCGTAAAGTCGCTGGTGGAACATCCAGACGACGTGGTGGTCGATCGGGTGATCGACGAGAAGGGCGTCTTATTGACACTCACCGTCAACCCGGAGGATCTCGGCCGTGTGATTGGCCGACGGGGCAGTACGGCACAAAGTTTACGTACCTTGCTGCGCGCGCTTGGCACGAAGAACAGTGCTCGCTACAACCTTAAGGTGGTGAATAATGATGAGCCACATACCGCAGCATCCCAGTCTGTGGATAACTTAACCACTGATACAGTGGATAACGATGATGAGAGCGAATCGGATTTTGCAAAAAAGTCTCGCCAAGAGCTTGCAGAACTCGACGACCTTGATATATAATACGATCAGTTCAGAAACGAACTGCGAGAAAAATAAACGCTCTTTGCGAGCAAACCAACAAGGTTTGAGAGCCTTATTTGTGCAAGAAAACTGCTGTGGAGGCAGTTTTTTTGTTGGGTGAACGTATAGTGTAGCAGAGGCTAAAGTGGTAGCGGTGTGAGCTTATATAACAACGAGTTTTATATGCTATCCGGATGAAGTAGCGAGTGACGCCAAAAAGGTTCTCATATACTACCGCAGCCGGCTCAAAATATTCGTCAAGCCAGCAATACCAGCAATAAGTAAGAGTAAGACGCCAATGATTACAATCAGCAAACCGTAGTGAGGCTGGTATCTTGGTGGATTGTAGCCGCGATTATGGCGCGGATCGTGGCGGGTGGCTTCGGTATCAATCGAGATATTGGCAATCGCTGGCTCCACAAGGTGTCGAGACACCGCTGCTTCACCGTCGAACTGCTCGAGTGTAATATTCTCGTTGAGCGGCGTGATGGTCGTACGCCGGCTCGATAGTTCGAGACGCTGCGCGGTAGTGTTATCTGTCTCTGATCCAAAATCCATAGCATAACCAGTATAACAAATAAAAAACATAAGCGTAAAGACCTGAATCTCTCGCAGTATCTGTTAGACGGTGCTGCGGTAATTTGCTACACTAGGAGAGATGAAAAAATTCCAAGTGATTAGCCTGTTCCCGGAGATGTTTTCCGGCGTGTTTGAAGCTTCAATGCTGTGGAAGGCGCAGCAGCGAGGCTTAGTGGAGCTGACGACGATTGACTTGCGCCAATTTGGGCTCGGCCCACGCCGAACGGTCGACGACATACCATATGGCGGTGGCGATGGTATGCTACTACGCGTTGAGCCGCTCTGGAGGGCGGTGCGGCACGCCAAAGAGCACGACCCGACTGCCAAAGTGCTCATCATGACGCCGCGGGGCCAACGGTGGCACCAGGCGCTTGCGCAGCAGTATAGCCAGACCGACCATGGTTACATCTTCATCTGTGGGCGCTACGAGGGGTACGACGAGCGAATTATGCAGGTGGTTGACCAAGCGCTCCGAGTGGGTGACTATGTCCTGACTGGTGGTGAGCTGCCCGCGATGACAATTATCGACTCAATTGTGCGACTGATCCCTGGCGTCCTTGGTGGTGAGATGAGCGCAGCGATTGAGAGCTTTAGTGATGGTCAGACGCTGGAGTTTCCGCAATACACACGCCCAGAGGTATGGCAGGGGTTGGCAGTACCCGAGGTATTGCTCAGTGGTCACCACGGCAACATTGCGGCTTGGCGTGCAGAGCATTCACTCCCAGTGGATGACTAGCCCTGTACGCACAAAAGAAACACCCGAGCATGCCATAAACACTCGGGCGTTCTGTTGTGGTGGATATATCGGAGAGCGACTGATACAAGTATGTATAAAAATGTTTATGTTTGTAACGTTCGCTTCCTCTATAGTAGCGAACATGTGGCACAAGTGCAAGGAAATGCGTGTAAAACAGGGTAATATCTGATATGATAAGGTTATGAAGCAGCGTATGATTCATTTTTGGCTTGGGTTATTTCAGGCGATTTTTCCAGAGCATTTACGGCGCGATCCTGCGTATTGGCGGCGTCTTGCGCTTGGTATCGTTGTGACGTTTTTGATCATCACGCAGCTCTTTACTTTTGAGAAGTTTGTCGATATCACGAGTGGGTGGCATGTGGCTGGTGGGGGTATAATGGCTGCTCTCTTGGCTGGCTTATTGCCGCTGCTTGAGCTCGGTAGTTTGCCATTTTTGCTCTCGATGGATATGTCGCGAGGGTCACGCCGTATTTCGCAGGCATGTTTGCTTGTCGTGAGCGCAGTGTGGTTTGGTATGGCACTGTGGTGCTTTTTAGCTGTGCCAATGAGTGAATCGGGCCTCTTTGGAGCGACCTTACCACTACTCAATGGCTGGTGGACGGTAGCATTTACAAGCCTATTTGGCGTGGCGGTGGTGCTTGTGGTGCGCGAGGCAAATGGCTCAAAGTCCACTCATAGTGATTGGTAAAACTGGACTATCAGCCGAGAATGCGTAATAGCAAAAATTGTTATTAATTTAATCGTGTCCTTTCTATATCCCTTCTGAGTGATGTTATCATAATCGACCCTTCTGCATATATGTTAGGCTTCAGCGCTGAGGGTAAATCATCGTGGTTTAATCGACTTTAATCTATCAGCAAAATAATGTAACAGAAGAGCCAATGCAAAAAGAGTCACAACTTAAAGTTGGGTTGCAGTCGAAAGGTGGCCCGGATACAGTCTAGATAAAAAATTACCAGCCGACAAAAGGCTGGTAACAATGATAGCTTGGCTGGGCCGGAGGGATTCGAACCCCCGAATGCCAGGACCAAAACCTGGTGCCTTACCACTTGGCGACGGCCCATCATCGCGTAACGCCTCTGTATTGTACCATGCTTGCGAGGGTGGATCAATAGCGCATAGCGTGGCCTGCCCAGAGGTCTTCACTCAGTAGTTGATCGGCTAAGTGAGCTGTGATACTGGTACGTAGCTGCTGGATAAAAATAACAACAAATTGCTCCGACCACAGTCACATACTTCATATAACAGAGGTTGTGCCAGTATACCCGTTGTGAATATCACGCTTGACCCACAGTATATAGAGTAGTATAGTGCATAGTAAGCGCTATATATGGTGTATATAACACTAGTAACCGATGCTTGCACAATCATAAAAAACAAGGATAAACACTCATGCCGTGGCGCGCGTGTTGCCGTGGCAAGTAAAGGGAGGGATATGTATCACACAATTACCAAACGCGATGGGCGCATCGTGGCATTTGACGACACAAAAATTATGGCAGCAATCGAACGAGCTGGCCTGGAGACGGGTGAGTTTGCTGAGGAAGAGGCCTATCAGTTAGCTCAGGCGGCGATTGCCCAGGCGCAGCAGACTATAGCGGATGATGCACTCACCGTGGAGCAGATGCAGGATGCGGTAGAGGACACCTTGCTGCGCTCGCCATATAAAAAGACCGCCAAGGCGTACATTATTTATCGCGATCAGCATCAAAAGCTGCGCGAGATTGCTGCTAGTGCACATGTTGACCTGATTGACCAATATTTGCTCAAGCTTGACTGGCGGGTTAATGAGAATTCCAACATGGGTTACAGCCTCCAGGGCCTTAATAATTACATCTCAAGTGAGGTGAGCAAAACCTACTGGCTAAACAAAATCTACAGCCCAGAGATTGGTCGCCTTCATCGGTCCGGTGACCTCCATATTCACGATCTTAACCTTGTGAGTGTGTATTGTGTGGGCTGGGACTTAATGGATCTGCTCCGGCAGGGTTTCACTGGTGTGCCAAACAAGATTTCGTGTAAGCCAGCCCGACATTTTCGCACGGCACTTGGCCAGGTCGTGAACTATTTCTACACACTGCAGGGCGAGGCAGCTGGTGCTCAAGCCTTTAGCAATTTCGATACTTTGCTCGCACCATTCATTCGAGCAGATGGACTAGCGTACGATGAGGTAAAGCAGATACTGCAAGAATTCATCTTTAATGTTAATGTGCCGACGCGTGTTGGCTTCCAAACGCCGTTTACGAACATCACGCTTGACCTCGAATGTCCTAAGCATATGGCAGGCACACCTGTGATCATTGGCGGAGAGATGCAAGAGAGCAACTACGGCGACTACCAGGATGAGATGAATACCTTCAATCGGGCACTGCTTGAGGTGATGACGGAGGGTGATGCCAACGGACGAGTCTTTACTTTTCCGATTCCGACGTATAATATTACGGCTGATTTCGACTGGGATAATCCTGTGATTGACAACCTGTGGGAAGCCAGTGCAAAATACGGCATTCCATACTTTAGTAATTTTGTGAATAGTGATATGAGCCCAGAAGACGCGCGTAGTATGTGCTGCCGCCTGAGGATTGATAATCGTCAACTGGAGTATCGTGGTGGTGGCCTGTTTGGGAGTAACCCAATGACGGGGTCAGTTGGTGTGGTGACGATTAACCTGCCTCGCTTGGCGCTGAAGTCGAGTGACGAAGCAGCGTTTCGGGCTGGTCTCGTCCACCTTATGGAGCAAGCGCGTGACAGCCTCGAAGTTAAGCGCAAAACACTCGAGCGCCTAACCGATGCCAACCTCTACCCCTATACCAAGTTTTATCTGCGCGATATCAAGCAGCGCTTTGGTGAATACTGGAAGAATCATTTCTCGACAATTGGCTTAATTGGCATGAATGAGGCGGCGCTTAATCTCCTTGGTGCGGATATTGGTCAGGCTGCAGGGCGGGAATTTGCCGAGCGGACGCTCGATCTGATGCGCGAGACGCTTGTAAAATTCCAAGAAGAAACTGGCAATAACTATAATCTTGAGGCAACGCCAGCTGAGGGCACGACCTACCGCCTAGCGCAGATCGACCAGCGCGACTACCCAGAAGCAGCGCATTTTGCCAATGGCATTGGTGCCGCGGTGCCAGCGCCGTTCTACACCAACAGTACTCATTTGCCGGTCAATTACACCGACGATCTCTTTGAGTTACTTGACCTCCAAGACGAATTGCAGACCAAATATACTGGCGGCACCGTTATCCACTTCTTCCTCGGTGAGCGAATGGATGACCCCACAACACTCAAAGGGCTGGTGCGAACGATCTGCCACAATTACCGCTTGCCATACTTTACGATCAGTCCGAGCTTTAGTGTCTGCAAGAATCATGGCTACCTGCGCGGTGAACATGAGGCGTGCCCGCAGTGTCAGGAGCCGTGTGAGATATATTCGCGAGTGGTGGGTTATTTGCGGCCGGTGCAGCAGTGGAATAAGGGCAAGCAAGCAGAGTTTGCGCTGCGCTACCACTACGACAAAGCAGCCGATACAATCGATGCTTAAATAATTAGGAAGAAGGGAGGATGGTGATGGTTCAGATCGGTGGTATCCAAAAGTTCAGCACAGTCGACTACCCAGGTCACACCTGTGCGGCAGTCTTCTTGATTGGCTGCAATATGCGCTGCGGTTACTGCCATAATCCAGAACTCGTCTTACCTGAGCAGTATATTGGCTGTATCCCTGAGGCGGAGATTCTTGATTTTCTTGCGCGGCGGGTTGGCTTGCTTGATGGCGTCGCGATCAGTGGTGGTGAACCGACGATGAGTGAGGATTTGCCTGACTTCATTCGGGCTATCAAGCAGCTCGGTTTCCTCGTCAAGCTCGATACCAATGGGACCCACCCGGTGATGCTGCGCCAGATGCTGGATGAGCAACTGCTCGACTTTGTAGCAATGGACATTAAGGGACCACTGGAAAAGTATGTAGAAATTGCCGCGCGGCCAATTGACACCGATGCGATTATGGAAAGTATCGACCTCATTCGAAGCCGAGTCGATCACGAGTTTCGCACGACGATTGTGCGGGGGCAGCTTGAGCCAGCAGACTTCGATGCAGTCGGGCAGATGGTGCACGGTGCACAGCGCTTTGCCCTGCAGCATTTTATTGCAAGTGATACGCTGGTGAGTAGCCGCTTTTGCGATGAAACGAGCTTTACCGACGAGGAGATGGCCCAGGCTCAGCACATTATGCAACGCTATGTAACAGAATGCGTGGTGCACTGATGCAGTACTATACAGGGACAATCCAGCAAGTGATTCAGCATACGCACGATGTAGCAACGCTGGTGTTTGATGCCAAAGGCGACGCACCATTTCGCTATACCGCCGGACAATACATTACCGTTATCAAGCCAGAGTCGCGCACGCCTGAGGGTAAGGCATATAGCCTATCGAGTTGGCCCGGCGAAACACATCTGAGTATTACCGTGAAGGATATTGGCGGTGAGTATTCTCACTACCTATGCAGCCGGCAGGTGGGTGACCAACTAACTTTTTCGGCGGCGTATGGGTACTTTAATCCACTGACAGATCGCCCACTCGTGGGAATTGCAGCAGGAGTCGGTATTAGTCCAGTGTGGAGCATTATCAAGAGTGAATGCGCGCGTGATTCGCATCGGAATATTCAGCTCATGTATAGCAATCGGACCGTCGACGATATTGTCTTTGCGGCCGACCTTGCTGCATATGAGGTGCGCTATCCGCAGCTGTCGCTTCACCACTTCGTGACACGTCAAGCAACAGCCCCGCCTAAGATACACCAGGGGCGAATTGACCTCCATACGTGTATCAACCCAGCGGCACACTACCTAGTGTGCGGTTCAGTTGCATTTACGCGAGCGATGTGGCAGGGGCTCACTGCGCGCGGTATTGCGAGTAAATGTATTGCAACGGAGGTGTTTTTCGAATGAGTGAGCAGCCTGCCAAAGCACCAACTAAGCGCTCGCCGGAGGAAATTGCGGCCTGGCAAGAAAATGCGCGGCGGATTGCGCAGGAGCGGATTGGCCAAGCGGCCTGTAATGCATGCCCACTTGCCCGCATTTGCAGTGTTAAGAATCCCGAAGCCTGCAATCCGAACCAAATTGCTCAGCAAGCTGGTGGAGAATATACTGGTGGCGACAGCGCAGAAGTGTCATACAAGAAAGTCCTCGACGACGACCGTATCAATGTTGTGATTGCCAATGTCAAGAAGAAGGAGCAACCCAAGCCAAAAGCACAGCGACCTCCTGAAGTACAAAGGCCCCCAGCTAATACGATCAACATGCCGCCAGCTAACGTTATCAAAGCTCCACCAGCACGTCCGAAGATGGAACAATCGACCAAGCCAACAGTCATCCAGCAGATCATCAATGCGGTTGGGAAGTTGCTTGATGTCCCGAAAGCAAATCAGCAGCCTGCTCGACAGATACAAAAGTGATCTTAGATGTGGATTAAATCCATCACACAAAACTCCCGAGCAGTGGTATAATAGGGGTATGAATGCCATTGTTCGCTTGGTTGCCGATGGGCTTATGATCCCGATTGTCGCTGTAGCTCTTTTTGCACTGTTTTTTCGTGCACCTCAAGCCCAACGCTACCAACGTTACACGCGTGTATTTATGGCAGGCCTAACATCCTATTGGTGTGCGAAGGTTATTGGTGCGCTCTGGCAACCCGAGACGCTCCGGCCATTTGAAAAGCTCGGTACCGACCCGGGTGCGCTCTATCTCAATAATCCCGGCTTTCCGTCCGATCACGCACTCTTTGCGATGTTTCTTACCTTAGCAGTATGGTATGTGACTCGCCGGCGACTACTCACCGTAGCGCTATTTGTTATGACGGTGTTGGTGTGCCTTGGCCGCGTGGCGGCACTAGTACATACACCGCTCGATGTTGCTGGTGGGGTGGCCGTTGCACTGCTGGGTGCTGTATGGTACGTGCCACATCACAAAAAATTCTGGCGCAGACTAGCAAAATCGGCAAAAACATAATATAATAGCTCCCAGTAAGGAATTGGAGCTAGATAATATGGACGAACAGATATACGCACGCACCGCTGACCCAGATGAGGTGGCGGAAGCAGCGCGCCAAGCTAAAAAAGCAAAAACTGCCAAGACGGCGACCATCACCAAGACGGTGCTTGACGATGGGCTCGACCACAGCCGAGCAATCGATAACCCCTTTGCTCAGGGTGGTGTGCTCGATACATCCGAAGACACCGAGCATTTTGTGAACTTATCATGGCCAGATATGGGGCAGATTATGATAGGTGCGGCCATTACTGGCGTGGTGACGAGTGCAGTGTTGCTGCTCGTTGCCAACCTTGGGGTGTTTGGTGCGGTGTGTGGCCTTGGTAGTGCCAATCCAGCAAGCTGTGGCACGCCTACATTCTATACAGTCTTGAGCGCAATGGTTGTGGCAGTGATCGTCGGGCTTATATTTTTGGTGCAGCGCCGTGTGTATCGTCCCGCTCTCGTTATGCTTGCGACGGCAGTGGGTCTCTGGCCAGTGCTTACGTGGCTAGCAGCATCGTCATGGTATGTCATAGTGCCGGTTATTACGATTTTGATGGCACTGAGCATTGGCGTGTTTTCGTGGATCTCGCGCCTGCGCAACCTAGCAGTCACACTTGGTGCAATGGTGGCGATCATTGTATTGATATATCTTGCGACACTGTAGATATCTCCAAACTCCACAATAGGTTGCTTGGTGGTCGTTTGCCATGCTCAAATGAAGCGATTTCCATTCTCCCTCTTTTACGCGGCTCCCTTGTCTGAACTTCAGGTTCTAGCCAACTCTTACGTCACTTCCTTTAGCGAATACATAATAAAAAGGTAATTTCCTGAGAATATCAGACTTCTCGCGCTAGCGCTTAAAAACTCATTACGACACTTCTACTCCTTGTTCTAAATGAGAGACACACTCACAAGAAGCTGACACGCCCCGCTCAATAAAACATGAGTGGCTGTTTCTGAGGAAATGCTATACTAGAGATATGGAACTTTCTCTAGTGCTTGGAATTATTCTTATTGTTGTCCTCGTTGGCTGCGGTGCAGTGCTGAGTCTGCTGCTGGCGAAGCTTAATGAGCTCAAAGACCAGCAGTCGGTGGCGCTTCTCAAGAGCGACGTGACGGAGTTGTCGCGTACGATAGCCGCTATGCAGCAGTCGGTTGGGGATAAGCTCGAGCGCTCGGGCGTTGCTATGCAAACGTCAGTCCAGAAGCAGCTCTCCGAGAGTGCTAAGCTGGTGGCCGATGTGACACAGCGCCTTACGAAGCTGGATGAGACTAATCGACGCGTCGTCGATGTAGCAGATGAGCTCAAGACACTGCAAAACGTTCTGCAAAACCCCAAGCAGCGCGGTGTCTTTGGTGAATATTATCTGCAGAGCGTGCTTGAGAATGTATTGCCACCAGCACAGTATCAGATGCAATATCGCTTTGCCGACGGTGAGGCGGTCGATGCGGTGATCTTTCTTGACAAAGGGCGGGTGCTGCCGATCGATAGCAAATTCAGCCTCGAGAACTACAACCGGATGATCAATGCCACAAATAAAGACGAGCGCCAGCAGCTACTCGGCCGCGTTAAGCTTGACCTTAAGCAGCGCATTGACGAAACGAGCAAATATATTCGCCCAAATGAAGACACAATGGACTTTGCCTTTATGTTTATCCCCAGTGAGTCACTGTATTATGATCTGCTTATCAACAATGTAGGGCAGGGTGGCTCGAGCCGCGATTTGATTGAGTACGCCTTTCGCGATCGACGAGTGATTATCGTTAGTCCAACCAGTTTCTTGGCATATTTGCAGACGGTGCTGCAGGGGCTGCGCAGCCTCCAGATCGAAGAACAGGCCAAGGATATTCAGCTACGAGTTGGTCAGCTTGCGACGCATATCAAGAAGTTTGATGAATTGCTGGGCAAAATGGGCAAGAGTCTCGCCACAACAGTCGGCCACTACAACACAACCTATCGCGAGCTCGGCAAGATGGATAAAGACGTCGTACGTATCGCTGGCGGTGAACGCCAGAGCGAGCCACAGTTGCTCGAACGACCTCAGCGTGGGGATGAGTAGTTTAGTTTTTTCGACAAAGAAAACTCATCACTACTCGGCGTCGTGTATCGAGTAATCTGCTCCATTCTGAATCAAAACTTGCCTATCACCCAGGAATATAACATCATCTCGCTCCTGAGTAAGCTTTGCCACTGTCTTGGCAAATGCTGGAGTGTCGGCGTGAGGTAAGATAGTCTTATCAAGCAGTTTGAGGCCATTCCACACAATGTACTCGGCAAACTCTGGTTTATCGAGCGCAGCAATATGGCGCAAGCTGGCACCAGCGACCACTGCACCAGCACTTGCTCCACCGTAGACGACGGCGTCCTCATTGAGTAAGCGGTGTAGTATATCATCAAAGCCAGTCTGTGCCATAGCATCGCGCAACATAAAGGTATTGCCGCCAAGCACCCAGATTAAGTCATAATGCTTGAGAGCGAGATATTGATGATCCTTTAGTCTTGGATCAGCGAAGTGCTTTAGGCCAATCACAGCAGGCCTCTTCTCGACGCCAAGTGAGCGAAACATCTCCCTCGCCTCAGTGATGCGAAGCATACGAATTCGCCGGATGTAGCAGTCTAGCGCGTTGGGAATCAGTGCAATATTCGTCTCGGCCGGCTCTTTGCCAATCAATGCGAAGAGCTGGTCTGGTGCAGGAACGGTGCAGGATGATAAATAGAGTCTCATGGAAAAATACCTCACGAGTTAGGGTTATGTTGATATGAAAGTCGACTTTGAAGCGAAATTACCTGATATCCGTCGTGGTCAGTCTCTCGTGAGTGACCGCTACCTGCTCAAGAATATCATCCGGCTCAATCGTAATATCGGCGACACGCATAGCGCGTGTTTTTTCTTCTGAAAGTACGTATTTGAATAGTACCGGATATAATCTCTCCTCACGACCTTCATGTAGTGTCGCTATTGTAAATCCTCGCGTGAGATTTGTCAAACAGAGGTAGCAATAATCGTAGCAAAAACCACAACGTATTTCGGAGTATAATACATACGCCATATATTGCTTCTTCGTGCAAAAAATGACCTCTGGCAGATCGATGTGTATGATCAAAATAGACTATCTTACCTGCAAAAAATATGGATAAAGTTATTGTCTTGTGTTTGGCAAAGCAGAGTAGCTGTGATTAAATAAGAACAGCTAACGAACATAAGGAGGGGATATGTTGGCAACACGAGCAACAAAACAAGCAAAAGCTGGCTTGGCGCTTGGGCTCACCATGGCATGCGCTGTGATGGGTACGAGCTTTGCTATGGCGCAGCCAGTATCGGCAGTCGATTATCTGCCGCGTGATGTACAGGCGCATTATAAAAAAGTGTGGGGTGATGAATTTGACGGTAATAAACTCGATACGACCAAATGGGCTGTACCGACCGGTTGCTTTGACCTTGCGTCGGGTATGGAAGGGCGCTTCCAGACAGACATGGTGCGCCAGTACGATGGCAAACTCCATCTCCTCGCGCAGTATGATAAAAATGCTAAACCATGCCAGGCTGGTCATGCTGCCTTCTCGACAGGGATGGTCAACTCGCACTACCTCAGTGACTGGAAGGACAAAAGTGTCGCCCATGCCTGGGGCCCCGGCACCTACTATGAGGCGTCTATCAAACTGCCAGAGGGCAACAAGAACGGTGGTGCTCGAGCGACCTGGGCATCATTTTGGCTCACAAGCACAACATTCAACTGGCCAGCCAGTGGTGAACTCGATGTCTTCGAGTCGCGTGGCTACGATCCAAGCTGGCTGCAAGCCAATATTCATACGCAGCCACGCCAGGGGAATAAAGAGCGTTCACACCAGCACCAGCACGTTCTCGATCGGAATATTGTCGGCAATACACAAACTACCTTCCATACCTACGGCGTCTTAAACAAGAAGGATGGGACGATCGAATTCTACTATGATGGGCGCATGGTACACCGCGTAACACCAGATGATGCAAACTGGCCCTTTGCCAAGGCAGCTAATAAACTCTTTATCCGCTTGAATCACCAGGTTGGCGGCCTCAATGAGCCATACAAGAAGGCTAGCCCCAAGGATTACGAAGTCGCGAAAGATATGCAGGTCGACTATGTGAGGGTCTACCAAGAAAAGACTGCTGCTGATAAGCCACAGGATATGGTGGTGAGCGTGCCCGATTGGCGTCTCCGCAACAAGCTCAATCAAGCTATTGCCCAAGTGACCCATACAAAGCGCGGCGATGCACAGCCCATGCTTGCCTTAGATCTGGAAAAGCTAACTACGCTCGACCTCAGCGCGCGTGATGGCGCAGAGTCGTGGGAGAAAATAAAGAACCTTGAGGGCATTCAACATGCAAAAAATCTCACCTTTGTTTCTCTCAAAAACACCGAGGTGAATGATCTCACACCACTCAATAACTTGAAGAAACTAAAGAGCGTTGAGCTGAGCTGGCCGTTGACGATTAATCGGTAGATTAGCGTACTCCATAGAAAATACAGGGCAAATGCCTTGTATTTTCTATGAGAAGGGTTTATCTCTTGAATGCAATTTTTTTGCGGGTATCAATATAATAACCATCGATCGAATCTTCGCTGTTTGTCCAAGCCTCGGTGATGGGCATTGTATACAGACGAGTTGGTGCTACGCCCGTGCAGTCTGAAGGAGTAAGCTGAAATTGCTGAGCCTTACTGTTATAGATGGCGATTGCTTCAGTGAGTTCGCTATCTACTACTTGACGAGCGACACCGCGATAGTATAAGCCAACGCCATGACCTTCTGGGGCGGTTGAGTCGTAAATTGTCATAAATACACGGTGGTTATGTTCGATATTTTGTGAGTGCTGAGCAGCTATTGGTGACCACCAATATACTGCGCCATCTGCATATGCAAAAAACACTGGCGTATTCCACGGCTGACCATCCGGAGAGACAGTCGCAAGATTTGCGTAGGTGTTGCTATGTAAGAGTGTTTGTGTCGAATGGTTCATAAATAAAGTATAGTTAACTATCACTTAATAGCTCGCTGAACTTTTGCACGTTGGCGAGTAAAAGCATGGGGGAGGATATGCTCTATTGCCTGCGGGCCGTTTGTAGTCAAGACAGTAATACCTGGTGCATAATCGTGAAAGATCTGACGGCATTTGCCACACATGTCGACAATTTCGATCTTTCTTGTGTCATCATTTTTGCGTACTGCGACGATCGAATCGAAATCGTAAATACCTCGATTAATAGCGATTGCCAGTGCGGCTGTCTCGGCACAGACGAAGCCAAGAAAATGGTCGATATTGACTGCAGAGATCACCTCGCCAGATTGGCAACGCAAAGCTGCTGCCACAGTGTGAACTGGTGGTGTGTGTCGCTCCTCGAGGAGCGCCTGGGCGATGGTAAAAAGCTCAGTGTCGTTATGCATATGGTGAACCTTGGTTCTAAAACGAATAGACGAGGCTAAAACTGCCGCAAGAAATCCAACTTTCCGCTCTCGAAATGCCGCACGTCCTCGATGCCGTATTTCATCATCACCAGGCGGTCGATGCCGCAGCCAAAGGCAAAGCCGGTGTAGGTATCAGGGTCGATGTTGGCTGCTCGCAGCACATTGGGGTGGATTAAACCACAGCCAATCAGCTCCACCCAGCCTTCACCGCTACACACCTTACAGCTTGGGTCTTTGCCTTCGCAGAAGGGGCAGCTCAGGGCAAACTCAAAGCTTGGCTCGGTGAAAGGGAAGTAGAAGGGGTTGACCCGCACATCGAGCTGCTTGCCGTAGTAGCTTTGCAAAAATTCTTGCAAGGTCGCAATCAAGTTGCCGACGTTGACCCCCCTCGCTACATACACGCCCTCCACTTGGTAGAAGGTGTGCTCGTGCCGGGCATCCAGGTCCTCATTGCGGAAGACGCGGTCGGGTACGATGGCAGCAATGGCCTCGCCTGTGTCCAGCTTATGGTGATAGGTGGTCAGGACGCGGTTTTGCATGGTGCTGGTGTGAGCCGGTGCAATCAGGCGGTCGCCCTGCGCGTCTGTCTCGACGGTCATGAAGGTGTCGTAATCATCGCGGGCGGGGTGGCCTTTGGGGAAGTTGAGGCTCTCGAACATATGGAACTGATCATCGATCTCGCGCGACTCTTCTACTGCAAACCCCATGCGGTAGAAGATATCAGTAATCCGCTCGATCTCTTGCATTAATGGATGCGTTGAGCCCTGGTTTGTTGGTAGTAATGGGGGAATAGCCGTGTTGATGTCCATTGGCGCAGTGACGTCAATCGGTGTGCGCTCGACGGTCTCGAGTTCCTCGAGGCGGCGCTCGATGGCGGCTTGCACAGCTTGCTTGAGCTCATTAACACGCTTGCCAAATGGCCCACGCTCCGCTGGGGGGAGTGATGTGATATGTCTATACAGCGCGCGCAATTCCTCGTGGCGCAGCACTTCGCGCGGGGTGGTCGATTGGCTCACGGCCAGAAGCAGCTTTTGCTGGATAGCGTCAAGGTCTGTCATATTGCCACTCCGTTATTGTTGTCCATTGATAGTTAGTGCAACAAAAAAGCCAAAGGTAAGCAGCGCAAGAAAACCAACGACCAGCCACACCCCAGCTAGTGTCGTTGTTTGCTTGGTGCCTTTGAGGTATTCGGATTGCTCGACGCCGGTGTCGCCGCCCGCTGGTGCGGTGCCGTCGCCAGTGTGGCTGCTGGCAGCTGCTTTAGCGCGGAGATCGGCCGCGATGCGTTCTTGTAGCTCACTGCGCGTTTGGTCTTGTTTCATATATTGTCCCATGTCTTTAGTATAGCATTATTTGGCACAATCGACATCTGATATCGCCGACGAACAGGGTGATGTGATATACTAAAGGCGTAGTATCAACTAGTGAAGGAGGGACGTATGGCTACCAAAAAAGCCGTTTCGACCAAAAAATCGGCCGCGAAAGATTCGGCCTCCCAGCCTCAGGCTGCACCAACCGTAAAGGCTGCATCGACCACATCAGCCACCAAGACTGTTGTCCGTAAGCGACGCGAGTCAGCTCTGCCGAGCAATTTGCTCAACATTATTTTTGCTGAGCTGCTTGGTACATTTATGCTCACCATTGCCGCGATTGGTGCGGCAACTCAATTTGCACCACTCTACCTTGGCCTCACACTGCTTGTGATTGCTGTGGCGGTGGGTGCAGTGTCTGGCGCACATATCAACCCAGCGGTCACCTTTGGCCTCTGGACAATGCGCAAGCTCAAGACAGCGCTGGTACCATTCTACTGGATCGCCCAGCTGCTTGGTGGGGCGCTCGCTGTCGTTGTACTGAATGGTTTAAGTGGGAGCGCTTTCAAGCTCAGCTTCGAGCACTTTACTACCTTTAGCTGGGCGGTCTTTGGTGTTGAGCTCGTCGGCGCAGCAGTACTGATGTTTGGCATTGCGGCTGCCGTATCACGCGTGGCCGAGCTCAAGCAAACAGGCCAGGCAGTGGGGATCGGTCTATCTTTGGCCGCTGCCGCTATCGTGGCTGGTGGCTTGCTGACTCAGGTGCAGGCTTCGGTGGACACATCGTCAGTCCAAGATATCAAACACTTGCCACATGAATTGCGTGCAAAGAGTGCAACACTCAACCCAGCAGTGGCTATCGCTGCAACAGAGGCACCAGACAGTAGCTTTACTGGCGCACAAGCAAGCCGTGGCGAGACTGGCTATAGCCGTCTGAGCCTTGAGGTGATTGCTGGTACCTTGATCGGTGCTGCACTTGGTGGTAACCTCTACCTGCTGGTAGCGGGCCGCAAAGCAGAATCGTAAGCAACAGGCATCAGATTGAAACCAAGACCACTCTCTTTAGTAGAGTGGTCTTGCTATATTGGCAACTATTCGCCATACTATAGCGTATGAAAGATTCTCCCTCATCTCAAGCCGGAATTATAAAAGTAATTGCCACGCTTATTGGCAGCATTGTTGCGGTCAGCGTGGTTGCCATTGCAGCTGCCTTCTTGTGGCCCGCCCAGAAGGCAGAACTACGCACAGCAGATATCAAGCGACTGGATTATGATAGCTCGATGACGGCTATCAACCAGCAAATTGCCCACGATACAGCAGAGGCTGGCCTGCGTAATGAATGCCGCTCGTTCGCTAAGACACATGGCAAGAAAACAGCTAAAGCTATCTTACTTATCCACGGTATCAGTGGCTGTACCAGTGATATGGCTGATATTGCCAATGTATTCTACGAGCAGGGCTACAACGTTTACGCGCCGCGCGTGCCACAGCATGGCTATTATGCCGACAAAAAGCGCCATGGTCAGATCTCCTTCAGCGATATGGTCAACTATATGACCACGAGTGCTCGCCAGGTCAGTGGCCTTGGTGAGGAAGTTGGTGTGGCGGGCCACTCTGGTGGTGGCAATATGGCGACGTGGCTTGCGCAGTATGGTAATGGGCTCTTCTCGCGGGTGCTGCTCATCGCGCCGTTTTATGAGCCAGCGGCTAGCCAGGCACCCAAGTGGCAGATTCCACTCATGCGTAACCTCTACGGCAATAATATCCTGCCAGACCGCTACAGTGGTAATGATGAAGTCAATGGCTTGTCATATCGCACTCTGGCAAAGTACGTCACGCTCAAAGAAAACTACAAAGCCAACTTTGCTGCACCCGGTCTCAAGCATGTTGGTGTGGTGGTGAGTGAGGGTGATCACGATATCGACCCAGACCTCGCGCACGACATCCCACAAAAGATGGCAACCAACAACAATGCCTCCTTCCAATACAAAAAATTCCCTGCCAGCATGGGCATTAGCCACGACATGACACGCCGTGCCGCGCCAGGGGTGAGCGCCCATAGCGAGGAGGTCTTCCAAACCTACCTTAATGTGTACGAAGGGAAATGACGGTGGAGGCGCTAGTAGCCTTTGCTGGTTTTGGTTTATTTATTATTCATGAGCTGGAGGAAATTGCTCGGTTTGTGCCGTGGATTCGGCGTCATGAGCATGACCCGGCATTTGCTAGGCAGATGATTATATCGAATCGTGCTTCATACCCATCAACAGAGACGGTTGCCATCATTATTCTCGAAGAGTCGATCGTTGCGCTGGCTCTGCTTGGCGGTGCAATTGCCCTGCAGTCGCTTGCGCTGGTATGTGCAGTTATTCTTGCAAATATGCTGCACTTGGTTGGACATCTCGTTGATGCAGTGAAGTACCGAAGCTGGACGCCTGGTAGCGTCACGGCGCTTATCACACTCCTTGGTAATGGTGTCTGCATAGCCTATAGCTTCGTTGCTGCGCCACAGGTGATTGGCATGTCGCTAATACTGACACCTGTCGTCGGCTTACTGCTAATCGGTAATCTATCGTTTATGCTGAGCCGATCGCAGGCGATTGAGCGGTGGCGCACGAAGCGTCTGTAGGTAGGCCGATTACTGCTGGTCGATTTTCTATAATAAAACACTGCAGCTTGCCTAGCTGCAGTGTTTTGATTATGGGTAGCTAAACTAGCTAGATTTCGGCAGTTTGGCGCCCTTCGTAGAGGTTGAGGTACTGCGCGTAGACTGCCTGGTGGTAGGTGGCCATACCGCCATCGGTTGGCCCAACCATATTGTGGCCAATGTTGAGCCGCTTTGGTAGGTTATAGTGCTGGAACGATGCATTGCTTGCCTGAGCCATGCGCTGCGGAATGCTCACCGCTAGGCCGTTGTCGACGGCATCGTCATTCTCGCTCGTCACTGTTGCAACGCGCTTGAGGCCCGGTGCAGCAAGATCTTTCTTGAAGTTTTGTTTGACGATGAGATATTTGCCAAGTGCACGGTACGACAGGCCGCTTGGGCTGAATTTATCTGGCAAAATGTTGTAACCATACATTGTACGCAGGAAGGGCAGTTGCCACTTGGGGGCTTGGCTGGCTGCTGGCTCGTAGAATGGGGCAAGCAGTAACACATTCGTAAAGAAGCCATTGCCATACTGGGCAAGCCACGTCGCCATATCACCACCACCAGAATGGCCAACGATACCAAGCTCATCGCCCAGGCCGCTCACTTGCTGTGCACTCGTCTTCATGAAGTTGGCAATGTCTTTGGTAGAGATCTCACCATGGCGTTTGTTGTCGGTGTAGCCATGCTTGGGTACGCGTGGGACGTAGACGTTGTAGCCTTGGTTGTAGAATTCATCTGCCAACTTTCGGTAAACGTTACTGCAGCCACTGATGCCGTGAATCATGAGGACGGCCTTTGCAGCACGCTTGCCATGAGTCTTCGTGTAAGTGCGACACTCTGGACGAATGCTGCTGTCGCTTTCTTCTTGCTTGATTTGCTGGTCGATGCTGCTCATTGCCTCGTTGTAGTTCTTGCGGCTTATAGTAGCTGAGCGCAAATCGTTACTGGCGGCCGCTTGGCTTGGTGGCAGGAACGTTGTTGCTGCCACAAGCCCTGTCACACTCAATAGGCCAGCAACAACCCAACTCTTTAGGCTGATATAGTCTGGTTTTATCATGTCAGTCCTCCTTTAGTACTCTCCAGTATGCCGGATTGTTGCGTCAATTGCAAACACTGGTTATATATCTTGAAGCGAGCGCACACCAGTGTAGCAAGAGTGCCAACAGAGGTCATATTGATGTAAAAACCACAATAAAACCGCATTACTATACAAATGCGGTTTTTGGTATATCACTGGTAACGAGTATTAGTCGTGATTAAACTCAAGCCGCTTTAGCCGTTCATACTCATCGAATTGGTAACTGACGTGGATACCTGTGCCAGTATCATCGGTGACGCGGGCGTGATGGATACCATTATCATCGTCGTTCATCTCGATGCTCCAGCCTGGCATCAGCTCCACAAAACCCTCCAGCGACCATGCAATGTCATCCACCTGCTGCAGATAGCGTGGCAAGCGTGAGTAGAAGTAGTCGAGCGTAATGGGAGGTACGGGCTCGGAAAGGTTCTCCAGTAGCAGCACAATCCGCGAACCTCCACCAATTGGTGAGCTATAGTAGTAATACTCGGTGCCAAAAATACTGATGGCGGCACTGCCGATATCGTGTGCCACGCCAGCAATCACCATTGCTTGGTCGGTACCGTCTGGCAGCGTATAGGCAACCTCGTCTGCAGTGAGTTCTTCTTCGCTATGCTTGAGGCCGTAGTCGTGCACGTTATGAGCAAGCTCCACTGCGCTCCCATATTGTGACAGAGCATTTGAAAAGCCCCATAGTAATGTTGGCGGTTTGGCAGCGATAGATGCAAGCAGGTGCGCCTTGGCTGTTACCTTACCTTTATCTCCCACCATAGCAAAGTACTGTTTACTAAGATCAGCTTCGTGGTTGACGGACTCATCATCTCCCGCTGTTTGCTTGAACATTTCAGTCATCAGCTCTTGGCGGAGCGCGCTATAAATACAGTTACGCTGACCGATTCGTCGAATACCAGTATGCATATAAACCTCCAGATTATGTTCTTGTATGCCTGTGTAATTGTAGCATAAGTAGGCGAATAATGTAGCATATTCTGGATAGTATAGCTATTTTATGTCAATATAACAGGGGTAACACACTGCATTCTCTAGCAACCTTGACGGCACCATAGAAGAGCTATACTATATATGTATAGCTATACATATAAGGAGGAGCATGATGGCCAATAAAACAATCTATTTTTCGCACAGCGATGAACGCTATATTGAAGGGACTTTGCCTGACCTTAGTATGAGTCTATCTGCAGCGCTGATGGCGGGTTATCGTTTGTTAGTTGAGCGGCAGCAAGCAACACACGATGGTTTTCATGAAGTACAGCTGCGCGTTGGCAAGGATGGCGTGTATCAGCATAAGGTTTTTATGGGTCGTAAGATATACAAGACAATAGCAAAGGACAAAGCAGCTCTTCGCGAACAGCGAGTGTATCTTACGCAAAAGGGCCGTTATGTGTACTATGAGCGCAATCACGCCGACTGGAACTATTGGCCTACAGGCACGCAGCGTAGCACGCAGGCCAACGATAATCCAGCGACAGTCAAACAATGGGGGCGAATGGAGGTTGTTGATACGATTGACGAGCTCGCGGCGTATATCCCAGAGCGCGCTGTGCAGAATTTGCAACAGAGCCTGGAGCAGCCAGTAGAGCATTTGGATATTTGAGAGATAAGACGGTAGATAGTTTCGCATCTTTTATATGGAGTAGTGTTGGTATACGACGAAAGAGAATACGGTTTGTAGTGCAAGTTTGTTACATAAGTAAAGCAATCCAGGAGGAGGATTTATGACACGATATTGGCTCGGCGTGGCCTCGAAAGACCACGTCCAAATAGGGGTAGGGGGTGGCTTTTGTCAGCTCTGCCATGGCAAGAAGGCACCGCTGACCCGCATGCAGCGTGGTGATTATATCCTCTATTATTCGCCCAAGCAGGCTTTTCGATCCGCTGAGCCTTGCCAGGCTATCACGGCATGTGGTGTCGTAGCAAGTGATGACGTATATCAGCACGAGATGTTCCCAGGGTTCATCCCATACCGACGAGATATTGCCTGGCACGCGCCAGTGCGTGAGGTACCAATTGCGGTGCTGCGCACACTGCCTGGCTGGCGCGATATCACGCCCAAGCTGCGCTTTGGTCATGTGGAGCTACCCGAGGAGCTGTTTCGGGCGATGTATGAATATATGATGGCTACTGCGTAGCATCATACTCCATCTCCGAGAAGAGTAGCACAGCTTTACCTTGAGATGGTATACTATAACGCAGTATGAAAGTCAGCCTTAATGTTATAAAACAACTTATTAACTTTGAATTGCCGCCGGTGGATGAGCTAGTGCAGCGTATTAATCAGCAGCTTGGTAAGGTAGACCGGGTAGAGAACCTGGCTGAGCATTACCGCGGCGCACGCGTGGTGCGCGTGGTAGAGTGCGCGAAGCACCCCAATGCCGACCGCCTGAGCGTGACGAAAATTGATGACGGCATGGCAGTGCCCGATGTACCGCGCGATGAAAACGGCCTGGTGCAGGTGGTGTGCGGCGCGCCCAATGTGCAAGCTGGTATATGGGCCGTGTGGCTGCCGCCTGCAAGCACGGTGCCAGCCAGTATCCTCGAGGGCGAGCCCTTTACGCTCGATGCGCGCAAGCTCCGTGGGGTGCTGAGCCAGGGCATGCTGGCTGCGGCTGATGAGCTGGCAATTGGCACCGACCACGAGGGGATTGTGGCACTGACGCCATGCGACCTGCCAGCGGGTAAGACGCTGCAACCAGGGGCTGACTTTGCCGCGCTGTTTGGCCTGGATGACTATGTGCTTGATATTGAGAACAAGATGTTTACCCACCGGCCAGATTGCTTTGGCCAGCTGGGTGTGGCGCGCGAGATTGCTGGCATCCTCCATCAACCATTTACCAGCCCTACGTGGTATAACCTGGAGCAGGTATTTGGCGATGGCGATAGTGTGCTGCTCGCGGTTTCGAACGATATTCCGCAGCTTGTACCGCGCTTTATGGCGGTGGCCATTCGCGGCGTGCAGGTAGCGCCCAGCCCGTTTTGGCTGCAGTGCCAACTGGTGGCGATGGGGGCAAAGCCGATTAATAACATTGTGGATGCAACCAATTATGTGATGCTAATGACGGCCCAGCCAACCCACGCCTATGATTACGATACGCTCCAGGGCGGGCAGCTTGGCGTGCGTATGGCGCGGCAGGGCGAAACGCTGGCGCTACTGAGCGGCAAGACGATTGAGCTGACGCCAGATGATATTGTGATTGCCGACGGGCAAGGTCCGGTGGCCTTGGGCGGTATTATGGGCGGCAGCCGCACTGAAGTATCGGCTACAACCACGACGATTGTACTGGAGTGTGCCACCTTTGATATGTACGCAGTGCGCAAAATGGCCATGCGCCACGGTGTATTTACCGATGCACTGGCCCGCTTTAACAAAGGTCAGTCGCCCCTGCAAAACCCAGCTGTGCTGAACCGGCTGATCGGTATGGTGGGCGGTGAGCAGGCGAGCCACGTAGCGGATAGTAAGCCATTTACGAGTGAACATGGTGGGATTCTTGATGATTATTTTGCAGGGAAGTACGAGCCTGCAACCATAGACATAACGAGTAGATTTATTAATCAGCGGCTTGGCTCTCACCTTACCGAAAACGACATCTGTACTTTGCTCAATAACGTTGAAATCCACAGTCATGGCCCAGAGAAAGAGCTTGGCTATATCTGCCTGCAGGTGCCTTTCTGGCGGACAGACCTGGAAACCAAAGAGGATATTGTTGAGGAAATTGGCCGGCTGCATGGCTTTGATACTGTGCCGCGCCAGCTGCCTATGCGTCGTATTCAGCCAGCGCGCAAGAACCCCCGCCGTGAGCTGAGGCGCGTTGTGCGCGAGGCATTAGCCAGGGCGGGTGCCAACGAAGTGCTGAGCTACAGCTTTGTGCACGAGCGCGTACTCAAGGGCGCAGGCCAAGACTCAGCCCAGGCCTTCCGACTTTCAAATGCTCTCAGCCCAGACCTCCAGTACTATCGCCTGAGTGTGCTGCCGAGCTTACTCGATAAAGTCCATGCTAATATCAAAGCAGGACACAACGAATTTATGTTGTTCGAAATCGGCAAGGGTCACACCAAGGCACAAATGGGCAAGGATGGTCTGCCAGCTGAACAATCACTGATTGATCTTGTGTATAGTAGCAAAAAGCCACAAATCGGTGCCGCCTTTTACCGGGTGCGGGCAACGCTCGACCAACTGGCGCATGATAGCGGTCTGACTCTCGTTTATACGCCAGTCGCAGCAGCTCAAGATGATCCAGTATATGCACCTTTTGACATTAATCGTTCGGCTCATATCTGGGTGGAAAGTAGTGAGACGACGGGTCAGCCCGAGCGGCAGCTTATTGGTGTGGTTGGTGAGCTGCGCCCGGCAGTAGTGAAGCATTTCAAGCTCCCTGATTATACTGCAGCGGCATCACTTTGCCTTGATGTGATGGAGCAGGTATGGCGCGATACGGCGGTGCACTACCAGCCAATGAGTCGCTACCCTACCACCGCGCGCGATATCTCGATCCAAACAAGCATAGAGGTTACCTATGATGAACTCATGCAAGCAGTCTCGAGCGCTATGACTCAGGCTAGCGAAACATACCCAGATGTAACGATCCGCGATCTCACGCCACTGAGTATTTACAAAGCAACCCCTGATGCATCACATCAAACCACCACATTTCGCCTAACGCTATCGAGTAGCCAAGCAACACTGAGTGCTGAGCGTGTCCGTTCGATCATTCGGACAGTGTTTGCGCCCGAGCAGCATGTGCTGTTTCAGGGTGTGGACTTTGGCGAATGAGGTTGATGTAGGCGACGCTGTGGTAGGCGATTGCGCAGGCGGAGGAAACTCCGCCGCGTGGGTCGACCAATCAGCACGCCAAATGACGCACCAGCCGCAATGGCAATAGCGATGAGGACAGCACGCACCAGCAGGCCTGCCTCGCTTGAGCCAGTCGTCACGACGCCCATGAGCCCATTGTAGAGCGTGACGCCTGGCACGAGCGGGACGATTCCGGCATTGACAATGGCAAGGCTGGGCATATGCCACAAACGGGAAGCGGTTGTCGCAATAAAGCCAATTACCAAGCCCGCTGCCGCACTGGCCGCAATAGCAGACATGCTCCAGCCAGTAATGGCGAGGTATATATCATAGCCAAGCATGCCAGTTGCACCAGCCAGAATGATGCCGACTGGCTGAGTGTGGTTGCCCAGGGCAAAGGTGGCAGCAATGGCGGCGGCTCCGATATACTGATACATTGTGCCGGTCAGCTGCAACTGATCGGGCGTGGCAACAAATTCAATCCCAAAACGCCGCGCTGTATACAGACCAATCATCACACCAATCACCACACCCATCGTCATCATCGCTACCTTAAGGAGCCGGCCTGTCGCCGTCACGTAATATTCGTCGATTGCATCTTGGAAGGCACCAACGATCATCATCCCTGCCACTAAGAGCACGATGCCACTAACGGTTATGATGGTTGGGTTGATGATACCAAGAACATCGAGATAATGGTTGGTGGCAAGCCACGTGATGATGGTTGCAACCAATGTAATAACGCTTGCTGCGATGATTTGAGTAAAGAACACAGGAAGAGCAATGCGATTTAAACGGCCTAGCAGCCACATAATCGTCACACCCATCACAAAGGTGGCAAAAATTACTGGTAGCGACGCTGTATAGAGCAAGGCCGAGCCAGCACTGAGTCCGCCGCCTGCCAGATAAATTACCCAAGGTGGATAGCGTCGTGGCTTGGCAAGGATAGCATCGAGCTCGCGCTCGGCAGCATCGAGGGTGAGCGCTCCCTCGGCAATAGTAGCGGCCAGGGTTTGGAGGCATTGCATATGTTGGTAGTTGATCTCGCGCGGTGGGATGGTGCGCAGGAGCGTTAGTGGTTCGTAATCGTTACCTCGATCTTGCGATAAAATAAGTTGCGACGAAATAACGTCGATGTGCACTTTGCGGGTACAGTAGGTGTCCGTAATACTGAGCGCCATATGAACGACATTTTGGGCTGGTGTGCCCATTGAAATGAGCTGGTCGGCAATGCTCATTGCTAGGCGCAGAGCGCGCATATTGGGTGTGAGAGCACCATCAAGTTTCTCGACTGGTGCTGATTGCAGCGCAGTCGTGCCGCCAATAGCCAGGCGGGCAAGCAGAGGTGAAAATAAGGTGTGGAGACGGTTCATCGCTTTTTAGTATACTGAGAAAAATCGTCATTGCAAGAGGCGTGTTGGCCGATGGTTGTTCGCGTGGTGTTTCTGCGCAAAGCAAGGTGGCAGTGAGCAATAGGATTAACAAGGAGTATACAGCAAAGACTAGACAGCATTTATCGTCGCGACCTCTGTTATCTAGCAGTCATACTGGCAAGTGTGCTATACTGGGCAAGATAGATTAGTCGATGAAACAAGAGGAGTTATGGCAACAACCAAGACACAACGCTGGATTATTATTGTTATTTTGGTCGCGACGGTTGTCGGGATACTAGGGTCATTTGCGGCGACGTTTCTCGCTTCGGAGAACTACAAGAATGACCAAGCCAAAGCGCAAAAGGCGCAAGAAAAATACCAGAAGCTCATGAAGGATTACCAAGCTAAGACAGCTGCTCAAGCGCAAGAGTTGTCAAACAAATATTATCCAACCTTTAGCCAATATACGAGCCGGGTTAGTGAGTTTGATCGGGATAGCGTGAAGGAGCTCTCCAGCGAAGACTTGGTGGTTGGCGATGGTGAGGAGATCAAGGATAATACGGCATTTGCGGCCTACTACATTGGCTGGAACCCAAAAGGCAAGGTATTTGACCAATCTATCAAAGACGGCAAGCTTGATGCACCATTTGCCGTTGAGGGTGGGCTCAAGAGCGCGAGTGTCATCACTGGCTGGAAGGAAGGCATCAAGGGGATGCGCCTTGGTGGAGTACGTGAGCTAACCATCCCTTCCGACAAAGCATACGGCGAGAAAGGCCAAGGCAATGACATTCCCGCCAATACTCCACTGAAGTTCGTCGTGATGGCAGTGCCAAAGCCAGCTACGATCGATACTTCGGAACTATTGAAGGCATACCAAGAAGGTCAAGGAGGGAGCAACTATGGACAACACTACCAATAAACCAATCCAGACACCAGCCTACGACGTTGTCATGATTGGCGCGGGGCCAAGCGCTCTGGCTGCCGCGGTATATACGACGCGTGAGAACCTACAGACGGTATTATATGAAAAAGCAGTGATTGGTGGTCTGGCAGCGATTACCGATAAGATCGATAACTACCCAGGTTTTGCTGATGGCGTAGCAGGCCTCAACCTCGCCGAGCAGCTGCAGCGCCAGGCAGAGCGCTTTGGGGCGCAGATTGAGCTGGGTGAGGTATCGAGCCTCCGCAAAGATGGCAATGATACGATTGTGACAGTCGACGGGCAGGATGTGCGTGCCCGTGCGGTGTTGATTGCCACTGGCAGTGCATATAACAAGCTTGGTATCCCTGGCGAAGATGCATTGTATGGTCGCGGCGTACACTACTGTGCAACCTGCGATGGTGCGTTTTATAAAGGCAAGCGACTGGTGGTGATCGGTGGCGGTAATTCTGGCTTGCAAGAGGCGATGTTCTTGACTCGCTTTGCGGAGCATATCGACCTGCTGGTGCGGAGCACAATCAAAGCGAGTGAGATCCTCCAGACCGACCTGCAGCCCTTTATCGAGCGAGGACAAATTAGCGTCCATCTCCATACCGAATCGACTGAAATTATAGCAGAGGACGGCAAAGTAACTGGTGTTGCAGCCATCAGTAATGGCCAACCAACTACCTTCGCCTGTGATGGGGTGTTTGTCTTTGTTGGTCTTAAGCCAAACACTGGCTTTTTGCAGGGTACGCCCGTCCAGCTCGATGAGCGGGGGTTGATTATCACCAATGAGCACCTCGAGACGACGATGCCTGGCGTCTTTGCCAGTGGCGATGTGCGTAGTGGCGCAACGATGCAGATCGCGACTGCGGTGGGCGAAGGCGCGACGGCTGCTTTGAGCATCCGTGAGTATATTCAGCAGCACAAAGCGTAGAATTAGAATAGATAGTGCTAGTGTGAGGTAGCTAAAAGCCTGGATTGCAAAATGTCAGTCCCTTAGTAGTATCTCCTTTCTATCTGATAAAGTAAAAAATCAGTCGTAATGGCTGATTTTTTACTCGTGTGAAGATGAAGTTGATACACCTAGAGAGGTTGCTTGCCAACTGCACTAAAAGAGCTACCGTCTGCTCTTTTTGGTTGCTTTTTCGATAAACTCTTTAGGTGCTTACTCGATTATTGCTCCTCTGCATTGAATTGGATAGTGGTAATATTCGTCCACAGAAAGGAACGGAGAAGCCTAGCATCACCCAAATAAGACGTTAGTTGGATTCAGACAATATTCCTAATCTCGCACGACAGGCGTACTGTGTCTTATCAGATAGCTTCACATGTTATCAACTAAAGCGTCGTAGCTCAGCAAGAAACTTATCTGGATAGTTGGTAACGACGCCGTCGATGCCGCGCTCGGCAAGCTGCTGCAAGGCACCTGGGCGATTGACCGTATAGACGTAGGTAAAGAGATTCGACCGACGTGCAATCTCTATCGCCAGTGGATGTGCATACAAGCGATGAAACCCTACTGCGGTGAAGTTGAGCTTTCGCTGATAGGCCAAGAATGCAAAGGGATTATTGCGGTGAAGTAGAGCAAGATTGGCCTGAGGCGCAAGCTGCCGAAATTGCCGAAGCTCGCGTACGGAGAATGACGAGAGTAGTACATTATCCCAATCATCTGGCGATGTGATGGAGCGGGTGAGGAGCTGATACGTTGGCTCGGCGCTACCGTGCCCTTTGAGCTCAATATTGAGTAACACAACGCCAAAAAAACGGTCTAGCACTGCGAGGAGCGATGGAATAGGCTGCTCACTGGTGAGGGCCTGCAACTCGGTATACGTCAGATGGCTGATTGATTCATTTCGGTGGTGGGTACGTAGCAGGCGATTATCATGTGCCACCACAGGAATACCGTCGCGCGTCAATCGCACATCTAGCTCAAGCATATCAGCACCCGCCGCGACACCCGCTGCCATAGCGTCGATAGTGTTCTCTGGTGCGAGTCCAGCCGCACCGCGATGACCAATGATTAACATGCTAGCAGTATTATACCATCAAATGGGTTGGTGATGAGGATAATGTGCTTGCAGAGCAAGGTTGCACTGCCAGCGCATCTTCTTTTGCTATTACCGAGCAGATTTTGCTAAAATAAAACAGATAGCAACAGAAAGGAGCTAATACAAATGGCAGATTTTAATAAAGTACTGACACCCGGTGATGTTGACGCTGGCATCGTCAATGTAGTGGTGGAGATTCCGCAGGGGAGCTACCACAAAATTGAGTGGGATCGCGACCTCGCAGTGATGAAGCTCGACCGGGTCGAGCCAGCAATCTTTGCCAAGCCAACCAACTATGGCTTCATTCCACAAACCCTAGATGAAGATGGTGACGAGCTCGATGCGCTCATTATCACCGATCAGCCACTAACAACTGGTGTCGTCTTGGAGGGTAAGGTGATTGGCGTGCTAGAGTTTGTAGACGATGACGAGGTGGATGATAAGGTGATCGTCGTGCCAGCAGATGACCGCAACACAGGTGATGCAATCAACTCGCTCGAAGATCTCCCTGCTGCAACCCTCAAGCAAATCGAGCACCACTTTAATCACTACAAAGATCTCAAGAAGCCTGGCACTACTGTAGTGAAGGGCTTTGGTGACACCGTGCGTGCCAAGCAGATTATCCATGAATCTATTGCGCGTTGGAATGAACGCTAGATAACGCGTTTAAGCAAATACAAAATACCCCACTGGGGTATTTTGTATTTTTACTTCAACCTCTGGAATCCTCTAGGTTACTATAAGCAGTTAGTACTTGCACAATATTGCTTTATCAAGAAAGTCAGAGGCTCGCAGGCTGGTTATCACAATAGGCTACCCACATCTGTTGGATAATAATGGCGATAGAGGGAACAAGGTTGCGGCAGATCGATAATTTTAGAGACTTAAGTCAAGATGCGTGGCAATTATCTAACGTTACCTCAGTTATTTATTCTTTGACTTTTTCGAAGCAGCCTCAGGCTTACTGATTGGCATAATTTTATCTGTCAGATTGATGGCACCATTAACAGCTTGAACGCGGATCTTGTTGAGCTGGAGGCGGAGCTTATCACGCGCGTGACTGGTAGTAACAAGCTGCGCCCAACCCGGCTTAGGGTAGGAGAGCTTGCGGGTAAGGACTTCGATGACATCACCATTCTCAAGTGGACGCTCGAATGGCTCCATCTTGCCATTGATCCGGAAGCCGTAGGCGTGCTTGGCGATATCAGAGTGGATGGCGTAGGCGAAATCCAGCGGCAACGCCCCTTCGGGGAGGTTGTAGATATCGCCTTTGGGAGAAAAAACGAAGATGCGGTGGCCAAAGAGGTCGATTGATAACTGCTCGCGAGGGATATCCTCGCCAGCGCGCAGGCGAGCGGCGATTTCTTGCAATTGCGTAATCCACTGCAACTGGGCCGGCAGATTTGATACGCCGCGCTTGGAGTCGCCCTTGAGATACTCCTTGCTATCTTTTTGTTGCTGGTAGTGAAAGCTGGCGGCAAGGCCACGCTCGGCGTATTCATGCATATCGCGGGTGCGGATCTGGAACTCGACGATCTGCTTATTAGGCGTGATGACCGTTGTATGGAGGCTCTGGTAGCCGTTTGGCTTGGGGATGGAAATATAATCTTTGATGCGAGCAATCATCGGTTGATAGAGCGAGTGGAGAATGCCCAGCACTAAGTAGCACTCTTCCTTGGTGTGGACAATGATGCGTAGTGCCATCAGGTCATAAATATTGTCGAGACTACCGCGCTTTTGGAGCTTGCGGTGCAGGCTGTAAAGGCTTTTGACTCGCCCATTGATCTCAAACTCGAGCTTCTCATCCTTGAGTGCCCGCTCGACCTCGAGGCGGACGACGCCAAGCTTGCGGGTGCTTTTGCCTAGGCGTTGCTTCATGACCTTCTCGAGCCGCTTGTATTCTTTGGGGTCGAGGTAGCTAAAGGCGAGTTCTTCTAGCTCCATCCGCACCCGCCCCATACCGAGTTGGTCAGCCATGGGGGCAAAGACCTCGAGTGTTTCTCGGGCGATCTTTTGCTGCTTTTCGGGTGATTTGAATTGCAGCGTCTGCATATTATGCAGCCGGTCGGCCAGCTTGATGATAATGACACGCACGTCCTGTCCCACAGCAATAAGCAGCTTGGTAAGGTTGTCTTTCGTCTGAGGGAGATAGTGGTCGAGGTCACGCATACCAGCTCGGGCTTGGCTTACCTTCGTCACGCCATCAACGAGGAAGGACACATCATGTCCAAAAAGTGACTCAATATCGTCTAGTGACGTCTCGGTATCCTCAACGGTGTCGTGGAGAATACCCGCGATGATGGTGTCGCTGTCCATCCCCCAGTCGATCAAGATAATTGCAACGCTCAGCGGATGGGTAATGTAGGGTTCACCGCTTTTGCGCTTTTGTCCGTGGTGTGCCTGGGTGGCGAAGTCGATCGCATGGTCGATTTCATACAGCTGATCTTCGCTATAGAGACCGCGTGCTTTTGTGAGGACGTCTTGTTTGGTCACCATAAACCTAGTATATACTGCCAAGAAGAAAAGTGCTATTGCCCTTGACCATTCCACCTGCTATAGTGATGCTTAAATATGCTTATGCTAATGGAGGGAGAAATATAATGAGGCAAAGCGGGGCAGTATGGTGGATGCAGCGGAGCCAGAAGGGTTTCACGCTCATGGAGCTGATGATTGTCATTGCGATCCTGGGCTTACTCGTAACGCTGTCTATGACGGCGTATTCGGGCTATCGCCGGCGCTCAGTTGATGTCGCAACGCGCGCGGCAGCCACTAGCGCACTTGAGGCGATCAAGACGCACCACGCCAATGCCAGCGCTAGTGGTGCAAGCTATAGCACTAACCTCGAGCAAGTCGGTTACCGTCCGCCAAGCGACACAGCCGTGCAGGTTACGCTGAGCGCCGATGCCACCAAATTCTGCATTCAAGCCACCGACCGCCACCTCACCGACATCCGCTACTACGCCACCACTGGCATGGCGCGGCCGCAGGCAGGGAGTTGCCCAGCAAATATTTGAGAATATGATATAATGTAGTTATGTACTTAACCCAATTGATACGAGACTATGCCAATAAAAACCCTTACCTAACAAGAGCTGACCGAGCAGAAGTGACGCTATATAATGATGCAGGTGAATGGGCTGTGGCTGTCGAATATATTTGTGCAAGATTGACCGATTATTTAGCAGAAGAACGCAGTGCACTATCTCAGCAAGAATTGGATGAGTTAGAGTCGTTAGTTGATGCAACGAAAAGTTTGGAAAAGTTTGATGACGATTTCTTAAATGATGTTAAGGAAGTGTCAAATACCTACTCTTCGCGCACGTCAGTCTAACACTCCCTCCTTCGCTCTCGCAAACGTGAAAGAACGCCGTCGCCGTCTTTACAACACACGCCAGACGCCGTATAATGTCTTGCATGGCTGTCATAGCACCAATTATTTTGAGTACAAAAACTGATGAATACAAGGCTGCAGTAGAGCATTTTATGCCGTTTGCCAAGCGAGTTCATATTGATATTTCTGATGGCGTATTTGCGCCCCGTCAAACGGTAGGGATCGGCCAACTGTGGTGGCCTCAGTCGTGGACGGTTGATATCCACGCTATGGTGGCGCGCCCCAGCGTGTACGTTGAGAAACTGATTAAGCTGCGGCCCAGTACGATTATCTTTCATGCTGAAGTTAAAGAGGATTTGATTCCTGTCTTGCAGCAGGTCAAGCAAGCTGGTATTCATGCTGGTGTAGCCCTGCAGCGTACCACAGTGCCCGAGACGGTGGCGTCGTATATCGAAACAGCCGACTATGTATCGATCGTCAGTGGTAAGCTGGGTGAGTTTGGTGGCAAAGCGCGAATGATGCAGCTGGAGAAAATCCGGCTAGTGCGGGCTATTCACCCTCGGGTCGAGATTGGCTGGGATGGTGGCGTGACGGTAGATAATGTTTTCCATATTGCCCAGGGTGGGGCTGATGTGATTAGTGTTGGTGGGGCAATCAACCACGCCAAAGACCCGCAAGCAACGTACAACAAACTCCTGGCTGAGATGAATCGCCAGAGTGTGATTTAAGGCCCACGCTATGCTACACTAAGGAGCGTGACGCACATACCATTTCAGCTTCGTTCTTCCTATCAACCGACCGGTGATCAGCCTCAGGCGATCGCTCAGCTACTTGGTGGCCTGGAAGCTGGCCAGCGCGAGCAGACACTACTTGGTGCAACCGGTAGTGGCAAGACCTTTACGATGGCAAATATTATCGCTCAGCGTGGCGTGCCAACGCTTGTTTTGGCTCATAACAAGACACTCGCAGCGCAGCTCTTTAGTGAGTTTAAACAGTTCTTTCCAGACAATGAAGTACACTACTTTGTCAGTTATTTTGATTATTATCAGCCAGAGGCATACATTGCCAGTAGTGATACATATATCGAGAAGGATTCAGCTATCAATGAGGAGATCGACCGCCTCCGCCATGCGGCGACTGATGCATTACTAACGCGCCGCGATGTGATTATTATTGCCAGTGTTAGCTGTATCTATGGCCTGGGTTCGCCAGCCGATTATTATGAGCTATCCGTCACAGTACGCCAAGGAGAGCGGCGTGTTCAGGATAAATTTCTGCGCCAGCTGATGGATATCCAATACCATCGCAATGATATCGATTTTGCACGCGGTGCCTTTCGCGTCAAGGGCGATGTGGTCGATGTCTTTCCGGCAGGGCAAGAGACAGCCTATCGGGTGGAATTTTTTGGAGATGAAGTGGATCGAATTACGCACATCAACCCGCTCACTGGCGAGATTCTCGATGAGCCAGCGGAGTTTACCATCTTTCCGAGTAGCCACTATGCAACGCCTAAGGAGAAAATTAAGCAGGCGATTGACCGGATTCGGCAGGAGTACGAGGAGCGTGAGCAGTGGTTTGAGGCGCACGGCAAGCTGCTTGAGGCGCAGCGCTTGAGCCAGCGCACCAAGTACGACCTGGAAATGCTTGAGCAGACTGGCTTCGTGAAGGGGATCGAGAACTATAGTCGCTATCTCACCAACCGCGAAGCGGGTGAGCAGCCAGCTACCTTGCTCGATTACTTTCCTGACGATTTCTTGATGCTGATCGACGAGAGTCATGTAACCGTCCCCCAGGTGCGCGCGATGTATAATGGTGACCGCGCTCGCAAAGAAGTGCTGGTGGAGCATGGCTTTCGCCTGCCAAGCGCGCTAGACAATCGTCCTCTGCGCTTTGATGAATTTGATAAACATATTAACCAAGTGATTTACGTCTCTGCTACCCCTGGTGATTATGAGCTCGAGCGCAGCCCCGCTCCTGCTCAGCAGGTGATTCGCCCCACTGGTTTGCTCGACCCAGAAATTATAGTTCGCCCGACAGAAGGGCAGGTAGACGACCTGATTGCAGAGATTCGCGAGCGCACCAGCCAGCAGCAGCGCGTGCTCGTGACGACGCTCACTAAGCGGATGGCTGAGGATCTCTCTACTTATCTAACCGACCTCGGCATCAAGACGGCTTATATTCACAGTGAGATCGACACGCTCGAGCGCGGCGATATTCTGCGTGATCTGCGTATGGGCCTGTATGATGTCCTGGTGGGGATCAACCTCTTGCGTGAGGGGATCGATTTGCCAGAGGTGAGCTTAGTGGCGATTATGGACGCCGACAAAGAAGGCTTCCTCCGTAGCGAGCGTAGCCTCATCCAGACAATTGGTCGGGCAGCTCGCCACGTTGAAGGTAGGGTAATTATGTATGGTGATAGTATCACCGATAGTATGCGCCGAGCGATTGACGAAACCAAACGCCGACGCGAAATTCAGCAGGCGTACAATCGCGAACATGGCATTACACCGCGTGGTATTAATAAAGCGATCGACGAAGGCCTGCGCTCCATCATCCCGCAAAAAGAGGATGACGCGCCCAAACTTGACCTACGTAAAATCCCTAAGGACGAATATAAGAGCCTTATCAAAGATCTGACTGGCCAAATGAATCTCGCTAGCGCTAATCTTGAGTTTGAGCGAGCAGCCGAATTGCGAGATCTGATCGCTGAGGTGAAGAGTAAGTTGTAGCAGTAGCTGAGTAAACCTACGATCGGCAAGCGCACAGAGTGTATAATATGATGTAGTATGCCTATACGTGATACTCACGCCCTGCCAGAATATGTGATATATTTCTTGGCAACGATCGATCGTCGACCGAAGTTTGTCCGGTGGTTGATTCTTATTGGACTTGCTATCTGCAACGTTATACTGCTCTGCTTGCCAGTGATATTCTTTGTCGTTTGTTATTGCATCGTGTTTTGGAGGACGCGTGGTTATTACAAAACAGTCGAGTTTCAAAGTGTCAAGCAGAGGCTTGCCAAGCAAATACAAGAATACAACGACTTCAATGCCTTTTTGCCCGAAACAAAGCGTTTTATCCGTCAGCAGCAGTCGAGGCTTTCGCATACGCATGTGAAAAATAGCACACTCACGGTATATAAAAATGCGCAGCTTGATCCATACCGCTATATCGTCAAATATTTTTTTGCGCAGCGCACAATAAACGAAGAGACAGTGCAAATACTCGAGCAAATCCTCCAGAAATACGACACAATTAAAAAGACTGAGGAAATACTGCGGAGCGAATACAACGAAATTATGGACTTCATTGATGTCAAAATGTACGCTGGAGCCTATATTTTCAAGAAAATGACAATGAAGCAGCTTGGATCGAATACATTACCTAAGTTTGAAAAGAATTATTTTCTCGTATATTCATTTAAGTACAGTTCGCCCGCCAAGCGCAATAACTACTCGTTCGATATTACACTCACAGAGAAAAAGCTCCAAAAATTGGCAGAATATCTCAGCCAACAGATAACCTATCGCAAATCTGCGCAGTTTCAGCGTCAGCTCATGACACCAAAGCTTAGGCGGTTTATCTTGCGCAGAGACAACTACGAATGCCAGAAGTGCCATGTCTCGCGCCGGGATGAGAAGCATCTTTTGCTCGAAGTTGACCACATTGTGCCGGTATCGAAGGGTGGCATCACCACTGAGCAAAATTTGCGAGCGCTCTGCTGGCGCTGCAATCGAGCTAAGAGCGATAAGCTGGAAGTAGCCTAACATTAGCATTGTACCCTGTGCTACCCCATATTTCTTACTGACGCATTACTCGTTGCTCATTGATATATAGCGATTCCACGCACCGAATGTGGTACAATATATCCATAATGAGTAGTATTACCACTGAAGATGTGCAGCACCTTGCACAATTAAGTTCGATTAGTCTTGGTGATTCAGCCGACGTTGCCGCGCTGCGCCAAAACCTCGAGGATATCCTGCATTACATCGAGCAGCTATCCACCCTCGACACGACTGGTGTTGAGCCAACCTACCAAGTAACTGGCCTGACTAATGTATGGCGGCCCGACACAATAGATGCCAGCGACGTATCGCGCGAGCAGCTATTGGGGCTAGCAGCCGAGCAGGCAGATAAGTGTGTAAAAGTACCGAAGGTGTTGTGATATGAATATTACAGAGAGAGTTGCTCAGATCAAACAAGGCCAGACATCGGCTACTGCCCAGGTACAAGCGGCTTTACAGCGGGCGCGTGATGCTAAGGAATACCACGCCCTGCTGAGTCTGACAGAGGAGCGGGCATTGCAGCGGGCACAAGAAATTGATGAGGCGCTGGCTCGGGGCGAGGACGTTGGGGTGCTGGCTGGCGTGCCGTTCGTCGTTAAGGATAATTATCTTGCGTATGGTGCACCGAGTACGGCAGCCAGCAAGATGCTTGAGAACTTTGATACGCCTCTTCAGGCAACAGTGGTAGATAAGCTTGAAGCAGCTGGGGCGATCTGCATTGGCAAGAGTAACCTCGATGCCTTTGCGCATGGCGGGAGCACAGAGAACTCATACTTTGGTGCTACGCACAACGCTGTCGACAAAACGAAAGTCGCTGGCGGCAGCAGTGGTGGCTCGGCTGTGGTGACGGCGCTCGACATTGTGCCATTTGCCTTAGGAACAGATACGGGAGGCTCGATTCGCCAACCCGCCAGTTTCAATGGTGTGTATGGTATCAAGCCAACCTATGGCACAGCGAGCCGCTATGGTGTCGTGGCAATGGCCTCGAGCACTGATACGATGGGCTGCTTTGCGCGCAGTGCTGAGGATGTTGCTGTGGTAATGAGCGTCATGGCTGGCCAAGATCCGAGGGATATGACGACGCTGCCCGACTTCTTCGCGCCCGCAACCGAGGCACCGCAACGCTTGAAGATCGGTATCATCAACGAAGCAATGGGTGATGGTGTTGATGCGGAGGTACGGCAAGCGGTTAGCCAGTATGCCGACGCCCTGCGATCGCATGGCCATACTGTTGAGACAGTGAGCATGCCAATGCTCCAGCACGCTCTTGCGATCTACTACATCGTTGTGCCGGCTGAGATCTCAAGCAACTTGGCGCGCTACGATGGTGTACGCTATGGCCATCGCGCTGAGGGAGTTAAGACACTGGCCGAGCTTTATGGTCGGAGCCGCGACGAAGGCTTTATGCCAGAGAACAAACGGCGCATTATGATTGGGAGCTACGTGCTGAGTAGTGGGTACTTCGATGCGTACTATCTCAAGGCGCAAAAAGCGCGGACACTACTCATCAACGAATTTAACGCCCTGTTTGAGCAATACGACATGCTTCTTTTGCCGACAGCACCAACTCCTGCCTTTGGTCTTGGCGAAAACAGCGACGACCCGCTTAAGATGTATCTCGCCGATATCATGACAGTGCCAGCCAGTCTGGCAGGCTTACCTGCACTGAATGTGCCGGCTGGAGTGAGCCAGGCGGGCCTGCCAATCGGTGCGCAGTTGATCGGCCCCATGCAGAGTGACGCGACGCTGCTTGCCCTGGCAGCTCAATCCGCTGCAGAAAGGAGCGCCTAATGTCTGGCAGTGTCACGATCCTTTTGGTGGGTATTATCATCATTGCTGCGATCTTGGTCGTCGTTGTTGCCCTGACGCGCCAGGGCGGTAAGGTGCTCAATGTCGAGAAATACCAAGCACGCTGGCTTGCCATTGAGAATAGCCTCGATAAATCCAACATTGGCACGTATCAGCTAGCTATCTTCGAGGCAGATAAGTTGCTCGATCTTGCTCTCCGTGAACGTGGCTTTGCTGGCGACACGATGGGCGAGCGCATGAAGTCGGCTCGCGAACAATGGAGCAATAGCAACCACGTATGGGGTGCTCACAAGGTGCGCAACAAGCTGGCGCACGAGGCTAATGTGCGGCTCTCGCGCGAGATTGCCTTGCGGGCATTAGCCGCGTATAAACAGGGGTTAAAGGATTTGGGAGCGATATAATTATGGCAGTTTCTCACGATGTTTTGCAAAAATATGAAGTGACGATTGGTATCGAATGCCACGTCCAGCTGGCAACCGACACAAAACTCTTCAGCCCAGCAGACAATGACGCCCGCGATGCCGAGCCTAATAGCAAAGTCCATCCAATCGATTTCGGCCTACCTGGCATGCTACCAGTCCTGAATCGCCACGCTGTTGATCTTGCGATTCGGGCTGGCAAGGCACTCAATGCGCCCATCGCTCGTGTTTCGCGCTTCGATCGTAAGCATTATTTCTATCCAGACCTACCGAAAGGCTACCAGACGAGCCAGATGTATCAGCCGATTATCTTGGCGGGCTATGTCGATGTGCCACTTGATGATGGTAGCACCACGCGTGTTCGAATCGACCATGCTCATATGGAGGAAGATGCTGGTAAGCTAACACACCACGATGGTTACTCGCTAGTTGATCTCAACCGGGCGGGTACACCACTGATCGAGATTGTCTCACAGCCTGATATTCACTCAGCAGCCGAGGCCCGTGCCTATGCAGCAGAGCTCCACAAGCTCATGACCTATGCTGGCGTCACACACGGCGATCTTTACCATGGTAATATGCGCTTTGATGTCAATATCTCGATCGCGCCAAAGGGCTCAGATCAGCTTGGTATGCGTGCTGAAGTGAAGAATCTCAACAGCTTCCGCAGTGTAGAAAAGGCAGTGGAGTATGAATTTGCGCGTCAGGCAGCTTTGCTCGAGCGCGGTGAGCGTGTCGTGCAAGAAACCCGTGGCTGGAGTGACGATAAAGGCATCACCACGAGCCAGCGCAGCAAAGAAGATGCACAGGACTATCGCTACATGCCCGACCCAGACATTCCACCGATTGTCTTGACGGACGAAGAGATTGCTCGTGTCCAGCAGGACGTACCGACGATGCCAGGTGAATACCGTGCGCGGTGGCAGAGCCTTGCGCTGGATAACTCGGTGGTTAATACTGTGCTCAGTCATCAGCCACTGGCTATTTTGCTGAGTGATATCTATCCGCTCGAGCATAATGCTTCGTCAATTTTGCAATGGCTTGGCGTCGATGAGTTAGTGTATCAGCGGCTTGTCAAGCGGATCTTTAACTGGTTTGCCTCTACGCCGGAAGAGTTGATGGATATGAGTAAGGTTGAATCGGGTTTTGTTGGGCCGCGGCGACTCTTGCTGCTCTCACAGTTGGTGGAGGACAACAAAGTCAGCTCGACTGGCGCGAAGGAGCTCTTTCTCGACCTCTTTGACGAGCAATATACTGGCAAGATGCCTGAGGCGATTGCTGAGGCGAAGAACCTGCTCCAGGTATCAGACGAGGGGGCGATTGGCGCAATTGTTGATGAGGTGATGAATGACCCAGCCAGTGCAGCGTCCATTGCTGATATCAAGGCCGGCAAGGATAAGGCAATTGGCTACCTCGTCGGGCAAGTCATGAAGCGATCCCGCGGCAAAGCCAATCCAGCTCTGGCGCAGAAACTGATTCGTGAGAGGCTGAAGTAATGAATCCGTGGCGTCGCATTGGTGACCAGGCTGTTCTCTATGACGGTAACTGGCGGAGAGTGCTCCAAAAAACATTTGTCATGCCAAATGGGCACACAATGCAGGCTGAAATATCGAGTAGTCATTGCCTTGAGTCGGTTATGGTTGTTGCCTTGACGCCAGAGCATCAGGCGATTATTGCACGGCAATTTCGCTGTGGTCCTGAGCAAATTTTTGATGAGTTGCCAGGTGGTACTGTTGACCCGAATGAAGCACTAGAAGAGGCGGCGCGTCGCGAGTTGCGAGAAGAAACTGGCTATGACGTGGGAGAGCTGATATTTTTGGGTACAATGTACAAACACGCCTGGATGGATACCAAGTCACACTACTTCTTGGCAAAAAACTGCACACCAAGCGAAGCTGGCCAACAACTCGACGATAATGAATCTGTTGAAGTGTGCACGATATCGATTGATCAACTGTTGAAGAATGGTAAATCTGGCAAAATGACAGATACAGAAGGTTTATTCTTGGCATATGAGCAACTAAAGGATATCCAGAGAGGTGAGCAGTAATGAAGACATTTACCCGCAGTGAGCCAACAACAGTGACCCCAGTAGGTGAGCGGTTTAAGCAGTCGGTGGTCGTGAAGCATTTTCAGACGGATGACGGCTTGACGCATGAGTTTACAACGTTTTTTGCTGAGGATAGTTGTGCTGCGCCAGTGATTGCTCTCACATCAGAGGGTAAGGTGGTAATGGTATATCAGTTTCGAGCAGGACCTGAGGCGTGGCTGCATGACTTCCCGAGTGGAGCTGCCTTGCCCGGCGAAGACCCAGAAGCAGCAGCGCGACGTGAATTGGCGGAGGAAACAGGGTATGTTCCGGGTGTGATGCACTACTTGGGAGATTGCCACGAGAATGGTTACATTAATGGCAAGAGTCCAGTCTTTCTTGCGACTGATTGCACGTATGATCCACAGGTAAAGCAGCTCGACCAGACCGAACGAGACCAGGGAGCTCAGACGCGTCTCGTCTCGATTGATGAATTGTTTACAATTGCTAAGAATGGCGAGCTTTGCCTTGCAGGGCCGTTTGCCTTAGCATTTGAGTATCTAAATAACCGACGACAGGAGGAATCATAATGAAACGACCAACAAAAGCAATCATCGCCGCCGCGGGTTTTGGTACGCGGTTCTTACCTCAGACGAAGGCTATGCCTAAGGAGATGATGCCGCTGATCGATAAGCCAATCATTCAGTATGTGGTGGAGGAGCTCGTCCAGGCGGGGATTCGCGACATTATCATTGTGGGGAGTGCCAATAAGCGTGCGATCGAAGACCACTTTGATGTGCCAAATGAGGATCTACTAGCTAACCTTCGGGCTGGTGGGCCAAAGAAGCAGCCACTGATCGATACCGTCAAGCAGCTCTCGGAGATGGCAAACTTTATCTACATCCGCCAAAAGGGTCCATACGGCAACGCGACACCACTAGCCTGCGCAGCACATCTCATCAACCGCGACGAGCCCGTCATCTATACCTTTGCCGATGACTTCATTGCTGCTAGCCCAAGCCGCTTCCAGCAGATGATCGCTGCGTCGCAAGAGCTCGATGGTGCAGTACTATCGTGCAAAAAGATCGTCGATGATGCTGAGTTTGATCGCTACGGCGTTGTGGCTGGCCAGCAGCTATCGGACGGTGTTATTAAGATGAGCAACATCGTTGAAAAGCCAGGCAAGGCTAATGCGCCATCTGACCTCGCTAGTGTCAGTAGCTATATTTTGCCTGGCGAATTCTTTAGCTACCTCGAGCACGCCAAGGAGCATTTTGATGGGCATGGCGAGTTTACTGTCCAGCCTATTATGCAGCGGATGATTGATGACAAGCACGCGTTCTTTGGTGTTGAGATTACCAACGGTACATATTATGACACTGGCGATAAGCTCGAGTATCTTAAGACCGTTGTGGATTTTGGCCTCAAAGACCCAGTGCTTGGCCCAGAGTTTGCAAAATACCTACGGACTCACTATACTGATACCCAGGCATAGATCGTATGCTACTAACATAAAGGAGATACCGCATGGAGTGGGCACAGATATTAGTTATCATGTTATCGGTATTGCTAGCGCTGCTGCTGGTGCTTGCGATCGTCTTGACGATCATATTGATTCGCATTACGCAGCGGATTAGTGCTGTGGTCGAGTCGGCTGAACGCGTAGCAGCAAACCTCGAGGCAACGACTGATAATATTGCCCGGGCTACCTCGCCGTTTTGGCTAGCCAAGACCGCTGTGTCTTCGATCAAAAAATTGTTTACCACCAAACATAATCGATAAAGGAGGGATATATGTCGAAAGGTAAATTTGTGCTTGGTGCAGCAATTGGTGCTGCCGCTGGCGTGGTGGCTGGGCTCTTGACAGCGCCAAAGTCAGGCAAAGAGACGCGAGCTGACCTCAAGAAGAAGGCACGTGAGCTCAAGCAAGACGCTACCACAAAGGGCGACGAATTGCGTGCTAAGGGCGAGAAGGCATACTATGATGCGCGTGATGCCGCTCGTGACCTGCACGACCGCAGTGGCCGCGCTCTGCGCAGTGCTCGTGATGAGTTTGCAAAGGACAAGAAGTAGTCAGTAGGCGACAAAGGGTGCGGTGAGTATTCTCCTTATAGGCAGAACACTCACCGCATCTTCGCAATTATAATTATTATGACAAAGCAATCATCCCCACCGCAGCGCTCATTGGATGAGCCAGAGACTGGTGAGCAACATGACCGCCCTAGGCTGGCTACCGAGCTTACACAGCAAGTTAAACAAGCCAACGAGACCGATGCACGCAAGGCTATCCTCGAGGATTTATTTTACGATTTTCATCGTAGCCGCGCAGAAGTCTACAAAATGAACTTCATCCGCGGGATATTTTTTGGCCTGGGGAGTGTGCTTGGCGGAACGATTCTTGTAGCGCTGTTTGTTTGGTTACTCAATGCCATTGGTCTCTTGGTACCAAGCCTGGCGGACTTTATCGATAGCATTATCAAGGTGATGAGTACGCGGCATTGATGTGTCGTGCAGAGGTAAGATGACCCATTCAGCGTGGCTGGTCGTCACGTTTCTCCTGATAGGACAATAGGGGTGGTTGGTACCGACAAAGCGAGAACTCTGACATACAATCTCTTATCAATCACAAGCACCCCGGCGTTGGCGTCACCACCTACTCATTTGCTATACTAGATAAGTATGACCTCTCACTCATTACCAGCTTTGCAACCATCGGATTTTGTCCACCTGCACAACCATACTCATCACTCACTGCTTGATGGCTTAACGAAGATTGGCGACCTTGTCAATACTGTCAAAGAGTATGGCATGACAGCAGCAGCCATTACCGATCACGGGACAATGAGTGGGGTGCTTGACTATTACAAGACGGCGAAGGCGGCGGGCATCAAGCCGATCCTTGGCATTGAAGCGTACGTTGCCGCTCGCTCGCGCTTCGACCGTGATCCCGCTAAAGATAAAATACGCTACCACCTGACTATCATTGCGATGAATAATCAGGGGTACCATAACCTGATGCGACTGAGTACGAAGGCAAACCTAGAGGGGATGTACTATAAGCCACGGATCGACCATGACCTCCTAGAGGAGTTCAACGAAGGGCTGATTGTCCTAAGCGGCTGTGCAAGTGGTGAGATTGGCGAGGCACTGCGCTATGACGACTATGCCAAGGCAGTCGAGATTGCTCAGTGGTATAAGCGTGTCTTTGGCGATCGCTACTACCTTGAGCTGCAAGACCATGGTCACCCCGAGTCCAATACGCACTGGGATGTGCAAGCGAAGATTAACGAGGGCCTGCGCCGCATGGCTGAGGAGCTAGACATCCCTCTGGTTGTGACGTGCGATGGTCACTATCTGACGCACGACTTTCAAGACGCGCATGAGATATTGCTCTGCGTGGGGACGGGCTCATTCTTGAGTGACGAAAAGCGGATGAGCCTGAAAGACTTTGAACTCCACCTGACTGACCCGCGCGATATCATTGCTCGCTGGGGAAGAGAGCTACCCGAGGCTATTACCAACACCAAGCAGATTGCTGACCGCTGTAATGTCGACATTGAGCTGGGTAAAATCCTCATCCCGAAGTACCCATTACCTGAGGGTGAAACGAGTGAGCATAGCTACCTACACAAGCTGGTGTATCGTGGCCTGGCCCAGCGTTACAATGGTGCAAAACCCGAAGATACTGCTGATCAGCTCCCTGAGCAAATTATCCCCACTTTGGCCGACAGCGTGCGTGAGCGGGCTAAGATGGAGCTAGGTGTGATGGCAAGCATGGGGTACGAGGGGTACTTTTTGATTGTGCAGGATTTTATTAACTGGGGTAAGAGTCAGGGGATTGTCTTTGGGCCAGGCCGGGGCAGTGCCGCAGGGTCAATCATTGCCTATGCGCTTAATATAACCGATCTTGACCCGCTCAAGTATGGTCTACTCTTTGAGCGGTTTCTGAACCCCGATCGCATTAGCATGCCTGATATCGATGTCGACATCCAGGATACGCGGCGCGATGAGGTAATCGACTACTGTGCAAATAAATATGGTCACGACCACGTCAGTAATATTGTCACCTTTGGTAAGATGGCGGCTCGGGCGGCGGTGCGTGATGTCGCGCGTGTGCTGGAGGTACCGTATGCCGAGAGTGATCGCCTGGCCAAGATGGTACCACCACCTGCCCAGGGGCGGCACATTCCACTGGCAGTCAGCACCAAAGAAGACCCCGACCTTAAGCACGAGTACGAGACTAACCCGACTGCTAAGCAAGTTTTTGATTATGCTATCCAGCTAGAGGGAACGATTCGCAGCCATGGGGTGCACGCGTGTGGTGTGGTGATTGCGCCCGACGAACTCGTTAAATATATCCCGCTTGAGCAGGCGCAGAAAGGCGTGGTGGCGACGCAATTTCCAATGGGTGAGGTTGAGGATCTTGGCTTGCTCAAGATGGACTTCCTTGGCCTATCGAACTTATCGATTATTAATAATGCAATGCGGATCATCCGCAAAGTCTATGGTGATACGATCGACCTCTCCACGCTACCACTTGATGATAAAGCAACCTACAAGCTCTTCCAACGGGGTGATACAACAGGGGTATTCCAGCTTGAGTCGGCTGGGATGAAGCGTTATTTGCGCGCGCTCAAGCCATCGCACTTTGAGGATATCATTGCAATGGTGGCGCTGTACCGACCGGGGCCAATGCAGTTTATCGATAGTTTTATTCGGCGCAAGCACGGTGAGGAGGAGATCACCTACCTTCACCCGGGGATGAAGAGCTCACTTGAGAACACGTATGGTATCTTGGTCTATCAAGAGCAGTTTATGCAGATATCTAAGGAGTGGTGCGGCTTTACTGGTGGGCAGGCCGACACCCTGCGTAAGGCCGTTGGTAAGAAAAAGATCGACCTAATGAAGAAGGTTAAGCCGGAGTTTGTCGAAGGAGCGGTGAAGGTCGGTGGAGCGACGCGTGAGATGGCCGAGACATTTTGGACGCAGCTGGAAGAGTTTGCTAATTACTGCTTCAACAAGAGCCATGCAGCGTGCTATGGGCTTATTGCTTACTGGACGGCATATCTCAAGGCGCACTACCCCGATGCCTTTATGGCGGCCTTGATGACGAGTGACCACGATGACGTCGACCGACTAGCGATCGAGATAACCGAGTGTAAGCATATGGGCCTGACGGTACTCAACCCTGATGTGAATGAATCGTACGAGGAATTTGCCGTGGTGCCGGGTAAGAAGCAGATCCGCTTTGGTATGGCAGCAGTAAAGGGCGTTGGCGTGGGCGCAGTGGAAGAGATCGTCAAGATGCGTGACCGCGATGGGAAGTTTGCTACGGTGGAGGACTTTGCCAAGCGTGTCTCGACGAGTAAGTGCAACAAGCGGGTGTGGGAGTCGCTCATTAAATCGGGCGGCTTTGATGCGCTAGGTGATCGCTCCGACCTCCTCTTTAACCTTGAGAATGTCCTTGCTTTTGCGAGTAAATTACAGAAAGAAGCGCTGAGTGGCCAGACCGATCTCTTTGGTAGCCTCGCCGATAGCTCTACAGAGGTTATGCCGTCGATTGAGCTTAAGCCAGCGCCCGTCAAACACACTGACAAAGAGCGCCTCATGTGGGAGCGCGAGCTGATTGGCCTCTACATTAGTGCGCACCCGCTCGACCACTACGACACGTTCTTTGCTGAGCAGACCGTGCCACTGCGCACTGTCTCACCACAGATCGACGGCCAGACAGTGACGATCGGTGGCCTCGTGACGCGCTTGCGGACGATTGTGACGAAGTCGGGTAGCAAGATGGCTTTTGTAGGGATTGAGGACAAATCGGGTGAGAGTGAGATTATCATCTTCCCAAACCTGTATGAGAAACTTGCTGGTCAGCTGGAGCAAGATGTGGTAATCACTGCCAGCGGCAAGGTGAGCGCGCGCGATCGTGATGGCAACCTTGGTGATGAAGCAAAGCTAATTGCCAATGAAATCACCGTCGTGACCGATACAGACTTAGCCGAATATCAAGCAACTGGTCGCACGATGTCTGCACCAACCAGCCCAGCAGCTACGCCGCGCCGCCGGTCATCGGCGCAGAAAAATACCCAGCGCTCAGCACAAGCATCGGCACGTGCAGCCGCATCAGTGCCAGTAGGGCCGCCGCCCAAACCGCTTGATACGCTCCCAACGGTCTATGTGCGAGTCAAGAACCCCGATGATATGGCTGCTCTCACGAAGTTTAAGCAGCTGTGTACACAAAACCCGGGCCAGCACGATATTATTATGATGCTCGGTGATGACAAAACGTCGGCGATTCGCCTGCCATTCCGGGTCGACGCCCAGCAGCGATTGCAGGATGAGCTTGCACAGATCCTCGGTAGAGACTGCGTTGTTGTTAAATAATGCCGTCCCCGCGAAGGGGGGTGACTCGCGCCACCCTGGGAGTCTGCAGATTGCGCGTGTTATAAAGAAACTTCGAACAATTGCGTCTACGACCAGGGTGGCGCGAGGCCAGATACTTGCGAGGCGAGCGAAATAAGCTCAAGCACAGGCAAGCTGTGTGCGGTGGCTTGGTCGTGCCACCTGCTGCTAGTATAACCCGATATTTGCCACAACGCAAACAAAATGGGTACATGTATGCTGCAACTATCCAGCGGTTGTGAGTGCATAGAGCGCGATACCGGTCGCGACTGATACGTTAAATGATTCCTTCTGTCCATACATCGGAATCTCGATGATGTCATCCACAAGCGAGAGCGTCTCGGCCGGAATACCATGGACTTCTTCGCCAAGCAGAAGGACGAGCTTGCTTGGTGGCTGATATTGCTGGAGAGAAATAGAAGTAGGAGCTTGCTCAAGCGCAACAATGCGATAGCCGGCAAACTGCTCAAGGTCGAACTCTGGCTGGTAATCGAACGGTACGAGAGCTTCGGCACCAAGCGCCGTTTTGTGGATCTGCCGAGTGATCTTTTCGCGGATGTGCGGCAAACGTGGGTCGGCTCGCACTGTTTCTTCAAGGTGGTAGGCACAGTGCGGTGGGGTTGGCTGAAGGGTAAGATCGGGGTAGGGAGTGTAGCCACTCAGGATAAGCCGCTGCACACCAAATCCTTCGCAGGTACGAAAGATCGCTCCGACATTGTGCGTTGAGCGGATGTTGTGCACGATAACAATAATCTCTGGCATAGTTATATTATACCTAAAGTGCTTTGGATTTACCCCCTATATTTACCACGAGCTTTTTGTTACACTAAGAAAGATGAATGAAGATGAAGTCCAACAACGTCGTCGCCAGCAAGATGAGGCGTCGACCGAGCAACGCTCGCGCATTCTTGGCCTCAAATACCTTGATATGCGCCCCATCGAGGAGACACTGCCACTAGCACGCGACCTAATGACGATCGAGGAGATGCACAACCTCTATATGCTGCCGCTGACTGATGGCAATGAGCAGGAATCATATCAGTTTGCCGTTACGACACAAACACCCCAGTCGGTTATCCAGCGGACGCGGCGCACGTACCAGGACCGAGGGCTACCTGTCGAATTCTATTTGATTAGCCTCAGTGGCTACCGCGTGTTGATGAACCGCTTTGACCCACCAAAGAAGATCGTCTACGATGATATCAAGATTGCCAAAGCGGGCGATAGCGAGACCATCGCTGAGGTGAGCCAGACACTTGGGCAAGTGAGCAGCGAGGAGGTTTTCGATTTCTTGATCAACCAGGCGGATATGCTTGGTGCGAGCGACATCCACATCGAGAATGAACGCCATGATATCCGGATTCGCCTTCGTGTCGATGGTGCACTCCACCCCGTAGCGACGATTAGCCGGAGCCGCTACCGCGTGATCATGGGTGAGCTTGCCAGCCGAGCTGGTGTGTCGAGTGCTTCGATGGAGCCGCAGTCAGGTCACATCCAAAAGGACGTAACACATGGCAACGCAACGCACTTGCTCAACATCCGTGTTGAGACTGTACCAACCATGTATGGACAGGATGCTGTGCTGCGTCTCTTTAATTTCGATGAAAGCTTGCTCAATCTTGATTTGCTGGGCATTCCGCCCAAGCAGCGCCAGCAGATTGATGAAATCATCAGCCATCCGCGCGGCCTTGTGCTGATGGTTGGGCCAACGGGCTCAGGTAAATCTACCACGCTTTACAGTATGCTCAATGCCCTCAACACGACTGATCGTAAGATTATTACACTAGAGGATCCAATCGAATATGGCTTGGCTGGCATCTCGCAGATCCCAATCAATACCACCGCCGGTGGAAGCTTTGGTGAGGGTTTGCGCAGCGTGCTTCGTCTTGACCCAGATGTCGTGATGGTAGGTGAGATCCGCGATGTCGATACGGCGCGCACTGCCATTCAAGCGTCGATTACTGGCCACTTGGTGATGTCGAGCTTTCACGCCAATAGTAGTAGTGCAGCCTTTAGTCGGATGATCGACCTGATTGGTGTGAATCCGATTTTTGCCAGTGCTATCCGCCTTGTGGTGGCGCAGCGTTTGGTGCGGCGTCTCGTGGACGAGACCAAAGAGGCCTACGAGCCAGACGACGCCACGCGCAGCTATGTCAAGCGAGTTCTTGCTGATATTCCTGAAGAGGTGGAGCATCCTAATCTCGACACCTTCAAGCTCTGGCGGCCAGTACCGAGCGATGATGCGCCGTTTGGCTACAAGGGCCGCATGGTAATTATGGAGCAGCTTATCGTGACCCCAGGTATTCAGAAGTTCATCCGCGGAGATTTTACCGATGTCCACCCAGACGTCATCGAAAAAGCCGCCCAGCGCGAGGGTATGCTCACCCTCGAACAAATTGGCGTCCTTGCTGCCCTGCGCGGCGAGACAACGCTGGAAGAAGTCAATCGAGTGATATAACGCGCTATCTTGCTGAAGAATACTTAGGGCTAATCTGTGCCATGTACTGCATAGCGGATTTTGACAAAGTATCATTTTTTGCGTATTATACTATGGCATGTCGCATGAACAGATTACTTATCCGCAAGAGCCCGAATCACTTCAAGCGTCTGTCATAGACCGTAACCCTGGTGGAGAAGAGCTTAGCATAACGCTACCAGACAGTGTTGGTAAAATGCTGTCTAGTGAGTGTGAGTCGGGCCTAAATGAACGGCAGTTAGAAGAAGATATAGCATCACTCAATGCGAGTTTTACAGTCTTTGGTGGTGTGCTTGAGCACTTATCGCTTGTGATGCAACAGCATAAGGAGGCGGCTATAGCTATGCAAAATACTGAGCATACGCTTCGGCAGTGCCACTTTACGAGTGAGAGGTATAAATACTGTGTGCGTCGTGCACTATTGCGCGAAACCAACTCGTGGCATACAACAAATATGCGATTATATCCGGCAGCAGCGGAGCGTGCACAGCAATACATCAATAAGCAGCGCGACAAGCTAGCGATGCGAAGCGTGCGCGCAGTTAAGGCAGTGTTTGTGGCTAGCGGAATAGTGCAGGTGCCAGATTGGTGTCATACGGCTATTCCAAAGCGTACTGAGTGGCAGCAGGATAAAGCTCTACTGCCATCGGCAGCTAACGATATATACCAAAAGTTAGTTCAGGAGGCAGTCGATTGGGCGGTGGCGCAGTGCGAACAGATAGCTTTTGATGAGCTACAGCAACCATGCTACGATGACGAAATTGCAATCTGTAAACCGGAGAGTCAACATCTCGATGCATTGCAAACAGAACATACAGCGTTAGTTACGCAGGCTCGGCAGCTTGAACAATCACGAGACGAGGAACACACAACGGTACCGGCTGATACATTGCTGTCCTTCTGCCACTACCTCACAGAGCATGTACCACAAATTAGCCAGACGCAAATTGCACTCTTACAATGGTTTGATCGATCGGATAAGGCGATAACTCATGATATAGCACAGCGCTTGGTTGATCGTCTCTGGCCAAAGAGCGCACAGCACGCTGATCGTCAGTTAATTGATATGCAAACAGAACAGATCATTGCTGAGGCGGCTGAGCAGCTAGCCAATGCATTGGTGGCGTACCAACCGACAGCTGACCAGCTAGCAACCCATGATTTGCCAAATGTATCTAGCAATAAACGACGCAGCATGGAAGGCTCAGTAGGCCTGCTACCTAACAAGTCGAATCAGCCAGATAATGTCACGTCGCTGCCAGTATCAGAACCACTACACCTTCGTGCAGAAACCAAACGTGTGCCGCTTGATTACCTTACCTTGCCACACAAGCTTGTACCGTGGCTTGAGGTGGATAGTCGTACTGATAGTACGGTGAGTTGTAAAGTTGTTGTCGATAACGTACCTGGGGCGCTCGTGGTTGATTGTCGTAGCAAAGCACTGCAAGAAATTGAACGTCGGATGGATGGTTATCAATCAACTGCATGGGGCTATATAGCACCAAATGTACAACAGCGTCTTATGCATTACGCTCGAGCATCTGTGTCAGACGGTGGCTTAATTCATGCTGGCAAATTCACAAGTGTTGATAAAAACGGCGAATCGACGTACCCGCACCCTGTGATTTACAGTAAGGACGCAAAGCACAATGTGATGCGTGTCTACATATCGAACCTACGTGTCAACCAGATGGACAATACACTTGCAGGTGTGCGTGAACAACTTGCAGCGATGCAGGTGCACGAATTGATTATGTTGATCGGTGTCTGTGATAAGCAGCACCAGCTGGCAACATTGGCAGAAATTACTGGACGCTCTCGACGAGAGCTACGCAAACAGCGCGTAGGTAGTATCTAAAGAGAAACTATACAGAAATAAAACTACGTGGCTTTGTATGCTACGTAGTTTTATTTCTTGAGTTTACTGTCTCTTGCGTGACAAAACCCATCGATATAGTCAGTGCTCTACTAGGTTACGTGAGGTATATAAAGTGAGAAGGTAAGATTTAGGAATGTAGACCTTGGCGGGTATAAATATCAACCTAGCGAATAACCTTCGCCACAGCCCCAACCACGCGCTCATCAAATGGTGAGGGGATAACGTAGTCTGCTGTGGGTTCATCGACCAGCGCTGCCAGCGCCTGGGCGGCGGCGAGCTTGTGCGCGTCGGTGATTTTTTGCACGCCATTATCGAGTGCACCACGGAAGATGCCCGGGAAGGCCAGAGCGTTATTGACTTGGTTGGGGAAGTCACTACGGCCAGTAGCGATGACGGCAGCGCCGGCTGCTTTGGCGCTATCTGGCATAATCTCTGGCACTGGGTTGGCCAGGGCAAAGATAATTGGGTCTTTAGCCATCATCCCAACGAGCTCTGGAGTCAGCAATCCTGCGCGCGATACGCCAATGAAGACATCGGCATCTGCCATCGCGTCTTCGAGCGACCCCTGCTGCGAGGCATCAATGTACGCAAGTAAGGCAGTCTTCTCGGCATTGAGATCAGTGCGGTGGCTACCCACGATGCCTTTGCTATCAACCGCCACGATGTGTCGAGCGCCATAGGTGTGCAGCAGCTTAATAATAGCAGTGCCAGCAGCGCCAGCGCCGACCACGACGAATTTGCTATCAGCCAGGCTGCGGCCCGTCAGCTTGGCAGCGTTGATCAGTCCTGCTAGTACCACCACGGCAGTACCATGCTGGTCGTCGTGGAAGACGGGCATATCGAGCTCAGCCTTCAGGTGCTCCTCAATCTCGAAGCACTGAGGCGCGGCGATATCCTCGAGGTTAATCGCGCCAAAGCTCGGTGCGATCGCCTTAACCGTAGCAATAATCTCCTCTGGCTGGTGCACATCCAGCACAATTGGCACGGCATCCACACCAGCAAAGTGCTTAAACAACAGTGCCTTGCCTTCCATAACTGGCATGGCTGCCTTGGGGCCGAGGTTGCCTAAACCTAGGATGGCCGAACCATCACTAATGACTGCCACGAGGTTATTCGTCCAGGTGTAGGTGGGCAGCGTAGCGGGATCATCTGCAATCGCCTTGCTCACTGCGCCTACGCCAGGGCTGTAGTAGCTGCTAAGTTTATCACGGTCTAGCTCATCGCTATCGCGCAGGCTAGTGGTGATTTTGCCCTTATATTTTTTATGTAGGTCGAGTGCGAGTTTGTTATAATCCATAAACTCTAGTATACCGCACACAGGCGAGAAAGAGAAAGGAGTAGTACAAGGACAAATAGCTTTTATTGCAATACTTTCGCGCCAAATGCTATTATATGATGCATGATACAAACCGAGCAAGGAGCCCTGCATAGCCCCAGCGGTTCATAACACGGAGTGATATGAAAAGATCTATAGACCAGCAGCCATCTCATTACGATACTCGTCCCGAGTATGCATCTACAAAAATAGAAGTTGCAATTAAAGAAGATAATAAACTTCATAGAAAATTCAAGCTGGCCCTTCGTGACGAGAAGAAATCAAAACACGAGAAGGACACTTATATGCGGGCCAAGTCGATAATTAAAAACGACCAGCAAGAAGCGCTCGCGAAGTTTGTGCAGACTGGCGAGAGGAGCACAGTGCCACCAGGTGTTCTCCAACGCTACCGAGAGGAGCAAGCAAGCTGCGAGGCTACTCTTGCCGAAATAGCCGAAGAAGAAAGACAATCAATGGAGGAGGATGGCGGCTATGGAGCAGAAGATGAAGTGATGAAAGCTGCAACGCATCTTGGCTATGCGCCATTGACGCCCGATGAAGCAGCAGAGCAGGTTAATGAAATATATAACGCAACTCAGCTTGGGAAAGACGTACAGCAGCGGTGCCAAATCGTTAAAGATAGGATTGGTGAGATCAATGCCGAGCTAGCATATTATATGGGCCTCACAGAGCCACCCTTGGCAGTCGTATCTGAGGAGACAGCAATTCGTATCTGGGGTAAAGAGGCGGTCGAGAAGGCACAATCGGCTGGTGATGCGAGCGAGCCTGGGTATATTGATGTCTTTCCTAATGATGACCGAACATCACGCTCAGGCAACAAGCTGGGATATGGTAGCCGTATGACACCAGATTTTATCAAAAAAGATGCCAGCCAGCGGCTCGCGGAGGTTCTTGCAGAATCTGCTGGCGAAGCGTGGACAGTGCAAGAGCTAGGTGATGCAATTTATGATCCAAGCAAAGTGCAAACAAAACTCGAGCGGTATAAGCGAGCAAGTATCTTACTATACAGTGCACAAAGATCAGATCGCCCCATCATGATTATTACAGAAGAGCTGGAGCATAGCGACCTTGTACTGCAGCGTGGGCAGCGATATACCATTGATGAGCGTGGTCGGCGACGTAAGTCAATTACCGTCTACCGTGCGGTGTCAGCAGATATTGCTAAGCAAGGACTAACAGAAGAGAGGCCAGTAAGTGGTCGTCATGCCAAACACCAGATTCAGATTGAGTGGATCCCACAAGATACTGCAGCTGCAGCACATAAAACAGATGACACTACTCGCAGCAAGGCATCATCATCCGCTAGTAGCGCAGAAAATAAAGCTTCGGCCAGCAGCGTGCTAGGTATCGATGATGCACTGGCAAAGCGAGCTCTCGAAGCTGTCCGTGCTGCCGCTGACCGTCAAGCAGCAGAAGCCAAAGAGCAGCAAGAAGCCCTCCGCGCTACAGAGGCTGCCCTCAGCGCAGAAGTGCGCGTCCAGATTGAGCAGCTTGTAGAGCTTGCACAGCCACTGATCGATAGTTTGCGAGAAAACAGCGCCGACGACAATGCAGACAAGCGGGTATTTCCTGTTCAAGATTTGCCCGAGATGGGGAGCCAGTACGCTTCTGAGCACGACCTAGAGATACTCCTCAATAAAGCTCGGCAGGCTGGGCTTATCAACAAAAAACAGCTGCGCAATCGTGCGTTGTCGTCTGCTGGCGAGGCGCTTTTGCTTATCCTTTATGCATACGACCCGCAGACGATGTATGACCTAGTGCGCAATGATGCTGCCAAGCGTGTGCTCCAGCATGAATTCCAGCAAGCGTACGACAACAGAGCTACACGTATAGCGAATGGCCATCAAGGTGGAGCAGGCGCAGCCCAAGAAAACACCACCAGCTAAACTAGTTGCTATATATACCAAAGTGCGGTATAGTTTAGATTATAAATCCAAAATAGGCATCATCCACCAGTGATGATACAGAGAAAGAGGAGGAAAGAAAAATGGGCGAACGATTAGCTTGTAATGTGAAGAAGAAGACAAAAGAGCTTATTGGGGCAGGGGCTGGCTTAGCTTTGGCATTTGGTGCGGCGGCGTGCTCTGCAGAAACACCACGAAACGAAGCACAACCAACTCAACCTGCTGCCACTGCCGAAACAACATCGTCAGCAACACCAACCGCAAATCCATCCATCGAAGCGCCAGCGGACAAAAAGACTCCGCAGCCTGAGCGATCTCACTCTACCGACAAAGCAACGGAGATACCATCGTTCTCAGCGCCTCCAACCCAATCGCCTGAGCAGCAGTCGGCGGAAGAGCTTTTGCCTGGCGAAGAGAAGTTAACTGACGAAGAGAATCAAGCTTTCCGAAAGGAACTAGACCAAGCATTGAATAATGGAGATGAAATCAATATTGGGCGCGGTATCTTTATTATTGAGAGGGGTGACGCGCCAGACCAGAAGGGTGTATCGCTCTATACTGCGGTCTCTAACCCTGCGGTTGCCAATGTAGGCAAAGAAGTAACTCAGCCTGTATCAGCCAATGAACCAGTAGAGTACTATATTTACGACGCGAAGACTGAGCATTGGTCGAAGCTTCACAAAGAGAAGATTTCAAACTATTTTGTAATAGATAGGGACGGTAATGAGCAGCCAGGGCTGCAACTCCAGCGAACACAATTTTGGGCAGAGAAGAAGGGGAGCGAGTTAAGAGATGATATCAGTATTGGCACGGACGGTCTGAAGACGCCAACAGGAGGTGACTGGACGGGAGAGATGGAAGACATTGCTAAGAAGGGTACCAACTACTCTAGCTCGACTAGAAAAAAGGCGGCTGATGCTGCGGTTGAGTCAATGACACATCATCATTCTCGATAGAGTGGGCAAAAAACAAATGCCTTTCCTCTTGTCATTTTTTGAGGAGAGGCATTTGAGTGAAAATAGAGCTGATGCATAACACACTAGTCCAAAAATACACTCCTCCCTCTTCTCCCTGCACACAAAATATGGTACAATCAATAACTGAATTGTCATCTAATAATTAAATAGAGAGAAAGTCATGAGTTTTGCACTGATCCAAAAAGTCAATGACCAGCAGAAGAAGCCTGCAGTTGTTGATGTGCGGAGCGGCGACACGGTCCGCGTCCACCAAAAAATCAAAGAAGGCAACAAAGAGCGCATCCAGATGTTTGAAGGCGTGGTAATCCGCACCGACAACAAGGGCCAGCACACCAGCCGCATTACTGTACGCAAGATTACCAGCGGTGTAGGGGTAGAGAAGTCGTTCTTGCTGCACAGTCCACTCGTTGAGAAGGTCGAGGTGATGCGCCGCGCTAAGGTGCGCCGCAACTTCCTGAGCTACCTGCGTGGCCGTAGCGGTAAGTCAGCTCGCCTGACTGCCGTACAATTCGACCGCGAGGCGGTTAACAACGTGCACGATGCTCATGCTGAGGCCGAGGCTGCTCGTCTCAAGGAAGAGAAGGCTAAGGATGCTGCCGAGAAAAAGGCTGCCGAAGACGCCAAGCAAGCTGAGCTAGATGCTAAGGCTGCCGAGGTTGCCGCTCGCCACGAAGCTGCGTAGAATAGCTACTGTAAGAAAGCTTTTGTATCCGCCTCTATCTCAGGGGCGGATTTGTATTAGGAGAGCTACGCTATTAGTTTGTTTTGCCTTGAACGCTTGGCTTGTGAGACTTTGGTAAACAACCTCTCCTGAGCACCGAAAGGGAAGAGTCTGATATATGGATGAGGTATGAAGATAATACGCACAACATATCCGCTGCAATAGCTACACCATGATACGCTATAGGCCTGTGGCAGCTGTCTTGCAGGCGATGCTATACTAGGGATATGAGTATCTTTACCATTGTTTCGATTGTTATACCAGTTGTCTTGGCGAGTAGTATACCGCCTATCTTGCAGCATTATGGCTATACACACGAGCGGCGCTACCGTTGGCTACTGTACCTGGCGTGTGGGTTGTTCTTTGTCTCGTGGTATGTGCCGTCGCCGTTGATCGATGGGCAAGACACGGCATTTATGACGCACTTCATCGGTGGTGGGATATTTACCGGCTGCCTGTGGCTCTACCTCAAGCATGCGCTGGGTTGGCGCTGGTATTGGCTAGTGGAGGTATTCTCGCTGTTTGCGCTGGTGTCGGCGCTTGGCTGTATGAATGAGCTATTTGAGCTGCTGGTGGCGAAGACTGGCGTGGCTCGCTTGCCGCTGGATGATACCAACTGGGATATCGCGGCCAATACTGCTGGGGCACTGCTTGTTTGGCTAGTGTGGCTGGCTGTAGTGGGGTGGCAGCAGATAGCTCGTCGCAGCGCATAAATAGCTAAGTAGCGAGGCATAAAGCAAAGCCACCGCTTGAGGGTGGCTTTATGCTTTCGTGTACCGATGCTATTATTTTGTCTTGCGAGATTCTGCTTGCTCGGTGAGAACGGCGCAAATCGCCTCGAGATTCTCGTCGATCGCAGCCACGTGCCGTCTGATCTGCTTGGTGCGTCGGCCCTGCCGGACGACCCAACAGATGCCACAGATAAACAAGATAAAATACACGACGTTAAGTGCGACTGCTAGTATGAGGAGTGGTGCTGGCCCGGTGATTTCCATAATAGGTATCGATAATCCTTTCGTGTTAATGCTATATGGTTCGGTGCTGTATCTTTTGCGAGGGTGAGTGCTATGGTACGCACTGCCAGGTTGGCTGAGCCTGCTGATGGCTAACAATGGCGCGCGTGCCATGGTGGTGAGCCGTGCAATATGCTTGCATATTAAGGCTACCCTTGTCTGTGAAGGTAAAGCCTGAGAAAAGCGATATCGAGTAGGTGAGGTTGTAGCACGACCACCCGTATGGGTTGCTCTTACCAAGCGTATATGCGCCCGTATGGTGCTGATGCGTGCACACCTCGTGTGGCTGTATGGTATGCACTGGCACTGCTGCAGCTGACCCGGTGGGGACGCCAGCGCATCCAGCAATGGCGCATGCAACCACTCCGGTAGCAAAAAGTGTGTGCCAAAGCGTTCTTGTCATACTCCTCCTTATGATGAAGTAATAGTTGCTAAGCCGAGGGCATGCCTTGATTGTAATGGATTAGCTATGCTCTCGCAACAGAAAATAGATAAATCAGCAAGAAGCACGAACAAGAACAGAGATAAAGGTTGTATATTATACATCACTATGTTGCTTGACAATATGAGGGAGTGGCTGTTGGTGTGGCGAAGCTAAACGAGTATGAAGATCGGCAGTGTGCGCTATGCCATAAAATATGAGACAATCATAGTATGATACTTGGGATTGACGAAGTTGGGCGCGGGCCATGGGCGGGGCCGCTGGTGGTTGGCGCAGTGGTGCTGGGTGGTGCGGCGATTGATGGGCTGGACGACAGCAAGAAACTGACGAAAAAACGCCGCGAAGCCCTTGCTCAACTCATCCAAGAGCAGGCAGCGGCGTATGCGCTTGGCTGGGTAAGCGCGGCGGAGCTGGATGATGTAGGGATGAGCGAAGCCCTCCGCCTAGCAACGCGGCGAGCGGTAGAGGCTGTGCAGCAGCAATGCCGCGAGCAAGCTATTGCGCTCACGGAGATTGTGATCGATGGCAGGGTGAACTTCTTGGCTGGGACGGCATTAGAGCGGTACGTCACGATGCTACCCAAGGCAGATGCATTGGTGCCAAGTGTCTCGGCGGCGTCAATCATTGCGAAGGTGGCGCGTGACCAGTATATGGCCGCGCAAGATGTGCTCTACCCCGGCTATGGCTTTGCGGCGCATGCTGGCTATGGCACAGCGCAGCACCGAGCGGCGATTGCCACCCACGGAGTGACACCACTGCATCGGCTCAGCTTCAAACCGCTCCAGCACTACCGCAACGATGATCCTCGCCCAGCAGACGAAGTGCATACTACTCAGCAGTCTGATACACCAACCACACGCGGCAATGCTGGCGAATCAGCTGCAGCCGCCGCTTTGCAGCAGCACGGCCACCAGATTGTGGCGCGCAACTGGCGGACGAAGTACTGTGAGATCGATATTATTTCGAAACGTGGAGACACACTATACTTTGCTGAGGTGAAGCATCGCACGGATGATTATGCGGGCGATGGCCTCGCAGCGATTACCCGCAAGAAGCGCAACCAAATGCACTATGCCGCGCGGTTCTATGCACACCACGAACACATCACCACTATGAACCTCCAACTCATTGCGATTGCTACTAGTGGTAGCCCGCCGCGGGTGGTGCGGATTGAAACCGTTGAGTAGTGACGGTTTTGCGACCTAAGGTGTATAGATCTATATTTTTCTGCGCGATCACACCTTCTTACTGCTTCGTTCGATAGAGTGCAAGAGCGCATTGTTTTTCTGACAGGTTAGCTTGCATTGGCAAAAAGCGAATAGTATCGGGAAATGCAAGGGCGCGGTTCACGTCTCGCTATACCTTCGTGAGTGCTGCCACAACCGCCGGGCCATCGCGCTCAATGAGCTCAACGCGGGCGGTGATGTCTGTAATGCCCATATCAATCACGCGGGTGAGGGCTGGCTCATTGCGCAGTGATGCAAAGAAACGCTGGTACTCGCCCAGCTGTTGGCGCGAAGCGAGGATGTTGCCGGCATAGCGAGGGAAGTAGTCAAAGCTCTTGTCGCTGCCGAAGTGCTCTTCAATCCACTGCCAATTATCTTGCAGCCATTGCCACGTAGCGTCACGTGCATCGCGGTTGCGCAGCAAGTAAACAAACCAAAAGACGGTATCTTGGGTGCGGACTGTCTCGGTATCCATTATGAGAGCAAGGAGCTTGCGAATACTTGCGGCGTCGCGCGTACTCGTCACGGCGCTGGCGATATCTTGGCGTAGGTCGCTGCTGGCTGTTGCCCGATAGTGTGCCAGAAGCTCATCAATCAGCAGCTGAGGCTGCTGGCTGTGGCGGACAACACTACTGGCAATCAGGCTGCGCAGCTCGCTATCGAGAGCCAATAGGCCACCCACTGCGTAGCGCTGCTGCGCTTCGGCAACCACCGCAGGCTGCTCGCTGTAGAGCATGTGCGCGATGATCGTTGAGCGCAGCTTGGTGTCGTTCTCGGGTTCATCGGCGCGGGCAATCCAGCCAAGGCGGTCATAACTTTGCTGAGCGAGCTGGCCCACGAACTGCCGCAGTGCTTGCTCGGCAGGGCTGTGTGGCTCAACGAAGAGCTTGAGGTGGGCAACCACTGACGACATTACGCTCCAGACATGCTCGTCTGTCTCATTGCGGTAAGCGTCAAGGAGGGTAAGTAAGCTGGCGCTCGATACGCGACCACTCCGAGCCAGTAACAGCTGTTGGGTCAGTAAGAGTGAGCGATCGACGACAGATAGCTCACCGCGCCGCACTTGGCCAAGCAAACGCTCTAACAGTGTGTCATCATACTGCGTAATGAAGTGCGAGACATTGTCGTGATTAAGAAGGACTGGCTCATCCAGACTGCGCTCTACTACCGTGCGCTGCGTGGTGAGCAGTGCTGGAATAGCTGGTGATGAGCTATGGAGGGGGATCTGCCAGGTAGTGTCATCGGCCGCGTGTGGGCCAATAAAGAAGCGTTGCTGCTCGAGTACTAGCTGCGAGCCGCTGTGCGAAGCTGTGACAACTGGGTAGCCAGGAGTGCGGATCCAGTGGTTCATAAGTGCAGCAACATCGCGCCCGCTGGCTTGACTCAGCGCGTGCCATAGGTCATCACCCTCGGCATTACTATAGGCATGAGTAGCAAAGTATGCCTGCAGGCCAGTACGAAAGGCGGCTTCGCCCAGCCAATGCATGAGCATGTAGAGGAGGCGTCCACCCTTGGCGTAGACAATCGCCCCGTCAAAGAGCGTACTAATTTCATCTGGATGATGGACAGCTGTTTGAACCGGTTGCACGCCATCAATCGCATCACGGCCAAAGGCCAGTGCACCCTCGTGGTTGCAAAAATCCGTCCACACGTGCCACTCGGGGTGAATGGCATCGACCGCCAGATATTCCATCATGTTGGCAAAGCTCTCGTTAAGCCAGAGGTTATCCCACCACTTCATCGTCACCAGGTTGCCAAACCACTGGTGGCTGAGCTCGTGGCTAATGACGGTGGCAATGTATTGCTTATCGGCGATGGTCGTCGTGGTTGGATCGGCTAGCAGGGCAGACTCACGGTAGGTGATGAGCCCCCAGTTCTCCATTGCACCGCTGCTAAAATCTGGTACTGCAACGTGATCGGATTTAGGTAAGGGGTAGGGCGTGTCGAAGTATTCATTGAAGAACTCAATTGAGCGGATGGCATGCTCAAGGGCGAAATTGAGGCTTGCAGGGGCTTGCGCTGGTGTAGCCCAGACGGACACCTCTACACCATCCTTCGTCTGACCCGTGATGTGCTGCAACTCACCCATCACGAGCGCCACCAGGTAGGTGCTCATGCGCGGCGTCTGGGTAAAGGTAGTGATAAGCCGACCATCTGCTTCCTGCTGCACCTGGACGGGCATATTGCCAAGCACCGTGATGCCCGGCTCAGTTGTAACGGTTATGTCGAAGGTTGCTTTGGCGGCAGGCTCATCAATACAAGGGAATACCTCGCGCGCATGATGACTCTCGAACTGCGTCATAAGCAATTCCTTCTTCGCGCCGTCATGCTGATAATAACAGGGGTAGAGACCATGAAGTGAGTCAGTAATTGCTGCTTCGTACGTGAGAGTAATAGTATGAGTGCCAGCACTCAGCGTTGGTAGGTGCAGCGAGATTTCGTCATCATTATGCTCCACAGAGGCTGGCTGGCCGTCGATCGTTGCGCTAGTGATCGTGAGGTCTTTGGCGTGGAGCTTAATTGGTGTATTGGCCTGCGTCGTCTCGCCAGTGATCGTCACTTGCCCTGCAAAGTGCCGCTGCTGGCGATCGATATCCAGCGCCAGCTGATAGTGAGTTGGTATAAAAAAGTCGATGAGATGAGTAACCTGTTGCATAAAACTAGTATACCGGAATTATGCACTACTCGCTATATTGCTATTGAGATGACGAGTGGTAGATCTCGATCCTCAAACTATTTTCTCAGTGTCATTCTTTCTTCCTCCTGCTACTTCATTGATAACAGGTGTGATACCACCACAAATTGACCCTATGCTATGATATGACTATGGAATATCGTCGTCGCCGCGTCATAACGATGTTTTTGCTCGCTGGTATTGTCATTATTGCGCTCGCGATATATGCAGCGTGGCAGTTGGCGCAGTCAAGTCATTCACCACAGGGTAATGGCGAGGCGCTAGTAGCGCTGGAGGCATTGCCCGTTAAGGGCCGTGCGCCCAAGACTGGATATGCGCGTAGCCAATTTGGCGCGGGCTGGGCAACGACGAGTGGCTGCGATACGCGCAATATCATCCTCGCACGCGACCTCAAGCAGGCGGTGATGAGTGGTAACTGTAAAGTAGCGAGTGGCCAGCTCGACGACCCATACACAGGCAAGCGCATCACCTTCCAGCGAGGGAGTGGCACGAGCACTGCGGTTCAGATCGACCATGTTGTTGCTCTCAGTAACGCTTGGCAAACCGGTGCACAGCAGCTCAGTAGCGAGCAGCGGCAGCAGCTTGCCAATGATCCACTTGAGCTTCTAGCGGTCGATGGCCCGGCCAACCAGCAAAAGGGCGATGGTGATGCTGCCACGTGGCTGCCTAGCCATAAGCCGTTTCGCTGCCAGTATGTTGCCCGGCAGATTGCCGTTAAGCGCAAATATCACCTCTGGGTCACCACGGGCGAAAAAGCCGCCATGCAGCGAGTCCTCGCCACGTGCCCCGGGCAGGGAGTGCCTGGCTAATGCAGCCGAAGCTTATTGTATTTGATCTCAACCATACCTTGATTCGCGATAACTCCTGGCGCAATCTCAATCTCGCCATGGGCATCACACCAGAAGAGGATGCCGCCTTGATAGCACGTGCCGCCCAGGGTGAGATAACCGATGCCGAGGGCCAAGCCTGGCTGTTGCAGCGGTACCAGCAGCGGGGCGACTGCCACAGAGAGGCGGTGCGGCGTGTCCTCAGCCAGTACACCTATATGCCACATGCTCAAATGGTTGTTGCAGCGCTTCAAGCGCGAGGTTACCGTGTGGCTATTAACTCTGGTGCGATGGATATCTTGGTAGGCATGGTAGCAGAGCAGCTTGGCGTCGCACTTTGGCGCGCGAGCAATCATTTTATCTTTGATGATCAAGACATGATGTGCCAGATTGATGCACCAGATAACGATGCGGCGGCTAAGCTACAGCAGCTCCGTGAGCTAGCTGCCGAGCAGCAGGTCTCGCTGAGCGACTGCCTAGTGGTGGGCGATGGGGCGAACGACCTACCACTCTTTGCCGCGACAGGCAATGGGGTAGCCTTTGCTGACTCACCCGCTGCTAGGCACGCACGATGGGTTATCGCCGACCTCCGTGATGTGTTGACGATTGTTGAATAAGAACTTCCGCCACTCCATTTGACATCCTTTGCGCTATTCGCTACACTGGTGGGTAGATATCCGGCCGGCAGGTCGGAGTTTTTCATAGAAAGGAGTAATGTAATATGGAAGACCTTAATATCAAGCAGCTCGCACTGGCTTTGCGTACAATCGCTGACGAGAAAAACTTACCTGAGGAAACTATCCTAGGTGTGATCGAGCAAGCAATTGCTGCCGCGTGGCGCCGCGACAATGGTGAGCGCGACCAAAACGTTCGGGCTGAGCTCAACCTCAACGACGGTACAGCAAAGGTGTTCGTCATTCGTGAGATCGTTGAAGAAGTTAACTTCCCATCGACAGAGGTCAGCCTAGAAGAAGCACGGGTGGCAAACCCCGATGCCGAGCTGGGTGGCACCGTTGAGGAGACGCACAATGTGACGAGCTTTGGCCGTGTGGCAGCCCAGACTGCCAAGCAGGTGGTGTTGCAGCGCTTGCGCGAAGCTGAGCGCGAGGTGGTGCTTGCAGAGTTCGAAGACAAGATTGGTACCGTTGTGACGGGTATTGTTCAACGGGTTGAGCCACGCGTCGTGCGCGTTGAACTGGGCAAGGCAACTGGAATCTTGCCGCAAAGCGAACAGATCCAAGGTGAGCGCTATGTGCCAGGCAGTCGCATTAAAGTATTTATCAAGGACATCGAGCGCGACAATCGTGGTCCACAGCTTATCCTTAGTCGTGGCAACGAAGCCTTCATTGAGTATCTCTTCCGTCAAGAGGTACCAGAGCTCGAGACAGGGGCAGTTGAGATTAAGGGGATCGCCCGCGAAGCAGGTCGCCGCACTAAGCTGGCTGTTCTGAGCACCGTGCCAGGGATCGACCCGGTTGGTACTTTCGTGGGTGGGCATGGCACACGGGTCAATGCCGTTGTTAATGAGATTGGCGACCAAGAAAAGATCGACATTATTATGTACGACGAAAACACCGACACGTACATTCGCAACGCCCTCAGCCCTGCTGAGGTAGTGCGGGTCGAGATCGACCGCGAGCACAAGCACGCCAAGGTATATGTGACAGAGGACCAGCAGTCGATCGCGATTGGCCGTAGTGGGCAGAATGTTCGCCTGGCGAGCCGCCTTACGGGCTTTGAGCTTGATATCGAGACAGCAGCAAGCCAGCCAGCTGAGCGCAAGCCACGCAAGAATATCGAGGATGATCTCTTTAGCGCCATTGAAAACCAAGCGTAAAATTGCAAAGCGCTGCGACACGCCAACCCTACTCATAATAGAGTAGGGTTTTGCGTGTTATTAGCACTCCACCTTGACGAGTGCTAACAAGCAGCGTATACTGAGTAGGGTGGCTTTTTGGCCACAGATTTTGGAGGACGACATGGAAGATGATTTTGCAGATTTTATTAGCCATTTGAGTGATGATGCTCGCCTGAGCGTCCAGTATGCTGATGCAATTGCCCGTGGGTATGGCAACCCCTATATCGGTACCGAGCACTTACTGCTTGGTATTCTGAGCCAAAGTGCCAGCCTCGGTACCAAGGTACTCGCTGATGCTGGTATTACGCTGCGCCGGGCGGAAGATTCACTTCATCTGCAGCCGCTCAAGAATATTACGGTACGGACTGGTGGGGCAACTGGTCTGTCCGAGACGGCTCTATTGACACTTCGGATGGGGTGGGAAATCGCGAAGGAATATGAGCATGATGAGCTCGGTACAGAGCATATTCTCTATAGCTTGCTCAAGCAAAACAACGCCCGCGCAACTGTATTGCTACGCGAAATGGGGGCAGATACCGAGGCGATCGTCCGCAACCTCGAAGCCCACTTTGATGATATACGTGAAGAAGAGAGTCACGGTGGCACAAGTACTCGCACCGATACGAAGTATCGGCCAGCGCCGCGGGGTGGCAATGCGCTGAGCAAATATAGCATTGACCTCACGGCCAAGGCAGCCGATGGTGAGCTTGATACTGTGGTAGGGCGAGCACGCGAGACCGAACGCCTTGTAACAATTCTCAGCCGTCGCACCAAGAATAACCCTGTCTTGCTGGGTGAGCCAGGGGTAGGTAAGACGGCCATCGTTGAAGGCCTCGCGCAGCGGATTGTCCGCGAGGATGTGCCAGATAATTTGCTCGACAAGCGAGTGGTTATGCTCGATATGACGGCGATTGTCGCTGGTACTAAGTACCGTGGGCAGTTCGAGGAGCGGCTAACAGCACTGATTCGCGAGATTACCAAGCAGGGCAACATCATTGCCTTTATCGATGAATTGCACATGCTTGTAGGGGCTGGCTCAGCAGAGGGTGGGGCAATGGACGCAGCTAATATCCTCAAGCCGGCGCTAGCCCGAGGTGAGCTGCACCTCATCGGTGCGACGACGCTGGAGGAGTATCACAAGCATATCGAGAAAGACAGCGCGCTCGAGCGTCGCTTTCAGACAGTACTCGTTAAGGAGCCAAGTGTGAAGGATACGGTGGCAATCCTCAAGGGGCTGCGCAACTACTATGAGAAACATCACGGGGTGAAGATTAGTGATGATGTGATCGAGTCAGCGGTGTATATGAGCGACCGCTATGTGGCCGATCGCTTTATGCCAGACAAGGCGATTGATGTGATTGATGAAGCAGCAGCTCTGGTACGCGTTAAGAAAGGACATAAGCCAAGCAAGCAGCGCGAGTATGTCCGTGAGCTCAAAGCACTGAATGAGAAAATGGAAGATGCCGTAGCAGCAGAAGACTATGAGCGCGCTGCTCTCTATAAGCAGCGTATTAGCCAGTTGACCGACCAGCTTGAGCAAGCACGTCGCGAGCAAAGTCGCAAAACTCCACTGGTACTCACCGAGGATAATATTGCTCATGCCATTGCTGTGATGACACACATCCCGGTTGAGAAAGTTCGCACAAGTGAGGCGAAGCTCCTGCGTAATCTTGAGAAACACCTTGGCAAATATCTGATTGGCCAGGAAGAAGCGGTTGGCAAAGTTGCTCGTGCTATCCGGCGAAGTCGTAGTGGCGTGGCGAGCAGCCAGCGGCCGATCGGTAGCTTTGTCTTTATGGGGCCAACTGGTGTCGGCAAGACCGAGCTGGCGCGCGTGCTTGCTCGTGAGGTATTCGGTTCAGACGACGCGCTGATTAAGATCGATATGAGTGAGTTTGGCGAGAAGCATACCGCGAGCCGACTTGTTGGTGCGCCTGCTGGTTATGTAGGCTACGATGATGGCGGCAAATTGACAGATAAGGTGCGGCGTCAACCCTATAGTGTGGTGTTGTTTGATGAAATCGAAAAGGCTCACCCCGATATCTTCCAGATGTTGCTGCAGCTCCTTGAGGATGGCACATTGACCGACTCGACTGGTCGTGTCGTGAGCTTCCGCAACACAATCATCATCCTTACTAGCAATCTCGGTGCAGATAAAATGCAGCACAATCGCAGCCTCGGCTTCCAGGCCAAACTAGCCGACGAGGACGATACAGCACAGCAGCAGCGACGCAATGAGTCGTATACTCGTGAGGCACTGGAGCGATTCATGCGACCGGAGCTAATCAATCGGTTTGATGCAATCATCACCTTCCGCCCACTTACTAAGCCAGAGGTTGGGAAGATATTCGACTTGCAGATTGCCGAGCTTAATCGGCGTTTGGCTCGTCAGAGCCTTGCCGTTAAGGTGTTGCCAGCGGCAAAGCGACGGTTGATCGCTCAGGGCTACAGCCGCACCTTTGGGGCGCGGCCGCTGCGGCGCACGATTGAGGACGAGCTGGAACATCGCCTTGCAGAGGGAATTCTGGCTCGTCACTACGCCAAAGGGTCGGTCTTGACAGTTGGAGTACGAAAAGGGGAGCTGACGATTGACGCACGTAGCGAAAAGGCCTAAGCGCCTCCTCTCAACACTGGTCGGTCTGGTGATGATCGGTGGCATGGCCTGGGCTGGGCTGACCTATGGCCCGGAGCTCTACGATGCTGCAGTGGCGAGCCGGTACCAGCCCGATAGTGCAATGCAAGCGGTGATTGATCAGCTTGAGCTGACCGATAAAGGTCGGCAGCTGCTCTATGCGAGTCAGCCACAATTACAAGACAAGGCTGAGTTTAACAAAAGCTGCAAATCGACAGAGCGCACAGCAGCTATCCTTGGTTGCTACCACCTGCGCCGGATTTACGTCTACAATGTACAGAATCAAGAACTGACTAACGCCGAACCCGTCACGACAGCACACGAGTTATTACATGCCGCATATGAGCGGCTTGGTTCGGGCGAGCGACAGCGGATCGACAAGCTTATCGAAGCAGAGTACGCCAAGATCAAGACCAATCCGGTCATTGCCTCAATGGTGAAGTATTATGACCAGGCCGAACCAGGCGAGCGTAATAATGAGCTTCATTCTATTATTGGTACACAGATTGGTACAATCAACAGCGAGTTAGAGCAGCACTATAGTCGGTATTTTCGTAATCGTGCGGCGATTGTCGCACGCAGTGATGCTTACCAAGCTGTCTTTGACAAAGTCGATCAAGAAGCCAAAGCGCTCAGCAAGGCAATCAACCAAGAAGCTACCCAGCTTCCTACTGATCAAGCACAGTACAAAGAGATGGCTGAGCAGCTGTCGGCTGATATTAAGGTGTTTAATGCGAGAGCTCAAAATGGCGGCTTTCGCGATGATGCATCATTCCAGGCAGCACGTAAGAAGCTCTTAGCGCGTCAGCGAGCGCTTGAGGCACAACGGCTCGCGATTAATCAGCGCGTTGAGATATATAATGCGAAGATCACTCGGCTCAATGCCTTGTCAGTACGCGCTAATGAGCTGAACCAAAGCATTAATGGCATTGAGCAACCTAAGGAGCAAGTGTAATGGCACGAGCTCGCACGGTGTTTGTTTGTCAGCAGTGTGGTGCGCGCTCACCAAAATGGACCGGTAAGTGTGAACAATGCGGCCAGTGGAATAGCCTCGTTGAGCAAGCGCCAGCCCCGGTGGGCAAATCGGCTGTGGCACGTAGCGCTGGCCAAGGTACGTTGCTACAGCCGCGGCCAATCACTGCTGCAAGCCAGGATGAGCCAGCAGCTCGGCTTGCAACGGGCATTGCCGATCTTGATACAGTGCTGGGTGGTGGTATTTTGCCTGGTGGTGTGCTGCTTCTGGCGGGGCAACCGGGTATGGGCAAGAGCACTCTCTTGCTCCAGGTCGCGCATGCGGTTGCGCAGCAGCAAGCGGTGCTCTATATCAGTGGTGAGGAGTCGGCTGGGCAGGTAGCGCTGCGAGCCACGCGACTGGGTGCCGACCAGCACGAGGCATTATCGTTTGCAGCGAGCACGAGTGCTGATGATATTGCGGCTACCATCCGTACCGGCCAATACCAGCTGGTAATTGTCGATTCGATTCAGACGCTGAGCCTGGCTGAGATCACCAGTGCACCAGGCACTGTAAGCCAAATTACTAACGCCAGCAACGTTATCATTCAAGCGGCCAAGCAATCAGGGACGGCGGTAGTGCTGGTGGGCCATGTGACGAAGGAAGGGTCGATCGCGGGACCCAAGGTACTTGAGCATCTCGTGGATGTGGTGCTGCAGTTTGAGGGCGATCGCTACGGCGGCTTTAAGGTAGTGCGGGCCATCAAGAACCGCTATGGTAGCACGAATGAAGCGGCGATTTTTGCTATGGGTGAGCGTGGCCTGACAGTGGTAGAGAACCCCTCGGCAGCGCTACTTGCCGAGCGCCAAAATGCTGATGGTTCAGTAGTGCTGGCTACCCTCGAGGGTAACCGCCCTATCCTTGTCGAGATCCAAGCACTTGTCAATCCAACCCATTTCGGGTATCCTAAGAGGACAGCCAGCGGATTTGACCTCAACCGACTCAACCTTTTGATCGCTGTCCTCGAGCGGCGCACCAAATTGCAATTATCCGATAAAGATATCTACATCAACGTTGTCGGTGGACTCAAACTGGCTGATCGGGCGGCCGACTTAGCCGTCGTCATGGCAATTGCTAGTGCTGCTGCTGGCCGACGCCTTGATGATGGCGTAGTAGTGTTTGGCGAAGTGGGCCTTGGCGGTGAAGTGCGCAGTGCCCAAGCGGCTGAGCGGCGCATTGCTGAGGCGCAAAAAATCGGTTTCACTAAAGCAATTGCTCCGCATTCTGGCCTTAAGACGCCCTTTGTTCATGATGTGCGCGATATCCGCAACGCGCTCATTACCTATCTAAAAACATAACAAAAGGAACAACATGCAATTATCTACTATTGTGTTGCTTATCATCACACTTATTATCCTTGGCGAAGTCAGTTATCTTCTGGCTCGGTTGCCGCGTAACACGCTCAAGACGAAGGGGCGAGCACTGCTAGTCGATACGTCGGTGCTGATGGATGGCCGCATCACAGCCGTTGCCAAAACAGGATTTATTGGTGACACGCTGGTGATCCCCCGTAGTGTGGTGGGCGAGCTGCAATTTTTGGCAGATCATGCCGACAGCGACAAGCGAGCTCGCGCTCGTTATGGCCTTGATGTCGTGACGGAATTGCAGGCAATGGATGAAGTTGAGGTAGAGCTCTTGCAGGATGGCAGCAAAGCACGCGAGGGAGTTGACGAGCGATTGCTGAGCCTAGCTAAGCAGCATGGCGCGTGGCTGCTCACGATTGATTATAATCTCAACAAAGTTGCCGCCGTGGAAGGGATTGGCGTGCTCAACATGAATGAGCTGGCGCAAAGCATCCGGATGGCACATTTACCAGGTGAGCACCTGACGCTGGCGCTCCTTCAGAAGGGACAGGACGCTCATCAGGCGGTGGGGCACTTACCTGATGGCACGATGGTGGTCGTGGAGCAAGCCAGCAGCCAGTTGGGCTGCACCTGTGAAGTGAAGATTATTCGAAACCTTCAGACCGCTGCAGGTAAGATGATCTTTGCCAAGCTCGTCAAAAAGCCAGTAGTTCAGCCAGCCAAAGCGCGCTCAGCTGAAGCATCATCAGGAAAAGTAGTAGCGCAAGAAGAGTCGGCTACTCAACCATCTACTCAGCCCAAACCAGCAAAGACTTTGCGCTCTCGCCAACCAGCGCGAACCCGTGCTACCACAGTTCCAGCAGAAAAAACAGATAAGAAAAATGACCAGCCGGCCTCAAGCCAGCCCCAGCGAACGGCGCGTGTGGCTCATGAGAAAACAAAGCCAGCAGAGCAACCACAACCAAAGCAGCTAGCCAAGCGTACCTCTCGCGCACGAGCCGCTACAGCTCCGAAGTCTCCGCAGGCTGCTTCATCCCCTCAATCCAGATATACCAAGCAATCAACGGCGAGCAGTATCTCACAGGCACCCACGCAAGCTACCTCCAAGAAACGAACCGCTCGCTCGCCATCACGTCGCCGTGTTGACCACGAAGCAGCGCTGCTTGATTTGGTAAAAAAGCAGACGGATTAAGGTTGAAGTGTTCTTAGATTTAGTGCTTGATACATGTAACTCTCTAGTATATAATATGGTTATTATGGCTAGGATAACAAAGTACGAATCGCCTGCATCGAGTGATTCTTGCTCAAGCACAGGAGAGAAGAAGTTGACGCGCGTAGTAGCTCGGGCTGTGAAGTTGGGGCGCGGTGTATTGCAGACGGGTGGATATAGCGATGAAGCTACTCGTCTATTTGAAAGATTTAGCAAAGAGCCGATTCATCCAGATAGCGACCCAGAGCTGAAGGCGTATATCGATAAGCGTATCATGACGAGGCCAGAAGTCGTTCCAATTCATGCGCGAGCACCATGGCTTGAAGATTAGACTGTCTCAGGAGGGATTATTACAAAGCTAGCAGGTAGCAAAAAGGTATTGTTTGATTTTTGATACGGGATTCTCAGGGTGTTATACTGATAGTAGTAATGCCATGAAAGGGGAAGCAATTATGCATACCTATCGAGACTTTCTCACTACCACCCTCACCGCCGCCGCGAAGATTGCAGTCGCGAACTTTGGCAACCTCTCTCACTCGGTCAAGGCGGGAGATCGCAATCAAGTCCTGACAGAGACAGACCTGGAGATCGGCCATTTCCTGACGGATGCAATCCGCACAGCATATCCTGATCATAATATTATCGATGAGGAATTGGGCTGTGTCGATAACGGGTCGCACTGCACCTGGGTGGTTGACCCGATCGATGGGACGAGCAACTTTGCGGTGGGGCTACCACAGTATGGCATTATGCTGGGGTTGCTTGATCACGACACACCAGTGGCTGGTGGAATAGCCCTGCCTGCCTTTGGCGAACTTTACGTTGCGACTAAGGGTGTAGGTGCCTGGTGTAATGGCCAGAAGATCCATGTCTCACGTGAAACCGACCTTGCCAATAGTCTCGTCGCGTATGGTATTGACGGTCACCCTGAGGATCCAGCCCGGACAAAGCGCGAGGCTGAGCTGCTTGGTGCCATCATCCTCTCGATCCGTAATCTCCGCTCGTCTAATAGTGTCGTCGACCAAGCAATGGTTGCGAAGGGTGCCTATGGTGCCTGCGCCAACCAAACGAGCAAGATCTGGGACAACGTCGCGCAGCAGATCATCATTGAGGAAGCAGGAGGTGTCTATACTGATATTGCTGGTAACCCCATGGATTACCACAACGCCCTGAACCGCTCTCACGAGAACTTTACCTGGCTGGCGGGAGCGCCGGAGCTGCATCGGCAGTTGGTGAGGGTAGTGGAGTCTTTATTGTTTGCCGCATAGCCGCTAGTTCCTAAGCAATGCAGCCAAAAGGGCGCAAGTACTCGAATAGAGGCAGTGCAATTCTTAGGAAAATAACAAAGTTCTCTATCATAAAAAACCTGCGCATATAGCCCAGGGGTAAATGATTGCTTCGAGAAAGCACACTAGCTCGTTCGTTGACCGTGAGCGGTGTTTTTGTCACTGTAGTATACGCTGTCTGTCAGTGTGGCAGTCACAGTGAAATTTTTGCCAGCAGAGGAGGGGATAGAGACGTTGGTGTCGCCATCGCTACTGACGTGGCGCGTACCAACGAGCTGGTCACCTACCTTCACCTCCAACTGTTGGAGTGGGTGACTACCCTGCCGGTAGTATACCGTCGCCGATTGCCCACTCGAGCTTACGGCGACGGAAACACTTGGTTTGGAGTCGGTACAGTGATGAGTATCGTCATTACTGGTCGCATCATAGCCATCTTGAGCTGAGACAGTCTCTTTACCTGACGAGTCCTTTGACCGAGTGACAGGGATGTCAACGCGGGCTGACTCTGGTGTGCAGCTTGTGGCCTTTTTCTTAGATACCCGATCGAATGACATTGTGTTGCTACTGCGGTTGGAGTTCTTATTGTAATACGATGGGTAGACTTCATTGTTGATTCGCTGGATGCCACTAGGTGCAGAGAACCAATCACTGTACGAAGCTTTGTTTTGGCTAACGTAGTATTGCGTGGCATCGGCCATAGTGTAGTCGAGCAGCATAGCGGGGATAAGTGAATTACCGTTGCGTAGTGGTGACGTGTCAGAGTTGCCCAGCCAAACCGCCATCGATAGTGTCGGTGTGTAGCCGACTGTCCAAATATCCTTTGCTACCACCTTGCCGTTGATCTCAGAGTTTGATGTACCGGTCTTGACAGCAGTCTTCGCCTTGAGGCGATTCATTTGTGGCATGTAGTCTTGCCCACCACCAAGGTTGGCTCGCGCACTGGAGTCACCGAGGATATCGTTGACGATGTAGGCGGCTTGCTGGTCGATCACCTGCTTTGTAGAGGCCGTGTACTGCTTAAGGACTTGACCAGTACTGTTGGTTACTTTGAGAACAGTTGATTGTGGGGTGTAGGTACCCATCCGCGCCAAAGATGCGATGGCATTGACGTGGTCGACGAGGCGTGTACCGCAGCTCCCGATGGCACTCGATAAACCAGCTTGGGAGTCCGCACCTTGAGTACAGTAAGCGCTGTCGCCCATATCGCGAATGGTCTGCCAGGTACTGCCGCGTTTGTTACGCTCGTTCTCTTGCATGGCCTTGATGGCGGGGATATTGCGTGAGCGAGCGAGAGCTTGGCGGAGGTTAATGTTGTTTTGGAACTTACCATCGGCGTTTTGTGGTGTCCAACTACCAAAGCTGATCTTTGAGTCGGAGAGGACAGAGCCACTCCCGTAGTTGGTCTTGCCATTACCCTTGTTTTGGAAGAGCTGGGCATAGACTAGTGGCTTGATGGACGAACCAGGCTGGATAAAGGCGGTAGCGGCATTGTCTTGCCCGTAACCAGCGTGGTTAAAGCCACGGCTCCCGACCAGTGCTATGATCTGACCAGATTTATTATCTTCGATAGCGGCTGCGCCGTTGGTAAAGCCAGCGTAGGTCGCGCAGTTGGTGTTGCCGCAGTTGGAGTTCGTGAGTTTGCCATTAAACATACTCTCCATTCGGCCCTCAAGCTTACCTTGGAGTGTCGAGTCAAGCGTGGTTGTAACGGTGAGACCGCCTTTGCCGACTGTTGACTTACCCAGTTCTTTTTCGAGCTGGTCGCGCACCATCAGGACGAAGTGCGGTGCTTTGATATCGGCTAATTGATCGGCCAAGGGTTTAACGGTATCGAGAACAGCTACTTTTTTAGCTTCTGCTGCTTGTGCTTTAGTAATGTAATTCATATCTACCATGTTGTCGAGCACCTTGTGCTGGCGTGCAATAAGAGCAGTATTACCAGCAGTGTTGTAAGGATTGTAGAGTCCCGGACTGTTAGGGATGGCAGCTAGCAGCGCTGATTCGGCTAGCGTTAGGTCTTTGGCTGCTTTTTGGAAGTAGGTACGCGCGGCCGATTCAACACCATTGCGGCGGCCACCATACGATGCTTCGTTGAGGTAGAGGTTAAGGATTTGATCTTTGTTGTACATACGCTCAACCTCAATCGAGAGAATAACCTCTTTGATTTTGCGTGGCACGCCATCGAGGCCGCGTTTTTCGATTTCACTCTTCTCGAAGAAGGCTTGCTTAACAAGCTGCTGCGTCAGTGTTGAGCCACCCTGCACAGCATTACCCTGCGAGTTACTCAGGAATGCGCGAGAAATACCAGCTAGACTGATACCATGGTGGTTGTAAAAATCGCGGTCTTCCACAGCGATTGTTGCCTTCTTGACGTAATCGCTAATCTGGTCACCGTCAACCACAAGCTTGTAGTCGCCGCTACCTTTGTCTTCCCAGAGGAGTTGGCCACTACGATCAAGGTATTTGGTAACGGTGGTCTGGACGCGCTTGTCTATCTCGCCTGGGCGAATTGCATCGAGATCTTTGCGGTAATAGGTGAAGAGCCCAGCAATAATGAGGGCGAGCACGAGGAAGAAGCCGCCAACTACCTTGAGGATGGCATAAGCACCACGTTTGCTAAATAAAAATTGTGCCACTCGGCGTGGATGCATCCGATAGAGTAGCCGCTTGAGAGGTTGCTTGGGTAGGCTTGCCAAGTACTCCGCTTTGCGGCGGGCTTCGGCGTCTTTTTTGGTGCGGCGCTTGGCTGCAAGATTGGAGTAGACGCTAACTCGATGTGATAAATTATTTTTAACCACGATCTCTTATTCCTCTAACACACGATATTCTTTCGCATTATAGCATTATGTGGGTGGGTAGGGCTAGTCTTTCCCGCCGCGTGACTCCTATTTCGTGCTAAAATAAATAACAATACACGAGTATAAGAAAGAGCAAGAGTGGAGGATATATGACCTTAGCAGAAGAATTAACCTGGCGCGGATTTATCAATCAAACGACGTTCGCTAATGTTAATGACATCAATGAACCACGCACTTTCTACATCGGCGTTGACCCTAGTGCGCCGAGCATGACGATTGGCAACTTGGCTGTCATGATGCTATGCCGGCACTTCATCGATCATGGTCACACGCCACTGTTGCTTGTGGGAGGTGCAACCGGGATGATTGGCGACCCAGACGGTAAAAAGCAAGAGCGCGATCTCCGCAATGCTGAAACGGTAGCACGTAGTGTTGAGGGCTTGACGGCGCAATTTCGACAGATATTTCGTGGCCAGGATTTTGCGGTAGTCAATAATGCCGATTGGTTTGCTCACGTTAATTATGTCGATTTTTTGCACCAGATCGGTAAGCACGTCAGTATGACGCAGCTACTTGACCGCGATTTTGTGCAGCAACGGATCGGCGAAGGCGGGGCAGGTATTAGCTATGGTGAATTTAGTTATGCATTGATTCAAGGCTATGACTTCTTGCACCTGTACCGCGAGAAGGGTGCGACGCTGCAATTGGCTGGTGCTGACCAATGGGGTAATAGCGTGACAGGTGTATCGCTCATTCGTAAGCTCGAGGGTGGCGAAGCCCATGTCTTGACGGCACCGCTGGTGATTAATAAGCAGACGGGGGTGAAATTCGGCAAGTCGGAGGGTGGTGCAGTCTGGCTTGACCCAGCGCTGACGAGTCCATACAAATTCTACCAATTTTGGCTCAACTGCGATGACGAGACGAGCGAAGACTTGATCAAGATCTACACGTTGCTTGATCAAGCAACTATCGAAACATTGATCAACACCCACCACGCTAACCCTGGCGCGCGCACCCTACAAAAGACACTCGCACGAGAAGTAACCGATATCGTCCACGGCCATGAGCGCCGCGAGAGCGTGGAGCGAGTAACCAGTGTGCTCTTTGGCGACAATGACCTATCGACACTGCGCGAGGAAGATCTTGACGCGCTGGCTGACGAGATCCCAACCGTCTCACCTCAATCAGTAGTAACCGCTCTGGTGGAGGCTGAGGTCTGCGCTAGCAATGGCGAAGCACGCCGCCTCATCAAAAACAATGCCATTAGCCTTGATGGTGCAAAAATCACCAGTGATCAACCAGCGACGAGTCCAAGCTTGATCAAGAAGGGTAAGAATAGCTTCGTGCTTGTACGATAGATGGATGTTGCCGATGGCTTGCGCTTGGTAGAATGGTAGCGACCGATTATTCGATTATGTATTTGCCATATTTTATGGTATGATAATGGCACATTAATTAGCTACAAGAGGAGAATTTGTCATGAAAAAATTGATTGCATTTGATCTAGACGATACTTTGGCAGTAACGAAGTCGCCCGTGAGCGACCGGATGGCGGCTCTGCTGGGGCGCTTACTGGAGAAGTATGATGTGTGTGTCATCACTGGTGGAGACTTCAAGCAGATCCAAAAGCAGGTGACTAGCCGCCTTGATGTGTCGCCCGAGCTGCTGGGCAAGTTTCACGCTATGCCGACGTGTGGTACGCGCTATTATCGCTTCGACCCGCACGCAGACGAGTGGCAACTGCAATATGCCGAGGATCTGACGGACGAGCAAAAGGCGCAAATCGTGAGCGTGCTTGAGTCGACCGCACGAGAGATGGGGATCTGGTGTGAACACCCAGCGGGTGAGATTATCGAGGATCGCCAGAGCCAGATCACTATATCTGCCTTAGGCCAGCAGGCCACTCCGGAGGAGAAATACGCCTGGGCAGAGAAATATAAGGATGTTCGGCCAGTCTACCGCGACAAAGTGGCGGCACAACTGCCTGGCCTCGAAGTGCGCATTGGTGGCACCACTAGCACCGATATTACTCGCCCTGGCATCGACAAAGCCTATGGCATGAAGAAGCTGCTTGAAGCTAATGGGCTAGAAAAAAGCGAAGTCCTCTTCTTTGGTGATAAGATCGAAGAAGGAGGCAACGACTACCCAGTCCGCGCGATGGGTATCGACAGCATTGCCGTCAATGGCTGGGAAACAACCGCCTATGCTCTAGATGGGGTTTTGGGCGTAACGGAATAAAAACCTTTACTTTCATACACTGACCAAAAGAGCGAAAACTTGCAGTATATAAAAATACTCACCCTACTGGGTGCGTATTTTTATAGTGAGTGCCGAATAAACTAAGGACTACTCTCTATTAAGCTTTTTATAACAAAACCGCGCAAGCTCTGGTGCAATGGTGTCATATGTCTTGCCGGCGAGCAGACCTCCAGCAATGAAGTTCTCCTGTGTAACGTCGGCAAGGGCGATGCTCGGTGGGATAAAGTTGTCCTTTTCGTCTTCTGTGTCAAACTCAAAATCTATCAACACAAGCCCAGCCAGATCCTCAATAAATATATCAATTTCGGCGAGTGTGCCATCGATCACGACGCGGTAGCGGTCCTTTGCAACGCGCTTTGCGCTGCAATGTGAGAGTGCTGCGAATTCTTCCTCTGTCAAAGGGATGGTTTGCTCAATGTGCTCGGACGCATCACCTGCTGCAACGGAGGTCTTCTTGGTGATTTCATATGTTTTGCCGTTTTGTCTGAGCCGAAGGTGAGAATGCGCTGGCGTGTCTGGGATATAAATATCAACAATGCGAGTCGGCTCGGTTGCTTTGATTTCTTGCGGCAGCTCTTTTGCGAGGAATGTGCGCTCTCGTTCTAACTGTTGACTCATTACTTCTCCTTCTAATATATCAAATAAGTTTATTATTATCTTGCTTGTTTCGTCTGTTGGGACTATCAAGCATTTATTACGCTCATAGGTTTTATTCTTGGTGTAAAATTATATTTGAGAAATAGAACACTTCTATAGAATTCTTGAGGGAGGATGCAAAAAAAGAAAGCGCCATGCTCCAAATTATAAAAAAGTGCCGCAAAACGGCATTAAATTTACAAATAGCTGGTGCGGATGAAAGGATTTGAACCTTCACGCCACGAGGGCACATGCTCCTAAGGCATGCGTGTCTACCAATTCCACCACATCCGCATAGCAAGGTTATTATACCAAATGAGCTGGTGTATCTGCAACCTTAGCTGCGTCCATCAGCTCGGCGGAAAAAGGTGAGGTGTGCGTTTCCATAACTACGATTGTCCACCACAACAATGTCGTTTGCTAATTTTGGCCCCTCACCTATTCCTGTATGTGATAATACCATAAATCCGCCTGGTTTGAGAAGGGTAAAAAGTCGGCTAACTGTTGTAAGCTGGAGATCGTGGTAGGGTGGGTCGGCAAAGATGATATCGAAGGCTCTATCATGGTAAGTACCAAGCCATGGGCCGACGCCAGCCTTGATTGCAGTAGCAGATGAATCAGCACCAATCGCTGCGATATTCCTACAGAGGATGATGAAGGCGAGGCGGTCACGCTCGACAAACACTGCCTGGCGAGCTCCACGGCTCAACGCCTCTAGACCAACGGCACCAGTGCCAGCAAAGACATCGAGGACGCGAGCATCCTGCACTGCATCGCCAAGCGAATTAAACAGCGCATTACGCACTCGCTCGCCCATTGGATGGGTACGGCGATTATCTGGTGCATCGAGCCAACGCCCGCCATAGCGTCCCGCAATTACTCGGACTTTCATAATGGATAAGCCTCACATAGTGCACTGTACCACGCGAAGGTAACAGTGCGAATAATCTCTGGGATGAGTTCATTGCGCGTCTGCAAGGCTAAGCCCGTCGTCCAACCATTACGCCAAAACGTGTGATACATATCAAGTGCATACACTCGCTGCACTGCTCGCAAAAAGACTGTCTCCAGACCGAGTTGCTCTGCCTCAGCTACCCACTCGGGCGATGGGCAGGTGTCTGCAAAACGGGCAGTACGCATCGAGGCGGCCACGCCAAGCTCGAAGAGAATATGCGTTGCAAAGACGCCTTTCGCCCCCCAGTATTCCCAGTTTTTGTTGATGGTATCGAGCCCCGTCGTCCCGTGAATGAAGTTCTTATCTAAGACGGTAAGGCGCTCCTCTTTGGGGCGACCCCAGAGTTCCTCGATTTTATCACTTAGTGGATAGTGATGAGCCGGCGTGAGGCCATCGACGATAGCGTGCGACATCCACGCTGCCTCAAAGGCGGCACGCACTGTGTTGTTTTGGCGTAGTGCTTGAACAAGATTGTAATGATGATCGAGAATCATAACGACGAGGTCGCGGTCGTCTGGCTTGGTAGGGTCGATGTAGTGCCAGGGTTCATCGACGCTGGGGCTTTTGCGTTTGATACCGTCGGGGCCATTATTGCCCTCGAAATGGAGAATGTCGCGCGAGCTCGGGAAGTGGAGAATGGCGACATGGTGGCTGCACATCTGGCCAAGGTCGCGCCGTGCGAGCTGGTCGATTCGCTGATGAACACCAACCAAGTGCCCCGACTGGTCTCGAAAGGTTGTTCCACTGTACATATCTCATATAGTATAGCAGATTTTGGCGTGGCTGAATCGTTACTATGGATGTGTTTTGTTGAGATTATCCACGTTTCATTATTTTGATGGTATTTCATGCTACCCAGTGGGGTGTAGCGAGCTGATGCTATGCGAGCAGGAGAGGTCTGATTGATTTTGCTTGTCTACCCGCTCTTGTGTTTCTTCTCCGAAAATACTACGTATACCTAGTATTCTTCACACTATATAGATTTGATGACCTCATGTAACAAACAGTAGCTGCACTTCATTAGATGAAATGATGAAAATTTACTATAAGGAGAAGGTTTGGAATGTGAGCGAAATACTCTAAAATGACATTCCCGCCCCTAAATGGGCGAGAACGGAGAGAATGAAAAAGGTAGAATTATAAATAATTAAGATTACCTTAGCTTAATTGAGTGTCGTGAGTCGTTGATTGCGTTGCACGGCTGCCTGGAGCTCCGGGTAGTGTTCGAGTGAATCACCACTCGCGATAAAGGCTTGCGCTGCTTTTTGGGCTCGGGCGATTGCCTTGCTGTCAGCTAGACTCGCAATGCGCAGATTGAGCGCGCCATGCTGAGCTTTGCCGTAAATTTCGCCCGGGCCGCGGAGCTGCATGTCGACTTCTGCTAAGTGAAAGCCGTCGCTAGAAGCCTCCACCTCGCGCAGACGCTGGCTCGGCCTGCTGTGGCTATTAAGCAAAAGATAGCAGTAGCTCTGACGCGTGCCACGTCCCACTCGGCCACGCAGCTGGTGGAGCTGGGCAAGACCAAATCGCTCGGCATCCTCGATCATCATCACTGTCGCATTTGGCACATCAACACCAACTTCTACTACTGTAGTGCTCACAAGAATATCATACGCATGCTGGTGAAATTCTTGCATCACTCGTTCTTTGTCAGCAGGCTTCATCTTGCCGTGAAGCAGACCAATTCGCCACCGGCCTAAGGTGCTGCTCTTGAGATGGCGTACGGTTGCTTCAACACTGCGCGCGTCATTGTCCGGGTTGTCATCGATGAGGCTGCAGACGACATAGGCTTGGCTGCCGGCCTCGAGCTCCTTCGTGACGCGTTGGTATAGGGCTGGGCGCGAGGCGGGAGAAATAATTTTGGTGATGATCGGCTGGCGACCCGCCGGGCGCTGGCTAATAATGCTAATATCAAGCTCGCCATAGACGGTCAGGGCAAGGCTGCGGGGGATCGGTGTCGCTGTCATAGCAAGTAGGTGAGGCATATGGCCGGATTTATCAAGGAGCTTCTGGCGCTGCGTCACGCCAAAGCGATGCTGCTCGTCGATTACCACAAAGCCAAGCCGTGCAAAATTCACCGAGTCTTGGATGAGTGCGTGCGTTCCTACTACGACATCTACCTCGCCGCGTGCAATTCGCTGCACAAGCTCACTACGCATAGCACCAGTCACGCTGCCAGTCAGTACCCCAACTTTGACGCCAAAGGGCGTAAGTAATGCATCGAGCGTGGCGGCGTGCTGACGGGCAAGAATCTCTGTCGGTGCCATCAAGGCGGTTTGGTAGCCAGCACTGGCAGCCTGGCGAGCGGCCAGGCCAGCGACCACTGTTTTGCCACTGCCCACGTCACCTTGGAGGAGGCGATTCATTGGTGTACTACGCTGAAAGTCTTGCAGGATATCCCAGGCCGCTCGGCGCTGATCATCCGTGAGAGTAAAGGGCAGGGCGCTCACAAATGACTTCACGATAGCTTGCTCAAATGGTATGACATAGCCTTGGAGCTGAGCATGCGCCTGGCGATTGAGCTGACTAGCAAGCAGCAAGCTAAAGAGCTCCTCAAAGGCAAAGCGCTGGCGTGCTCTTGCGATACCCTCTGATGTGGTAGGGAAATGCATCGCAAGCAGCGCCTCGCTCCGGCTCATTAAGCCTTCGTGTGCAACAATGTGCGAGGGGAGTGTCTCGGGCAGCATTGTTATCAGTGGTCGTAGCTCAGTGAGTAGTTTGCGCACCAGTTGGCTTTTGAGGCCGTGTACTGCGTGGTAGATGGGCAGCAGGTTGGTGTCATGATGGACAAGCTCTTTGACACGCTCGGCACTTGGGTTGGTGAGTTGGTAGCGGCCATTCTTATACTCAAATTGTCCCCGAAAGTAACATTCATCCCCACTCGCAAGCTGCTGTACTCGATACGGCTGGTTAAACCACACGGCGTTGAGCTTGCCCGAGCTATCTGCCAGTACTGCTGTGGTAATGCGGAGACCACGCCGCACCGTACGCGTGCTGATTGATTCGCAGCGCGCCGTGATCGTCACATTGCCTGGTGTCAGTGTTGCGATTGAGCTCGCTGCAGTAAAATCATCGTGCTTGCGTGGCAAAAACATGACGAGATCATTGACAGTCAAGAGCCCAGCCTGAGCTAGTTGCTCAGCTGTTTTTGGCCCAACGCCTTTGATTTGAGAGAGCTGTGTCGATACGTTCACATTTTTATTGTACCGCACCTGGTGTAAATGCGCTGCCCTGTGCTATAGTATAAGCAGTAAGCTAACGGGGGAAGTGTGAGTAAAATTGCAAATTATTTACGCAGTCATATTGCCGGGTCTGTTTCGACTCGGGCCGATTGGCGTGCGTCAGTCAGTGCAGATGCCGGTATTCTAGCGGCAACGCCAGAACTCGTGGTAGTGCCGCGCGTTGTGAGTGATATTCGCAAGATCACCCGTTTTGCCTGGCAAATGGCCGAAAAAGGTCACACTATACCAGTCGTCACACGTGGAGCTGGCTGTGGTGCGCTGGGCGGTGCTGTAGGGCAGGGGATACTGCTCGATACGACAGCTCTCGACACGATCTTTGAATATGATGGCAAATCGCAGCGAGTTCGTGTCCAGCCAGGTGTGCTGGCACATAACCTGACTGTAGCACTGAGTATGCAGGGTGCTGGTGTTGGGCCACTAGCTAGCCAACGGGGCACAGTTGGTGGTGTTTTGGCAGCAGGTGTTCGTGGAACAACACTGAGTCGTACGACTGACTTTGCTGAGGCAATCGATCAGCTTGAAGTTGTGCTTGCCAACGGCGACGTTATGCAGACAGAGCGTCTCTCGCGGCGCGAGCTAAGTCGACGCAAGGATTTGCCTGGGCTTGAAGGTGATATCTATCGTGGTGTCGACGCGATTATCGCTGATAATGCATCGTTGATCGAGCAGATTGATCCCAATGACGCTTCTGGTTACAGTGGTATTGCGCGGGTTAAGCAACCGGACGGGACGTTTGACCTGGGACCGTTGTTAATTGGAAGCGAGGGGACACTCGGTATTATTGATGAGCTAATTCTTAAGACGGAGTTTTTTAGCTTTCGGCAGACAATGGGGGCTTTAGTGTTTCGTAGTGGAGAGGATGCACGAGCAGCGATTGACACGATTGATGCTTTGCAGCCTGCTCGACTTGAATATATTGATGCAGCGATTTTTGAGCAACTCCGCCGTGATGGCAAAAAATATGCTTTTTACGAAGCGGCTGCCCAGCAGTTTACGCCACAGGCAGTTTTGCTCGTGACGCTTGATGATTTTAATAACCGGACGCGTGCTCGCAAGCAGGCTAAGCTTGAGCAACTGCAATTAGTGGGCGATACTACCGTTTCAATCGCAGAGGATAATGATGACGATGATATTGCGGTGGGGTTTACTGCGCTTGATAACTATCGCTGGCCCGATGCCGCACATGTCGGGGCACCGCGCTTATTCGAGGGATTTTATGTGCCACCACAGCGCTTTGAAGAGTTTATACGAGCTTTAGCACCACTGGCGCGCGCACTGCAGTTACCGCTACCTCTCGCTGGCCATCCTAGCTTGAATCTTTATGGTGTTTATCCACGTCTCTCGCTGCGTAAAGTGAGCGATAAGCAAAAAATCTTCAAGCTCTATGATGAGCTCGCCAAGCTGCTTGCGCTATATGATGGCCATTTGGTGATGAGCGGTGGTGAGGGTCGGCTCAAAACTCGTTTTGTGCGCGCCGCGCAAAACCCAGATCTTACAGCTCTCTACCAGCAAATCAAACAGCTCTTCGACCCTCACGGCATTCTTAATCCTGGGACAAAAACCACTTTGCAAGCTCGCACCATCACTGCAATGCTACGCAATGAATATACGGTAGATTGGCGATAAAACCTTGCGGAGGAAGTACATTTGCTATTTGTCGCAATTGATTTCTTTGTCGTGCCTCAATAAAATAGAGGAAGAAAGAGGTTAATGAACATGAGTGTCGATCAACGCATAATATCCCGTAACCCTGCCACCAACGAACCAATCTGGTCTGGAAGTCTTGCGGATGACGCTACAATCGCACGGGCTGTTTCTGTCGCAACACGCGCACAGCACACATGGGAGACGACACCGCTTGATGCACGCAAAGATATAATCCGCGCCTTTGCCGATCAAGTGACGACACAGAGCGAGGATGCTGCACGCATTATTTCACAGGATAATGGCAAGCCACTCTGGGAAGCGCGCACTGAAGTCAAGTCACTTGGTAATAAAGTACAGGCGGTCTTCGACGCCTATGATCAACGGGCTCAGACAGTGACGAAACAAGTCAATGGACGCCAGTCGGTGACGCGTTATCGGCCTCATGGTGTTATGGCGGTGCTGGGGCCATACAACTTCCCAATGAGCATGCCAAATAGCCATGTCATGCCTGCTCTTCTTGCTGGCAATACTGTGATTTTCAAACCGAGCGAGAAAGTACCGTATGCTGGTGAGTACTATGCGCAACTCTGGCAGCAGGCTGGACTGCCAGATGGGGTGCTTCAGGTTATTCATGGCGATGGCGATGTAGCGCAAAAGCTCATTGCACACCCTCAGGTAAATGGCGTCCTTTTCATCGGTAGTCGAGCGGCTGGCGTATCGATCGAAAAGCAGCTTGCTGGTGCACCAGACAAGATCTGCGCCCTCGAAATGGGTGGCAATAGCCCACTTGTCATCTGGGACTATGATGATGTACGCCTCGCGGTGCACATTGCGGTGCAGTCTGGTTATATTTCAAGCGGCCAACGCTGCTCATCGGCGCGGCGGCTTATCGTCAATAGAGCGATTGCAGACGAATTTATTCCTGCACTTCGGCAAGCGGTTGCGAGTATTGTCGTTGGCGATCAGTTTGATACCAGTCCAACGCCTTTCATGGGTCCGTTGGTTGACTATGGGGCGGTTCGTCATTTCTTTGATAAGTACCATGCTGCCGTCTCAGCTGGCGCACAGGTTCTCGTTCCGGCCGAACCAATCCCGACGCTTGGTGACAACTTTGTCAGTCCTGGGTTGATCGATGTCACTGGTGTGTCATTGCCAGACGAAGAAATCTTCGGGCCGCTCCTCCAGGTGTCGACAGTGCAGACCCTGGCCGAAGCAATTACCCAAGCAAACGCAACACAGTTTGGTCTTGCTGCTGGCATTGTCACTCGCGAGCGTGCACAATACGAAGCATTCTACCAGCAAACAAAGGCAGGCATTATTAACTGGAACCAGCCACTGACTGGCGCAACGACTGCGGCACCATTTGGCGGAGCGAAGGCCAGTGGCAATTACCGATCAGCTGGATTCCTGTCGGTTGACTACTGCTCATACCCATGCGCGTCGATTGAGGATGCGTCACCAGCGGTGCCAGCGACGTTGCCGGCTGGGGTGATGTATTAAATAACTAAAGTGAGTTGACATAGATGGCAAATGGTGTATGATAGTGCCATAAAACAATCCTATTCTCTAACGCAACTGCGAAGTGTCCTGCTCTATCTATCAATTGGATTGCTAACATTGTGCGCACTTCTCGGGATTCTTGCAGTATTATCACAAGAAGTAGATTGGCGAATCCTATTCACGACGTTTTGCGCCGCAATCGCATCATTAATTGCTATGAGCAACATATCGCGACTTACGGATAACCGAATAGTTATAAAAATTCTATCCATTATGTCGATCATCCTCAATGCTCAGTGGTTTACTGGTATGTTTGTTATCCAGTGGAATCTCTATCGGTTTCTTAGTTTTTGTCGTCCCTCTGTCAGTACGGGGAGTCGATATAATAGACATTATAGCGACTATAGCAGCTATGACTACGAAGGTCATGTTCAGTCACGAATATGCAGCGACTTCCTCTCGATTACGACGAAGCTTACGCTCACAGCATTAATTATTGCACTGCTCATTACACTTAGCGTAAAGACTTTGTCATACGCCAACAAGAACTCTTTTATTATAGGAATGAAAATGATGACGGTTACTTGCGCTAGTCTTTTAAGTATGGCATGCTTGAGTATAGTATGGTTTAATGCGCGAGATACGTCAAGTACGCTACGTTTTTTGGTAGTTTTTGGTATACTCACTGTATTTGGTTTAATAGTAACGCCTATTTTGGTACATCTAGAGAAGGTACAGCGCTACCTCCAACCTGCACAACCAAATACACGAGTACAGAATGAGCAGCAGCTTCGGCACGAGATTGAACGCCAAGTGCGAGCACAAATTGCTGCCGAACAGCAAACAGCAAAAGCGGAGGAACAAGCTCAAGTACCTCCCACAGCTTCGAATGAAGATGGTGCAATGCATGATGTGCAGCCTGATTAATGAATTAACAATGGGTGATTATGCTCCCGATAATGATGGGTGGTGCTGAATGCAAGAGGTGATGGGTGGTGCAGATCGACAGATAATCAATAATTTGAGTGACAGGGTTACCTGTGCATGCCATCAGAGTTCAATGAATGATTAGAGTATTTCCGATTTAGTGATACTCAAAAATACGACACAGCAGTTAGCCATTTAATGTAATAGAAAAGAGGAGGTGTACATATGCCTCGCAGGCGAGGAGCTATCATCACAATAGGCGATGAGGTGCTTAACGGAAGTACGCTCGATACTAATTCTCACTGGCTTTGTACACAAATTGCTGGTCGCGGTGCGCTGGTTACGACGGTAGTTACGGTACACGATGACCCAGTTGCAATAAAAGACGCGTTGGCATATTGCATGCGTATGGAGCCAGACTTGATCTTTATCATCGGAGGTCTTGGCCCGACGATTGATGACCGAACTGTTGAGTCAGTTGCTCGCGCCCTCGAGTTGCCGCTCGAGATTAATCAAACTGCAATCGAGTATGTCCAGAAACGATATTGTGACCTGGAGTCACAAGGAATAGTTGATCGTGATGTGTCTGCATCAGCAAGGAATGCTCGCAAAAAGATGGCTTTGCTGCCCATCGGGGCAGTGCCAATCTATAATCCGGTTGGTGCTGCACCAGCGGTCGTTATTGATGTAGATGATACGATGTCTGTTCTGTGTCTTCCGGGTGTTCCTACAGAGGTTCGCGCGATAGTCAGTGAGTACGCATCTGATATTTGTTAGACGTCGTGTTGATAATGCAGATTGACGGCAACTCAATAATTCCCTATGATCAGATCATGCATACATTTCGCCATAAATACCTGACTGTCATTCTCCTATCCCTTGCATTAGCGATACTATCGCTTGTCAGCAATATCTACTTTCCCCAAGAAATGGAAGGGTAGTTGCAGCTATACTCTTGTATCCGCAAGATATTTAGTAAGTTAGTTAATGCAGGTGTCGTCTGGGCGGCGTTGCCATTCTTGGCAGGGTGGAGATCTCAAGGCTTGGTAAAAGCGGCGATCAGTGGCGCTGCTATTGCAGAACTCACACTGCTACTCCATTACGGTATTGGCTATCTTATTGGGGTGTATGGCTCCACAATATTCATGACGAATTCATTTTGGTTCATTGCTGCTCTTGTACTATGTGCACCACTAGGGGTATGCGGCTGGATTGCAGCTTTGCCAAAAAAGTCATCGCGTATATTCTGGTTTATCTTGCCGATCGGGGCAATTCTCGAGCCTATTGTGACTCGAAAACTAATACCATACTCGATAGTTCGGCCATGGCCTGAAGTATATTCTGATTACGTTAGCGGTACAGTACTGTTGCTTATTGGTATCGTTGGTATAATTCTTGTGAGATCAAACAGGAAAGTAATGATCAAAGATAAGGGCTAGAGTATTTATGGCTGTTTTATGTGATGGTATAGTTGGATCAACAAAACGGAGTAGGCGCTCACAACCCTCTTTATTTTTAGACTGACTAATTCCTTAATATTCCCACAAAATGATGAGAGCCTAGCCATTACCTTGTAGTTTGAAGCTACATCTATCGCGAGACGCCCAATACTTTTGGGTATTGACTGGTCGTCCGGCTAAGCTTCCGTGTCGTTTTTTGCGGAAGTGTTTCAAAGCAGTAGGTCGTTTTCAGGCTGCTTTGGTAAATCCTGGTGGGGTAGAGCTTCACACATTAGTTATTATTTAACTCATTAACGCAATGCTGCAGTCGAGGGGTTAGTCGTTGTGGGTTGATGATATTTCGGACAACCGATACAAAAAAGCACCAGTCTTCTGATTAATACAGACTACATCAAATTCTGCAACACTTCCGCGAGAGCGCGTTATACAGCGGGCATCACGCGCAATAGCTTGCAGAAAAAGATCGCGAGCAGTTGGTTGCCCAAACGTTGGGAGATGAAGGAAGCTACTAACGGCATTGTCTACATCATCAGCACGCGTCAGACCGGCATGGGCAGACTGGTCGTCTGGTGATTCCCAACGACTACAGCCGCGTGGACAGTCTCGAAATACCCGCTCCGGCAAGGATATTGTTCCTTGGCCAGATGTGAGGCGAATGCGCCCAACTACTGTCCCATTGGGGTCGGCATGAAGGCCCAAATAATGCATTGTGTTGCCTGAGTCGTAGGTGATATCGACACGCTGCGTCACCTCCTCCGTCACGATACGCGCAAAAGTACCTCGGGCGCTCCACGGGCCGTAGTTGAGAAATAGTGTTAAGCACACAATGACGACTAGGGTAAAGGTGAGATGTTTGTGGCGATGAAGAAAACGAGCAAGCATAGTAACTGCATTATACAATATAATTGCAGAAATGATGAGTCAATCCGTTATCCGTGCTCCCATAAAATTTGCCCACTCAGTGTATCCTCGGGTCCCATTGCCGAGCATCGGGCGCACGATACGGATATCGATTCGGTCGATGCGAAACCCAGCCTTCTCGAGCATGCGACGCGGGATGTCTATTGTCTTGTAATGCTGAAAGAATCGCCCAGACCGTGCGTAATCAGTGGCTGTTAAACGCTCAAAGCGAAGCCCCTGGTCGGATATAGCAAAATTTGCAAGGAATGCACCACCAGGAACAAGGGCGGCATGGATTGACGCAAGGACAGCGGGAAGGTCTTCTTGCCTGAGGTGTATGAGACTGGCAAGCGCAAACACACCAACGAAGCCGCCATTATAATCTAGTTGTCTCGTGTCAAGGCATCGAGCCGTTACTTTTGTTGATGCTCCTCGACGATGTAACTCTTCTATCATTGCTGGGCTATTATCGACGGCCTCGACGTCATAGCCTTGCGAGGCAAAATACCGACTATACTGGCCTGGCCCACAACCTAGGTCAAGAACTCGGCCATGCGGTGGAAGCATTGTAGCAAACGAACGCGCGAGGTCTTCATTGATAACTTCAACGCCATCCTTCAAACCATACGTCGGTGCTAAACGGTTGTAAGCGGCGAGAGAAGAATTATATAGTGCTGTAATTTCTTGCATGTTAAGTCTCCTTTTTCTATAGTAGCAGATAATTTTCGTGCTAACCATCACTATAATGGTATATTATGTGAACAGCATATATTGATACGGTCTTGTAAAGAAATAACAGACATGGATATATTTTGCGGAATAACGTGGAAAAATAACGGTAATCCTCATTATGAGATCATCCGTAATGGTGTCGTTACTGCGATCAACTTGTCCGTCGGAATCCCATTACCACAGGGGACCGAACGACACTGCACTGGTTATTATGACTTTTCTTATGGCACTACTGGAGCACATACTCCTTGCCCGCATGCTGCTCAGGTGGCCAGAGGACATCAATGTCGGTCTTGTCAGTTTCAAGAAGGTTTCGTAGCGCTACACAACACTAAACACCTGAATGCTGTGCCGCCACAACTACGCAGCTACATATCCCAAGAGCATTACCTCTATTTGGCTGCTTTTGGAGGTGGGGTTGTAAAAGTTGGTACAGCTGCACAATCACGCCATCCAGCCCGTTGGTACGAACAGGGCGCGTTGGCAGCTATGAGGATTGCGAGCCGCCCTGATGGAATAGCTATACGTCAACTGGAGTCTAGAATATCGCACACTCATGGTATCACGCAGACAGTTCGCGGTAATTTGAAGACCAATCTTATCTCTACTCTGCCTTCTGCAGAACAGGTAACGGCTGATCTGCATGCTGTTTCTCAGCTAGTTGCAGACGACCGAGATATCTCAGTTTCAGGCACGATTTGGTGCGATATGCTGCCGACGATCGTCAACCTGAAACAGAAGTCTGAAGAATGTCGCATCCTGCCTGCTGGTTCGATGTCATGGAGCATCCTTGACGGACCTTATGCAGTTGGCCGGTGCTTAATTTGGCATGGCCATTTGAGTAATTATTTGCTAGATATAAAGCCCCTCGTCGGACGGAGTGTCGTGTTTACGGACGTAGGCGAAGGTGAAACTCCTCTACAAACGTCGTTATTTTAATAAATCAATAACATCCTTCATCTGACTACACGCTACAACTGTAAGAGCCTGCGCACTGTGCACATGGACTACCTCCAGTCGGTGACACGCCCACGAGCCCCACAACACGAACAACGCCCACCCTGGTGGGTGAGCGTCGTTCATCATCTGGAACCGCATCCCAGCCTATTTCGACTGGGGTGGGTTCGGGTAAGAGCTTGCTGGTACGGATGAGAGGACTTGAACCTCCACGCCCCGCAGGGCACTAGCACCTGAAGCTAGCGCGTCTACCAATTCCGCCACATCCGCAGATATACGCATCGCAGGCTCTTACCGTGTATTGTATACGAATTTCAGTCTTGCGTAAAGAGTTTTGTGGTACAATCAGGTAAATAAACTGTGGCGGGTCTGCCACTATTTTACATTATACAAGGAGTAATGACATGACCTCTATCCATTCATCGTCTCAAAAATTCGATAAAGCAGATTGGATACAACAAAAAATCGAAGAAATCCGAGAACGATGCGGCACTGCCAACTCGGGCGAAACTGAAGATGAGCAGCATGCTGAGGTGCGCCGACGGATGGTTGGGGCACTGGCCGCAATTGCCACGCGATCGAGCGAGGACCTTACGCTGGATACCGCAAGTCGCATGCTGTATGGTCTTGCTGTATCACCACGCACAGGGCAACCAGCGCATGGTGAGCTTACCGAAGATGATATCCGCACTATTCGCGAGGTCAGTGGCATGGCGCAGCAGTCCGTCGAAGAAAATAATACTGATACCATAGGAATAGCAGCATAGTATCACCAATGAATACTATAGAGTCCACCTCTGCATTAGCTGAAGCCGACCGTCGCAATGTGGTAGACCGCTATAAAGGGCTGTCTCACCAAGCGATCGTTGCCGATCTTGATGAGCATGGCTCGGCACTTCATATTGCGATTGATAATGTCGTGCGCGATTTCAATATGGGGTCGATCGTCCGCAGTGCCAATGCCTTTGGGGTGCGGCATGTCCATATCATTGGTCGGCGGCAGTGGAATAAGCGTGGTGCGATGATGACGGATACATATCTGCACGTGCATTATCACCAAACGGTTGAAGATTTCTTGCAAGCTATTGCTGACCGGCCACTCATTGCGGTCGATAATGTTGCCGGTTCGCAGCCACTTCACTCGGTCGCGCTGCCACGTAGAGCCGTGCTTTTGTTTGGGGCAGAGGGGCCTGGTATTCGTCCCGAGCTGCTTGAGCGGGCTACGAGTATTGTTGCAATTGAGCAATTTGGCAGTACGCGTAGCCTTAATGTCGGCGTAGCAGCAGGTATTGCGATGTATGCCTGGGTGCAGCAGCATCGGCTGCACTTGGATGAGAAGTGAGGTAGCATTTTACATAGATCGCACCGCTCAGATAGAGATATACAGCTTATAATCTATCTTTCTTCAGCTATCGGGTAAGAGAAGGGCTGGCAGAGCAATATGCCGTTTGCAATCAGCGTGGAATGACGCTTTGTAGAGCGGTGAATCTTGCCAAGGGCTTGTTTTTCCATGCCGTTTATGCAAAAATAGCAGTAACTATGACAAAACTTTCATCGGAATCATATCGGGGGGCGCGGGATTGGTATCCGGAAGATCTTCGCGTGCGCAAATACATCTTTCAAACCTGGCGTCACGTCGCCAAGAGCTACGGCTACGAAGAATACGATGCACCACTGCTTGAGCCGGTTGAAGTGTATGCCGCCAAGAGTGGTGACGAGTTAGTGAATGACCAGACGTATCAGTTTATTGATCGTGGCGATCGACAGGTAGCGATCCGTCCTGAGATGACACCGAGCGTAAGTCGGATGATTGCCAAGCACCGCCAAGAGATCGCCTATCCAGCGCGTTGGTTTAGTATTACCCAGTTTATGCGCTATGAGCGACCACAACGGGGGCGAGAGCGTGAATTTTGGCAGATGAATGTCGATATATTTGGTGTTGATAATATGCAGGCCGAGGCCGAGATTATCGCACTTGGTGGCCGTATCATGAAGGCCTTTGGCGCGACGGACGACATGTACACTATTCGCATCAACAATCGCCAGTTGATCAACCTTATGATGGCGCAGTTTCTCGAGCTCGATGCTGTGCAGGCTCAGCTGATGATCCGGCTGTTTGATCGTAAGAACAAGATTCCACCACAGGCCTTTCGCGACCAGGCGATTGAGATCTTTGGTGAGGCGGCGGCACCAGTCGGCTTGCAGCGGATTGCTCAGCTCTTGACGGCACGTACTATGGCCGATCTCCCCGAATCGATTCGCGATAGTGAGGCGGTGCGCGATGTGCAGCGGCTCTTTACACTACTTGAGCGTAGTGGTGTAACAAATGCCATTTTCGATATCACGCTCATGCGTGGACTAGATTATTACACGGGTACAGTGTTTGAGTTTTTCGACACGCATCCAGATAATAACCGTTCGCTCTTTGGTGGTGGGCGCTATGATGGCTTAGTGGGGATGTTTGGCGCTGAGCCTATCAGTGCGGTCGGCTTTGCACCGGGCCTATCAATGATGCAGCTCTTTCTCGAGGCGCATCAGCTGCTACCAGAGTTTAGCTCCACAACCGATATTTATATGATCGTCCTTGGCGGGGCAATGCGCGGTGCGCTAGAGCTAGCGGACGACCTGCGCGATGAGGACGTCAATGTGGAAGTCGATTTCACTGGCCGCAAACTAGACAAGCAGCTCAAAGCAGCGATCAAGAAACAGATCCCATATTTCCTCTTTGTTGGTGAGGATGAGCTGGAGAACGAGATCTACACCCTCAAGAATATTGCGACGAGCGAGGAGCAAAAGCTCAGCCTGGAGCGCGTCGTCAGTGCCGTTAAGGATTATCGTCGTCAGCCATCGCGCAGTGAAGATGATGACTTCGATTTATCGTAGTATCACCATGTGCATCTCTATGATAGCTATAGCTCATCTCTGTTAGCTTCTCGTTTTGCTCGTCTTGCGAAACAGCATATATACGCATACATACTTGGGTCTGTCGCATGCCTATTTCACACTGCCAGCGACATATGATACAATAACCAACTATGAAGACGACACTAGACCACCTATCAGACACCAAAGTACGCGCCACGATTACCGTCGGTGCAGACGAACTGGAGGCAGCTCGCCAGGTTGCTTTGCGTAAACTCGCCAAGACGACTAAAGTTGATGGTTTCCGTAAGGGTCATGCCCCGCTCGAGTTGGTTGCAAAGAATACCAATCCAGAACACCTCGCCGAGGAGACGCTTAACAACGCCCTGAGCAAAGCAGTTGCTGCAGCCTTCCTCGAGAGTGACGTGCAGGTGCTTGAGCGCCCAGAGGTGGAGATTAAGAAGTTTGTGCCTGGTAGTGAGCTGGAGTTTACTGCTGAGGCAGAGGTTATGCCCACGATTACTCTCGGTGACTATAAGAAACTCAAACTCAAGCCAGCGAAGATAACCGTTACGCCAGAAGAAGTAACGGAGATCCTTGACCGGATTCGCCACAGCATGGCCGAGCGTACGGACACTGATGAGGCAGCCCAGGACGGCGACGAGGTGACGATTGACTTTGTCGGTAAGCGCGATGGTACGCCTTTTGCTGGTGGCACCGGGAAGGATTATCCGCTTGTACTCGGCAGCAAGTCATTCATTCCAGGCTTTGAAGAGGCATTGATTGGCCTCAAGGCTGGTGAAACGAAGGCGGTTGAGCTCACCTTTCCGAAGGACTACCATGCGAGCGAACTAGCCGGGCAAGCAGTCGTTTTTGATACGACCGTCAAGAAGGTCAAGAAAGTGACACTGCCTGAGCTGACCGATGAGTTTGCTGCAAAGGTTGGGCCATTTACTTCTATTGATGACCTCAAGAAAGATATCGAGAAAGAAATTACTGCGCAAAAGCAACGTGAAGCAGATGATGAGCTGCGCGACGTAGCCGTCAAGCAGTTGGCCGATGCCAGTACGGTAGCCATCCCGGAGGTATTGCGAGCTGACCAGCTTCGCTCGATCGAACAAGACTTAGTGCAAAACCTTGCTCACCGCGGTCGCACCCTTGAGCAGTACCTTGCCGAGAAGGAATATAAGGACAAAGACGAGTGGATCGAGAAGGAGGCTAAGCCAGCGGCCGATGAACGCATTAAGGCTGGGCTTGTCCTGGCTGAGTTGAGCAAGGCTGAGAAGATCGAAGCCACAGCAGAGGAGCTACAAGAGCGCATCAGTGCCTTCAAGCAACAGTATGCCAATGATGCAACCATGGTGGCGCGCTTTGATGAGCCAGAGGTGCAGCACGAGATTGCCAACCGCCTCTTGACAGAGAAGACGATTGACTGGCTGGTGGCGCAGAATACTAAGAAGTAGCAGACAATATAACTTGCATAGCAGAAATTAGCACTCTATATTGACGAGTGCTAATTTTCTCGTTACAATAGTACTATGATGAAACCGAATGATTACCTAGTGCCCAACGTCATTGTCCGCACGCGTGATGGTGAGCGTGGCTATGATATATACTCGCGTTTGCTCGAGGATCGCATTATCTTCCTCGGCGAAGAAGTGACTGAGATGACAGCCAATGTCGTTGTCGCGCAGCTTCTCCATCTTGCCAATGAAAATCCAGACAAAGACATCCAGCTCTATATCAATAGCCCTGGTGGCAGTGTGTATGATGGCCTCGCGATCTACGATACTATGCAATATATCGCGCCAGATGTGCAGACGATTGGCATTGGCCTGCAGGCAAGCATGGGTGCCTTCTTGCTTAGTAGCGGTGCGAAGGGTAAGCGCTTTGTCTTGCCTAATGCCCGAGTGATGATCCACCAGCCGAGCAGTGGTACGCGCGGTAAAGTGACAGACCAAGAAATTAGCTTACGCGAGAGCATCGCTCTCAAGGAGCGGCTGGCCACCATTATGGCGGACAACACTGGCCAGAAACTCGATAAAATCAAGGCCGATATGGAGCGCGACTACTGGCTAAGCGCTGCAGACGCCGTAGCGTATGGCCTAGCTGATGAAGTGATTGGTGCTCGCATACAAAAGATAACACAGCGTTCGTAGCAACTTTATGGTATCATATAGATATGATATCACGTAGTACAGATACTAGCTCCGAACCTAAATCAAGCCAAAAACCCTTACGTTTCCGGCGTATTATGCATTATCGCCCACGTCGGGTAACAGTGATAGTATGGCTAACGGTTATGCTAATGCTTTTGACCGTTGTAGCCGTGAGTATATTCTACAAGAACCGTCAAAGCGCTGCCTCCCTGATGAAATCGCAGCTCGTCGAAGGTGCTATGCTAGCACGGGCTGCTACGTTCTCGTCGGATGGTGTAATTTCGTGGGATGCGTACGCTGATGGTGGTGTGTATGGGACGATTACTTCGCAGGATGACCGCAACCGCCTGCTTGCACAGCAACCATTTATCCGCTGTACGGTTGGGAAAGAGTGTAGTGGATGGATATCAGCTGCGCAAGCACAAACCTATACACAGCCGATACCGGCTGGCGACACAGTGTGGTATAAAAACGATTCACTTCGACATTATGGCGAAAGCATCCTACGCGACACAAGTGCCAAATGCGCCTTTTGGCAGTCTCCAGTTCAAAGACTGTGTGTTTCTGCCAAGACCGGCCGCTTCTTCTATTATGTTAATGGCTTTGGATCAAATAGCTTACACCGGTTATAAAGGAGTGTATTATTAACCTGACGCGCCGTAGTATGACGAAGAAAGGCATTACAGTGTGTTACGATACTATTCAAGCGGTCTATAAAAATTGAGGTCTTGTCACTTGACGGAGTAAGGCGCGATCTGCTACAATCAAAAATTAATGAAGGTTGTGTAATATGGGTTAGGTGCGGACTACGCCGGTGGCGTGGCGTTTTAGTGTGCGAAAACTTATATTGAGTAAAGCTTCGGTGCCACAACAAATGCACGAGCAGGGTTTTGGAGTCCTTACACGTGCGGATAGATAACAATAATTCAAGAGGAGTTTACATGCCTACACCTACCACGGCAACAGCTGCTCCGTCGCGTGTGTTTTTTACCAGCAATGACACCGCGCTAGCAGTACCCGACTTGCTGGCTCACCAAGAAGAATCCTGGAAGGACTTCGTCGAGACGGGCCTGAGCGAAATTTTCGCAGAGCTCAACCCAATCGAAGACTACACTGGCCAGAAGCTTGAGCTGCGCTTTAAGGATTATGCCTTTGGTGAGCCCAAGCACACAGAGCAGTTTGCGAAAGAAAATAACCTGACTTTCGACGCACCACTGCAAGCCACCGTCGAGCTCATCAATAAGACGACTGGCGAAGTCAAGGAACAGAGCATCTACATGGGCGATTACCCTTGGATGACGGAGCGCGCAACGTTTATCATTAATGGAACAGAGCGCGTAGTGGTAAGCCAGCTGATTCGGAGTGCTGGTGTACTGTTTAGTGCTGACCGCGTGGCAGGGCGCAACCTCTATGGTGCCAAGATGATCCCAGGCCGTGGGGCATGGCTCGAGTTTGAGACCAGTCCATCAGGCGCAATCTACGTGAAGATCGATCGCCGCCGCAAGATTGCAGCCACCACCTTGCTGCGTGCTCTTGGTATGAGCAAGGTGTCGGCCATTCGTGAGGCCTTTGCCGACATTGACACTGGTGAGGTGAAATATATCGAAGCCACGCTTGAGAAGGATCCAGCGCACGGTATCAACGAAGCGTTGATTGAGGTCTATCGCCGTCTGCGCCCAGGTGATCTCGCTACCGTAGAGAACGCTCGTCAGATGATTGAGCGCATGTTCTTCGACTTTAAGCGTTTCGACTACAGCCGCGTTGGCCGCTACAAGATCAACCAGCGCTTAGGTGTTGATGTGCCCAATACGGCCGAATATCGCACATTGCAGATGAGTGATTTGATTGGTGTCTTGCGTGAAATTATTCGTCTTAACAACACACAAGAGCCAGCTGATGATATCGACTCGCTGAGCAATCGCCGTGTGAAGCTGGTTGGCGAGTTGGTGGCGCGCCAGTTCCGCGTTGGTATGCTCCGGATGCAGCGCAATGCAATGGACCGTATGAGCATGAGTGACCTTGAGACGGTTACGCCGAGCCAACTGATTAATGCTCGCCCGGTAGTGGCAGCAGTGCGCGAGTTCTTCGCCAGTAGCCAGTTGAGCCAGCTACTTGATGAGGTGAACCCACTGTCGGAGCTGAGCCACAAGCGTCGCCTGAGCTCGATGGGGCCTGGTGGCCTCAGCCGCGAGCGAGCTGGCTTTGAAGTGCGCGATGCTCACCCCACCCACTATGGCCGGATTTGCTCAGTGGAGACACCAGAGGGTGCTAACATTGGTCTGGTGCTTAACCTCGCTACCTATGCACGTATCAACGAATACGGCTTTATTGAGACACCATACCTCAAGGTAGTTGATGGCCGCGTGACTGATGAAATCGTCTACCTCGATGCCTCGCAAGAAGTAACTGAGGTGATTGCCGACGCTGGTGCTCGTCTCAATGAGGATGGTACCTTCGTACGCGATCGTGTCAGTGCGCGCAAGTTCCTCCAGCCAGGGCAGGTAGATACCAGCGAAGTCACTTTCATGGACGCTGCACACAAGCAGATCCTTGGGTCGACCGCGAGCCTCGTGCCATTTATCGAGAAGAACCGTATTGACCGCAGCTTGACTGGCTCCAACATGCAGCGCCAGGCAGTGCCGCTTTTGCAGCCAGAGTCGCCAACGGTTGGCACTGGCATTGAGCATGAGGTGGCGCGCAACTCGAGCCAGCTTGTGACGGCCGAGGCTGATGGCGAAGTGATTCGGGCTGATGGCGAAGCAGTCGAGGTGCGCTATGCTGATGGCGTCAAGCGTTACGACCTGATCCACTTTGCCAAGAGCAATGACGATCGTTGTATTAACCAAAAAGTCCGGGTTAGCCGCGGCCAAACCGTTGCGAAGGGTGACACTCTCATCGAGGGTGCGTCCATTGCCGATGGTGAGCTTGCCCTCGGTAAGGACTTGCTGGTAGCCTTTATGCCGTGGGGTGGCTATAACATGGACGACGCGGTGATTTTGAGCCGCCGCTTGGTAGAAGATGATACCCTTACCAGCATCAACATCAAGGACTACACTGTCGAGGTGCGTGAGACAAAGCTTGGTCCAGAGATCGTGACACGCGATATTCCAAATGTGAGTGAGGATAGCCTTCGCCACTTGGATGAGAGCGGTATCGTGCAGATTGGCTCTGAGGTTAAGGCGGGCGATGTCTTGGTTGGGAAGATTACACCAAAGGGTGAGCAAGAGCTTAGCAGCGAGGAGCGCTTGCTGCGTGCAATCTTTGGTGAAAAGGCCAAGGATGTGCGCGACACCAGCCAGCGCATGAACAATGCTGGTGGTGGCAAAGTCGTTGGCGTCAAGGTATTTAGCCGCGAGAATGGCCATGAGCTCAAGACGGGCGTATTGATGCAGATTCAGATCTTTGTTGCCCAATTGCGCAAGATCGGTGTGGGTGACAAGATAGCTGGTCGCCACGGCAACAAGGGTGTGTGTGCCCGCGTGATGGCAGTAGAGGATATGCCATACCTAGCTGATGGTACTCCCGTTGATGTGATTCTTAATCCCCTTGGTGTGCCAAGCCGTATGAATCTTGGCCAGCTCTTTGAGACGCACCTCGGCATGGCTGCACGAGCACTTGGCTATAAGGTTGCCACGCCACCATTCAATGGTGTGCCCGCTGATACCATCAAAGATGAGCTAGAAAAGGCTGGCATTGCGCGCGACGGCAAGAGTCAACTCTACGATGGCCTGAGCGGCGAGCCATTCGAGGAGCGTACAACGGTCGGCGTGATGCATATGATCAAACTCCACCACATGGTGAGCGACAAGATCCACGCCCGCAGCACCGGCCCATACACTATGGTGACCCAGCAGCCACTCGGTGGTAAGGCCCAAAATGGTGGCCAGCGCCTCGGAGAGATGGAGGTCTGGGCACTCGAAGCTTACGGTGCCGCGACGACGCTGCAAGAGATGCTAACGATTAAGTCGGACGACGTGTATGGTCGCGCCAAAGCCTACGAGGCAATCATCAAAGATGAGCCTATTGCTGGGCCAAAGCTACCCGAGAGCTTTAACGTACTTGTTAAGGAGCTGCAGGGTCTGGGCCTACGTGTTGACCTGCTAGATGAATCTGACGAGTCGGTCGATGCCGAGCATGTCATTGCTGCTGCGGGCCCTGCTGACAAAACCGTCCCATCTGACGAGAGCGATGACGAAGCAACCTATCTTGATGAATCCGACGGCATTAGCACGATCGCCGATGACAGCGGCATGTCCGTCCAAGATATTGACACAGTAGAAAACCTAAGCGAGGAGGAAGCCTAAGATGTCCCACGTGGTAACAGATCACGATATCGCCAATTTTGATGCGGTACGCTTGGCCGTCGCCAGCCCCGAGGATATCCTCAAGTGGAGCTACGGCGAAGTCACCAAGCCGGAGACGATCAACTATCGAACCCAGAAGCCTGAGCGTGATGGCCTGTTTTGTGAGCGTATTTTTGGCCCAGTCAAAGATATCAACCCACACGACAGCAAGCTCAAGGGTGTGCGCAGCCGCGAAGCTGCAGTAGATAAGAATGGTGAACTTGTCACCAAGTCGATCGTGCGTCGCGAGCGGATGGGGCACATTAGCCTAGCGACCCCTGTTGCGCACATTTGGTTTATGCGCGGCACGCCAAGTGCGATGAGCCTCTTGCTCGGCATTACGGTGCGCAATCTCGAGAAGATCGCCTACTTTGCTACCTATGTCATCCTCGACGTCGACGCTGAAACACGTGACGCTTATTTGACTGACCTTGAGGCTGAGACTGAGGCGGCACGGGCTGCCATCAAGATTCGCTTTCAGCGTGAAGCTGAAGCTGATGGGGCAGACGTGAAAGCTCTTGCCGAGCAGCAAACACGTGAGTACGAAGAGCTCGAGGCAACCTACAACCAAAAGAAAGCTCAGCTTGAGAGCCTACAAAAGCGCGCCCTCCTAAGCGATACCGACTACCGTAACCTCCCCGAAGAGTATGAGGAGCTCGTAAAAGTTGGTATGGGTGGTGATGCACTCAAGGCGCTCCTTGATGATATCGACCTCGATGCACTCATCGCTGATTTGCAAGAAGAAGCCGAAGGGGCACGCGGTCAACGCGAGAAGAAGCTCCTGAAGCGCCTTAAGGTGCTCGAGGGTATGCAAGCGGCAGGCATTAAGCCATCAAGCCTGTGTATGACAGTTTTGCCAGTCATTCCACCAGACCTGCGGCCAATGGTAGCCCTGAGCGGTGGACGCTTTGCGACGAGTGACCTCAACGACCTCTACCGCCGCGTCATCAACCGTAATAACCGTCTCAAGAAGCTCATCGAGCTCAACGCACCAGAGGTAATTCAGCGCAACGAGAAGCGCATGCTGCAAGAAGCGGTCGATAGCCTGATTGATAACTCGGCTGCTCGTGGTGGCCGCGCCGTCAATGCAACTGGCGGACGCCGCCGCCTTAAGAGTATTAGTGATATGCTTAAGGGTAAGCAAGGGCGCTTTCGCCAGAACTTGCTTGGTAAGCGCGTCGACTACTCGGGTCGTTCAGTCATCGTGGTGGGCCCGAAGCTCAAGATTCACCAGTGTGGTTTGCCAAAGCAGATGGCAATCGAGCTCTTCAAACCATTTGTTATCAGCTGGCTCATCAAGGGTGATTATGCCCACAATATCCGTAGTGCAACGCGCCTAATTGAGGCAGGTGAAGCGGTCGTGTGGGATGCATTGGATGAGGTAATCAAGGGTAAGTACGTCTTGCTCAACCGCGCGCCATCACTGCACCGCTTGAGCATCCAAGCCTTCCAACCAAAGCTGGTTGAGGGCAAGGCGATCCAACTTCACCCGCTCGTCGCTAACGGCTTTAATGCCGACTACGATGGCGACCAGATGGCTGTTCACTTGCCGCTCAGTGCTGAGGCACAGGCCGAAGCGCGCGAGCTGATGAGTGCCGTCAATAACCTGCTGAAGCCTGCCGACGGGAGCCCTGTCCTCAGTATCGACCAGGACGTGGTGCTCGGCAACTACTACCTCACATACGAGAAACCCTCGGCCCAGACTGACACTGTTGCCGTCTTTGCCGACAGCCGGGCTGCTGAGCTAGCCTACGACATGGGCAAGCTCCACCTGCAGAGCCCGATTCGCATCCGGGCTAAGGGTGAGATCCGGACAACTACCCTAGGGCGTGTCTTCTTCAACGAAATCCTGCCAGAGGACTTCCCCTACAACAACAACGTCCAGACCAAGAAAGAGCTCAAGCGGGTGCTTGGTCAGATCTTCGAGCGCTATGGCGCTGCTGAGACTGCTATCACTGCTGACCGCATGAAGGGCTTGGCCTTCCGCTTTGCCACCACTGCTGCGGTGTCGACTGGTATGGAAGACTATCTCAACTTCGACGAAATTGCTGACTTCGTGGCTGAGGGTGACGCACGTTCTGCTGCGATCTCGGAGCAGCTCGATCAAGGGCTCATTACCGAGGACGAGCGCTACACATTGACCGTCAACAACTGGCGCACCGTCGACCGCAAGGTAGAGGACTTCCTGCGCAGCCAGTTGGCCCACATGGACACCTCTGTTGCAACAATGGTGAACTCTGGTGCTCGTGGTAGCGTTAACAATATTAAGCTAGCCAGTGCGATGATCGGTATCCAAGTGGATGCTGCCAACCGCGAGATTGAGTTGCCAGTGCGTAGCAACTTCAAGCGAGGGTTGTCGAGCCTGGAGGCCTTTGTGGCAACGCGTGGTGCTCGCAAGGGGCTGATCGATACCGCCCTCAAGACGGCCGACTCTGGTTATCTCACGCGTCGCTTGGTCGATGTCTCGCAAGATGTCTTTACCGTTGAGGACGAAGAGGGTGACGACGATGGCTTCACTATCTACCGTAATGAGTCTGAGGAGACGATGATCGAGTTTGGCAACCGCTTGTTTGGCCGCTACACCGCCGAGGCAGTGCCGGGTCACCTCGACCGCGACCAGCTCATTACACGTGAGATTGCCAACGCTATCGAGGCAGATCAGTCGATCGACCAAGTACGTATCCAGTCTGTCCTCTCTACTAAGAACTTGCACGGTATTCCACGCAAGAGCTACGGGATCGATATGGCAACTGGCCAACTCGTCGATGGTTCGCAGCCAGTTGGTGTCATTGCTGCTCAGTCGGTCGGCGAGCCAGGTACGCAGCTGACGCTTAACACCTTCCACAGCTCTGGTGTTGGTGGGTCAGACATCACCCAGGGTCTGCCACGTGTTGAGGAGCTCTTTGAGGCACGTAACCCGAAAGGCCAGGCCTACGTCACAGAGGTCGCTGGGTTGGTTGATATCTGGGAAGATGGCAAGAAGTACGTTGTACAGGTCACACCACAAGCGGGCAAGGTAGAGCGTATGCCGCTCGATGGCCGCATGGTGATGGTGCAATCGGGCAGTAAGGTGAAGGTTGGCGATGTCATTGCGTCATTCGACGATGGCACACAGCCACTCACTGCACCGTTTGATGGAGTGGTTGAGTCTGCTGGTGACTCGCTTGTCCTTACAGGGAATGCGACGGCACCAGTCCGCTACGAGATTCCTGGCACGATGTACCTCGTCGTCAAGCCGGGCGATATGGTTGAGCCAGGCGATCGCCTGACACTTGGTTCGCTCAACCTGCACGACCTCATGCGTCTCAAGGGCACAGAGGCAACCCAGCGCTACATCATCAACGAAGTACTTCGTATCTATGCTGCGCAGGGCCAGGATGTGGCTGGCAAGCACCTTGAGATCATCGTCCGGCAGATGTTCAGCCGGGTGCAGATTGATGATCCAGGCGACAGCACCTTCGTCATGGGTGACATCATCTCCAAGGCATCAGTGGTCGATGCCAACAAGGAGCTCGTTGCCCAGGGCAAGACGCCAGCCCAGTATGCACAGCTGCTGCTTGGTATCACCAAGGTGAGTATCTGGAGTGATAGCTGGCTGTCTGCCGCGTCGTTCCAAGACACAACTCGTGTGCTGATCAACGCTGCCACTAGCGGCCGCGCTGACCACCTTAAGGGTCTTAAGGAGAACGTCATCATCGGTAACAAAGTACCGGTTGGTACGGGTGCGCACCCACTGCCGCTCGAGGAGAATGACTCTCCGGAGGATGAGTTTGTCGCCGAAGCCCAGGCCGAAGAGGCTGAGCCAGAAGTGACAATCGCTACTGATGAGCTGTAGGGAATAGCTAGTCTATACAAAAAGAGCCCCACTTAAGGAAGTAGGGCTCTTTTTTGTATAGCAGTAATGCTCTGATGCTAACTATGATTAAAAGTGATTACGTACGGTCACTAACGTGTGCCAACACGCGGGTTGCTGCCTGGACTCCGCTTACTGCAGCACCCTCGAGGTGGGGCGCTTTCATATAGTCTCCGGCTAGAAAGACACCTGGTGGGAGTCCATCTTCAAATCGTGCTGCAGTTGTTCGTGTCACGCTGCCGACATCAAATACTGGAATTGCAGTATCCCATCGCACGACGTCTACCACCTCACCACGACGTGCAGCGTCAGCTACGGATGGCAAGTTCATTCTAGTCAGCTGGTTGACAAGTTCTCGCTGGAGATGCTGCCGTTCTAGGCTACCTTGCGCCCGCCAATAGAATCGAATATATGCAGGCTTGCTCTTTGTCTGAATTACTTTAATTGCGACAAGTGGTGTGACATATTCACTTGAAATGACAATCGTTCGATTGCCAACACCAAGGTCGTCAGAAACGGACGTTTTAATTATGCCGACTGTGACTGAACTATAATCAATTGCGTTCAGACTTTTGCTGCAATGCAGGCCGCCGCCTGTCAGGATACGAATTGCATCTTGTGCAGGTGATGCGACAACAACAGATTTAGCGCTAAATGTACCTTGTGATGTATCGACCCGATAGAGGTGGTGGCTTTCAGCACGGACTGCATCAACCTGTGTATTTAATACATGAGGTACCTTATCGCCGATTGCGGATGGCAGACTACTCATTCCAGAAGGTAGGCGATAGAAATGCCGGTCTTCCATGACGCCCTTAATAATTGGAGGCACCAATCCGCGTGATGTATGTGCACAATCCCAGAAGAATAGTGCGCGCACCATTGGCTCGAGCACATTTTGGTAGGCCTCTTTCCCAAACGCCTTTTCTCCCCATGTTACAACGGTTTCATTATCAAATCGTTTTAATTCGCGTGTAATAGCTGGTGTTGTCAGCCGCTTTGCATCAAAGAGCATAGAAACGACTCCGCGTAGTGCGCGTAACTTGCCAGCGCGAGATAACGACGGCGAGACTTTGAGCGCGCTCAACGGCCAAATTGGGCCAAGCGGCTTCGTAGGACGATAGAGCCATGTCTCTTGGCTGTCCTTCTGAGAGGAAGCATCCATACCGCAATCTTTGACGAGTTTGTGGGCAGTCTCATAAAAACCAGCAAGAAATGATGCACCAGTTTCGATAGTGACGTCTTCATCATAGAAAGACCGTATGCGCCCGCCAAGACGATCATTCTTTTCAAGTACCTTGACATGCAACCCACTGTCTGTGAGATGTGCGGCGCAGGTTAACCCTGCCATGCCTCCGCCGATGATGATGCAGTCGTACATTGTGTTCATATATTTATGATATCACTAAGTTAAAATAAGTTAGTGTAGTGTCAGCTATATGTGCGATCAACGTACTACTGATACTTCGGCATCTCTACCGTCACTACCTCGCCTTTGCTGAGGTCGCGGCATTTGTCGCCTTCGTAGACTTGCCGTAGGTCAACTTTCTTGGCGTTGCGGAGCTGGACTTTGTAAACATCGCATGTGAGCATATCGTTTTGGCGGATCTGGAAGAATACCCAGCGCCCATCACTCGATTGATAAAACAACGCTGTCCCTTGCGAATTAAAGAGGTGCGACTCGGGTTGTACGCCACCCAGTGGTATCTCTGCTAAGCGATAGCCTGCAAGCTTGCTTTCGCGCACCGTCATAGTGCCGACAATGCCGACGTTATAACTCGAACTTGCAGCAGGCGAGTAGGCGTTGTAGAGAGGAGCTTGCTGCTTGGCGAGGTCTTTATAATCTGCAGCATCAAGGCATTTAAACTCAACGAAGCGAGTTTCCTTGTTTTTCGGGTCATTTGGGTCAAGTGGGGTATTACTAATCTGGCACGTTACGTCGCCATTGCTACGCGTAAAGTCTGCGAGGTACGGGCCGTCTTTATCGCCATCTTGCACGACATAGCGCGTGAATTGATCATAGTCGAGCATGTGCTCTAGAGCGGTAACGTTGCGCGTAGCCTCGGCCTTAGGTAGGGTAGCGGCAGCACTCTTGGTTTTGCTTGGATCGGTAGCGATAGAATAAAAGCGAAAGCCCTCTGCCTTAACTGGCGTTGACAGTGATGACTTAACAGCTTCTGTCCCTTTGAAGTATTTCTTGGCACGCTCCAGTGTCTTGGTAGCAGTGAGCTGCTCGCGTGGACCAGTTTTTGCCTCGGTGTGCTGCTCGGTGTTCTTGGCTTTATGTGGCCGAGTTGCGATATAAATAATCCCTGCCGCAATAGCAATAACCGCCAAACCAGCCAAAGCAAAGCGAATGGCCAACCCACGCGGCGTTAGGCGAGAACGTCGATACTGAGGTGAAGGGGATGATTTACGTAATTGCATAGTGCCATTATACACTGCCAGCTAGGTTGGCAGCAATGACTCTTGCCTAAACGCAAGGTACTTCGTATAATGCAAAGCATGAGCGCTATGAAAAGTCGGTTGATACAGAAAAAATATGCTGGCTACACTGTAGTAGAGTTGCTGGTTGTGATCGTTATTATTGCCATCCTTGCTACGTTGACACTCGTCTCGTACCAACGTATCCAAGCCGGTGCACAAGGGCGGACTCGCGTGGCCGACCTCACGGCAATGCGCCAAGCACTCGATCGCTACTATACCAAAAATGGTGCATACCCGGTTGCTCAGGCTGCTGGTAGTACCACCCCCACCTACCAGCGCCGCGATAGCGCCACATTCTTGCGCCAATTGGTGCCAGCTTACATTACCACGCTTCCCAGCGTCACTCAGGGTAGTACCACTGATGCAACCAGCAACACCTACCTATATGTCACCAATGCTCAGCAAACCGAATACAAGCTACTCTATGTCAATACAAGCGGCTTACCACCAGGTGAGTACGATGCTGTGCCTCAAGCAATGCGCACCACCGCGCCAGACCGCTATGGGGTGTGGTCAAAAAACGGCGAACGGCTCCCCAGCTAGCAGGAGCAGATGGACTCATCAGGGGTGATAATTACTCTACCGCCCACATTCAATCCATGCTATAATCAATCGTTGAGAGTTGTATTACTCATGCTAAAAAACACGTAAGGAGAGAAGGAGCCCCCTATGGCAACCCCCAAGAATGTCCCTCTGAAGGACTTTCGTAACATTGGTATTATTGCCCATATCGACGCCGGTAAGACGACGACGACAGAAGGTATTTTGTACCGCACTGGTATCAACCACAAGATTGGCGAAGTGAAAGGCGATGGCGACGGTGCTACTACCGACTGGATGAGCCAAGAAAAAGAGCGTGGTATTACTATTACTTCTGCAGCGGTGACCTGCTTCTGGAAGGGTCACAAGATTAACATCATTGACACCCCTGGGCACATCGACTTTACCGCTGAGGTGGAGCGCAGTCTGCGGGTGCTCGACGGCGCGGTGACCGTCTTTGATGGCAAGATGGGGGTAGAAGCCCAGAGTGAGACCGTATGGCGTCAGGCAAACAAATACGGTGTGCCACGTATCTGCTTTGTGAACAAGATCAACCAGACTGGTGGTGACTTCTACAAGTCGATCGAGTCAATCCATAATCGTCTCAGCAAGCAGGCCTTCCCAATCCACCTGCCAATTGGCTTTGAGAAGGATGTCTGTGGTGTGGTTGATCTTATTGACATGAAGGCCTACACCTATGATGACTACACCGACCACGAGCTTAAAGTGGGTGAGATCCCAGCTGATATGCTCGACAAGGCAAAGCGGGCTCGCAGCCTGCTCGTTGAGAACGCCGTTGAGGCCGATGACGACCTAATGATGAAGTTCCTCGACGAGGGTGAGGATGCCATTACTATTGACGAGCTCAAGGCAGCGCTACGTCAACGTGTCTTGGCTGGTGACTTCTTCTTGGTGACAGGTGGCGATGGCCGCGGTGTGATCGTCGAGAAGGTGCTTGACCTGATGGTAGATTACCTGCCAAGCCCACTCGATGTTGGTGAAATCTGGGGCAAGAACCCCAAGACTGGCGACGAGGTAAGCCGCACACCTGACGATAAGCAGCCAATGACCGCACTAGCCTTCAAGCTGGCTGCCGACCCATTTGTTGGTAAGTTAATCTTCATCCGTGTCTACAGTGGTCGCTTGACTGCCGGTAGCTATGTCCTCAACACAACGACAGGTGAGAAGGAGCGTGTGGGGCGCATCGTCCGGATGCACGCCGATAAGCGTGAAGAGATCGACAGCGTGGGCGCTGGTGACATTGCTGCTGTGGTGGGCCTGAAGGGTACCTTCACGGGTCATACCTTGTGCGATCAAGCGCATCCGATTGCTCTTGAGGCAATTAGCTTCCCCGAGCCACCGGTGTCGATCGCGGTGGAGCCCAAGACTAAGGCCGACCAGGAAAAGATGGGTATTGCCTTGCAGCGCCTGGCTGAAGAAGACCCAACCTTCCGCGTCTACACCGATGAAGAGACAGGCCAGACTATCATGAGCGGTATGGGTGAGCTTCACCTAGAGATTTTGATCGACCGCATGAAGCGCGAGTTCAACGTTGAGGCCAATGTTGGTGAGCCGCAAGTCGCCTACCGCGAGACTATCAAGGGCATGGCTGAGGCGCAGGGTAAGCATGCCAAGCAGTCTGGTGGTCGTGGCCAATACGGTGATGTCTGGGTGCGCTTTGAGCCGAACGAGCCAGGCAAGGGCTACGAATTCTTCGATGAAATTAAGGGTGGTGTGGTGCCACAAGAGTACCGCCCAGCTGTGCAGAAGGGTATTAAGGAGACACTCGATGGTGGTGTGATTGCTGGCTATCCAGTTGTTGATGTCAAGGCAACCTTGTACGACGGAAGTTACCATGATGTCGACTCAAGCGAGCTCGCCTTCAATCTGGCTGCTCATCTGGCTGCCCGCGAAGGTATCAAGAAGGCCAACCCAGTCTTGCTTGAGCCAGTGATGAAGGTTGAGGTGACAACACCTGAGGAATTCATGGGTGATATCATTGGCGACCTCAATAGTCGCCGGGGCCGCATTGAGGCAATGGAAGACTTGATGGGCGGCGCGAAGCTCGTCAAGGCTATTGTGCCACTGGCAAACATGTTTGGCTACACCAGCGACATCCGCTCAATGTCGCAGGGCCGAGCTGCTAGCACGATGGAACTTGCCCACTATGAGGAAGTTCCACCAAACGTCGCGCAGGAGATTATCGAGAAGCGCAGTAAGTAAGTCTTCTTATATTATCTCTATAAAACACCTCTGTTATAGGGGTGTTTTATTATCTTGTCTCAGTGCGAGGAATGGTGAATAGTATACGAAAGCCGGTATATATACCGGCTTTCGTTAATGCAAGGCTATGGTTTGTACTACTTTTTCGTTTTCTTGTCGTGCTTGGCTATTTTCTTGACGGCAATTTTTTGCGGCGCAGGTAGTGGCTTCAGTGGTACCGTTACCCTCAAGATGCCGTCCTCCAGATGGGCCTTAATCTGCTCAACATCGCTACCATCTGGTACCTGTACACGACGACAGAAGCTTGTGCTGCTCTCACGAACGACGTAGTTGCGCTGTTTGTCCTCGGTTTTTTCGTGCCGTTCGCCGCGGATGACGAGCGCACCATTGTCAAGGCTTACATCGAGGTCTTCCTCGGCAAAGTTTGACACGTGTGCTTCAACAACCAGTGTATTATCCACTGTGTAGACATCGGCTGTGACAGCTTGGCTGAGTGTCGTGGTAAAGGGATTATCAAACAGCTGCCGCTGTAATGCGCGCAATTCCTCAAATGGATTGTATTTTGTAAGACTACTCATAGGGTGCCTCCTTATGTGTTGCTTTTATATTCTTATCATAGCGCGGTAAATAGAACAATACAAGTACTTGCATCCGTCTAGCAAAGCGCTTATACTTATATGCATGGCACAATCGACTCGTCGGCAACGCAGACTGACACGGCTTACATGGCTGAGTTTCGCTGCTATGGTAGTCATTTTATTAGGGTATATGTATTGGGATGTCGAGCTGAGCCCAGCAGCCTCTACCACCAAGACTGCCGGCAGTGGTCTGGAAAAAACACTCGTGTTGGGCACCGATCCTGGCTTTAAGCCGTTTGAATATAAGCAGGGACAGGAGATCGTTGGCTTTGATATTGACCTTGTGCGGGAGATTGCTAAGGACACAAACCGTTCGTTACAAATTGAGGAGATCGCCTTTGATGGCCTCTTGCCAGCACTGCAGGCTGGGCGAATCGACCTCATTGCAGCTGGTATGACTGTCACACCAGACCGGCGTAAGAATGCTGAGTTTTCGCACACGTACTATACTGCAGCGCAAAAGATAATTGTGCCAAAGACTGGCTCAACAATTGCCACCAGTGATGACCTCATTGGCAGGCAAATCGGTGTGCAGCTTGGCACCACAGCCGATACACTGGCACACAAGATTCGTGGGGCGCACGTGGTACAACTCCAATCGACAGCTAGTGTCGTGCAAGAGCTCAGCAGTCGGCGGATCGACGCTGCCATTATGGATGATGGGCCAGCTCAGCAATACCTCGCCACGAACCCGCAGCTCGTTGCCTTGCCACGCAACCTCTCGCACGAGGATTACGCCATTGCTATCAAAAAGGGTAATAGCAAACTGCTCGCTGAGGTAAACGCTAGCATTGCCGCAATGAAGCGTGATGGCCGCTACGATAAGCTCATCAAAAAACACTTCGGAGTGGTCCGGCCATGAATGTGTGGGATATCCTTTTTGGCGACGAGCGCTATCTTTTCTTGTGGCGCGGCCTAGAAGTGACCATCCTTCTCACCGTCTTCTCGACAATCATTGGGCTTGTGATTGGCCTGGTTGTCGCTCTTATGCAGCAGTCTGCCTGGCAGCCATTTCGCACATGCAAGCTACATCGCCTCCAGCGCTGGCGGCCATGGGCGAGCTTGGCTCATGCCTACACCACGGTCATTCGTGGCACACCTGCTTTGGTGCAGCTACTCATTATGTATTACGTGGTGTTTGGCTCGTACCGTGGGGTGCCAAAACTGTGGATTGCAAGCCTTGCCTTTGGTATCAACAGTGGTGCGTATATTGCTGAGATTATTCGCGGCGGGATCGAAAGTATCGACAACGGACAAGTCGAAGCAGCGCGCTCGCTTGGCTTGAGTCGCTGGCAAACCATGCGTTATATCATCCTGCCTCAAGCACTCAAGCAGTCATTGCCGTCACTGATCAGCGAAGGGATTTCGCTCCTCAAGGAGACGTCAGTCGTTGGTTGGATTGGTATGAACGATCTGATGCGCGGTGCTGATAATATCCGCTTCCAAACGGCCACCGCCTTTGAATCGCTCTTTGCCGCTGCAATGATTTACCTTGCCCTCACCACGCTATTTACGTGGGTGATGAATCGAGTAGAGAGGAGGCTTAAAGCGCATGATTAATATCAAGCAACTCCGCAAGCACTATGGCAATAATTATGTCTTGCGCGGCATTGACCTGACAATCAAGCGGGGAGAGGTTGTAGTTCTCTTGGGCTCGAGTGGTGGTGGCAAAAGCACGCTGCTTCGCTGTATTAATATGATTGAGACGCCGACAAGCGGGGAAGTATGGGTTGATGGTATTGATATGACCAATCCAGCGACCGACCTCAACAAAGCCCGAACTGAGCTTGGCATGGTCTTCCAGCAGTTTAACCTCTTTCCGCATATGACTGTGCTTGAAAATATCACGCTAGCGCCACTCAAGGTACGCAAACTATCGAGAGCCAAAGCTAAGCGTCAGGCGCTTCAAATGCTCGATCTGGTTGGCCTTCGCGCCAAAGCCCAAGAATACCCAAGTCATCTCTCGGGTGGGCAAAAGCAGCGGGTAGCGATTGCTCGTGCCTTGGCAATGCAGCCAAAAGTTTTACTCTTTGATGAGCCAACGAGTGCGCTCGACCCTGAGATGGTCGACGAGGTACTAGCGGTTATTAAGAACCTTGCCGAAACAGGGATCACAATGATCGTCGTCACACACGAGATGTCATTTGCGCGCGATGTCGCATCGCGGATTGTCTTCCTTGACGGGGGTAAGATTATTGAAGATGGTACACCAGCGCAGGTCATTAATCACTCCACACAACCAAAGGTCCGCACCTTCTTCGCTGCACTCAATAATAATTGATACATCCCTCTGTGTTATAATGCCCTCAAGGAGGAATACTATGTCAGATATAATGCAGCAATTCAAAAAACTCTTTGCCGGGAGCGGCGTCGACTACGTAGAATGCGAAGTCGTTAATGCAACGCAGCACTATCTACAGTTACGCGAGCAGGGTAAGCACGAGGGCTTCACGCCGGTGATTGTGACGCTCGATGACCTTATCCTAGATGAGATAGCAGAAGGCCTAGAGAACGCTGGCGTCCAGACAGTCCCCGAGCTTGTGCGGCGCACCATGGAAGCATCGCAGGCAATTGATGTACCAGCCTTCTTTGCTCACGTTGCGCAAGAGCTGCCAGCTGAAACGGCGAAAAAGGATCAGCAGATCTCTACTGTAGATGACTATTTTGCGCCGGGCTTCTCGGCGTCGCCTGATGACGATGACCCTACTACCGTTGACTTCATCAGCCCATTCCAGGCAGATAGCGACAATCCGGTTATTATTATCAAACTACCGACTACAGCACCGTATGAGGCACTAGCCTATCTCTGTATGGGTGGTTGGAATGATTGTCCCGAGCCAGCCATCCAGGTGGCGGTATCGCGCTATTGGTATGAGAAGTACGGTGCTGTGCCTGCCGCTATCAGCCATGATACTGTTGAGTATTACGTCGAGCGTCCACCGCAGACCGATGCCGATGCTAAGGCGGTTGCCGTTGAGCTCTTCTATTTTTCATACGGCGATGCAGTCTATCAAGGGTCGGAGACCTTTGAAGCTTTGGCAAACCAGGTATATAGCAGTCGACAGTGGTATGTTTGGTGGGACTAGCTACTTTACTTTTTTGCCACCGCACCCTATAATAAATCCTAACGCGCGACGCGTTTTGTCGTAGTGTCTCTACTCCGGCAAGTAGCTCGCGTCGTACCAAATATTAACATAAGTAAGGAGTACTTACCTACATGGCAGATTTCGATCGAAGTAAGCCACACATTAACGTTGGTACTATGGGTCACGTCGACCACGGTAAAACAACGTTAACGGCTGCCATCACTCACGTGTTGGCAAAGCGTCTTCCAAGCGATGTAAACAAACCTCGCAACTACGAAGACATCGACAACGCTCCTGAGGAGAAGCAACGCGGTATTACCATCGCCAGCTCCCACCAGGAATACGAGTCGGAGAAGCGCCACTACGCGCACGTTGACATGCCAGGTCACGCCGACTATGTCAAGAACATGATTACTGGTGCCGCTCAGATTGACGGTGCTGTGCTAGTGGTTGCCGCCAACGACGGTCCATTGCCACAGACACGCGAGCACGTGCTGCTTGCTCACCAGGTTGGTGTGCCAAAGATCGTCGTCTTCCTCAACAAGATGGACTTGGCTGACCCAGAGTTGGTTGAGTTGGTTGAGATGGACGTCCGCGAGCTGCTCACCAAGAACGGCTACGATGGCGACAACGCACCAATCATCAAGGGTTCTGCTACCAAGGCGCTCGAGGGCGACACCGAGGCAGAAGACGCCGTGATGGAGCTGGTGGCTGCTATGGACGACTACTTCGAGTTGCCTCAGCGCGACCTCGACAAGCCATTCTTGATGCCAATCGAGGATGTCTTCTCGATCAAGGGTCGTGGTACAGTTGCAACTGGCCGTATCGAGCAGGGTGTCATCAAGATCAACGACCCAGTAGAGATTGTTGGTCTTAAGCCAACTCAGACCTCTGTTGTGACTGGTGTTGAAGCCTTCAAGAAGAGCCTCGACCAAGGTCAGGCAGGTGACAACGCTGGTCTGTTGCTGCGCGGTATCGAGCGCACTCAGATCGAGCGCGGTCAGGTGATTGTCGCTCCAGGCACACTCACCCCACACACCGAGTTTGAGGCGGAAGTCTACATCCTTAAGAAGGAAGAGGGTGGCCGCCACACACCATTTAGCAAGGGCTACAAGCCACAGTTCTACTTCCGCACAACGGACGTGACTGGCGAGATTGAGCTCCCTGCCGATAAGGAAATGGTGATGCCAGGCGACCAAGTGACCTTCAAGGTGACCTTGAACGCCCCAATCGCTATGGACAAGGGTCAAGACTTCGCTATCCGCGAAGGTGGCCGTACAGTCGGTGCCGGTGTTGTGACTAACATCGTCAAGTAGTTTGCATAGTACTCGCAAACTCACAAAATACCTCCCACAGGGGAGGTATTTTTGTTTTTTACACAAAAGATGATATGATATCGTCATGAAGTATACTATCACGAAGCATACCACCACGCAGGGTTTGCCTGTCTGGTTGGTCGACACTCCTGACGCAACAACGATTCAAACTACCATTGCCATGCGGGCAGGGTACGAGTACGTTGGTGACGCTCGCATCTACGAAGCACCACGTATCGTCCAGCACATCTTGACCCAAACCATGAATGATAACCACATTGGCGCGTCGGCGTGTATCTACCAAGATCGGCTGCAGCATTTTGTGGCTTATTCACTTCAGACAGAGAGCGCACCGCAGTTTGCTACAAAGCTGGGTCATATGATACACAGCCTCTATCAAACACGTATCACACGCAGTGCCTTCCAGGCTGCTAAAAAGCGTACACTTGCCGAGATCACTGAGGAAGAGCAAAATATTGACATTGCTCTTAAGAGCGACAATGAGCGCCAAATGTTTAGCAGGCCAAAGATTAAGTGGCGAGCAAAGCTCACACCCGACATCTCTTTACAGGATATACAGCGATTTTATGGGATGTTTTATACACTGGCTAACAGTGACATTGTTATCACTGCTAATATGCACGCGCCTGATTGGGATGAGACGGTAATTCTACAGGCGATTGAGCAAGCCTGTGATGGTGCCGCGGTTGGGCAGCGATTTCCGCTCTATCAAATGAGCTATCTTAAGACAATGACTCAACAAGATCGCTATGGGACAATTATCGTGCCGCAACTCTCAGCCAAACATTTTCAGTTTAATGGCGTGTTGCATACGATCGGCTTTCACGGGTTTCGTCTCAACTTTGCGCAAGATCCACTGATGGAGATAAGCGCTCGGATGCTTGCAGAATGTATATTGGTGCTGTTTACTATGCCCAATCGATTGGGTGACTCTTTCAAAGATCACCCCTTATATCAAGCACGGTGTGCTGCAAAATACTGCACAATATTTAATGAGAATGATATGGCTGTCCGCGAAACTGGCCAATCATATCGCTTTATTATTCATTACATCGTCGAAGACAGTGATATGCCACTGTTTGAGAAAAAGCTATGGCAAGGGCTACAAAAACTCGCAAATGAAGGAGTGCCACCCGAGGTATTTGAGATTGCTCAGCAAGCAGTATCATGGCGGATCGACGATGAGACAAAGGCAGAGCGCTTTCATCAGTGGGTGACTCGACAAATTATTAAACGGTTTAAGGACGAAGCCCCGGTAGTGAGCTATGATGACATCGTTCGTGCATGCTGGGAAATACGACCAGAGACTGTGACACTTGCTGCAAAAACCGCATTGCTTAAGAACTGGGTATTTAACACTCACATGACGATTGAGAATGACTGCCAATCTATCGCTCAAACAATCTACGATGCTATGGAGCCAGTATTAATTACGCTTGATGATATCCCAGGCAGGTTATCAGCAGAGGAGTTTGAGCAGGTAGTATAAATAAAGGATAAATAAAAATCAAAAAGAGTGATAATAAATATCACCCTTTTTGATAAATCAACGTATAGCGGTGCTACATCCGGATCTCGACATCCACGCCAGCTGGCAAGCTGAGATTGTGAAGGTTGTCGATTGTCTTGGGTGTAGCATTGGTGATGTCAATCAAGCGCTTGTGGACACGCATCTCGAATGTCTCACCGCCAGTCTTGTATACGTGCGGGCTTTTTACTACTGTGTAGCTGCTGCGCCGCGTTGGTAGTGGCACAGGACCTGCGACGTTTGCGCCAGTGCGCAGGGCGGTGTCGATAATTTGCTTGGCTGATTGGTCGATCACCTTGTGGTCGTATGCCTTGAGGCGAATCCGAATCTTGAGCCCTTGGTTGTTTTGAGCCATTGCTCCTCCTTTTATGTGCAACTCTGTAACTTTAGCAAGATCGAAACAAGCTAAATTATCAGAGTAAATTAATAATACATCTAGCATTATATCATGAGAATATACATCGTGCGCTATTTATTATGAGCTCCCATTAGTCTGTATCCAAACATCAGCTACAAAAGCACGAATCTCTCGCATATTTTTGAGCTTAAAGCCGGATTGACAACTGACCCTTTCGCTTCTGGAGCAATTCGTGTATACTGTACTAGATATAGCGTTATAGTAGTTAGTGGCAAAAGGGACAATATATGAACTGGAAGATTATTCTTCGATCGCTCAAAAACAAAGACATGCAAAAACGCCTTGGTATCGTGCTAGGGCTCATCGTCGCCTATCGTTTCTTGGCGCACGTGCCAGTGCCGTTGGCCGAACCAAGCCGACTCAAGGATATTATCCAGAATGTCGTATCGGCGAGTGACTTTGGTGGCTTCTTAAACATCCTGACTGGTGGAGCATTGGCCCAGCTGTCTATCGTTTTGATCGGCCTTGGGCCGTTTATTAACGCCAGCATTATTACCCAGCTCCTTACCAAAGCCATCCCAAGCCTTGAGGAGATGCACAAAGATGGTGAGTCGGGCCGACGCAAGATCAATCAGTGGACGCGTATCGCTAGTGTGCCGCTGGCGATTGCTCAATCGATCGGTATCATCTACTTTTTGCGTCAATCGGTCTTGGCTGGGAGTACGACTGGTACGGTGGCAGGCTCGCTCCACGAGTGGATTGTCGCAGTAACGGCCCTTACTGCTGGCTCGCTGCTCTTGATGTGGCTCGGTGAGCTGATGACAGAGCAGGGCGTTGGTAATGGTATTAGCCTACTCATCTTCGCTAGTGTAATTAGTCAGCTGCCAACCACCTTTGGGTCAATCTACTCATCGCTCTTTAATACTCAGAATGGTTCGCTCAGCGTCTTTGGCTGGTTCTCACTACCCGTTAACCCGACAACCTTCTGGACAGTAGTTGTCCTTGGGACGATCGGCCTCATCTTGCTTTATCTCCTCGTTAAGATTAACGAAGCACAGCGCATTGTCACGATCAATTATGCCAAGCGGGTTGGCGGCAATAGCTCGTATGGTGGCATCAAGAGCATCTTGCCTATCAAGCTCATCGCTGCGGGTGTGGTACCAGTTATTTTTGCAGTGGCATTCCTCAGCTTGCCAGCTTTTGTGGGACAGCTATTACATGCGACACCTGGTGCAAATCAGCAATTAGCAAATAACCTTATCCAGTGGTTCCAGGCACCCACCGCTCAAACATATGCCACAGGTGGTCTGACAGTGCTTATTTACCCATCGATCTACTTCTTACTCGTCATTGCTTTTACCTACTTCTACACCGGTATCGTCTTTAATGCGAGCGAGATTACGGAGAGTCTTGAAAACCAAGGTGGCTTCATTGAAGGGATTCGCCCTGGCCCAACCACTGAAAAATATCTGTCACGCACCGTCAATCGGCTCAACCTGTTTGGGTCGCTTGCCCTGGGGCTTATCGCCATCATTCCGTTTGCGATCGACTACGTCTTTGCGCAGCTTGGCATTAATGCCAACAACATGGCAATCGGCGGTACGAGCTTGCTCATTGTCGTGACGGTTGGCCTTGAGACACTCCGTCAGATTAACTCACGAGCGCTGATGGTAACATATGACGACTTCTCGGTCGATGACCTTGATACTAAGCCAAAGAAGCGTGGCTTACTCGGTCGGCGGCGTACTGCTGCAAAGGCATAAAGCTATCACTAGTATATTTCACAAAAATACCGCCGCTTCTGTCTGAGGCGGTATTTTTGATATGATCCCATATTCCATAATAATTTGCTCATGAGCCTTTAGAACGTGCGCTATGAGTGGCATAGCGCCTCATTATTGCAATTCGGATATAGAAAGAGGGAATGCAGAACCGTGGTGGAATAGGGGCTGTGAAATGATGGTGAGTTTTTAAGCCTATACATCATGAAAGCCTAGAGGATGATGCTACGTTTAGAAGTTGCTTATCGCAAAAGCTACCTCTCTTACGGCTCTATTCTGATATAAGAATAGTGCCATCCATAATCTCACAATAAATGATGCAAAAAGCTGACTACTTCTCTTTACTCCTACAGAGAAATAGCGTATAATACGAAGCTGTATATCTATGGCAAGTTCGAAAGAAGTTATCAAATTGCGCGGCAAGGTAGTGGAAGCACTGCCTAATACGCAATTTAAGGTAGAATTAGAGAACGGCCTAAGCATTATCGCTCATATCAGCGGCAAGATGCGCAAGCATCACATCCGTTTGGTCCCAGGCGATACCGTGGAAGTCGAGTTAACCCCATACGATCTCACGAAGGGTAGAATCGTCTTCCGCGCACGCGTTTAATAACGTAGAGCGGCGGCCTGATATCACCGCTGTTCTCAGTAACGGCAGGTTTTTCCTGTAGGGAGATTTGTACGCTCATGAAAGTTCGTGCGAGTGTCAAAAAGATCAGCCCCGATGATCAGCTGGTCCGGCGCAAAGGCCGACTCCGTGTCATCAACAAGAAAAAACCTAAGAATAAGCAAAGGCAGGGTTAAGCATGGCTCGAATTGCTGGGGTAGTTATCCCAACAGA
>CALHWD010000020.1 GCA_938036825.1 uncultured Candidatus Saccharibacteria bacterium
AGATTCGTCAATATAACTGTAAAGTGCTATCGTTTGTTTAACTTGTTCGCTCATGAACATAATTATAGCATAAATCGTTAGTCTGTAGTGTATCGGTTACCTCCTCGGGTTATAAATATAAGTGTAATTATTTAAGTAACATTCCAGCGGCTCTTATGGGGGTATGTTGCGATATAAAAATTATGGAAATATTGTTGAGGTCCGGGCTGTATCGTGATGTCCATATGCAAAATAGTGCTGCATTGTGCAAATATGTGCTTATACTCCATACGACCACAGTCTCTCGCGGCATTTTCGGCTTGCAAAGTGCAAGTTTGGGCATGGCTTTGTATTTATTTTTTGGGGCAGATCCAGTATAGTAGAGAGAGTTTATGGCGGGTCGCAATTCGATAGATGGTTTTCGGTCACAAGATGGCGGGGCGGTGGATAGACGTCCTCGCTCGCTTCGTCGTGCCGATGGCTCGATGCCGCGAATGGGTCGCTCGATGACGGGCACGGCTGGCGCTGGCCGCAGTTTGACTACAGTAGAACAGCCGAGGAATTATGCGCCGCGCCGCAGTGCGTCTATCAGTACCAATAACCCCAGCAGTAGCCTAACCGACTTTGACATCAATCCGAGCGATAACCTCTTTGCCGACCTAGAGCAAGGTAGTGGTGGGCGAGGCCGCAGGGGCCGTAAGAAGCCGCAATCGACGCGGCGCAAATGGATCAAGCGTGTTATCATCGCTCTCGTCATTATTGGCGTGGGCTTCGGTGGTATGCTGCTGTGGCGGGCCTTTATGGCGAGCTCACATATCTTTAAGGGTGATATCTTTGGCTTGATTCAACAAAAGGAGCTCAAGGCAGATAGTAATGGCCGGAGCAATATTCTCTTGCTTGGTACGTCGGAGGATGACCCAGGCCATGAGGGGTCGTACCTGACTGACTCCATCATGATCTTGAGTATTAGCCAGAGCAAGAAGGACGCCTACATGATTAGCATCCCGCGCGACCTCTACGTTAAATATCACCGGTCATGTAACTCAGGCAATGCAGGTAAGATTAATGAGTACTTCAACTGCGTTAATAGCGACTGGTCAAGCACTGAGGCAGAGGATGAGCGCCAAGCAGCTTCGCGCAAGTTCTTTGGCAATATCGTGGGGCTGGACTTGCAATACAGTGTGCATGTGAACTACACCGTATTGCGCGACCTGGTCTCGGCACTGGGTGGCATCAAAGTGACGATTGAGAGCCGTGATCCTCGTGGCCAGATGGATGGTAACTTCGACTGGAAGTGTAGGGGTGGAAACCCTCGCGCGAGCCATGCCACGATGGTTAAGAATTGCCCGCCGAATGGTCACTTTATCGACTACCCTAACGGACCAGTCAATCTCGATGCTGAGCATGCGCTTTATCTAGCGCAGGCACGCGGTGCCTCAGGTATATCGTATGGCTTTGAGCAGTCTAACTTCGACCGCGAGAAGAACCAACAAAAGGTGCTCGTGGCTATCAAAGAAAAGGCGACAAGTGCTGGCACCCTGACGAACTTTGGTGCGGTGACGGGGATCATTGATGCACTAGGCAAGAACCTCCGTACCAACTTTGAGACAAGTGAGATCCGTACACTTATGTCGTTGGGGCAAAATATCAAGAGTGATGCTATCAAGAGTGTGAGCTTGCTCGATACGCCCGTTGGTGACTTAGTGGTAGCACAGACAGTTAACGGTATTAGCTCTGTTGTACCCGCAGCTGGCACATACGATTACAGTCAGATCCAAGCGTACATCAACAAGACACTCAATGCCACAGAGGTATCTAAAGAGTCGGCCCATGTTGTTGTCCTCAATGCATCAGGTGCATCAGGGGTGGCTAAGCGCGAGGCAGACAAGCTAGAGAAGCTTGGTATGGTCATTGACAGCATTGATAATGCTCCAAGCAGCGGCAGCGCAGGGAGTAACAAGATCTACCAAGTGGCTGGGAGAGCTAGTGCGCCACACACGAAGGCCAAGCTAGAGTCGATCTATCATGCTCAGGCTACTACTGGCACATCACCAGTGACTACTGGCAGCCACACGCAGTTCGTTGTCGTGGTTGGCCAGTCCACGACGGGTACTTCGTCGGCAATTAGCAATTAGTGAGTGGTAGTTTTTAATAAGCCGATAAGCTTCTGTGTTCGGCGTATAGTTAAGTTACAAGGCTGTGCAGAGTATTAGCTCTTAACCTTCGAATCAAAATAGATCATTATAATAGCGCTTTCCTTCGTCGAGCAAGGTAGTAAGAAGGGGGTTGTTTCCATCTGTGAAGTACAAAAACGGTGATTTGCCGATTGTATAGCATCACTGCTATTGCCAAAATATGGTAGTGTTTGCACGGTTTTACATTGCCCAGCCTTAGCTTTACCTACGACGAGTTAGTTGTGCGGCTAAGCTGCGAGATACGAAAAATACCTACCGTCTTATCGCCCATGCCAAAACTGTTGCGTCTTTGTCCATTCAGGATCCTGGGTGGAGAGCTTTGCATTGCTGAGTTCGTCATAGCAGCGCATAATGCTGGTACGAAATAGTGATTCCTGGACCTGGATAGATGAATTCTTTATGATGCGATGTGGCAACCCGCGGCCAGCAAAGCATTGAGCAGCTGCATCGAATAGCTTACGGTCGGTCACTTGCCGTACATTCAGTACCTCTTTGTACGAACCCGATGGGAAGTGTAGTGGTATCTCGCTGCCAATATAGCCAGCCAATATAAAGGCAGTCACTGGTACAGTAATAAGAAGGAGAGGTGCGAGGACGGCGGCAGCCACCCAGTGTTGCTTGGTGTTGCGAAAATGGAATTTGCTTGTCATATATAATAAGTATAGAGCGTATAGTATGGTTGAGTCAAACAAAGCAAATACTGCCTGAATCTTATAATTCTTCTTCCTCAGTATTTGTTTCACCTTCCTTCTGATAAATTGCAACAAGAGCTAGCGCTCATTGGGCATCAACTCTCTTACACTTATCTAAAAAAGCACATTTATTACAATCAATTTCACGCTCCACCGAAGGAAATGCGAGAGAAGCGGCGTGCGATCTTATGGTGAGACTCTGTAAACTGAGGCGTAGCAAGACAAACTACGGAACTAGTACAGCCAGTACAGTAGAGAGTAGAATGTTATCGCCCTAGGCTCTTATTTTTTCGCCCAAAATGGTATAATAAAAGGCAATGGATTTTTTGCATGGTACACATCGTCAGTCTCGGGTCAGTGAGGTCGTTTATGTGGCGCTCAATCTTGGGCTTGCGACGCTGCTGTTTTTGATTGTCCTAGAGGTGCAGTCGCCTTGGCTGGCATTGGCACTGGTGATTGCGAGTAAGTGGCGTGCGCTCGCAGTGCGGCCACGCTTTTGGCTTGCCAATATTGTGGCAAATATGATCGACCTCACGGTGGGCATTAGTGTCGTGATGCTGATGTATGCTGCTAGTGGAGTGATCTGGCTACAGGTTGTCTTGGCAGTGCTGCATGCGTTGTGGCTCGTAGTGCTCAAGCCACGATCGGATCGCCGCTCGGTGGCTATCCAGGCGGGTGTTGGTGTCTTTGTTGGAGCGACGGCCCTTGCTATGAGCTCCTATCGGTGGGATGCCGCCCTGGTTGTGCTACCGCTGTGGGTACTGGGGTACTGTGCTGCACGGCATGTTCTCGGTAGCTATGAAGAACCACTCACGCGTACCTACGCGCTGATTACCGCGACGATCTTTGCGGAGCTTGGCTGGGTGAGCTACCACTGGATGTTTGCCTATACTATCTCTGGCCTAGGGGCAATCAAGCTCGCGCAATTGCCACTCTTTTTGGTGCTCTTTGGCTTTGTGTGCGAGCGTGCCTATAATAGCTACTACCAGCATGGTGTGGTGCGCGGAGCAGATATTGTCTTGCCATCGACACTGGCGGTTGGGCTTGTGCTGACGCTTTTGCTGTTGTTTAACAGCCTCAGCGCCACTGGCCTTGCGTAGCCGAGGCAAGTGAGAAAAAGGGTAAGGGAAAAAGAGGTTATGAATCAACAACCGCAGATGACAGCGCAAGACCAGCGAGCGGCGCGTGCCATGCGTCAATCAAAAATCATGTCTATTATTGCAGCGGGTGCGCTTGCCCTCGTTTTCGTCGTGGCGATGGCGATGTGGGTTTATTTGCGAACAATTGACCGCAATGCGACCGTCACTGAGCGCGACCAGGTTAGCACCGATGGTAACCTTGCTCCCACCGCCGATGAATCTGCAGTAGCTAATGTCGCCGACAAAGCATCAAAGAGTGTCGTGTCTATCATCACCAATATCGAAGAATCATCATCGCTCCGCACGACCACTCGCCAATCAGCTGCAGCGGGCACTGGCATTATTGTCAGCAAAGATGGTTACATCGTCACAAACAAACATGTTGTGTCTAAGGCGAGCTCTATCCGTGTCATTGCTTCGGACGGCACGCGGTATGATGACGTTCGAGTGGTGGGTGAGGACCCACTCAATGACATTGCCTACCTCAAGCTTGAGGTGGGCAATACGGTGCTTACGCCACTGTCGCTTGGTGATTCAGCAACAGTGCGGGTGGGCCAGTCGGTCGTGGCGATTGGCAACGCACTAGGCCGCTACCAAAACACCGTCACCAGCGGCATCATCTCTGGCAAAGGGCGGCCCGTAACGGCCGCTACCTCGGGCAATAGTACCCAGCGAACAGAAAGCCTAACCGATCTTATCCAAACCGATGCTGCCGTGAATTCTGGTAATTCTGGTGGGCCGTTGCTTAACCGCTCGGGGCAGGTGATTGGCATCAACGTAGCAGTGGCAACTAACGCTCAGGGTATTAGCTTTGCTATTCCTGTCAATGCGATGAAGGGGACGCTTAAGTCGGTCTTGGCGGGCAAGGGAGTGCGCCGAGCCTACCTTGGGGCGCGCTATGTGATGCTCACGCCGGATGTTGCCAAGCAGGTTGGTGCTTCGGCGAAGGAAGGCGCGTATGTGATGACAAGTGGCGACAAAAGCGCGATTGTAGCAGGTAGCCCAGCTGATAAAGCTGGCCTCCGCGAGAAGGATGTGATTACCAAGATCAATAGCCTCGTCGTGGGTAAGCAAGGCGACGTCTCGAGCCTGATTGGCGAATACCAGCCTGGCGATGTCGTAGCCCTCACCATCCTCCGTGATGGTAAAGAGCGCGTCGTGCGCGTGACACTGAGCGAGTATCAGAGTGGAGAGAGTGGGGAGTAAAACTTGGGATACCGAGTATTTGCTCTACTAATTACCTAGATAACTTGATTTCCCTAAATCCTTTATCGACCAAACGCTAACTATACTGTAGGTGTTCGAGACTTAAAGTCTTTAATCAGTGTCTGCCATTTTCCCCATTCAGGTACGTCCATATACAGGTCAGATACGTCCATGCCGCTGAATTCATGGCGGATGCGTTTTGTTGGGTCGTTTCCGTCGATGAACATAAACTCACCACTACCATCTTGATGGTTCGTAATCATGATTTCCATTGGTTTTTGTGGAAGCCATTGGCCGTTACCGAGAGTGTCGCCATAATCATAGAATTGCATTAGTGCACAAAATAGGCGGCCGTTGCCTACGTTGTTCCACCAGAGTGTCTCTAGGGGCATATCAAGAAATAGGAAGCGGCGTACTGTAAAAGAGGGATTTTCTCCTGAATCAACATTAATGTAGTACGGTGCGTACTTTACGCCCGCTTTCTCTTCGTCCGGTGCGACAATAGTGATATCTTTGAGCGGCATCTTGTAGAACTTTTTGGCTTCGTCTTCACTAAGCCAATATGGCTCATAATTCTCCGTTTCAAATAACTTCGATATCGGCATTGCGTTTTGGAGCTTGACATTGAAGTCTTCGCAGAATTTCCATTTCATTTTGGTTGAGGTTGAGTTTGTCATTGATGATCCTTACGTTTTGAATTATACCAGCTTTATTATTCTATATCGCTATTATATCATTACAATCTAGTCAAGGCGTTGCTGAATCTTCCACAACAATTTATGGTATAACCCCTGTTCTATAAATGTATGATCGCCATATGTTGCAAGATATGCTTGGAACTCAGCAAAATCTATGCTATAGTCGAACATAGGTGGGACAAACAATATGAGAACATAACGCACAGGGGGCATTGTGGAAACAATCAATTTCTACCAACTAATACGATATTATGCAGGAAAGTGGCCGGTGATGATTGTTGCCATTCTCGTTGGTATTGGGTTGGGTGCAGCCTATGCGCTGTCCATCCAACAGCCGCAGTATAAAAGCTCCGCAACATTGCTGCTAACAGGGGTAGAGCAGGGCCAAAACACCATTACGCTCACCAACTACACCACGCTCTTTACCTCGCGGCGGGTGCTCGATCCAGTGATCGACCGTGCCCAGTACAAGGGGAGCTACGAGACACTACTGGCCAACACAACTGCCAAGCACGTAAAGAACACCGATATCATCACTGTCTCGATGAATGCTGGTGATCCCAAGATGAGCGAAACCTTGCTCAAACAGGCGGTTACCGAGTTTGAAAAGCAAACGAAAGCATTGTATGGCAAAACCAAAGTTAGCATCAAAACTGTCGACGCTGTCAATACACCAAGTGCGCCAGCAAGTATAGGGCTATGGCAGGCAATGGCACTCGGTGGCGGTAGCGCACTGCTGCTTGCCATCGTAGGATTGTTCTTTGCCTACGACTATGCGCAATCGCAGCGCGTGGCCGAAGCAGCTGCCGCAGTTACATCCGCGGCGACCAAGGCTAAGCGCTAGTCGCGCTACCTAATAAAACTTATTTTGCTGAAGCATACAGCCGCATGGGTACGCGGCACGATAACAACACAGGGTAACAAGGGGGTATACCATGTATCGGGAATACGGAAAACGCATCGAAGATGTGAGCATAGCGCTGGCTGCGCTGGTGATTCTAGGACTGCCAATGCTGCTGGTTGCAGCGGCAATCCGCCTCACATCGAAAGGGCCGGCCTTGTTCCGCCAGAAGCGCTTCGGCAAAGATAAGCAGCTATTTACAGTTTATAAATTTCGCACTATGTCTACGAAAGCACCAAAGAATATGCCAACCAATAGTTTTACCAACGCAGATAGCTATATCACACCGCTCGGTGGGGTGCTGCGCAAACTATCCATCGACGAACTACCACAGCTACTCAACGTCATCAAAGGCGAGATGAGTATTGTTGGGCCGCGGCCCGTCATTAAGACAGAGAAAAAGCTTATTAGTCTGCGCCAAAAATACCGTGCTAATTCCGTTAAGCCAGGCATCACTGGCTGGGCGCAGGTAAATGGTCGCGACGACCTAGATGACCAGCGCAAAGCCGAGATGGACGGTGAGTATGTGCAGCGACTGAGCTTTCTGACCGACGTCAAGATCATGATAAAGACTATTGGAGCGGTATTGATGATGAGTGGTCACACGGAAGGAAGCGAGCGAACAGTAACAGGAGCTGATAATGTCCTTGAATAAGAAAAAAGTCTTGTTTACCTCACATACCGCCAACTTCCAGAAGTTCAACCGGCCCTTCATGCGGATGTTGCGCGAACAGGGATATGAGGTACATTATGCCTCAATGGGCGAGGAGCAGATTGAGGATTGTGACAAGCAGTTTGTCGTGCCATTTACGCGTAGCCCTTTCACGCTCAGTAATGTTCGGGCCTATCGCCAACTCAAGGAGATTATCGACCGCGAACAGTACGACCTCATCCATACTCATACGCCAGTCGGGAGTGTAGTGACGCGTCTTGCGGCTCGGCAGGCTCGGCAGCGCGGCACACGGGTGATCTACACTGCTCATGGCTTTCACTTCTTTACGGGTGCGCCACTGCTCAACTGGTTGGTGTACTATCCCATCGAGCGCCTGATGGCACACTACACCGACGTCCTCATCACGATCAATGCCGAGGACTACGCCCGAGCTAACCGCCATTTTGCTACCAGTGTGGTGTATGTGCCGGGGGTGGGAGTGGATCCAAAGCGATTTGATATCACAATCAATAAGGACTTACGGCGCGCAATACGTGCTGAGCTGGGCATTAAGCTGAATGATTTTGTAATAATCTATGTCGCTGAGCTGTCAAAAAGAAAGAACCAGTCTTGGCTGCTCAGTGCGCTCAAGACAATCTTGCAGCAGGACACGTCAATGCATCTTTTGCTGGTTGGTGCGGACAGTATGCAAGGGAAGATCCACAAGCAGTCTGTTCGCTATGGTATACAGAGTCAAGTCCATTTCCTAGGGTATAGAAAGGATATACCAGAGTTACTCCAAGTATCGGATCTATACGTCTCTACATCAAAGCAAGAGGGACTGCCTGTTAATGTTCTTGAGGCGATGATGGGTCGTATGCCGATCGTTGCCCTGGAATGCAGAGGAGTTGCTGAGCTTCTCGCATTGGTAGGCGCTATGCCAGCGCATGACATGCAGACATTCCGTGCTGCTGTTCAGTACCACAAAAAGCATCGCTCCCTGCAGCATCAGAAGGAAGCAGTTCAATCGACACTATCACGATACACAACACCAAATATTATGAAGAATATGCGCCAACTGTATGAATACGAGGGAGATGCTGCTCAATGAATCAAGAAGGAACTATAGCGATCATTACAACCGGCCTCTTGCCAGTGCCTTCGGTGATGGGGGGTGCAGTAGAGAATCTGGTGCAGAACTTTATTGATGAGAACGAGCGGCAGGGTAGTGCTCGCCTGACCGTATATAGCATTGCAACGCCAGATGCTATAGAGAAGGCTCAAGCCTATACACATACAGACTTTGTCTTTATACAAACCCCATGGGTGATCAGAGTAGCCGATAATATACTCTACAGTATATTCCAGCGTCTCATCAACACAAACAAGAGTGCATCTTTGCGAGCACTCCTGCAGCGGCTGTATTTTATGAGGAAAGTGTCAAAATATATTGCCACCAAAAACCATCATAAAATACTGTTTGAGAATGCAATAATACAGACGCACATACTACGGTGGCACAAAAATCAGGAACGGTACAAAGGTAGAGTTTATGTGCATATTCATAATGAAATAACTAACTTTTATAAAACATATGAGTACCTAGTAGGCGCAACAATTATTGTCGTCAGTAACTTCATTAAAGACAGTTTGATCGCCAAATCGACGCAAAGTAAGACACATAGCGGCCCACTACAAAACGTATCTGTGCTCAAGAATGCAGTTGACAATACCCGGTTTACTGCAATGACGAGAAAGCGCGCATCGAAGCTACTGCATCAACAATATACCATCGATGCTTCAAGAAAGATTATATTATTCAGCGGTAGGCTAACTCCTGAGAAGGGGATTGATGTGTTGCTGCGGGCGCTTGATCGGGTGAAAGAACACAATTACCAGTTGCTTGTGGTTGGTAGCTCATTCTTTGGGACTGATATCAAAAACCCATTTTTGAAGGAGCTTCGCGACCTCACCGAGGCACATCGGGAGCACGTGACATTTACCGGATATATCGACTATGACAAAATGCCGCTGCTCTACCGCGGGTGTGACTTTGCCGTGTTGCCGTCGGTGTGTAATGATGCTGCGCCGCTAACGGTCATAGAATCGATTACGGCAGGCCTGCCAATGATCACAACAAACAGAGGTGGCATACCAGAATATGCGTCAGACAGAGCAGCTATTCTCCTTGATACAGATGAGAACCTTGAGCAGTCTATAGCAAAAAATATAGAAAAACTTCTCAGAGAGGATGACACATTGCAAGCTATGAGCAAAGCAGGCCAAAGAGCCGCCAAAGATATGACATTATATAATTATTATAGAGGGCTCCTCGAGAAGCTGGGAGAAGAATAAAAAACTTATGAGCACACTACAAAAGCTAAATTTGAAAAAGATACTCGCGACCACGCTTGTGTTTGTGATGATCACGTACTATTACCTCTACGTGGTATCACCACAGTTGACGGCGTGGCTGCCGCTAGTGCTGATAATTGGCATTGTTCTATCGGGGATTATTCTGGTAGATTTTGCCATAACAAACAAGCTTACCAGGTGGCATTGTAAATATCTGCTCTTTTATATTGCGGTGCTTGGGATCTCAGTTATTTTTCAGTGGCCAAATGTTGCATGGCTCGCACTAACTTCGAGTACGCTCTTGATCCTCAATAGGGATGAGTTTATCAAGATATTTTTCTATACCTCAGTAGGGTTTTATCTACTCGTTATTGTTTTGGCACTCTTTGGAGTGTTACCCATGGTGTATGTTGGGTTTGATGGTAATGAATCGCAGCGATATGGATTTGCAAAATACTCGCTTGGGTTTGATGGACCAAACCAGGCATCGTTATCATTCTTCCCAATACTACTAAGTGGTATGTACCTTTATGGTGCGAGTCGTGTGTTTACGGGTATTGCGCTGGTTGCTTGTATTGCTGTTGGTATCCTGACTGGTAGCCGCACCGGATTTTTGCTGAGTCTTGCCTTCATTCCCGCCTATAGGCTGCTCCTTCGTAAGCGTGGGACGCGTAAGAAAAACACGGTAGCACCGTATCTGTTTATCATTGGCCTTCTTGTTTCGTGCATTGGTGCGGCACTGTTTGTTGATAATGACCTAGCAAATAGGGTTATGTCTGACAGACCCAAATTGATCGATCAATATCTGCAGTCAGAGTATACTCCGTCGGTATTTGGATCGGACGAGGTGTACAATAAAGCCCAGTACGGAACAGCTCCAGTCGATAATTTCCCTGTGTATATATATGCTCGCTATGGAATTGTTGGCTTTATCATATTTGCCTTCGTCTTTTGGCAGGGGATGCGAAGAGAGTATTCGACGAAGATGTACATCCTATACTTATTCATCATCCTGTATGGGTTTGCAGAAGCCTTCTTCGATATTGCAGCAAAGAACTTCATCCTACCGATTCTCATGGTTTCACTATTTCAGAAAGGAGCTTTGTATGAGCAGCAAGACGCTCGTTAGTATTATTATACCGGTCTACAATATGGAGCAATACCTTAGTCAATGCATCGATAGTGTTATTGCTCAAACATACCGCGCGCTAGAGATTATCATCGTCAATGATGGCTCATCAGATAGATCGCTTGATATTGCTCATGATCTTGCCCGGAAAGATCAGAGGATTATCGTTGTTGATAAGCCAAATGGCGGCGTGAGCTCGGCACGAAACGAAGGTATTGAGCGAATGCAGGGAAGTTACGTTACCTTCGTTGATGCAGATGATTCAATCCACCCAACGTATATTGAGAATCTTCTGGTTGATGCACAAGCGACTGATGCCGATATAGTGAGCACACCAAAGCACTTGCTTGGTGATGCAGAGCGGCAGGACTTCTTGGATGCGACTATCCCAGTTGCTGCGTCGGCGTCGGTCTTTACTCGCACTGAGGCATTAACCGCACTATATAATGGACGGCTCGAGAAGGGTAATAATGGCTGCCAATTGTACAAAACCGAGGTTATTACGAACAATAATATCCGGTTTGATTCTCAGATGGCGATAGGGGAGGATTTTGATTTTTTGGCCCGTGCGATTATATCGGCGCGCTGTATTGCGGTTGATAATCGCAGACTCTATTACTATCGAGCTAACCCAACAAGCGCCGTTCATCAGGAATTTAACATTCGGCACTACCAAGCAATTGAGAACATGCAAAAGACAGGCAGAGCGCTCCGCAATCCACCAAAGAAACTCGTCCAGGCAATGGATAACAACCTATTTGTCGCCTCGGCATCGTACGGTGCATTGATGTATGCAAGCCGCAAAAAATTCCCAAGAGAATTTGATAAAATCAAACGTACCGTTCGGCAGCTCAAGTGGAGCACGCTATTGAGCAGAGACGTCAAGTACAGTGGTCGAATACGGGCGGCACTGATTATCTGTCTTGGCACCAACCTTGGGTTTATTGCAATTAGAAAATTGATAAAAATCTAAAAGACGAGGATATTCTTATGAAAAAAGTCGGCATTATCACATTTCATCGTTCACATAATTGCGGGTCTATTATGCAGGCATACGCGCTGCAAAAAGTCTTGCAGACGCGATACGGCATTGAGCCCGAATTTATCGATTTCTCGAGTTCTGGCCAGCAAAAACTATACTCAGTTTTCAGTGGAGATAAGAGCATAAAGGGTATGCTGCGTAATATCGGGCGGGCATTTATCTACGATAGGCTCAAGAAGAACCAGATAAGCTACGATGCGTATATAAAGAAGTACCTTAGGTTGTCTGACCGCACATTTGCCACTAATAAAGAATTGCAAGAGGCTCATTTTGGGTACGATGCGTATATTGCGGGGAGTGACCAGGTGTGGAATATAATGATTGACGATTATGATCCTGCCTATTTCTTGAATTTTGTTGAAAAAAAGAAGCCAAAGATATCATACGCGGCCTCATTTGGTGCACGACGAGTAAGTAGCAACACTAATCATCCTGAAATAATTCGTGATATGATACAGGACTTCAGCTACATCTCGGTCAGAGAGCCAAATGGACAAAAATGGCTAGCCGAAGATTTTGCAATCAAGAGCACTGTGGTGCTCGACCCAACGCTGCTCATTGATGGAGATGATTATCACGATGGAGAAGAGCGCCCTATAGAGCATATCAAGAAGAACTACATCTTTGTCTATGCGGTGAGCGTGTCGCGTGCGTTTGAGCAGCGGATACAGCAACTTGCCCAAAAGGAAGGGCTGAAGGTCGTGATATGGCAGCCTGATACCTGGCTCAAAATGAAAGGGGCAACAAAGGGGTATATCCTACCAAAAGATGAGAACCCAGGGAAATACTTATGGTATATACGTCATTCCAAATATGTATTTACAGCGTCCTTCCATGGTGTGATATTTTGCGCCCAGTATAGAAAGAATTTCTGGATCTTGTACAATAAAGGAATGAATTATGACAAAGACGATCGGATTCTTTCGCTCGTGGATAGCCTTGCATTATCGGATCGACTTCTGCCAGAAGATGATACGGAAAAAGATTTACGATCTGCCGTTGATTATACAGCCTACGAAAAAAACCTTGCCAAGAGGCGTCAGCAATCATTTGAGTTTCTTGACAAGGCGGTAAAAAACATATGAGCAGATCTGCCGAGCTAATAAAAAACACCGCCCTCCTCACTATTAGCAAGATCACGACGCAGGCCGTAGCGTTCTTGCTTGTTCCTCTGTATACATTTTATTTGTCCGCAAGTGACTATGGGCAGGTTGACCTTATCTTGACGTATATTGCTTTGTTTGCGCCAATACTATCGGTTCAACTAGAGTTTGCAGCATTTCGGTTTGCGATCGATTCGCGCAATGATGCGGATAGGCTCAGTAGCATTCTATCAACGATATTTAAAATAGTTCTGCCTATAACAGGACTAGCTATTGCTTTGTTAGCTATAGGGTCGCTGTTTGTTGCTATCCCGTATTTGATTCTTGTGTGTCTCAATATTGTTCTCTCTGTCGTATCTGCGGTGCTACTGCAATTTACGCGAGGAGTTGGTGATGCAAAGCATTTTTCTATCGCGAGCATACTCATTGGTGTCGTGAGTACACTATGCTCCTTTGTCTTTGTCGCGGTTATGCGACTACCTGCCTTTAGCTTGATGATATCGTTGGCGCTCGCGAATTTAGTAGGTACATGCTACCTATTAGTGATTATTCGTCAGAAGAAACGCATTCGCTTGCTACATGGCGAGACGCACCAATCATTGCGTTCGGATATGCTGCGATACGCTATTCCACTTTTGCCAAATAATATCGCATGGTGGGTACTCAATGTTTCGGACAGGACTATTATTTCGATGTTTATTGGTGCAGCCGCAAATGGTATGTATGCGATTGCGAATAAATTTGCATTTGTCCCAAGTATACTATTTGGCATATTTAATATGAGTTGGAGCGAATCTGCCTCTCTTCATATTACTTCGCGAGATAGGGACGCATTTTTTTCGAAGGTGTCCGACATGTGCTTGCGGCTATACTCATTTGCAACTGTGGTGTATGTGTTGGTAATAGATATATTCTATTCACGAATCGTTGGTGCAGAATATGCGGATGCGCATGGCTTAATACCCATTTTGGCGATAGGGGCTTTTTTCCAGGCGATCCTTGGCAATTACTCTGCGATATACATTGCTAAGAAAAAAACAAAAGAGGTTGCCAATAGCTCCCTTGCGGCCGCAGTAATTAACATCGTCGTCAACCTTGCTTTGGTAGGTATTATTGGTGTTTATGCTTCGGCACTCTCGACTGCTATAGCCTTTGCCTGCATGGCAGTGATACGGCATATTCATGTCCAACGGTATGTTAAGGTACGCTATCGTGCACAAAGCATTATATGCTCTGGAGCTGTATTAATAGCCGGGGGGACTATCTACTATACTCATGTGCCAAAGATCGTATCTATAGTAGCCTGTGCGATTGCGATGCTCGTCGGCATTGTTTGCACAAAGGATCTCTTCGCAAAGATGCCCATCAAAAAATATTTTCGCAAAAACCTAGACAAGATGCTCCATCATAAATAATATATGCTATATGATAAGTAGAAAGCAGAAAACAGTCACTATACTTAATTACGTGATTGTTTGTGGCTGGGCTTTAGTTATCTTCATCCTCTCCAATCAGCCCGCCGCTGTCTCTAGCGGGCAGAGTGGGGTGATTGTTGGGCATTTGCAGCAGGCTATGCCAGGGGTAAGTACGGCTATCTTAACGTTTCTTGTGCGCAAGAGTGCTCATATTATTGCTTATTTTATCCTTGGTATATTGATGTATCGTGCGCTGCGTATCAATATGCGTCGCTGGCAAAAGCGCACTGTGGCGAGCCTTGCCTTAATAAGTTGCAGTCTCTACGCAGTGACAGACGAGGTTCATCAGCTCTTCGTACCGGGGCGCAGCGGCGAACTGCGCGACGTAATGATTGATAGCATAGCGTCACTGGTGGGAATAGGGTTGTGTGCGTGGATGATGCGCCGACAGATACAGCACTCTTAGCGACTCTGAAGAGTCTATTGGATAGAAATAGTATAAACCGACGAGTATTTTTCTATTTCATAAGGAGAAAAGTTACATCTATTTGTAGCAAAATGTTACTAACTAATATAGAAAAATAAAATATTCAACAGTGGTAAATATATTTTATATGATACATTTGCTTGATGATCTTTGTAAACCGCGATGAAAGAGGATGTTATTCAAACTGGTGATGTTAGGTATCTTTTTGGTGTAATCGATTCTGCTCGAGTTCGCACCTCACGCACCCTCCTTGTCATGAAAAATAAGCAACTGATTATGTCATTACCAGACAAATCAAGAAAATATGCTATGCGGTTTACAAACAAACATCTACCTGCGGATGTGCTGAAACAAATGGGAGAAAACGGCCTATTGTCGTTAGCTCAGAATGGCGAATAGACGATTTGCCGGAGTATCTTATTGAGACAAGTAACCTGCAACAGTTGCCGAACAAAATTCTTTAAAAATGAAACAAACGTTTGCTAATTGTTCGATATAGTGCTACACTGTCGTAGGGGGTACTGATAAGGTACTTCGAACACATGTTAGCACAGAGGTAGCTATGGGTTAGGCTACTAGTGCAGCGATCAGCCGTGGGCGCTATCGCCAGTTGGCAACGGATTTGCCAGAGGTCTCCACCAAGGTGGATAGGCGCGATGGGTGATCATTCCTCCTCTTTTGCTCATGAGCGAGCCATTATGTTTGCGTTTCTCTCGTAGAGAAAGCGCTTTATTCTAAGCAAAGCTTAGCGCTATTTCCTTTTTTCGCTAGCAAAATACCGCAGTCGATGACGCTGCGGTATTGCTTATTTACACTAGTGGTCTTGTCTCTGAGAAGCTCTTTTGTAAGAGATATAGATAATCTTATTTGTCCTGGTAGCGTCGGACAATTGGTGCCGCAAGGTACAGCGCTCCGGGCAGGGTAAGGAGCGCACCATCTCGCCCTAGCCAGTATAATATGCCAGCTACCACAAGATGGAGCGCGATGATTCCCGCCGTCAGCCACGGCAAGAAAGCTCGTGGTATGCGCGGTGCAAACAAGAGATAGAGAATACCGCCAAAGCAGTCGAGTGCTACAATAATATGGACAAAGGGTGGGGTCATGATCAAGTCTCCTTTCTGCTAAAGCGGCAATTGTAGCCTAGCATACTGCGATTATATGATGCTGTCAAATGATTAATGTGCAAATACTATAACCTCTACGTTTCTACTTATTTTACTTTTTGCACTATTTCTTCGAATAGTGAATGAGAATAGGCCACCCTAATCTGTTTTGAGTTCTAGTGTAAAGGGATAAGTGGCTTTTATTATGTCAGAGAAGAGGGTGATGAAGGGGGGCGAGAGTTAGATAAGATTCTCGATCCGTCGCTCAGGGTACACACTTAGGCAATCCCGCCTATGTTTCACTATTTGGCATTATGCTGCTATAATATGTACGCAATGAATAACTCTACAAAACGTACAAAGATACTGGCTACTCTGGGGCCAGCCACCAACACACCAGAGAAAATAGAAGCTTTGATCCGGGCGGGTGCCAATGGCTTTCGCCTCAACTTTAGCCATGGCTCGTACGAAGAGCGGCTTGATCAGATTGCGTGGATTCGCAAGGCGAGCGCTACTGTTGGTCGCACTGTCGCGATTTTGCAAGACTTGCAAGGGCCAAAGATTCGCCTCGGTGTACTCAAGGATAACCACTTCGACATTGCGGCAGGCGATGAAATCATCCTTGACCACGCGGTGGAGGAGCACGATGGCAGTAACCGTTTGCCTATCCAGTATAACCTTGCCGACAAGGTTAAGGTAGGTGAGCCTGTATACCTCTTCGATGGTAAATTGCGCGGTGAGATGACCGAGCGCGTTAGCGATACTGCTATTAAGGTGCGCCTGAGTAATGATGGCTTCTTGATGAGTCGCAAGGGGCTCAACTTGCCAGACACCGACTTTGGTGGTGACATTCTGACACCAAAGGACCTGGCTGATGTCGAGTTTGGGGCAGACAAAGACATTGACTTTGTAGCACTGAGCTTCATCCAGAGCGCGGAGGATATCAACAACCTACGCCAGATTTTGCTAAGCCATGGTTCGACTGCACAAATCATTGCCAAGGTCGAGACCAAGGCGGCTATCGAGCCAGAAACACTCAAGGAAATCGTCAAGGCGGCTGATGGTGTGATGGTTGCTCGCGGTGACCTCGCGGTCGAAACAAGCCCAGAGATTGTGCCAATCGTCGAGCGTGAAATTATCCGCCTCTGCCGCAAGTATGGCAAGCTCTCGATTGTTGCGACACAGATGCTAGCCAGCATGGTTGATAACCCCGAGCCAACCCGGGCTGAGGTAAGTGACGTTGCGACTGCTGCCATCCTCGGAACAGACGTTGTGATGCTTTCTGACGAGACAGCCAATGGTGACTACCCAGTTGAGGCTGTCAAGATGATGGCTGACACCGTGCGCTACACTCAGTCGCGCTGGCCGATGAATGACATGCCCATCAAGGAGGGTCGCACCAACCGTCGGCTCAATGCGATTGCTCATGCTGCCGTTGACATTGCTCACAAAGTTGATGCAACAGTGATCGTCGCCGAGACACGCTCTGGTGCAACTGCCGCACGTATTGCCGCTTGCCGCCCAGAGCTACCAATTATCGCTGTGGCATCAGATGCTCGCGTGGCGCAGCAGCTTGCCTTGTCGTATGCAACGCGCAGCTTCGTCCGGCCCGACAGCCAGCAGCTTGGGAGCGACCTAACGCGCGAGCTACTCAGCCAAGGTGCCTTCGGTGATGTCTCATCGGTTACTGCTGTTATTATCAGTGGTCGCCAACCTGGCGCGACTGGTGGGACAGATACGCTGAGCGTCCGCACCTTCGAGCGCTAGGCTTTGCTCAAGCAACCAACAGAAGCACCCATCTATCACTATGGTGGGTGTTTTTTGTCGGCGAGAACAGGACACTATTTGTGTAACGCTATCTGTCCTATTCTTCCATAAGGGGACATAGGCAAAACGTGAGATGTTCTGAGCTATTTGTAGTCAAGAAATTGGTGCACCACAAGGATAAAGAGTGATAGTAAATCATTCATTTTTTGTCCCTCATACGGTAGTGTTGTGTAGAGGACATCATACGTGAAAAAAGTAGTGTAAAAATAACATCACACATGATAAGTACTGATTGCAAAGTTATCAGGCAATCGACCAGAGGTAGACTATTGCCTAGAGCGCAACACGATGGTATGAATAGAGCAATCGGTGGATTGATACTTCGCACCAAATGAGCAAGGTGAGTTGCGCCACAATGTGAAATAAGCTACACTAGAGAAAACAACATAAGCGATACATTGTGGGCATACGATTGATCAACAACTGGGGTAGTATCCAAAACTCGATACGAGGCTCCGATTCGTTGTATCAGGGTGTGGACTGGTGTGTACCACACAAAAACTGTAGCGTTTATATAAAAACAAACAAAGGAAACCGTTCATGCCAGATATAGACTTTGACGAACTCGACCGCGCGGTGCACGACCTCATGCGCCAGTCTGGTCAGTTGCCAGCGACGCCAGATAAGCCGTCTGAAGCATCTCCCACCACACCAAGCAAAGATTCGGCCTCATCAAACAGCCAAGCTGCACCATCCCAGCAAACGACGTCAGTAGTAACCTCAGCTCGTCCTGAGGTAAGTGATGGTACGCAAAGTGCAAGCACCTCAAGTGTCCAGGATAATAACACCTCAACAGGTTCAGTGCAGCAGGCAGACTCACCAGATACTGCAACGCCAGCTAAGCAGTCACCTGCATTAGCACCTCGAGATAATACTAATAGCACTGATGAAACGGTGCAGACTGATGATAGTACCACAGCCACTGATACTACCTTTGCTACCGATACAAATAACACACCAGCTCGCCGCCGTGGCGTGACAATTATGCCGCTGTCGCAACAAGCGGACGAAGCAGAGCCAGCGGGGGAGCTATATGAGCCAGTTGAGCCTGAGCCGGATATTGATCGCGCTCGGGCGCTGTCGGAGTCGGTCGTCGCATCGGAGCGTGAACCAGCTTCGATACCTACCATGCCAGAGCAAACTGATACAAATGGTACAGAATCAGCCCGAGTGGCCCCGGTGAATACAGCAGAGCCAGTACAGACGGCGGCAGATGATGCGCCATCGCAGTCTCAGCCAGCAGCGATCGTGACGGTTGACCCTGACGATATTATTACCCCCGCCAGCGACGATGATGACGAGAGTGACGACACATATACCGATCGAGCGCAGTTCTTTGGCCGGTCGACGGCGCGGCCGTTCTTTGCACCGCCCCGCGCAGCAACGCCAGCGGATGATGTATCATCCACAACAAATTCAGATGCATCAGCTCCTATAGCAGAGACAGACAACATCGCGCCGTCAGCTCCAAGTGATGGAGCAGTGAGTGACAAAACATCTGCTACAGCTGTAGAGGAAGAGACACCAGCGACGATCGACCAAGTCGAGTCAGAGATGCCAACGATGCCGTATCAATTTGCGGGCGAAGGTGCTGAGGGTGATGACGATGACGATGACGAAGCGCTTGTCCGTCACCTCAATGAGGTGAATCACACGCAAGATAATGCGACTGAGCCAGCGCAAACATCCGTCGTTGATGATCTTGATGACACATTTGCCCCGCAGCCACTCATCATTCCACCGCCAACAGAAGAGGAGGGTAACACGTCGCTCTCCTCCGCCGAAACGGTGGTGCAGCCAATGAATAATACGCATACTGCTGATGATGAGGCATCTGTCATAGCATCACAGGATGAGCCTGATGACACAGCTGATACTCGCGGTGCTGATGACGCTAATGATGATCGCTTGCTCTATGCACCAGCGACGCCAGTAAATACAGATGTACCAGCAGCGTCGAGCGGAGACGATGCTTCTAACAGTGACGCAGCGCAGCCGCTCGACGAGCCAGCGTGGCCTGAGCTACAATATGATGAGCCAGATAACATGTTAGGCGCGCAAACTCCTGACGCAGACCACACTGCACCTGCGTGGCCAGAGGTAACGGTAGAAAGTACAAGTGTTGTGGATGATAGCCAGGTATCAGCTCCGGTGGCTGATGCGGATGTGCCGAGCGAACATGAATCGTTTGATGGTGAGAGTAACTCTTGGGAGGAGCCCACTACTATGCCAGCTCAACCGCAAGCAGGTAATATCGCCTCGGCAGAATCGCTAACGGTCGAGCGCACTATGCCTGATGTGGCGGCAGCCAATGATAGCCCATCGCCACAGCCAGAAGAAGCGCTCGCTGAGGATGCTCTACCAGAAGCTCACGTTGATCGCCCATTGCCACTACTTGATACTTATAACGAACGACGTAGTAGGGCTACTGAACCATACTTTAGTGCTCCTTCTTCGTCTGAAACATACCGACAAGAGGAGGCGAATACTGATGATGTAGTTGACGCTGCGCATAGTGTGAACGATGCCGTCCAGAACACGCCAGCAGTGCAATCATCAGGTACTGCTGATAGCCAAGTAGAACAGCCATACGCACCTGCTCCACCACTGTTTACACCAGCTGATGATGTTGTAGCCAAGGCGCAGCAGATCATTGCTGCGAATCCTGAAATGCCAGCCAATGACGCGCCAGTGTCTCTGCAAGAAAAGGAAGATGTGTCCAAGAGTGCATCTGAGGCGGTGCCAATTGCTCTCTCTCAATCGGCCGACCAACAGACTAAACCGTCAGTTGCCAGCGCATCGCCTGCACATACTGCAGACGAGACAGCATCAGCCGAGCCAGATAATGATCACCCAACCACCCCAGCCATTCAACGTCCACGTGGTCGTTTTATGGATATTGTAGGTGGAGCAGCTCCAGCTGCTGCAGTTACTCAAACGGCCCGCCCACGAGTACGCCGCCAGGGTGCGGTGGTTGAGCCGCTGACAAGTAGTGCACCAGTGGTTGGCATGGATATTCGCCCTGCGCCTGGGCATGAACCAGCGCAGCATCACGCAGGAGCAGTGCAGAGTACTCCTCCGGCAGGTGATGAGGCTAAAGCATCTGATGTAGTAACGCCTGATGGAACACCCTCCGCAGAGACACTCGATCTCCAGCCTGGCGATGAAAAGCCGCTAAGCTACACACCATTCTTGCCCGATGCTGAGACGAAGGTCGATAAGCGCCCACTGGGCGGTGCTGATACGCTGGTAGGTGATGCACCAACATTAGCCGACACTGTCCCGATGGGGATGTACCATGATGAATCTGGCGCGCTTGGCGTAACTCTGGCTGATAATAACGAGCCATCGGCACCGCCACACCTTTTTGCGCCGCATAATGAACATGCATCAGCTGAGCAATTCATTGATGCGCTAACAGATACGAGCGAGAATGCGCCATCACTCTATCCAACCGATGGTCACTACCCATTGCCTGAGCAGGATACACGAGAGGTTGCTACATCGCATGATGAACTCTCATACCAAGCAGAAGACTACGACAATGCTGACCAGTCGCTCTACCCGAATGAGCAGGCTGACTCTCATGCAGTATCGGCCGATGAGATAGGACCGCAGTTTGCAGAGGATGAGATTGACCTAAGTTTGCCTGTGCCTGGCCCTGGTGAGCCAGATATCGACTACTACGGCGAAGCGGAGCGAGTCGAGGCCGAGCCAATGACAACTGCGACTGAGTGGGATGATGAGCCAGACACGAGTGACCAAGCACACGTCAATACCATCGAAGAAGCGGCTGCCACCACCCAAAATGGCGATACCGCGCTCGCTCTCCACCAAGCACTTCAGGAAGAGAACGAAGGCAATGTGGTCGCACCAATCTACAGTGCTGAAGAATTTACTCGCGCACCGAAAAAGTCGCGCCGCCGTCCCGAACAAGCTGCTGGCTGGATTTGGCTGCTGTGGATCGTCATGTTACTGGCGCTTGGTGCTGGTCTTGGTGCTGTCTATTATACACTCTTTGGCTAGCGCCAGTGTGGCGGCATCCGGTATAATAGGCTACTATGGATATACTCGATGGATTAAATGACGCTCAGCGTTCGGCAGTGGTCGCATCTGATGGCCCAGTCCTAATTCTTGCAGGGGCGGGTAGTGGCAAGACAAAAACGCTCACACACCGCATTGCTTACCTCCTGACCGAGCAGGGCGTCTGGCCGAATGAAGTCTTGGCTGTTACCTTCACTAACAAGGCAGCCCGCGAAATGCGTCAACGCCTCTGGCAGATTGCCGGGCCTACTCAAGCAAGCTCTTCTCACACACCGCCAGCCGACCAACCACCTCGCTCCTTTATGCCGTGGATGGGGACATTCCATGGTATTTGTGTGCGGATCTTGCGGCGTGATGGTGCGGCTATCAGCATTCCACCAAATTTCGTGATTTATGACGAAGATGACCGTCAAGGGCTCATCAAACAAGCGATGAAGCAGCTTTCCATTGGTACGGACAGGCTTAAACCGCGTGCTGCCAGTGCAGCAATTAGCAAAGCCAAAAATCAACTCCTCTCGCCCAGCGACTATGCGGCTAGTGCGCGGTTTCCCTTCCAGCAGGCAGTGGCAGAGATCTACCAGCTGTATGAGCAGCTGCTGGCTGATGCAGGTGCGCTCGATTTTGATGACCTCTTGCTCGAGACGGTGCGTCTCCTACGTGACCACTCAGCGGTGCGTCAGCACTACCAGACGCAGTTTAAGCATATTCTCGTTGACGAATATCAGGACACGAATGCTGCACAGTATCAGATCATCAAGCTGCTGGTAAACCCACGTCGCAATATCTGCGTGGTAGGAGATGACTGGCAGTCGATCTATAGCTGGCGTGGCGCAGATTTTACGAATATTCTCAACTTCGAGCGCGATTTCCCAGGGGCGCTGGTGGTGAAGCTTGAGCAAAATTATCGCTCGACAGGGGCCATTCTCGAAGCTGCTGGCAATGTGATTAACAAAAATCAGCAGCGGACGGATAAAACCCTCTGGACGGCAGCAGGCCCAGGTGCACCAGTGCAAGTACAAGCTGCCTATGATGAGGCAGAGGAGGCATATATCATTGCGAGCCAGATTGCTACGCAGGTGGCGACCGGTGAGCGCGACTATAGCGACTTTGCTGTCCTGTACCGCACCAATGCACAGAGCTATGCCTTTGAGCGAGCTTTCAACCAGCACCGCGTGCCGTACCAGTTGGTTGGTGGGGTGCGATTTTATGATCGTAAGGAGATTAAGGATATCTTGGCCTATCTGCGCCTTATCTACCAGCCAAATGACCGCGTGAGTTTTAGTCGGATCGCTAATGTACCAACGCGGGGGATTGGAGCAACGAGCCTGGAGAAATTCCTCATCTGGCAGGGCATCAGTGGGCTCGATATCATTAGTGCGCTGGTTAATGCTAGCCAGGCAGCGGCACTGACGAAGCGGGCGCAGACTGCCCTGACGCAGCTGGGTCAGTTATTACGTGGCTTCCAAGCGCAGGTTGAGGCCGCGGCTGATCCAAGTCAACTGATCGATGATGTGATTACTAAGACGGGCTATCGCAATTATATCCTTGATGGCTCGCCTCAGGCTGATGATCGCGAGGCTAACCTCAGTGCGTTATTGTCTGACGCGCGGGCCTTTGCCAGCATGTCAGACTTTCTTGAGGAAGTTGCGCTTATGTCTTCGGTCGACCAAGCGACGGATGCGCACAGCGTGACGCTTATGACGCTCCACGCTGCCAAGGGGCTAGAGTTTCCGGTGGTGTATATGGTGGGGCTTGAGGATGGGCTATTTCCTAGCGCCAGGGCACTCGAAGAGGGGCCAGCCGCACTCGAAGAGGAGCGTCGTCTCTGTTATGTCGGGATGACACGCGCTCGGCAGGAGCTCTATATGAGTTATGCGCAGAGCCGCTTGCAATTTGGTAGCCGCAGCTACAACAGCCCATCACGCTTTCTTGATGATATGGGCATGAGCCTGTCGATGGTGCATACCGAACCAGCTACACCAGTGTATGACGACGCGTTAGATGAGGTCATGCCATATGAGGTTGGTGATATGGTGCGATCGCTCCAGTTTGGCGATGGTGAGGTGATCGACATCGATGGTATGGCAGTGAGTGTGCGCTTTGCAAATGGCTCTACCAAGAAGCTCAATATACAGTATGCCCGCCTTGAGAAAATTATTCCCTAGAACTACCCGCCATCGGCCAAAAAATGCTATACTAAAAAAATGAAAAACACACTTGTAAAGCAGCTGCGCCGCCTCTTGCCCGCAGCGATGATCCACACTCTCGAAGAAGCATATCGGCGGAGCCGTATTGCCCTGGTAGCGGCACGCTATGGCAACCCGGCCAAGCATCTGCGCGTTATTGCCGTGACGGGCACGAATGGTAAAACGACCACCGTTAACTATATCAATGAAATCCTTAAGGCGAGTGGCCGCCGCACAGCAATGTTCTCCACGGCACTGATCGAGGTGGCAGGTCAGCGCCAGCTCAACGACCTTAATGCGACAGTCGGCTCTACCGCGCGGATGCAGCAGTTCTTTGCTGAGGCTAAGCAATCCAACGTGGACTTCGTCGTACTAGAGATTACCAGTCACGCGCTTGATCAACATAAGCTTGATGGTGTGCCAATTGACGTTGCAGTCATGACCAACCTCACCCAAGACCACCTCGACTACCACAAAACGATGGAGCGCTATGCCGCCGCCAAAGGTAAACTCTTTGCCCGGAAGCCGCGCTTTATTGTGCTCAATCGTGATGACGAATGGTTTCCATTCTTTGATAAATACACAGCGCGTGAGCAGAAGATTACCTATGGCCAAGACGCAACTGCCACAGCCCGCATCACGCAGGCAGGGACCCGCAAAGAGGGTGGCAGTGCAACGGTGCTTCTTGGTGATGCGACAAAGCTGCCACTGACAACACACCTCCCAGGGATATTTAATATTTACAACATGACGGCTGCAGCGGCTGCTTGCCAATTGCTGGGCGTGGTGCCAGCGGACATTGCTCGGGGTGTAGCTAATCTAACTGGCGTGCCAGGGCGCTTCGAGCGTGTACCGGTGGATACGCCATACGATGTGGTAGTCGATTATGCCCACACCCCTGATGCACTCGAGAAGCTACTGACCTCAGCACGGGCCATCACCAAGCAGCGTATCATCCTGGTCTTTGGTGCGACGGGCGATCGCGACAAGGCGAAGCGGCCCATCATGGGTGAGATTGCTGCTCGCCTAGCTGACCAGATCATCGTTACCGACGAAGAGAGTTATAACGAAGAGCCAGCTGGTATCCGCCAGGCAATCCTGCGCGGCATTCACCAGGCTGGCGGGGCAAACCACACCAACGAGATTGCCGACCGGCGCGAGGCCATTGCCCAGGCGCTGGCCATTGCTCAGACAGGTGATACCATTCTTATCACTGGTATGGGCCATGAACAATTCCGTATCATTAATGGCCAGCGTCAACCGTGGAATGACGCAGCAGTGGTGCGAAGTTTGCTTACTGAGCATAAGCAGTAGCGGCATTCCGACCTCTGATATAGTGAGGTTTCAAGGCGGGCTTTTACAGGCTATCCACTAGCTTTTTTACCCTCATTTTGCTATACTACATCGTAGCGTATATTGCTACGCAGATTATGATACAGTCTATTCCATTTTTGAAATTTCTCTCGCCACGCAATCTTGCTATCGCTGGTATGGTTGCGCTGGTTGGTATTGGCTTGTGGCGGATTCCGTCCGTCCATGCAGCGTCGCGCCAGCCAGGTAGTGGTGAGCATATTATCACATTGCACGAGGGCACGGCCAAGCGTGGGTTCTACACTAAGGCGACTACCTTGCGTGATGCGTTGCGTGAGGCAAATGTGCGACTTGATGACAAAGACCGCACTGAGCCTGAGCTTGATACACCACTAGAGAGTGCCTCGTACGAAGTAAATATCTATCGAGCGCGACCAGTGGTGATCCGCGATGGTGGGGCAGATACGAAGCTTATTACCGCTTATCGCACAGGCAAGCAGATTGCAGAGCAGGCGGGTATTCCACTGCACGATGAAGACCAAGCGGTGCTGGCTCGCTCGCGCGATATCATTGCTGATGGGGCGGCAGAGGTGATGACAATCCGCCGCGCAACGCCCTTTACGCTCGTATTTTATGGCAAAACCATCCAGGCATATACGATGGAGAAGACGGTCGGTGCAATGCTTAAGGCTAAGAAAATCACTCTAGGCGCTGATGATACGCTATCGGTGCCAGCTAGCGCGCCACTAACGGCTGGTATGACGGTAGAGCTCTGGCGTAATGGCAAGCAGACGGTCACAGTAGAGGAAGAAGTCGACTTCAAGACGGAGGAGATTAAGGATGCCGACCGCGAGCGTGGCAAAAAAGAAGTCAAGACCGAGGGCAAAAAAGGCAAGAAGGCCGTGACATACGAGATTATTATGAAGAATGGCCGCGAAGAGTCGCGCAAGCAGCTCAGTAGTGTGGTAACGCAAGAGCCAGTCAATCGGGTCGAGATCGTTGGGACGAAGAAGAAGTCAGTTGATACTACCTTTAGTGGTGACTTTGCAGGGGCACTAGCAAAACTACGTAGCTGTGAAGGGGGGTACACCTCAAATACTGGCAATGGTTACTACGGTGCGTACCAATTTGACATCAAGACCTGGGGTGGCTTTGGTGGCTATGCCAATGCAGCAGAAGCACCACCAGAGGTCCAAGACCAAAAAGCTTGGGAAACGTACCAGCGTCGTGGTTGGCAACCCTGGCCAACATGTAAGAATAAGATGGGGCTGCAAGACATCTACCGCTAGCAGTCTAGCTAAGAGAACGAGATGATTACGAAGAGCCTCCATCATCTGTGGCAGCATCGTCAACCAATGATTGCCTGCTTGCTGGGGCTGAGTGTCATAAGCGGCCTTGTCCTGGCAAACTATGCTTCGGCCCAGAGCCCAGCAGCAGTGCCAGCTCGACTTGTTACTGTAGTAGAGAATGGTCGAGAGCGTGCTGTGTACTCGACTGCTTCGTCTGTGCGGGAGCTGATTACTACCTCAGGTATGAAGATTGATGCCTCGCATGACTCCGTTTCGCCCCACCTTGATGCGTCGCTAGCGCAGGCAGCACCAACAGTGACAATCCAGCGTGCTCGATTAGTCACTGTAATAGATGGTAAGAAACGTTCTCGTGTGCTTACCGCAGCACAAACGCCGCAGGATATTGCCAAGGCGGCTGGTATGGTACTCTACCGCGAGGATAGAGTCAGTTTTCAGACACCTGGCAACATCGCACTGGACGGGCCAAGTGAGATGATGACGATTCACCGTGCACCAACACATACAGTAACGGCGGAAGAGCCGATTGCATTTGCGACTGAGACAATCAAAGACAAGCAGCAGTTCATCGGTAGCAAAACAATTAAGCGAGTTGGCCAGCCAGGCATTCGCCGTTTGACCTATACAGTCGAGATGAAGGATGGTGCTGAGGTGCAACGCCGCCTAACAGCGCAAACAGTGGTAAAGCAGCCGACTGCGCAAGTAGAAGTAGTTGGGACCAAGCCTAAGAATCCATTGACGAAGAGCAAGGGTGCGCATCACTTTACTGACAGCAAAGGGGTGAGCCACCGCGAGACATACTACGATTTGCCGATGAACGTTGCCATGCGTAACTGTGGTGGCGGCACTTACACCATTCGCGGTGATGGGGCTAAGGTCGATAAAGACGGCTACATCCTCGTGGCGGCGAATTATAGCAACTACCCGCGCTGCTCGGTGGTTGAAACAAGCATGGGTCCAGGCAAAGTGTACGATACTGGTAGCTTTGCCACTAAACACCCACATGGCTTTGACCTCGCGACGGATTGGACGAAGGCAGACGGCAAGTAGATACTGCGCAGAATTCTGATATATTTATTGTGCCGCTGCGATGGTCTTAGCGTATAGTTGTTCGAATGTCTTCTTTTTACCCTGACCTTGTCCACCAAATCGTTTGCCGCTCCGTCGACGGAAGTTCTTGCCATGATGTCACAGTATATTGGTTTACACAATATTATTTCACTTTAGCTACTATTTTTTATATTTTTTCATCCCAACTATAGTACAAATCGATTTGTACTATAGTTACCCTGTTTTTCCCCTGTTACGGTCGGTTCTTTTTCTCTTCTTTTATATATTTATATATAATAGGAGAGAAATCGATATGGTTGGAGATGGATGTATAGAGATATAGGTAAAAATAGAGATAGAGAGTAGAGATAAATAGTGAAAAGATAAAGATAAATAAAGAAATAGAAAGATAAGTAAATAGAGATAGAAATAAGAGAGTAAATAGAGATAAGTAGAGAAATATAGAGAAAGAGATATACAGATATATAGATATAGAGATGGATATAGAAATAGATAGAGAAATATGAGAGAAAGAGAGATGGTTATAAAGATATGAATAGATAAAGAAGGAGAAGATAGAATATAAGAATTATGACAAAAAGAAATTCTTCTTATAGAAGGTATCAGTCAGTTATGCAGAGTATACTATTGCTAACCCTGGTATAATACAACTATGGCATTACAAAACAAAAAATCTCTAGGGCAGCATTGGCTCAAAGACCCGGATATACTAGCGGCGATTGCCGATACAGCGGCACTAACTCTTGATGATACAGTATTGGAGATTGGCCCGGGACTTGGCACATTGACGAGCCGACTCCTGGCCAGAGCGGGCAAAGTAACCGCGGTAGAGTACGACGCAGACCTCGCGCGTAAGCTGCCAGGGCAATTCCCTGGCAAGCAATTAACAGTCGTACATGAGGATATTCTGCAGTTTGACCTCAGCCGGCTTCCCGCTGGCTATGTCGTGGTAGCAAATGTGCCGTATTATATTACGAGCAAGATTGTCCAAAAGCTGCTGACGGCGGAGAATAAGCCGCGCCGCACAGTACTGCTGGTGCAGAAGGAGGTGGCTGAGCGAATTGCCGCTGAGCCCGGTGCAATGAGCCTATTAGGAGTGAGCGCTCAGCTCTATGCTGAGGCGAAGCAAGGCCCAGTGGTACCGCGCCAATTCTTTGTGCCACCGCCCAAGGTAGATTCGCAGGTAGTGGTGCTTGAGACGCGCACTCAGCCTCTCGTGTCGTCAGCGGACGAAAAGGACTTCTTCCGCGTGGTGCGGGCGGGCTTTGTAGCTAAGCGCAAGAAGCTGCGCAGTGCACTTGCGGCAGGCCTTGCACTAGATAAGACAGAAATCGAGACGATACTACAGAACGCTGGTATATCGCCAGACTGGCGGGCAGAGGATGTGTCGATTGCCCAGTGGCTACAAATTATGAATGCTTGGCGACAGCACGGCAAGCTGTAATGAGTGTATGCTTGATAGAGTCAGTACGAGCAAAAATATAGCCTGGTGAATCTATTGTCCATGGTGAACCATCTAATGCGCACACAGCACAGCCGAGCTGTTGTGTAAGAAAAGAGCTTGCACAGACGTCCCAGGGGTTTGTTTGAATATTGATAATGCCATCGAGCCTCCCCAGAGCAACAAACAGGCTTGCAAGTGAACTATTGAGTGATAGAAGCATATAGTCTGTATGCTGCTGTAGATATGAAATAATCTGAATATGCTTTTGTTTCATGGCTAGTGGCAATTTGGCGGTCGTGCCAAGATCGACATCGATGGTTGTTCCAGGTAGCGCCGGAGTAGGAACGAATGGTTGGTTACCTTCAAACACACCAGCACCAACTGACCAGTAATAGTTGCTATCCATAAAATTAATCACACAGCTTGCAACCAAGTGACCGTTGATTGCAAGTGCAATGTTAGTGCAGTACAGATAGATATGACGGCTAAGATTGTTCGTTCCGCATAATGGATCAATAATCCAGACACGTCCATTGCCTATTGTAGTGTCTGTATGCTCTTCTTCACTGAGGATTTTATCGCTCGGAAAATATTGATGAATCGTTTTGACTATCTGCCGCTCAATGGCGATATCTAAGTCGGTCGTTGTATCATTGGGGTGTGCTTTAATGGTGTAGATATGATTGGCTTGATGGGTGGATTGATGTATTGCTAAAATCTCTGGTGCAATAACTGAAAAAAATGTTGCTTCACGATGAAATGACATGATATATAGTATATATGATTAGACAAGATCAGCCTACTTGCTTTCCGTCAGAACTCCTCGTTAGCGTGTCATCGCGTAGTGATGGCACAATGCTCGACCGCACACTGGGTGAAACACATCACTCGCAGGTGGTGGCACACCGACAGGCCTTTTGCCAGGCGAGTGGGGCTGCGTATGCAGACGTGGTGTATCAGCGGGTTGTCTATGGCGCAGGCCGCAGCTATGCCCAGCTCTGCGAGGTCGATAGCGGCGCAACGACTCGCCCCACTGCGGAGGTGGTAGCCGACGGCCTCGTAACGCGTTCGCCTGGGGTGGGGCTGCTGTTGCCGGTGGCCGATTGTGTGGCGACGGTGCTGTATGATCCGGTGCAGCGGGTGCTCGCGCTATTGCATCTGGGGCGGCATTCGACACTCTCGCCACTGCTTGTCCGGACAATTGATCGCCTCGTCCACGAAGGCTCTCGGGTGGAGGATATCATTGTCTGGATGAGCCCGAGCGCGCAGCGGCAGAGCTATGTGATGCAGTATTTTGACCAGGCAGCCGACCGAGCTTGGCATCCCTTTTGCTCGCACGACGCTGATGGTATCCATCTTGACCTGCCGGGCTTTAATGCTGCTGCGTGCCAGCGCGCGGGCATTGCGCCGCACAATATCCACATCTCGCAGATTGATACAGTAACGAGCCCCGAGTACTTCTCGCACACAGCGGGTGACACTGGTGGGCGGTTTGCGGTGCTAGCAATGATGCGAGAAAAGTAACGGCAATCCGCAGATAGCCGAACGTCAAACTTCTCCGCGGTGTAGCTGCGTCGGCTACTCCCATATACCTTGCAATATATAATTACATCAGCTATTCTGTGATAAGAAAAGGTTTGCCCATCAATCGGCTGTGGGTGGATACAAGAGAAGGAGTATGATCATGGGATGGTTCAAAAATTCGTTTGGCATTGGGGCTGGTGTAACGCTGGGAGATATGGCAGCTCAGACTGGTGTGGCTATGGCAGTTGATATTATTGATGGATCGACTAAGAAGCTGCAGGATGACTATCGCATAGAGCATTTTGACCCAATTGTCCGCGACGATATTTCGCACATTATTGCACGAAGCGCACTGAGTGAGATGTCATATCCCTTTCCTACCGAGCTTGATTCCAATGCGAAGACCGCGCAGCAGCCAGGGGAGAGAAACAGCTTCGTGCGGCGGCACAAGATCGCCGTCGGTATAACTGGTGCGCTTGTCCTGGTGGCAATATGCAACCCCAAGCAAAGCGCCATCGTATTGCTTATTGGGCTGTGGCTGCTGATTGTTGCCGTCGGTATCACCATATTCAAAAAAGCAAGCCGCACTGCCACAGGCATGATGGTTGGTGCACTCAGTGCGCCAAAGCAGCAGCTTATCAAGGATGGCCAGCAGTATTGGCGTATTCGCGAATATGTGCGCCAAGCCCTGGCTGCATCTGAGCTCAGCCCACAAGATGCTGTGCTAAAGCTTAGTCGCACCCAACTTGGGCAGCAATTCCCAGATACAGTGGAAGAGATCGAGGCAAACGCCTTTTACTACAAGCAAAAACTGCAGCAATAAGCGAATAAAAGGAGCAACCCATGCGCATTATCAAACGTCCAGCAACCACCATCCCTAAAGAATCTGCCCACGGCGGCAGTGGAGCACGCAAAGTCTATGTGTCGGCTGAGTACGCCACAAGCCCATATTGCGAGGCGATCACCCATGGTTGGCTGCCTGCAGGCGCGACCTTTGACTGGCATGACCACCCCGGTGTCGAGGAAACGATGATTGTCCTCAAGGGCAGTGGTGAGGTGTCTGACGCAGATGGTACATACACCTACAATCCAGGCGACGTCTTTATTTTCCCACCCGATACGCAGCACAAGATCCACAACCCAGGGCCAGACGAACATGAGATGATATTCGTGCGTATCACGGGGAAGTAGTTATTTCCACACGATACAGGCAAGACCGAGTGTCGCTAGCGTCGTCGCGAGGATCTTTTGTCGTGGGTGATCACGCTCACCAAGCAATAATGCTCCGAGTATCATGATGATAATAACCCCAGTCCCAGAAATGAAACTCGTGATGCTCACTAGCCCTGTACTAAGGGCAAGCACAAAACAATGTGCAGACAAAGCCCGAAATGTCATGAGCAGATAGGTCTTCTTTTGACAAAAGAGCTGACGATCAATTGGTCGTTTGAGCACCAGAACAATACCCCACAGAAGCGGTGTTGCGATATATGCCATAAGTGTCATATAGGTAACGTAGCCAACAGAAGTCACAAGCTTTTTCTCAACAATGTTCAAACAGGCAATTGTCATAGCGCAGCTCACAGCCCACGCAACACCAGCTCGGGTGGTCTTGCGTGATCCTCGCTGACGAATGATGAAGGCAGCCATGAAGATAAGCCCACCACCAACAATTTGGAGAAACGAGACATATTCTCCAAGGAGAATGACACCAAGGATGGTCACAAAGAGTAGCCGTACATTATACAAAACCGAATGGACACCTGCCTCGAGACGCTGCAATGACAGCGTATTGGTAATATGGAGCGCTATGGTGAGACTTAACGCCAGACACAAGAGGAAACCTACCTCATCAGTCATAGCACTGAGATGAAGTGGTACGAACCACGATACAATAATAATCGGGAGAGCAATACCTGTCTGCATGAGTGCAGCCTGCACCCAAGGATCGGCGCGTCGACTCAGTGAGCGGCGCAGCACCAGATTGTACCCGACAAGCCCAACGAGATGGAGAATAAGGAAACTATACCACATAAGTTAGTGATGTTCTGGCCGATTCCTTAACTGCTTCAATGTTGTGTATAAATCCAGCGGTGTTAGCGCATGAGGCGGCCGTTGGTCCTTCTGAGATACCTCTGGTTGATGGCTATTGTTGGGCAGAGATGCGACGCTCAGCGGGCTACGAAGCCAGCGCACGTACTGGGCAAGCGACTCAGCGGCGTAGCGCAAATCGACAATCTCGGGGTCGGAATAGAACTCGATGCTATCAGGCCCAATCTCAGTAATCAGACCAGCGACGGGTGTGTAAAACGTTACATCTGGGTTGCGTGGGCAGGTAGGCATCGTCGCAAGCGTGCCACTACAGCGCGATATATCAACGAGGAGATGTTCCGCAATAGTCGTCTGTGATTCGTGCGCAGGAGGAATATGTGGTACTCGGTTGATGACAACCCGATTGGCGAGCTGTGGTGGTAATTGATATGCAATATCACCACGCGCCGGTAGCGGTATAACTGGTGTTTTGTTTGCAGCATAGAGGACGCGATCTGGGTTGATTGCGAGGCCAGCCAGTGGCATTGTTGCCGCCTGATCTGGTAGCAGCGTTTCGACAGTAGGCGTGAGGTGGTCGGGAAGTCGTACAGCCATGATAAATACTATTGTACCATCGTTTCTATTGGGCGCGTGAGAATTGATCGCTCGATGACGCAATCGATTGACCGATTGTGTCTTCTGGCACTTCATACCCCTTCTCACGGAGGTGCTCGATAATGCGCTCTTGCTCGCGTGGTGTATAGTGTATGCCCGAGCGGCTGCCGCGGGCTTTGCGGCGGACGCCAACAAGCATATCGTCTGCTTCTGCCATGTCGTTGAGTGCTGTAATAGCACGTCGCACGGTCATGTGGTGCAGACCAAGCTGCTTGGCGAGTTCGGTAACACTAAGCTCGCCTTCTTGTGGTGAGGGCAGGTCAAGCAGACCCTGCTCTCTCAGGTAGTCTGCAATGATGCCAGCTTGGCGCGACGTATAGAGCCTATGTATTGTATCCCTGCGAGCGGCTATAGCAACAGTACCAATTGCTGCAGCAACCTCGGGGTTTTCCGTAGCGTGCTCTATTGTCCGCCATGAGACACCAAGGTCTCGTGCAATGCTGTGGATGGTTCGCTTGCGAGGGCGAAGTTGGCGCGGCGGCGTATTATCGGCCTGTGCGGCTGCAATGCGTTGATGTACGTCAGCAATTGGGCTTGTGAGTGCATCGCATATATTCGAGGCAAAGTGACGTTCTGTTGGCAGGGTAATGCCATGGGCGGTATCTTTCGTAACAAGCACCGCTAGTTCATCCTTGGTGTATGTGTGGAGTGGTTGGCGATCACCTGCATTATGGTTCCTAAGGGGGTCTTCTTTCTCCAGAGCTGGGTCAAAGACAAAAGCGACCTCTGAGTAGGTGATGATGGTACGAGCGGGTTGGGTGTCGTGTGGCCGGATATTTGTGATAAAGCGAAGAGGTGGCGGCTGGTCTGTATAGCCTCTTCTTGGTTCTGTTTTGCTTTGCGATATATACACCTGGGCTGGGTCACCAACAGAAAGGCCGATATCGTTCTCAAGCAAGAAGCAAAGAAGTTTATGTAAATCATTGAGTTTTTCTGCTTGAGTAGTATATCTGTCGTATATCTCGGGTGATTGTGTTGGTTGCTGGGGTGTTTCCATACCTACCACCATACTATAATGCAATCGTTTGTTGCAAACACTTAAGTATAAGCTAAAGAGCCACTGTCCCGTCAAGCGACCGTCCGAGATAGGCTGCTACCTGCTCAGCTTGCTCAGGCGAGAGGTGGTAGCCTAGTGTGCAAGCCATCTGGCCGTTTTGGCGCCGCACACGGTATCGCTCGAGCGCTATGCCAAGAGTTTCGATGGCTTGATTAATTGTCGCGTGTGTAACATGGAGCCGCTCAGCAACAGTCGTGCGGAGCAGATACCCCGCTGGCACAGGAGTAAAGAGCCCTTCTTCACGTGCCCAGTTTTCGATCTTCCGCTGATCCGTGGGTGAGTAGTAGTCGTATGATAGCCCGGTGGCTTTGTGGTACTCCTTGCCGTGGATATCGGCCCCGGCGCTATTAAGCTCGTCAATGATACGCTCTACTGTCCTGTAATGAACGCCAAGCTTTTTGGCGACACCATTGAGTGTGCGATATCCCTCTGGTGGTGGAGTAGACTGGAGGTACTCGGCGAGGATCGCTACTTGGTGTGGTGTGAGGAGATGCTGCAATTCTTTGCCGCGCTGGGTGGTAGCGATTGCGCCAAGCTTCTCGCTGATTGCAGGGTTATCCAGTGTCTTCTCAATGGTCTGTGGTGCAACACCAAGCTCCTCTGCGGCGTAGTGGATGGTTACTTTGCCAAGTGAGCGCCGTGTTCGATCTGTATGTTGTTTCTGCTCAAGCTTCATAGCCTCAGTGATGCGCGCCCGGGCATCGGTAATCGGATGAGTGAGCGCATCGACCATGCTCGCCGTAAAGCGCTGGCCATGAGGGAGCTCTAGGCCGCAGGCTGGGTCTTGTTTGATGAAATCGAGCAACTCCTCCTTTGTGCAGCTCTCAAGCGACATATGCTGCTCGGAGCTGCACTGCTGCACTGCTTGCGTATCGAACACAAGCGTGATGTCGGGGTAGATAGCCACCGTCCGGCCCGGTTGTTGGCGTTTTTTGTGTGGTGGTAGTGTGACAATGTAGCGAGAGGAGTTCATCGCTGCTTCTGTGCTACTATCCTCAGGCTCAGTATTGCCAGAGATGGCTACATCGCGCGTGTCGTAGCCAAGGTCATTCGCAAGCAAAAATAACAGATACTGGCGGCCTTTCTCCAGCTGCGCTGTCCGCTCATTGTCTGGCGAGTGCTCGGGAGGGTAGGATGATGTGCGATGTTCCATAACAGAGTAGTGTATTATACACGATAGATTGCAGCTTTGTCAATAATATGACTAAATGGTACCACGTTATACCAAAACGTGGTACGATACGAGTACTCTTATCTTCTAAAGAGATATACCATAAGTAAAAATACGAGGTACTATGCAGGCAAACCAATCATCAGCTCAGTCATCTGACAAGCCTAAGCCGATTGACGGCGCACGCCTTGTCTCACTCATTAATGCACTCCGCAAACTCCCCTGGCCAATGACGTATGAGGTGTACGATAGTCTCATCCAAGAATTGGGTTGGCAGCTCGTCAAGCCACGTGAGCAAGAGCCGCAGACGGGGCACGAGCAGTGTATGCACTACGATGGTTATATGCCACTGCTTGCTACAATAGAAAATGACGTTGTAACGTCGGTGGCGAGTAGCCCAGTCATCGATGTAATTCACCAATTACCAGCAGACGCGTGTCGCACACTCTACGACGAATACTGCGCAGCTGGCACAGCGGCCTGGGGCTGGCCGACCGATGTACGACACACAGGTCATCTCACTGGTACGATGTGGAAGGGTTTTGCTCCACAAACACCAGCTTCGCGGGAGCACGTTAGTATCAATCTCAACGAGGAAGACAAGACAATCATGTTTGTCCTCACCAGTAGGCAAACTGGTGCACCGCCCGATGGTGCCCGTCGCCCGCGCACGATTCGTCCCTATCCTGGACCTGATCCATTGCCGCGCCTGGAGAGTGAGCTGCATGAGGAGACATATTTCTCTCCAGGGCAATTCACGAGCTGGATCGACCGCATCCTCAGTCAACCATCACTGCGCTCTATGCAGCAGTTTGATACTACAATGCAGAGCCGAGGTTGGCAGCTTATGAAGCAAGAGGAGAATACCTGGTGGTATTATGATGGGCCGTTGCGCGTCATGGTATCGAGCAAAGACAATAAGACGGTATCGCTCGTGATGGCATGGTTTGCTAATGGTTCACCCACAGCAGAGTGCCTCGACCTCTACCGCCAATACGTGCAGGCCGGGCAGGAAGTCTGGGGTGAGCCAGACGATGAAGTGGACGAAGCTGAGCATGCTGCAGAAGGTCTGGCTATCTCGACCATCTGGACAACCAACCAAGACAGTACCATCACTCTTATGCAGAGTACAGATAAGCTCTATACACTCATCGATGTTGCCGCTCAGTCGTAGGGTGCCTCATGATGCTCGTGCGATAGAATCAAAAGTGATATAGTACAAAATACCTCATAAGATATAGACAACAGTACAAGGATGATATATGAAGAAAAAACAATCATCACAAATACCGAAAAAGCCTCCACTAGCGTCATTGGAGAGTCCCACAGCGCTTATTGAGTGGATTGATGCGATCAGAGCTATGCCATGGTCATCAGCTTGGTCTGAGATAGCGGCACTGGTCTCTTCGTATGGATGGAAGGCAAAGCTGGATGATGAGAGAAATGAAGAACATTCGCTTGTTTTTGAAGATGCTACTGGGCACACAGTCATCGTTCAATGTGATGACGACGAAAGCCGCTATAGTATCACGCGTACTGTCGCTCAAGCAAAGAACAAACGGTTGCAGCGCAAATCCTACGACGAATACCTCCAAGCAGCCCATGCCGCGTGGGGCAAGCCAAAAGAATATACTGATTACGGCAAATGGGGTCAATATGCACCGCGTGAGCCAGTTACGTATCAGTGGCGATTTTTTCCTATCAAGGATGAGATTTCTTGCACCAGAGATATCGATATCATACAGCAAACATGCACGATTGATTTTAGCCCAGTAGACACAAAAGCAAAGCAGTGGGACATCAAGGTATCGTTGCATGTTGAGAAGAATCTCTCCACGCAGCAGTCACCACTGCACATGACAGGACGTGGCTGGGTGGCAGCACTGAGTTGGCTCGCGGCATTGCCATGGCCATTGTTTGAATATGAGCTTGATGCTGTGCGATCATCACTGGGATGGCATTGGTATAGAGATACAACGTATGATGATTGGCACGGTAATGTCCTTGTTAAAGACACGGTAGGGAATGAGGATCAAGTCGGCGGAAAACGGCCGGTACGTGATCTGATTCTTGAGTATCGCTTACCTGGTGACGCAAGAAAAAATGAGATACGAGGTCTGCTCATCGAATATTATCAAGCAGCAACTAATGTATGGGGCGTCGCGATACCTCAACAATCAACATTTGACTCATCACTATGCTGGCAGTGGAAAGTGTCAACAGGTGTCGTCATTACGCTCGGTATGCGGCCTGCAACCCCTGATGATTATGACCAGGGGCTACTGTCGAGCTATGTTTTGTACACAATCATCGCCACAGATACAAAGCAGCATAATCGAACAAACAATCCATATGGTGTTATGCCGCCTCCAGCAGTACCTCCAGTGCCAGTCACGGCTCACCAAGCATGGGATATCTTTGAAGAAGAGTTATATAAAACATTACGTCAGTTAAGTGAGCAGCCGCGTCACTACGCGTTGCTATTTGATAGCGATGAAACAGAGCTCCAGTGGAAGAATAATATCATTACACTTGCCAGCCAGGGAATTAACAATGCGACGGCGATGGTAATTAGTATAAGTGGCCTTCCGTATGAGACAGAAAAAAGTCAGCTACAAGCGTGCGGTTTTGTTGAGGATGTTGAGAGGTACTGCTTGGAATGTCGATTGCCGCAAGCTGCCACCAAAGAGCAGCTGCGTGCGGCCGCTCATGGGTGTGTTGTCTGGCTCCGCGATACCCGAGGTATAAACTCGCCAAGCCGGTTACTGGTATGGACAGTACAAATTCCAGAGATTGAGATGGATATCTGGTGGCAGCAGCGAAAGGATGCAATTGATCCTGGTCAGCTCTCTATTGCCAACGATCATTTACTGCACGCTGGTGTGCGCAGTGTCAATCTGCATCCCGATCATGAAGCGGTTTATCGCCAGTATAGCGAGAAGTTCTCCACACTTGATCTCACGCAAATACCCAGGGATTATGGCCTCTCATCCCGTCTCGAGAGCGATGTGTTAGGGTGGTTTTATGGTATCGGGTCGCTATCGTGGCCCATGACAAAGCATGAGGTATTAGATGCTATTCGACAGGAGCTTGATTGGGAGATAGATACGCAGCCAGGATGTGTCAATAACGTCATTCACCTTGTATCTCCAGCGCAGCACCGTCGAAGCATTATTTGTGAAGACAAGCGGAATGTGATGAACTTTTCCGTTGATGGGCTATCACCTGCTGAGGCGCAGGCGTTCTATGCTTACTGTACTGAGTATGGCGCGACTGTCTGGGGTGGAGTAGACTCATCGTACAGTACACCCCGGCAAAATATGCTCACATGGTGCCGTCATTATGTGAAGGATAAGCAGATTATTCGTGAGTCTTGCACGCTGTGGCATAGTAAAACAGAACAGCAGCAGAGTGTCTCTATAACACTTAATATACAACAAGTTGCACAAGCGAAATATCATGACTACATGACTCCACGCAGTTTTGTCAATATAATCAATTGGTTTAACGACCTGACAAAGCCATCAATGAAGCTGAACTTCACGGCGGTGAGCAACGTGTTTGGATGGTATAGTCATCGAATTACCGAGTCAAGCCAGTTTGGTGTGCTTGCCGCGATCGATTGGCCAGATGAGGATAACCCTCAGGAATATACCCTTTCGTTTACCTTCCAGCTGCCAGATGGTATGAACACTGATGATGTTCGGTCATTGTGGCAGACGTATGTTGAGGTGGGTAATCACGCATGGGGCGCGGCACAGCTGCAACGAGATCGTCATGTTGCGCACTGGATTATGCCATCTCAGGATATGCCATCGTATAAGCGTCTGACGCTTGGCATCAGACCAGCCACCGAAGCAGATCATAAAAGGCAGCTTTTCTCAGAGTCCATCTTGTATGCAACGTTTGAGGTTGTGTGGCATGAGTGGCATAATCCAGCGTTAGATACAACGCTTGCAAGCGACACATCACTAACTGCTGACTTTGTCTACCCAACATGGGAGGCGTTTGAGGATGCGTTATATCAGACACTGCAGTCGTTTTGCACGCAGCCGCGGCAGTATGCCACAATGGTAGATGATGCAATGGAAAGCTGGAAACAACGGACTGCCATACGATTGAAAGGCCTAGGGGTGGTTGATGACGCGCATGTAGTCATCTCATTTGATGGATGTACAAGACGAACTGGCTTTACTCAACTAACAAATGATGAGCAACAACAATTATGCGCACTTGGATTCAGAAAAGGTAAGTATGACTGGGAGTGCCACGTGCCAAGAGCGGCTTCTGACCAAGCACTACGTGCAGCAGCACATGGTTGCGTCGTGCGTTTACGCGATATAAGCGGCATTACGTCGCCAGCCGACATGCTTAATTGGACGTGGCAACTGCCACAGCTTGAGTCTGCAAACCATCAACTTGCTACTGCTCAGCTCGATAGCGGTCAGCCGTATATGATCAATTTTGATCTTGCTCGTCTTGGGGTGCAGCAGCATAACGCACAAGGTGCGCCTGGTTTTCGCACATACTGGCTCATGAAAAAGCAGTTCGATGCCAAGATGCAGGTATATCCCACCCCAGAGCAATATGCTGCTCAAGTCAATCGTATTTTGAGCCAGGTGTGGCCGCTATCCATGGAGCAGTTTGATGACGCGATGCGACAGCAGGGTTGGCGGATAATGAGCATAATGCCCCATATGAAGGCGGTACGGTGGTATCATGATGGGGAACTGTCGATGCAAGTATCTAGTTATAAGGATACTGTCACTCAGGTAACGATATGTTTTGCAAGTCAGTTACCCGTCATGGATTGTCTTGGCCTTTATCGTTGCTATGCGCAGGCTGGGCGCGCAGCGTGGGGTGAACCAGTCGATGGTGATAATGTAGGTGAGATTGAACACATCACGGAGGATATACGTATCTCAACCACTTGGAGAACTGACATGGGCGATACAATCACCCTTGTACAGCGTGCGGATCAGCTTGATGTGTCAATTGATATTGCCAAGCGGCAGCAGCCCAAGACACCCTAACTCGCCCCATGCTATAATACCCCTATGACCAAACAACACGCCTACATCACCACTGCTATTCCTTATGTCAACGGTAAGCCGCATATTGGCAATGCGCTCGACTATCTCCTGGCCGATATCTGGGCGCGATATCAGAAGCAAAATGGCCATGAGGTACGCTTCCAAGTTGGCACAGACGAACACGGTAATAAAATCGCTGTCAAGGCTCAGGCGAATGGGCTCGACCCGCAGGGTTATGTGGACAGTATGTATGGCAACTTCAAAGTCTTGATGGAGGCAGTTGGCGCAGAATACACCGACTTTATCCGCACGACTGACCCGCATCACGTCGCAGCAGTGCAGTACATCTGGCAGCGGCTTGCTCAGGCAGGGCTGATCTACAAGCACACCTATGAGGGCTGGTACTGCATGGGGCATGAGGCATTCTTTACCGACAAGGAAGTCCACGAGACAAATGGCATATGTCCTGATCACCAAACACCGTATGAGCGCGTCTCAGAGGAGAACTACTACCTCAAAGCGAGTGCCTTTACCGAGCAGATTCGCCAAGCCATTACTGAAGGCCGGATGAAAATCGTACCTGAGTTCCGCAAAAATGAGTTTCTCGAGCTTATCAAAAATGGCGTCCAAGATGTCTCGATTAGCCGCCCGCGCAAGACGCTTAGCTGGGGCGTGCCAGTGCCAGGCGACGACAGCCAGGTGATGTACGTCTGGCTCGATGCCTTAGCCAATTACATCACAGTGCTGGGCTATCCGGACAGGGCTGAGTGGCAGGCATATTGGCCGGCTGATGTGCAGGTGATTGGCAAGGATATCTTGCGCTTCCACGCAGGAATCTGGCCAGCTATGTTGCTCGGGCTCGACCTCCCACTACCGAAGACACTACTCGTTCATGGTTTTGTCCACGTTGGGGGTAGCAAGATGAGTAAAACAGTCGGCAATGTGGTCGACCCAATGGAAATTATCCAGAGCTATGGGGCTGACGCCTTCCGCTACTTCTTTGCTCGTCATATTCCTACCCAAGACGATGGAGATTTCACCTGGGAGAAATTTGAGAAGGCATACAATGGCGAGCTTGGTAACGACCTCGGCAACCTTGTGCAGCGGGTGGCAGCCATGCTGACGCGCTACCAAGCAGGAGTGATTGGCGATGCGCCGCAAGCCGAGCATGATATGACCATCTACCGCGACATGATGCAGCGGCTGGAGTTTGACAAAGCCCTCGATGAAGTATGGAGCTCCGTCCGCAGCCTCAACCAATACCTCGAGCGGGTCAAGCCATGGGAGATCGCCAAGTGCCGCGCCACCGACCACGATGCCGAGTCGCACCTGAGTGAAGTCTTAGCCTATGCGGCCAGTACTTTGCTACAGATTGCCGATGAGCTCGTGCCATTCATGCCTGCCACCGCTCAGGCTATCCACACTATCTTTGGCACTGGCGTCGTGCCAGCCGACGTCCCACCGCTGTTCCCGAAGCGCTACATCCACACTCCCGACCCGCGAGCTCGCGCCGCCTCATAAACAAAGGAGTAAGCTATGACAAGTGATACGACACATACTCTCGGCAGTACACCACCCATGCCACGCCTTATCGACTCGCACTGCCACCTACACGATAGCGAGTTCTATGACGATGCAGCACGCGAGGCAGCCTATCAGCAGGTGGTTCAGGCTGGCATTGCTATGATCTGCGTCGGGACAGATGTGCATAGCTCGCGCCAGGCAGTGCAGTTTGCCCTGGCGCACGACCACTGCTATGCAGCGGTGGGTATTCATCCCCATGATGCTGAAGCAGCAGGTGAGGCAGGCATTGCCGCCATCCGCGAGCTTCTCGCTGAGCAGCCACTGCGGCAGGGTCGGCCCGTCATTGTGGGGGTAGGGGAGATTGGCCTGGATTATTTTTATGACAATAGCGCCCGCCCAGCGCAGCAGCAATGCCTCCGGGCGCAGTTGCAGCTCGCGGCGGAGTTCCAGCTGCCCGTTAGCTTCCACGTGCGCGACGAGAAGCAAGCTCATGGTGCAGTATGGCAGGACTTTTGGCCTATCTACGATGCCCAGCCAGTGCGCGGCGTTCTGCACAGCTTTACCGATACTCAGGCGCAGCTTGAGCAGGGCCGTGCTCGCGGCTTATTTATTGGCGTCAATGGCATCAGCACCTTCACAAAAGACAGTGCTCAGCAGCAGCTCTATACCGATCTCCCACTCGATGCCATACTGCTCGAGACCGATGCCCCCTTCTTGACTCCGGTACCCTTCCGTGGTAGAATCAACCTACCGGCTTATGTGGAGGAGGTAGCCCGCGACCAAGCAGCTAAGAAAGGTTTGCCTATCGCGCGCGTCGCCACCACCACAACGGCAAATGTACAAAGGTTATTTCATATATGAGCGGTGAGAGTTTCTTTCCAATAGGTCACACAAAACAAGAGCCCGTCAGCCAGGGCAATTTTACGCAGGAGCAAAAACCACAACCAGGAGAGAACCGCTCGGGTATCAAGTCTTATGCTGAGCTTGTGGCGGAACGGCAAGCGAATAGAATTGCATCGGCATTAGCTGGTGTTTCTGCTGCTTTGAATGAACATAATGGCACGACAAAGGATGAAGACAAGGGTAAGACGGTATCCCCAGAAGCAATTTATCGTGAAAATATACTCTACACTGCACGGGTGACGACTCTAGTCTTGATGATGCGTGAACAAGAACTTGCTATGAATGGCAGCAATGATGCACGCCAGCTTGAGGAGACCGAGGGGACGAATGGTGTCGTCAAGGCTTTGGCAACGCGAGCCTTTGTTGGTGGTGAAACTGATATAGACCCTGGACTTTGGGATAGGAAGATTGATGAAGAGGAAGGCAATAGGATTGGAGCTTCATCCTTGTATACAACTCAAGAATATCCAGCAAATGGGAACGGCGACAGTAGTAATGTGATAGATCTATCACATTACGCAGCAAGACGAGCACATCGTAGTGCAGCTACGGCTACAGCTCCATCTCCATCTCCTCATAGCGGTTATTACTCTGGGAGGCGCGCTGCCTAGTGAAAAAGCCAAGCTCGCTCCTTGGCAAGGCCTACGCGCTGCTGGCGGGCGATACTAGTGTTGGTAGGTCGAAAAAGCGGCCGTTTAAACGCTATACCGAGCGCGAGCTCATCACGCTGGAGAGCGAGATTGGAGCAGAACTATTTGGCCCGGTCGAGAAGGGGCGGCACCGCGAATTCTTTTGCCTCGACGAAAAAACCTGGATCTGGCACGAAGAGTGGACAGACGAGAAGCGTCACATCCAGACCAATACTATCCGCTACGAAATTAACGACCAAGGCATTCTCAAAGCACAAGAGGGTGCTCGCTACAGCTATCTGACTGGTGATGAACTCCGTAATTTCGTTATGGCGACGCGCCTCTATTATGAGCGGGTAGCGCGCGAGATTTACCGCGTTGACCCCAATACTGGCCAGCGTTTCGCCGATCCGGACTAGAGTGCTATACTAATTGGAGTGAAACCAGAGATGATATATTGTGACCACGCAGCGGCCACGCCGATGGATGACCGTGTTTTGGCGGCGATGCAGCCCTACTTTGCAGAGCAGTTTTTTAACCCGTCTAGTCCTTATGCGCCAGCAGTAGCGGTGCGGCAGGCCTATCGCCAGGCAAAGCACCGCCTTGCGGTGGCGCTGGGCGGCAAGCCAGATGAGATTATTATGACGGCTGGTGCAACAGAGTCAATTAACCTCATGTTTGCTGGCGTACACGGCCATGTGGTAACGGCAAATATTGAGCACCACGCTGTGCTGGCTGCAGCGCATCAGCACGATGTGACAGTAGTAAAAGCGAATCCAAAGGGTGTGGTGACGCCCGAGGTGATTGCTGGGGCGATTCGCCCAGAGACAGTGCTGGTGAGTGTTGCTCTGGCCAATAATGAGCTGGGGACGATTCAGCCGTTGCGGGCAATTGCCGCAGTGGTAGCCCGTGAGCGCCAGCGACGACTCGAAGCGGGTGAATCAACGCCGCTCTACCTCCACAGTGATGCCTCGCAGGGGGCAGGTCAGCTCGATATTAATGTGGCACGCCTTGGCGTGGATGCACTAACGCTTAATGCGGGCAAGATATACGGCCCTAAGCAAGTTGGTCTCTTATGGCTGGCCAGCCAGGTGCGGCTTGATCCACTCATTGTTGGTGGTGGGCAAGAGCGTGGCCTGCGCAGCGGGACGGAGAATGTGGCTGGCGCGGTCGGTTTTGCAACGGCGCTGGAGCTTGCCCAGGCACATCGCAAATCTGAGGCGCAGCGCCTTGAGCGGCTGCGTAATAGCCTGCAGCGTATCTTGTGCGAGCACATCCCTACGGCAGTTGTCTCGGGTGATGTGAAGCATCGCCTGGCGGGTCATCTACATATCTCGTTCCCTGGGGTGGATGCCGAGCGGCTCATTTTCTTGCTTGAGCGCGATGGGGTGCTCGTGGCAACTGGCAGCGCCTGTGCGGCCAATAAAGGGCTGCGCAGCCATGTCCTGACGGCGATTGGCCTGCCGCCAGAGGTAGCCGACGGAAGTCTACGCATTAGCCTGGGGCGGCTCTCGACCGAGGAGAATTGCCAGCGCGTGGCGCAGTGTATCATTGCAGCGGTGCAGCACGAGCAAGAGCGGATGAAGGGGGCGCGGCGATGAAATTATTACGCTGGCTTGCCGGGATATTTATCGCCCTGATGCTCCTGGTTTGGCTTGGTGGGCGCTGGCTGACGCGCGACGACCTTGCCACCTGCCAAGCAGCCCCGAGCAGTGCTGAGCAGTGCCAGGCTGCTGATGCTATTGTGGCAGTGAGTGGTGGCGACACTCAGGCCCGCACCGCCGAAGCGATTCGCCTCTACCAAAATGGCTGGGCGCGCTTTATTGTCTTCTCGGGTGCTGCCGCCGATAAGACTGGCCCCAGCAATGCTGAGGCAATGCGCCGCCAAGCTGTGGCGGCCGGTGTGCCCGACCGTGCCATTCTCACTGAGGAACTAAGCGAAACTACTCGCCAAAATGCCAAAAAAACGGGCCAGCTCCTCCGCCAAAAGAATATCGACTCTATCATCCTCGTCACCAGTGCCTACCACTCGCGCCGCGTTGCACTGGAGTTTGGCCAGTATGTGCCGCATATCGCCATGCGCAGCCACCCTGTCGCTACCGACAAACAATGGTCAGACACCTGGTGGCTCACGCCAAGTGGCTGGCAACTGACGATCGAGGAGCTGGTGAAGATTGGCTGGTTTAAGGCGGTGCAATCATGACACAGCGTGTCTTTGTCGGGATGAGTGGCGGGGTGGATAGCAGCCTCACCGCAGCGCTGCTGGTTGAGCAGGGCTACGACGTGACCGGTGTGTATATGAAAAACTGGAGCCAAGACCTGCCTGGCATGCAGTGCCCCTGGGCGGAGGACTTAGCTGACGCCAAGCGAGTGGCGGTGCAGCTGGGTATTGACTTTATCGTTTTTGATTTTGAGAACGACTACAAACACAAGGTAGTAGATTACATGCTCGCCGAGTATCAAGCGGGGCGCACACCCAACCCCGATATCATGTGCAATCAAGAGATTAAGTTTCGGCTTTTTCTCGATACAGCGCGCGAGCGTGGGGCTGACCTCATTGCTACGGGCCATTATGCGCAGACCGGTGGTGTATGTGCAGAGGATGATAACGCGGCGACTAGTCAAGAACACTCATTCCAGCCTGACCACCTCTACCGCGCGACCGACGCAGCCAAAGACCAGACCTACTTCCTCTACCGTGTGACAAGTGATGCACTCCAGCACACGCTTTTTCCACTTGGTGGCTATACCAAGCAGCAGGTGCGGCACATGGCCAGTGAGCGCGGCCTCTGGACAGCGCGCAAGCAGGAGTCAATGGGAGTGTGCTTTGTTGGTAATGTCGGCATGCGAGACTTCCTCAGCCAATATATATCCACTCGCCCGGGCGATATTATCGACAAGCAAACAGGGGCTGTGCTAGGCCAGCACGATGGTGCGATCTTTTACACCCTGGGCCAGCGCCATGGACTGGATGTTGGCGGCGGCTTACCCTATTACGTTGTCGGTAAAAATATGGCAGCAAATGTAGTATACGTGAGTCGCAATATGAATGATGAAGCAATGTGGCGTCATGATGTGTTGGTGGGCGATTTGCACTGGATTCATGGCGCACCAGCGGCGAGCGACCAGCTGACCGTCCGTCTGCGCCATCGTGGCCAGCTGAGGCCATGCACGTTGCAGTATGACCCAGCTCAGGCCCAAGCCACCCTCCACCTCAGTGACCCTGAGCGGGCCGTGGCAGCTGGCCAGTCAGCCGTGATCTACCGCGGGACAGAGTGTCTTGGCGGAGGGATTGTCGTCGATTCCGTGGCTTTATAGCTGCTTTATTACCTCAGCAATGAGTGCAAACAGAGAGGCTATTCTGCAAGGCATGTATTTTCCCTTTAAGTATCAGGAAATATGTTGCACGATCATTCAGAAGTAACTCTGTTGACAACCCAAACAGCAGTTTCGTATACTGACACTTATAGACAACCATAAGGGGGATTATTATGAGGGTAAAACACACTCACTCTCGGATGAGAGTTATTGCTGCCGCGGCAGTCGTCGTTGGTAGCATTGGGCTTGTGGGGCCGCAGCTTGTGGCGCATCAGGCGTATGCTGATGCTGACACTACCGCACCAGTCTTTACGCCAGCCAAGCCAGAGAAGCTCGTGGCGCGAGCGGGTCGCTCAATTGCCGATGCTGTGCGTACTGTGGCAGCGAATGATGGGGCGGACGGAACAGGTGTTAATAGCGATGGCGTGGTTATCGACGCAAAAAACCTTGACCTTGCAAACCCAAAACCAGGCACATATACAATCACTTACCGCGCGGTCGATAATGCCAACAATAAAGCAGAGGTAACACGCGAGGTAGAGATCACAACTACTGAAAAGCTCGAAGCGAAGCTAGCTGAGCCGATGGTGCTGGATGGCTACAGCCCACACACCAGGGCGGAGGCAACATCCAAACAGGTTATTGCCCGTGCTGTGGTGGCTGATGAGACATCTCCTCAGGCTGTGATCGACAAAGCATTGCAAGAGCTTCAGCAAGCAATCGATGACCTCCGCGTCGACCACACCGACTACGACAAAGCCAAGCAAGAGCTTGCTGCTGCGCCAGCCTACGTCGCAGCAGACAAGGATGTTGCTGCAGCAGTGGCTGAGGCAGATCGCCTGGCAAATCTCAAAGCAACCACAACGCCAGAACTTGCCAAAGCAACGAAGGCGCTCACCACTGCTATAGCCACAGCCATCCAGGAAGATCAAGCACGCCAAAAGACAGCCGCGCAAGCCGTTGATGCATTCGAAACTAAGCCGGATCCTGCATTGCTTGCAACAACCCAAGCAGTGGTCGATACTGTCAAAGATAATGCAGTCAAGGCGGCACTGCAGCGGCGGGTTGACGCAATCCGCACTGCGCTGCGACCACAACAACCACCGCAAGCTGCCGCCGCACCAAAGACGGTAGCTCACACGCCCAAGCAGACGCACTCTGTAGCAGCTGCGCTTGCCGACACGGGTGCCAACCTCTGGCTCCTCGGCGGGGCAGGGACTGCTCTCATTGGTGGGGCAATTGGCCTGTGGCGTCATCGCAACAAGCTTTTTAAGCGTGAGAAATAAGTACGATCGCGCAAAAATCGGCTCTTGAATGAGTCGATTTTTGTATAGTAGTGTTTCAAGTGGCAGTACACTTCGTTATGAAGAGCTTTTATAATCACACCACCAAAGATGCACGGGGCAGTGTGTCCGTGCTATAATACCCCCTATGAATGCTCAAGATATCCGCAACAAATACCTCGAATTTTATGCCAAGCAGCAGCACGCCATTATTAAGCGGGCCCCGCTCATCCTAACCGACGACCCGACGACACTCTTTACCGGTGCGGGCATGCAGCCGATGATCCCATACCTGCTGGGTGAGACACACCCGCGGGGCAAGCGCATTGCCGACTCGCAGACGTGCTTGCGTGCTCAAGACATTGACGATATTGGCGACAACCGCCACACTACCTTCTTTGAGATGCTCGGTAACTGGAGCCTGGGCGACTACTTTAAGAAAGAGCAAATTACCTGGATGTGGACGTTTCTCACCGAGGAAGTAGGGCTCGACCCGAATCGCCTGTATGTAACATGTTTCATTGGTGCGCCCGAGTACAATATTGTCAAAGACACCGAAGCAGCCGAGCTGTGGCGGCAGAAATTTGCCGAAAAGGGGATCGAAGCGAAAAGTGCTGACATCGGCAGCGAAGAGCGCGGCGCAGCCCGTGGCATCCAGCCAGGTGAGCGCATCTTCTACTATGACGGCAGCAAAAACTGGTGGAGTCGCAACGGCGGACCCGAGACGACACCAGTCGGTGACCCATGCGGGCCCGATAGCGAGATGTTTTATGAGTTTGATTTCATTGAGCACGACCCGAAGTTTGGTGAGCACTGCCATCCTAACTGCGACTGCGGACGCTTTATGGAGATCGGCAACAACGTCTTTATGGCATACAAGAAGGTAGCCGAGGGACAGTTTGTTCCACTAGATAAGCCGAATATCGACCACGGCTCTGGCCTGGAGCGCATTGCGGCTGCGGCTAATAACGACCCCGATGTCTTTAAGATTAGCCTGATGTGGCCTATTATCAGCAAGCTTGAGCAGCTTAGTGGCAAGAGCTACACCTCGCATACCGAGAGTATGCGGGTGATTGCTGACCACCTGCGAGCGGCCACCTTCATGGCGGTCGATGGCTGCGTCCCAAGCAACAAGGAGCAGGGCTATGTGATGCGCCGCCTCTTGCGACGGGCTATCCGCTACAGCTTCGACCTTGGCATCGAGCAGAACTTTCTTGAAGCAGTGGTGCCGGTGATTGCCGACCTATACGAGGCAGACTTCCCAGAGGTCAAAGCAGCGCGCGAACAGATTATCGCCGTGCTCGCCAAGGAAGAAAAAGCCTTCCGGCAGACGCTCCGTAAGGGGCTCAAACAGATGCAGCAGTATGTCGCAGATGGCCTGACTGGTGCGGAGTTATTTACGCTATATGATACCTTTGGCTTCCCGGTAGAGCTCAGTACAGAGGAGGCATACAAGCAGGGGATTTCGCTCTCTGAGGACTGGCGAGCAGAATTTGACGCCAAAATGGCCGAGCAGCGCCAGCGCTCCAAGACGGCGCGTAAAGGGCAATTTAGCGGCGGGCTGGAAGGTCACGACCCAATTCATCTTAAGTATCACACGGCAACGCACCTGCTCGGGGCAGCGCTGCGCACGGTATTGAAAGCACCAGATCTGCAGCAGCATGGCAGCAATATCACCGCTCAACGCCTGCGCTTCGACTTCAATCACGACAAGCTCACCCCGGAGGAGAAGCAAGCAGTGGAAGATCAAGTCAATGCCTGGATCGAGGCAGACTTGCCTGTGAGCTTTGCCGTATACCCAACCGATGAAGCACTAAAGCTCGGTGCAATCGGTGCCTTTGGCGAACGCTACGGCGATACCGTCAAGGTCTATTCCATCGGCGAAGGTGATCAGCGCGTGAGCTTCGAAGTGTGCGGGGGCCCGCACGTCGAGCACACCGGCATCTTGGCCGAAGATGGCATGCGCTTCAAGATTACCAAGGAAGAGTCAAGTTCAGCTGGTATCCGTCGGATCAAAGCGGTGTTGCGTGAGCGTTAGCAGATAACCAGAAATAAACATCACAACACCAGCAATATATGTGCTGGTGTTGTATTGTTGGCATTAATAATACCTACAAGGGCACAGAAGAGAGAGAGGGTACGCCCTACTGGAGAGCACAGCGCTCAGCAATCATATCCTCTGTTAGCTGGGCGATAGTGTTGCTTAGCCCTGCGACGTCTGGCTCAACATATGTACGGCGACGCTGCGAGGTTGTTTCGTTATGATCATAAAAGCAGGCAAGTGTGGTATATTCTAAGTCGTCACTGGTAATACGGCAAGTCACTGGTGCGTCGAGCTCATCACAGCTGTAGGGTATTTTTAGATTTGCTGTAATGCCCATAGCAAGCTGACCAAGCCGACGTATTGTCAGTGCAAGACGCACACCAGACCACTGTTCACCTTTGAGGATAATATCGTTATAGCAGTAGGTCACATCACGGCGAACTTGCTCAGGATTAACCGTAGGGAGGACCGCTTCGTCAAGAAGAGTCTGGAGGTCGGCAGCAGTCGTGCCGCGGTTGGTTGCATACCATCTAAATAACTCCGAATCATGGTCAAGCGGGCGCGAGCGGTCGAGTAAGCGTGCCACGTGGTTGTGAGTGATAGGCATCTTGTGGCTGGGGTCGGTCCGGCTATACCAGCAGTGCCGATCATCCGCCAGTGTTAGTGCAAAAGAATGATGCTTATCGGGGTCGGCAAAGGCGAGCTGGCCAGTGGTTAGGCCAGTGGCATCAGCTGTGAGGTCAACGGCCAATGTACCACCTTCGTTATATCGCCCAAAGGGAGCTTGGTAAGCTATCGTTGTTTCGTCGGGCGTGGCATGGTGTGCCTCGAGCGCCGTAACCGTTTCGTACAGGTGGCGGCCAAGCAGAGTAAGCTCGGTCGGCTCGTAGTTCTCAAGCGGAAAGATTCCGATAGGCACGGCATCGACTGGCTCGCGATTGGTCATAGTGAGCGTATTGTACAGTGGTTACCTCTGTTTTGTCAAGAAGGTGCTACCACTGTATGACTTTTCTGCAATGTTTCTCAATAACGACGCTTGCAGTGCTCCGTACAAAATGAATCATTTCATCATAAATTCGCCAATAATCACCGTTTAGGACTAGCAGGCAAGCGTGTATATGGTATATAATAGAGACGATTATGGTTTTCGATCGATTTCTTACCCGAGCAGATAACAGCGCTAGCGAATGCCTCGTTGGCCTTGATATTGGGACAGAGTACGTCAAGGCGCTGCTTGCCCGGGTTAATGGTGAGGAGATTGAGATCATTGGTGTGGGGCGCAAGCACCAAGACCGCAGCGATATGCACTCGGGTGCGATTGCCGATATTGCCGCAGTTGTGCGCAACTGCGAAGATGCTCTGGCCCAAGCCGAGTCTGAGGCTGGCGTACAGGCGCGCCGTGCAGTGATTGGTATTGCTGGCGAGCTTGTGAAGGGTGTGACAAATACCATTCGCTACCGTCGTCCGCAGCCCGATCGCCCACTAGATGAGACCGAGATGGAATTCATCATCGAGAAGGTGCAAGACCGCGCTGCCATCAAGGCGCAGCGGCAGATCGCTCTCGAGACGGGTAACCAAGACGTAGAGGTAAAGCTCGTCAACTCCGCACTCGTCAGCATTCACATTGATGGCTACAAGGTCAGCAACCCGATTAGTTTTCAAGGTAAGGACGTCGCGGTGCAGATCTACACAGCGTTTGCTCCTATGGTGCACATTGGCGCGCTCGAGCGCGTGGCTGATGAGCTGGCGCTCGACCTCGTGGCGGTGGCGGCCGAGCCCTTTGCGGTGAGCCGGAGCGTACTAGGTACAGATGCGAATAGCTCATTTACGGCTATTCTTGCCGACGTTGGTGGTGGCACAACAGACATTGCGGTAGTAAATGATGGTGGCGTGGAAGGGACGCGGATGTTTGGCATTGGTGGGCGCAGCTTTACCAATACGATTGCCAACGAGTGTGCCATTAGCTACAGCGAGGCTGAGAAGCTCAAGGTTGCGACTAATCACGAGCAGATGAAACAAGAGCTTAAGCAGCATTTTGATACCGCAATTGATAAAACTCTCGATGTCTGGCTGGCAGGAGTCGATCTTGCTCTTAGCGAATTTAGCTCGGTTGACCACTTGCCTAATCGTATCTTGCTCTGCGGTGGTGGAGCGAGCCTCAAGCCACTAGTCAAAGCCCTCGAGACGCGCGATTGGTATACCGACCTCCCCTTCACGCGCCGGCCAGTGGTGCAGCATATTAAGCCCAGTGACGTCTCGGGTGTGGTCGACCTGACGAACAAGGTCAGCGACCACTCATTTATCACCGCGATGGGCCTCCTGCGCGTGGGCTACGATACGATGATTGGGGCAAGCGAAACAGAAACACTACGCAATAAATTGAATAAAATGTTGAGGATCTAAATGCAAAAAGATGTCATTTATATCGATACTGAGGACGACATTACCGCCATCATTGGCAAGGTGAAGGATTCCTCGCAAAAAATCGTCGCACTCGTGCCGCCCAAGCGGATTGGTGCCATGCAGAGCGCTGTCAACCTCAAGCTCGTCCAGCGCGCTGCTGAGCAAGTAGGCAAACGGCTCGTCATTATTACTGGCAACCAAGCGCTCTCGACTCTGGCGGCTTCGGCAAGTATCCCCACGGCGCGGACATTGCAAAGCCGGCCAGAGATGGCTGAGATCCCAGCGCTCGAGGTCGATGACGAAGATGTCATTGATGGTAGCGAGCTCGAACCAGACGACCCTGAGCCAGTAACGCCTGATACTTCTGTACCGGCTCGTCCTGCCACCCGCTCGGCTGCTCGCAAGACGCCAGATGACGACGACAAAGCAGCTGATACGTCGGCTGCCTCAGACCTCAAGAAAAAGGTGAAGGTACCAGACTTCAACAAAATGCGCAAGAAACTCTTGATCGGTGGTGCGGCACTCGTTGTCCTGATCGTTTTCTTGGTGTGGGCGATTTTCTTCGCACCACATGCGACCATCACTATCAAGGCTCGTACCTCTGATCTGCCGCTCAGCACCCGCGTTACGATTGGCGATTCGCTTGGCTCAAACCTGCAAGAAGGGACAATCAAGACGACGACCAAGACAACACGCAAAACCATCTCGATTGACTTCACTGCCACCGGCAAAGAAGATGTTGGCGCAAAGGCAACGGGAACGGTGCGCTTTACGCCGGCTTCGTTTGACGTCTTACGCAATGGAGCGACGATCGACGCCGGGACGACTATCACGTCCGAGAATGGTATGCAGTATAAAACGACATCGTCGGTGGTATTCGACTCTAACGCGTCGGGTGGCGACCTTATGCGAGGCCGCACAACAGAGGTCACTGCAGTGGAGAGTGGCACGAAGTACAATGGTGCATCGGGCTCGGCCAAGGGCCCCTCTGGCTTCTCTGTTTCCTTCACGCATGATACTTCTGGTGGCACAGACAAGACGATTACTACGGTGCAGCGCAGCGATGTTGAGCAAGCAAGGAATAGGCTGAGCAGCTCACTCGATAGCAATGGCGCTAAGCGCGAGCTTGCCTCACAGTTTAATGGCGATAGCTATATCATTCTGAATGATACCTTCAAGCAAAACGACAGCGATATCCAGCCCAATGTCAAGGTGGGTGGTGAAGCAACCGATGGCAAAGCCCAGCTGACCGGTGCGGTAGAGTACTCCCTCTCGGCGATTGAGAAGCGCGAGGCAGGCATTTTCCTTGATGCATACTTCAAGCAGCAAATTGACGGCAAGGCTAATCAGCAAGTCCATAGCAATGGCGTCAATAAGCTCTCGGTGACCAATGTTTCGGCTAATGGTAATGCCTACAATGCGACTATCACGACCAATGGCAAAATCGGTCCCAAAGTCGACGAGTCGGAGCTCAAAGACTACGCCAAGGGCAAGCGCTACGCCGAAATCCGCTCGCATGTCGAGAAGATTGAGGGAGTGAGCTCGGCCGATGTATCATTCTCACCATTCTGGGTGCAATCAGCACCAAATGACACGAATCGTATAAAGGTGGTATTTGACCTCAATGAACAATAAGAGAACATACTTAGCGCTTGATGTCGGCGAACGCCGGATTGGCGTTGCAATTGCCGATCCGTCCGTGCGAATTGCTGTCGCATATGATACGATTGAAGTGGATGGTAGTGAACTTGAGCAGATCACTCAGCTGATTACGAGTGAGCGCGTTGGGGTTGTCGTCGTTGGTTACCCGCGCAATCAATCGGGCGAGCCCACAGCTCAAACCGCCTATGTTGAGCGGTTTGCGACTCAATTGACAGATATCGCGCCGCGCTTGGCATTTCAAGATGAGTCGCTCACCAGTGTACAGGCTGAGGAGTATCTTCGTGCTCAAGGAAAGCCGTATAGCAAGGGTGCTATTGATGCTGTTGCTGCCAGTATTATTTTGCAAGACTATTTGGAGACGCACTATGACTGATTTTCGCCGCCAGCCAGGCCGAGGCTTCCAGGTAGGGAATCCAAACCCACCAATGTCGCCACCACCAGTAGAACGCATCACGCCGCGGTCGGGGCGCTCAGCTGCTTCGGTGGGGTCTTCGGGGCGCAGTGCGTCGCCGTATATACGCCGCTCAGAGCCACATCGCCCAATAGCGGGACAACAGCCACAATCGACACAATCTATCCAGCCACAGCCAGCACCGTCTCCTGCGCAGCAGCAGGCATATGATCCCTACGCGCGGGTGAGTAGGCCTCAGCCACAACCAGCACCTCAGCCACAGCCCTACCGTAGTACACCATCTCCATCTCGTGACACGTACGCAGTGCCAGTCCAGCAACCAGTACCTCAGCAACCTCAACCGGCGACCACTCCAGTTGATGATTTTGCTGATGATGCGTTACCTTCTGGGCTTGATGATGATAGCTTCTATGGCTTTGATGACGATGACCAGCCGCCGCAGCCCACACCGGGGCCACAGCGGGGAAGCCTGCTTGGTAATGATAGTGTTTCACCACTCTTTGCTGATGATGCACCAAAAGGTCGGACGATTGGCTCTCAGAAAAAATCTCCACGCTACAATACCGGTCGGCCACATCGTGGACGCCGTCGGTGGTTGTGGTGGCTGAGTGGTGTGGGGCTATTGATTTTGCTTATCATCGTGGCAGGGTATTGGTGGTATCATCAAAATCTACAGCCAGTCGATCGAACAGATACTACTGCTAAAGCAATAACAATCGATGATGGTGCTACGCTCAAGACCGTTGCCACGACGCTAAAAGAACAGGGGTTGATTCGCGACACCAGAGCTTTTGATATCTATACCCGCTTGTCAGGCTCGCGTAATCAGCTGCATGCTGGCGTATGTCAGTTTAGCCCTTCGCAGTCGTTGCCTGAGATCGCGACGAAGCTCTCGCAGGGGTGTCATGATAATCGCGTTGTCACATTTTTGCCAGGTGGCACTGTCGTCGATTCGCGCTACAAGCCACAAGGCCAAGACGCCACCACGGCACTCAAGCGGGCTGGTTACAGTGAGGAGTCAATCAAAGCTGCACTCGCCAAGACGTATACCAGCCCACTCTTTGCCGATAAGCCAGCAGGTACCTCGCTCGAGGGCTATATTTTTGGCGATACTTATTCCGTGCCAGCTAATCAAGGTCCAGAGGCGGCTCTCAAGGCAGCCTTCGCTCATATGTATGAGCAGATTCAGAGTAATGGCTTGGTTGACAAATTTGCAGCCCAAAAACTCAATCTCTACCAAGCTATCACCCTTGCCTCCATCATCCAGCGCGAGATGGGGTGTGGTGGTGCGAGCCAAGATTGTTACCAGATCCAGCGACAGATTGCTCAGGTTTTTTACAAGCGTTTGCGCGAGAACAAAGTGCTTGGCTCGGACGTAACCTTCATTTATGGGGCAGATGTTGCTGGCGTAAGCCCCAATGTCAATCTCGACTCGCCGTACAATACACGCATTAAGCCAGGCTTGCCACCTGGGCCGATTGCCACACCTGGCCTCGGCGCGCTCAAAGCAGTGGCCGACCCAGCTCCTGGTAACTATGAGTTCTTTCTCGCTGGCGATGATGGTAATGTCTATTTTGCCAACACTGAAGCTGAGCATCAAGCCAATATCAAGCAGCATTGCAAAAAGCTTTGTTCGGAGTTATAGAGTCTCGGCTAACCGCAATCGCAGCTATCCTCACACTAATCCTACAGAAAGCTGCGTACTATTGAAACGACATGTGATGCCTGCCAAGAGCCCGCAAGCAGAAAGTCCATAAGTGACAATACCAGGGCAAAATTGTTGCAATTTCCACAAAATATCATCTCCCACCACAGTGGTGAGCCATTGACTAAATCACAACTGCGTAGTAGAATGGACCGTAGCCAGTCGGTGAGTGAGGATACAGGGAATGCAAGAGAGGGGAATTGCTCTACCAATGGCCTGCCTTTAAATGTCGTACGAGCGCCGAAATCAATTTTTTTAATATCATAATAAAATCGGTCGACATGTGTGCTCCGTTCTCGTGTATAAGAGAAGAAAGACAGAGTGAGGTAGTCGCGCGCTAGCAATAGATGCGCAGGAGAACGATCATTCGTCAACAACAAGCAGCCGAGCAGGCTTCACAACTCGAACTTTCGCCTATTACCGTGCGGAGTCGGCGTCCGCGACCACTGTATAAGTCATTATCACCAGTACGGACATCGGCCTATGTAGGGGTTTTTGTCTTGATACTGTCGCTCGTTGCCATGAGCTATCAGCCAATTTTGGCAGAAAACACCGCTCTAGCCAGCGCTGCGCCTGTCAGTGCAACGCGCCAAACAGCGGCAACACCATCGGCAGACGGGGTAGATCAGCTCGTTGCGACCAATGTTGCTACGTCGATTGCTGAGAGCACCAGCTTGCCTGTCGCCAATAACGTCGCTAACCTCTCGCAGTCAATTGCTGCAGAGAACTCGTTTACTCAAACGAGCGCTACGACAATCAACAAGCCACAGATTGTTCAGCCAACAGCCGACAACCGCACTATCAAGAAATACACGACAGTTGCTGGCGATAGCGTGCCAAGCCTTGCCGACAAGTTTAAGATTAGCACGCAAACCATCAAGTGGGTCAACAACCTGACCAGTGATGCCCTTGAGCCAGGCAAAGAGCTAACTATCTTACCGGTTAATGGTATCCTCTATACCGTTAAGGATGGTGATACGCTTGATAGCATTGCCGCTAAATACAAAGCAGATAAGAATCAGCTGACTCTCTACAACGACCTTGAGCTGACCTCTACCCCTGCTAAAGGCTCGCAGCTCATCATCCCTGATGGTTCACTGCCAACAGAAGAGCAGCCAGGCTACGTAGCGCCACGCTCAGGTGCTGCTGCTCGCGCAGCTAATGCAACTGGTGCAAATAGCTATAACGGTACTGGTGCCTATGGTGGTGCTGCTGGTACAGCCCACGCCTGGACAGGCGGTGGCGACGGTGGTGGCTACGCCTGGGGTAACTGTACTTTCTATGCCTACGAGCGTCGTCTTGAGCTTGGTCGGCCAGTCGGTCGTCAGTGGGGCAATGCTGCTACCTGGGCTAGCTTCGCCCGTGCATCTGGCTACGGTGTTGGCACAACGCCAGCCGTTGGTGCGGTGATGCAAAATGGTGGTGGGTATGGCCACGTTGCCATTGTCGAGAGTGTTAACCCTGGTGTTTCGGTCACCATTAGCGAGATGAACGGCTTCCGCTGGGGTGGTGGATTCAACCGCGTTGGCTTTGGTAACATCCCATGGAACGAAGCAGTCGGTGGTCGCTATCAGTACATCTACTAATTCGATACCCTAAGCTAAGCAAACACCTCTGTTGCCGCAGAGGTGTTTTTGGTATACTTAATAGTATATGTTTGTAGATACAGCAAAGGTAACAGTAGCAGCAGGTCGCGGCGGCGACGGCGCGGTGAGCTTTCGACATGAAATATATGTAGACAAAGGTGGACCTGATGGCGGAGATGGCGGTCGTGGTGGCGATGTTGTATTTGTTGCAACAGAACAGCTCAATACCTTGCTCAAGTTTCGCTACAAACCAGAGCTCAAGGCAGAGCCTGGTGTTGCAGGTGGTAAGAAGAAGATGGCAGGCCGATCTGGCAAGCCACTCGTCGTCAAAGTGCCGGTAGGGACACTGGTGAAGCGAGGTGATGTTGTAATTGCCGACCTCGCTGAGGCAGGGCAAGAGGCCGTCATTGCCAAAGGTGGCGATGGTGGCTTTGGCAATGCGCATTTTAAATCTAGTGTGCGCCAAACGCCGCGCATGGCCGAGCTGGGCGAAGCAGGGGAGAGCTTTGAGGCAGAACTGGAGCTAAAGTTGCTGGCCGATGTTGGCTTGGTGGGCTTCCCAAATGCTGGCAAATCAACCTTTCTCAGCGTGGTGAGTAATGCCCGTCCGGAGATTGCGAATTACGAATTTACGACACTCACGCCTAACCTTGGTGTAGCCGATATTGATGATGGTTCGGTCCTAATTGCCGACATTCCTGGCCTGATTGAGGGGGCAAGCGAGGGTAAAGGCCTGGGCGATGCCTTCTTGCGGCACGTCGAGCGGACAGCTGTGCTCCTTCATCTTGTTGATGTGTATAGCAATGATGTAGCTGAGCGCTACCAAGCGATTCGTCACGAGCTACAGCAATACAGCACCGAGCTTGCCCAGCGGCCAGAGGTGGTGGTGCTAACGAAGTGTGATGGGCTCGATGACGATATCATTCAGATGCAAATAGACAGTCTGCGCCAGGTAGTTGACAAAGAAACGCCGATTTTTGCGATTTCTTCGGTTGCCCATCAGGGAGTCGTTGATGTGCTGCGAGCTCTGCGCCAAATAGTAATAGCGGCACGGGCGGCCGAGGCGGCAGCTGAAGACGACGACGATTTTGCTGATAGTGAGGAGCTTGCAATCATTACGCTCGGTAGCCAAGCTAAGGCCGATGCTTGGGCAGTGCAGCAACTGCAGGGTTATGCGGCGCAGCAGTGCGCTGAGGCGGCAATAGAGAGCGGCCTCACTAACCCGCGAGAGGATGGTGAGATGCCGCGGGTTTTTGCTGTGTCTGGCCAAAAGCTCGAGAAATTCGCTCGTCGCACGAACTTCGCCCAGTTTGAGGCAGTTAATCGCCTGCGTGATATCATGAAGCGTCTTGGTGTCACGCATGAGCTCATCCGTCAAGGAGCAGAGGGCGACAGCATCGTGCAGATTGGCGATAGTCAGCCGTTCCCGCTGGTGGAGCAATAAAATATAGTAATCAATCATATAATATACCACCTCTGTGCGAGGTGGTATATTTACTATAAAGCGGCAGCTTCCTATATTGTAATATCATCATCGTTGGCTGCTGCTCCGCTATTGTGGGTATAGTGGAATACCTCGAGCGCAGTACCTAGGCTATTGATCGATTGTTCTGCACCTTCTGCTTTAGCATGCATTATATCGGCTATGTCGGCAATCTTGTTGAGAGACACTAACATACTGCTGAGCATCTCCTGCATTCCACGTTGCAGCTGCTGGGCAAATGCTTCCTCGTGTTCCTCGTAGTTTGGGTCTTCCTCATCTTTCTCACGGTAGCGCCATTGGTTGGCTTTTTCCTTCAATTCATCGAACAGGGTACGGAGCGTGTCAGTATGGTAGCCAAGTGTATCGACATCATCATGGCCAGTTCCGTGAGCACCGAGCTCCTTGAAGTTGATATCGGCATCGCTACAGCACTTCTGCGCATCACTAAGAAATGTAGCAAATGCAGTATCGTTGCTATCGTCTGATACTGCCGCCTCAGTAGACTCTGTGTCTAGATCAGTCGTTTGGTTTGTATGAGTTGTCTCATCGTCAGTCGACGATACATCATCTTTATCTTTATCTTTATCTTTATCTTTATCTTCTGTTTCTCGTACAAGGACATCAAGCTGGTCGCGTACAGTCTGCAGCTGTGCATCAAATTCTTCATAGAGGTCTCTACTCTGTGCGCTGAGTAATAATTCGATGCTGCCAATATCATCCTCAAAGGGGGCATCATAATAATCGATATATGCCACCATATCGTCAAGATCTTGTGGGTCTTCGCCGCGTGCGTTTATCTCTCTTACTTTAATCACTGGACTACCGACCATGTCTGGTTTTGTCTTCCGTACTTTATCGGCATACTCTTTGATAACCGGTGCGCGGTCGACCAGCTCAGTGATACTTGTAATAAGTTGTTCGGGCAGTTGTCCCTCATGCGACGGCTCGTCGCGTGGTAGTGGATCACTACTGCCTTGGGGAGGGTGGTTGTTGTTTCTCATGCCTTTACTGTAGCACATAGTGGCAAAATATGGTAATAAATAGAGCAATATTGCGAAGATGAACTATATAAAACCATAATCGCGCACAATAAGCGTAATTTGCTATACTATACCTATGGCACAAACATTCTTTTTCTACGACCTTGAGACGAGTGGCTTTCGGGCGCAGACGGATCGGATCATGCAGTTTGCTGGGCAGCGGACAGATATGGATTTGCAGCCGATTGGCGACCCATATAACTTCCTTGTGACGCTCAGCGACGATACTCTGCCAAGCCCTGATGCTCTGATGGTGACTGGCATCACGCCGCAGAAGACGCTAGAGGAGGGCTATAGCGAGGCAGAATGTGCGCGGATGGTGAGTGAAGAGATCTTCACACCAGAGACGATCGCTGTGGGGTTCAACAATGTGCGCTTTGACGATGAGTTTATCCGCCATTTGCTGTGGCGGAATTTTTATGATCCATATGAATGGAGCTGGAAGGATGAGCGGAGCCGCTGGGATATGCTTGATGTCGTGCGGCTGACGCGGGCGCTGCGGCCAGATGGCATTGAGTGGCCGATGGATGCGAATGGTCAGCCTACTAACCGTCTGGAGCTCATTACTAAAGCTAACGGCATTGCACACGACAATGCACACGATGCCTTCGCTGATGTGGCAGCTCTGATAGAAGTAACGAAGCTAGTGAAGCGCGCTCAGCCTCAGCTTTTTGACTATCTTCTTACCATGCGCGACAAGAGGGCAGTGCAGCGGCTCGTCAATCTCGAGACGAAGCAGCCCTTCGTCTATACTAGTGGCCGCTACGATAAGCAGCATGCCAAGACGACCGTCGCCTTTCCGCTAGCGCCAGCCCCCAATAGTAATGTTTTGGTCTACGACCTGCGCTATGACCCAACGCCGTTTGTGAACCTAAGCCAGCAGGAGCTTGCCAAGAAGATCTTTGCCACCTGGGAAGAGCGCCAAGCCGATGGCTTTGTGGCGCTACCTGTCAAACCATTGCAATACAATCGTTGCCCAGCCGTTGCACCACTTGGTGTGCTAGAGCAGGGCGATGGCTGGAGTAAGATCCAACTTGAGGCGGCTACTGTGGCGCGCCACCGCGATATCCTTCTTCGCCATCCCGACTTTGCTGAGAAGCTCCGCACACTCTACGAAAAAAAGCGTGAGTACAAAAAATCGACCGACCCCGAAGGGCAGCTCTACGACAGCTTTGTCTCGGACGCAGACAAGACGCACATCGCTGCAGTGCGCAGTGCCGATGCCAAGGCACTAGCAGACTTTCATCCGGCCTTTCGTGATGAGCGTCTGCCTGAGCTACTACTCCACTACAAAGCGCGTAGTTTCCCGCAGAGCCTCAGTGATGATGAGCAAGCCCAGTGGGAGCAATGGCGGAGCACCCACCTGCAGGCCCAGCTGCCGAGCTTTATGACATCATTGCAGCGCCTGGCCAAGGCAGGCACAGCAGATGAATTTATCATGCAGGAGCTGCAGCTGTGGCTTGAGGCTGTGGTACCGGTGGGTGATTAGCGAAACCTACGCATTAAAAATCCCCATGTTCTCTCCATTAGCTCTCTACCACTTCATTCGAGTAGGTAAGAAGCTTGGTTATCATAACAAACTTTTAGCTTTGAACCTGAGCAGTCACTTCGTTAGTGAATGCCGACTCTTGTAATATTCTTGAGGAGAAAGCGGCGGGGAAGAGAACCACGAAAATTGGTGGGTAGCTTTGTGGATTGAATAGAAGAAGCGTTATATAACGATAAATTTTAAGACGCTTAATTGCGAGAGCGTAGATATTAGTTAGCCTGTCGAAGACGCTGGCAGCGTGGGCAAATCCCTTGAATTTCGAACGTGTGCGAGGGCTCGGCGAGGTGATAAGCCTGGGCGATTGCCGCGATTAACCGCTCAATCTCTTCATTCTCGACAATATCAATCACCCGCCCACAGCGGCGGCACGTTGCGTGGTGATGATGACGAATAAAGACATCGGTCAGCTCGAGCTGGTACTTCCAGCCAATCGGTAGTCGCTGGGCAATGCCAAGCTGCTCAAACAGCTCTACGCAGCGGTACACACTCACGCGGTCGGCCACGGCAGTGTACTCGGCAAGCTGGCGCATCGTGCATGGCCCGTGCTGGTAGAGAGCACAAAATACTGCCCGCCGCACAGTAGTTACGCGGTAATGACGTTGGCGCAAGATAGTGGCAAATAGTTTGAGCGAATCATCCATATGAGCAATAGTATAGCACTTATTGCAACAAATTTGCAATAACCTAAGAATCTCTCGTATCATACGACCCATGACACAGCAACCACTTATTATGATCACTGGCGCAAAAGTGACGCCAGCCAAACGGCACTTTACCTCACAGTTTGGACAAATCGAGTATCTGACCTATCAAGGGCAGCACTATAAAATGAACGCTGCCGCTGGCGTTGTGAAGCAGCTCGCTGGGCAGTATGATCTTTTGGTCGTAGGATACCAGCCAGATGATGCGGCAATCTTTGCTGAGACGTGCGGCGTACCAACCAACCGCTTTATCCCAGCTGACTTGCGCCGCGCAGCTGACATTGAGCGGACCGCGAGCCAGGCAGCAGCTCTCCAGCAAGAGCTGGGTGTACCACTCTACGTTGTACACTATGGCGGGGCATCAGATACCAAGGCGGCATTGCCGCACAATAGCCTCCTTGCCCATACCTGGGATATGGAGGCGGCGGCTATCCCTGATTTGGTAGAAAATAATTGCGTCACATTAGTCAAACTGTTGCAGACACTGCGTCAGCACGAGGTATTTGCCCGCCAACCATACACCAAGGTTATAAGCATCACGGCCGCGGCAGCGGTGCGCGCCAAGGCTCATCTTGGCTTAGATGTAGCCCAGAAAGCAGCTGGCCATGGCTTGCTGCGCTCAATAGCCCTCGATCTTACGCCAGAGAATATCTTTATCACTGAGATCATGCCAGGCAGTACCGACACTGGATTTTTTGACAACGACTACACAATGGATGAGGCGATCCGCGTCACGCGCGACCTTGGCTATGACAAAACGCCAGAGACGTATCCACTCTTTACAGCTGAGCAAATCGGTGATGCGGTGAAGTATGTCATCACTGCGCAGTGCAATGTGCGCGAGATAGCCCTCTTGCCGTATGGACAGTTCCCGCATCTTGGCGCGTAGGTGGCTATGCGTGTGGCTTTGCGCCCTTTGCTCTGTAATAAACCTGCAATACTCGTGGTACAGCATTATAAAGAGTGGTGTTGCGGGGGTTACTAACACATAATAAGAATAATCATAAGGAGAAACAATGGAAAAATATAAACACAGACACCATCGAATGATCATTCGCTTGAAGTGCTCGGGGTGCTTGGGCCGCTCGGTGCAGGTAAAACGACAACGCTCAACCAGCTGATCGAACGTGTACCGCTCGATACAAGCTACGCAGTTGTGGTAAATGACGTCGGCCAGGACAATGTAGATGCGAGGCGGATTGCTCAGCACCCAGCTAATCGTAGTGAGCAAATTATTCCTCTTACGGCGGGTTGCATTGGCTGCTCGGATGCAACGCAGTTCCAGGCGGCGCTCGACCGTGTGCGCGATGCTGGGGTAGACATGCTCTTTATTGAGCCGACCGGGATTGCGCCAGGGACGGAGATCGCTGAGGTGGTAAGCTCAAGTGGCTATGATTTCTCGGCCCTTGCCTTGGTTAACGCACGAACAGCATCACGCGACATGCATTATCAAGTGCTACCGAGCCAATTGGCGGTGGCAGATATTGTTGGTATAACGCACACTCCAAATGATAGAACAGCACTCACAGTGATCGATTCTGTGCTCGAGCAATTACCTGCCTTGCCACCTGAGGTAGCTGTTGAGCTCATTCGCCCCGGTAGTACAGACTATGCAGAGGTGCTGGCGAGATTGCGTGGTGTAGAGCGGCAACTCCATCTTGGCCAGCGAGCAGTTGCCCAGGTGTGCGGCAGCCACTGTCATGATCATCACCATCACAGCCATAGCCATTGCGATCACGATCACAACGTAAGTGCACAATCATTTGCTTTGCGTGGTGATGTTACCTCCGCACAGCTGCGCGAGCTCCTTATGCCACTCACCCAAGATTCTAGCGCGCCACTCCTGCGGGCTAAGGGTGTGGCAGCAGGCAAGCGCTTCGACCTCGTGGGTGATGAGTGGAATGAGCAACCTGAGCCAGAAGGTGCGCCGCGTATCAATGTGATATTTGGTGGGCATATGCCGCAGCATGTAGCGACAACAATGCAAGCGCTTGCCTGTCAGGAGGCGATGACGGTGCAAGGAACGAAGAAAGACATCGTTGCTTCGGTGCGTGAGCTGCCGCTGGCCGACCGCATTGCGATTATCGAGCAGCGAATCCAGCAATACCCCGCACCAATTAGCCGTGTGCATGGTGAGTTGATCACTGATTGTGAGGCAGATGAAGGATACGAGATTGCCTTTTGGCGTCAGTCTGATGATATTCCGGATAATATCAAGCGCCAAGCTCTGGAGCACTATCTGGCATTTCGCCTAGCTGGGCTGAGCGAGCTACAAACGCACCCTGAATCGATTGCGCATGATGACGAAAAGCGTGCTTATTGGCAGCGGCGCTATGGTGCAACGCTCGGCTGGAACTACTACCACCTGACCGATATGATCGATCCAGCTATGCAACAGCGCATAACGGCCGCGCAGCCAGCTCAGCTGCTGTGTGAAGGATTTATGGCGCTCGAGCATCTTACCTTTGATGAAGGCAGGGCAGAGGAAAAGCCAGAATTTGTCAGTGCGGTGCTGCGTGCGGCGCTGGCAGCAAAAGATGTGACTAGCGAGCAATGCCAGGCGGTACTGCACCGTGGCCAGCTCCTCTCGGCGCAGCATCCAGAGTATGCACAGCGGTGGCAGCAAGCAGCTGCTTCTCTTGAGTAAGTCTTATAAAGACTTGGATTGCAAACGTTCACCATCTCGTGCCTCTTCCGTTACTCCTTCCTCTAAGCAATGTAAGAGCAAATACCCTTCTAGAGTAGAGCCTCGTATTCTAGAGAATAAAGCTTGCCAAGACTCATTGCGCGTTCGTGTACTCCATGGCACACTATCAAGGTTTAGCGGCGGAATATATCAAACACACCAAATAGCCCAGTTAGCATCGTTTGCTCGACACAGTAGGGCTGAATTATCGATAGCAAGGTCTGTGGATCCGTCTGCTGAGGTAGATCCAAGTATCGGTCAAGCGCGTACAGTGAGAATTGATACCGATGTGTGCCAAATGGCGGTTGTGGCCCACCCCAGCCTGGCGTGCCCCAGCTTGTGACACCCTCAACGGCTTCGTCGGGTAGGCTCGTGCTCGTGAGTTCTGTCGTGGCTGCTGGTATATTCCAGGCTATCCAGTGGTAGAATCCGTTGCGACCTGGTGCGTCAGGGTCATGGCAGATAAGCACGAGGCTCTGAGTTGAGGTGGGTACATTGGCGATAGCAAGCGGTGGCCGCTGGTTACCGCCGAACCGCGAGTAGTACTTAGGGATCTTGCCGTTGTCTTCAAAAGCAGCGCTCGATAGTTTCATATTACGAGCATAGCACAGGCTGGTCAGGAAAGGCTATTGTCGACCGCCAGCTTTCCAGCTACGGGTGGTGAAAACGGACCCGACCATCCTGGACGCTAACATGTGCGAGGTCGCCATCGTGTAGCCTATTGTCGATCAGCTCGAGTGCCAGCGGGTCAAGAACACGCTTTTGCACCAAGCGCTTGAGCGGCCGAGCACCGAAGCTCGGGTCGTAGCCATCCCGCGCTAGCATGTCGCGGACGCTCTCGTCAAACGCCAGCGTGATATCGCGGCTGTCTTTGACCTGGCGGGCGACGCGCTCGAGCTGCACGTCAACGATGGCCCGCATGGCTTGCTCGTGAATACGGTCGAAGATCACGATATCGTCGATGCGATTGAGGAATTCTGGACGGAAATGCTGGCGCAGTGTATCAAGCATTTGATTATCGAGCGCCGCCAAATCGTTGCCAGCAAAGTCCATAATCATCTGTGAGCCAACGTTGCTCGTCATGATGATAATGGTGTTACTAAAGTCGATCGTCCGGCCTTGGCCATCAGTCAGGCGACCATCGTCGAGTACCTGGAGGAGCACATTAAAAACGTCGGGGTGGGCCTTCTCGATTTCATCAAACAATACCACGCTGTAAGGGCGGCGGCGCACCGCTTCGGTTAATTGGCCGCCCTGGTCGTAACCAACGTAGCCTGGTGGCGAGCCAATCAGGCGGGCTACGGCGTGACGCTCCATGTATTCACTCATATCGATGCGGATCATGGCGTGCTCGTCGTCAAATAATTCGCGGCACAGGCTACGGGCTACCTCTGTTTTGCCAACTCCAGTTGGGCCAAGGAAAAGGAAGGAACCAATCGGCCGATTGGTATCGGCGAGGCCAGCGCGTGAACGGCGAATAGCGCTCGCCACGGCAGCCACGGCACGGTCTTGGCCAATAACCTGGCGGCTGATTGAGTCTTCAAGCTTGGTTAATTTACTTGATTCACTTTCCATCAGTCGCTCTACGGGAATACCCGTCCAGCGCGCCACCACACTGGCGATATCGTCGGGTGTGACTTCTTCACGTAGTAAGCGGTCAGCTGGTGGGATGGCCGCTAGTTCCTGGCGAGCGCTCGCTAGCTTTTTCTCCAGCTCTGGCATATCGCCGTATTTGATACGGCTCGCGGTGGCGAGATCCGCATCGCGTTCAGCGATTTCTAATTGTGAGCGCAGACTGTCCATTTTTTCGGCAGCGGTGTTAACAGTCTGGAGGATATCCTTTTCGTGCTGCCATTTGGTATCGATGACATCAGCTTTAGCTCGGAGGTCAGCGATCTGCTGCTTAATTTCCTCTTTACGGGTTTTCGCGTGGTCGGATTTATCTTTTTTCAGCGCGGCCTCTTCAATCTCTAGTTGCAAGCGGCGGTTATTGAGCCGATCGAGACTAATCGGCACGCTCTCCAGCTGCATCTTGAGAGCACTGGTTGCTTCATCCAGCAGGTCGACCGCCTTATCTGGCAGAAAGCGATCAGGCAAGTAGCGAGTGGAAAGCCGCGCTGCTGCTACAATTGCATCATCCGCAATCTTGACGCCGTGGTGGACTTCGTACTTTTCCTTGAGGCCACGCAAGATAGCGATGGTGTCGTCAAAGCTCGGTTCACTAACATAGACTGGCTGAAAACGCCGCTCTAGTGCCGCGTCTTTCTCAACATATTGACGGTACTCGGCCAGCGTGGTGGCACCAATCATATGGAGTTTACCGCGCGCCAGGGCAGGTTTGAGCATATTACCAGCGTCCATACTGCCTTCGCCTTTGCCAGCGCCGACCATAGTGTGAATTTCATCGACGAAGAGGATGATCTCGCCAGCAGCCTCCTCAACCTCTTTCAATACGCCTTTGAGGCGCTCTTCAAATTGACCACGAAAGCTCGCGCCTGCCAGTAAGCTGGAGATTTCCAGACTAATGAGCCGTTTATCCTGCAGCGACGCCGGTACGTTGCCCTTGACGATACGCTGTGCGAGCGCTTCGACGATGGCCGTTTTGCCCACGCCAGGCTCGCCAATTAGCACTGGGTTATTCTTGGTGCGCCGGCTGAGGATCTGCATGGTGCGGCGAATCTCTTCGTCTCGGCCGATCACTGGGTCGAGTTTACCCTCACGCGCCAGAGCGGTTAGGTCGGTGCCAAACTGCTCTAGTGGCTTTTGGTTGCTTTGTTGATTCATGGTTGGTGGCATATATCCCTCCTTGTGATAATATATTAGCTTAGTTTTGAGCGGGGCAGTGTAAGCCCAAGTGTCGACATAATAGAAAAATAACGGGTGGCCAAACAGGTCGTGAGAAATGGTGATGGCCTAGTACTATGCTAGCAAATTAGCACTCTCGGTGCAAGAGTGCTAATTTTTGAGAGACGCCAAATGGCTTGTGATGAGAAAAATAGTATGTGACGCTCAAAGAAACGATACATAATGCAGACCACCAGACAGCCCTTGCGTGCGATAGATATGATGATATAACATAGAATTATGAAACTGGTACGATTTATAGTCGCTCTTTGGCCGGCGCTCCTCTGCGCGGCTATATGGCAGTTGCTTCAGTTTGCACCAGCAGACCAGTGGTGGTGGCTGCAAAAAGCGACCGATCCACTAACGACAACACTTATCATATATGCCACCTGGCGGTATAGTGATCGGCAGCAATCGACAACGCGGCTCCTTCTCACAGCACTTGTGCTATTTGTCATGGCTGGCTCAGTGATGGCATTCTTGCCCTTCGCGTATTTTATTGTCGGGCTTGGGGTGTTTTTACTGGCACATCTGGTGCTTTGCGTGATCAATCTACAGCGGCTTGCCTGTGCGCGGCGGGCTGGTAAACGCTGGCATCACTACTGGACAGCAGTTGTGGCGGTGGGCTATATACTGCTAGCTGGCTTGGTAGTATATCGCACCATACCGCAGGCGGGGAGTGCTATCTTGGCTGGGGCGATGGGAACTTATGCAGTAGTGATTGCGGTCATGGCAACAAGTGCGGCAGTAGCTGCTCGAACGGGCTATCAACTACGGTGGTGGTGGGCGGCTCTTGGCGGTGCGATGCTGGCTGCCTCAGACGCGCTTTTAGCGCTGCGATTATTTGCCGGTATGTCGGAACCATGGCTTGTCCATAGCATTATGCCGCTGTATTGGGGTGGTCTCGTCTGCTATGTCGCAGCAAGCCGACCAAAGGAGGATTCACTCGCGTCGTAAACGTAACGTGTTAAAGGTGCGAGAGGCTCAGCTAGCCTCTTAGTGCGAATCTAGTATCTTGCCAGTATACATGCTACAATAAGACGATATGTCGGAGCAGATACGGATTGTTGGGGCGCGCCAGAATAACCTCAAAGATGTCAGCGTGACCATTCCACGCGATCAGTTTGTGGTGGTAACGGGCCTGAGTGGTAGTGGTAAGTCGAGTCTTGTCTTTGATACGATCTACGCTGAGGGACAGCGCCGCTATGTGGAGAGTTTAAGCAGCTACGCACGGCAGTTCCTTGGCATTATGGACAAGCCCGACGTTGACTCCATCGATGGCCTGAGTCCCAGTATTAGCATCGACCAAAAGTCGACAAGTCGCAACCCGCGCTCCACTGTCGCTACAGTGACGGAAATCTACGACTATTTGCGCCTACTCTTTGCTCGGGTAGGGGTGCCGCATTGCCCAGCTCTTATGCCCGATGGCACGCGCTGTGGCAAGCCTGTCCAGCGCCGGACAGCTCAGTCTATTATCGACGAAATTATGAAACTTCCTGAGGGGAGCAAGCTCATGTTACTGGCACCGATCGTGAGCCAAAAGAAAGGGGAGTTTGCCCACATCCCCGAGCAGTACATGCGCAGTGGCTTTGCACGGGCCCGGGTGGATGGCGTGGTGTATGCGCTTGATGAGTTCCCAGAACTGCAGAAGAGCTATAAGCATGATATTGAGCTGGTGGTCGATCGTTTTGTGATGGCACCAACGATGATGAGTCGCATCTCGCAGTCGGTCGAGCAAGCGCTGGAGCTTGCGAGTGGGGTCGTACAGGTGCTGGATGCCACGAGTGGGGAGATCACGACGTATAGTCAGCGCTATGCCTGTATGGATCACCCCGGCGAGGACATCCCCGAGCTCGAGCCGCGGCTCTTTAGCTTCAACGCGCCGCAGGGAGCGTGTCCGGTTTGCACGGGCCTCGGCACACGCCTGGAGGTTGACCCAGAGCTCATCCTTAACCCCAATCTGACGATTGCCGAGGGAGCAATCCGCCCCTTCAACCGCTTCAATGCCGAAGCGTGGTACATGAAGCGTCTCGCCGCGGTGGCTGAGGAGCACGGCTTTAGTCTGCACGTGCCCGTCAAGGAGCTGAGTGATGATGCTGTGCAGAAGGTGCTGTATGGCACAGGTGAGCAAAAGTATCGCATTCACCTCAGCGGTAATCGCTATTACGACTCAACGTACGAGGGGGTCATCCCTAACCTCGAGCGTCGTCATCGCGAGACCGATAGTGAGTTTATGCGCAAAGATATCGAGCGCTTCATGCGGGAGCGGAAGTGTACGGCCTGCAAGGGTGCGCGGCTCAAACCAGTAGTGCTCGCAGTGACAGTCAATGGCCTCTCCATTATGGATATTTGCAATCTCGACGTCGCCAATGCACTGGATATGATAGGCCAGCTGGAATTTACTGCGGAACAACAGCACATCGTTAAGCTTGTTGTCAAAGAAATTATGGCGCGGCTGGGCTTTATGAATAATGTGGGGCTCAGTTACCTTGAGCTGGGGCGAGCAGCGAACACGCTCAGTGGTGGTGAGGCGCAGCGTATCCGCCTCGCGACGCAGATTGGTAGTGGCCTGCAGGGGGTGCTGTATGTACTGGATGAGCCATCAATTGGCCTCCACCAGCGGGACAACGATCGTCTCATCCAGACGCTCAAGAATCTACGCGACCTAGGTAATACTGTGCTTGTGGTAGAGCACGACGAAGATACGATTGCGGCGGCTGACTATCTGGTGGATGTTGGGCCGGGTGCTGGCGTGCACGGTGGGGAGATCGTGGCATACGGCACGCCAGCAGAGGTAGCACGCATGCCACAAAGCATCACTGGTCGATATCTGTCTGGTGCGGAGAAGATCCCAGTGCCAGCTCAGCGTCGTCCGATTGAGCAGGGCCGTGCACTAATAATCCGCGGGGCACGCGAGAATAATCTCAAGAATATCGACGTGACCATCCCGCTTGGTGTCCTCACGCTGGTGACAGGGGTGAGTGGCAGTGGTAAGTCGACGCTTGTCAATAGCATTCTCGCGAGCGAGCTCACTGCCCGTTTACATCGAGCTCAAGCAGTGCCAGGTGCACATGATGCAATCGATGGGGTCGAGCAGCTCGATAAAGCAATTGTCATCGACCAGTCGGCAATTGGCCGCACCCCGCGCTCCAACCCTGCTACCTATACCGGTGTCTTTACACAGATTCGCGAGCTTTTTGCGGGCACACCCGAGGCAAATATCCGCGGCTACAAGCCAGGGCGCTTTAGCTTTAATGTTAAAGGTGGGCGCTGCGAGCATTGTCAGGGCGATGGCGTTATTAAGATAGAGATGCATTTCTTGCCCGATGTCTACATCCAATGCCCCGAATGTCATGGCAAGCGCTATAATCGTGAGGCGCTTGAGATCACCTATAAAGGTAAGACGATTAGCGACGTCTTGGATATGACGGTCGAGCAAGCCTGTGAGTTCTTCGCTAACATTCCTGCGATCGCTCGCAAGTTGACGACAATCAACGAAGTGGGTCTTGGCTATATCAAGCTCGGCCAGCCCGCCACGACCTTTAGTGGTGGCGAGGCGCAGCGTATCAAACTTGCTACCGAGCTAAGCCGGCGCACGACTGGCAAGACACTCTATATTCTCGATGAGCCGACCACCGGCCTGCACACCGCTGACGTCAAGAAGCTACTCGAAATTCTCCAACGCCTCGTAGCGGGCGGCAATAGTATGGTTATCATTGAGCACAATCTTGAGGTTATCAAATGTGCCGACCATATCATCGACATGGGCCCCGAAGGCGGGCAGGGCGGCGGTACCGTTATCGCCAGCGGTACGCCCGAAGAGGTGGCGCATAACCCAGCGTCGTTTACGGGGAAGTATTTGCGGCCACTCTTGGGCTAATTTCAAAGGATAAAAACATATATGGTGTTGCTGCGACAAGATGAGCTTGTTCGCCTTAGAGTAGGCCTAGTTCGCGGCAATAGTTGCTATTGTGTTTTTCATCACTAACGCGCGGCGGAAGAAGCTTCGTGATGCTTCTGGCGTATGATTCGCCACCGTCGGAGTCTGGTTGCTCATGACGTGTCACAGCTCCGTCTTGATAATAGAATTTCCACACATCGCAAAATCCTGATGGATGCTCGTGCTTCTTCTCACGGCAACTCACGCCAGCGTAGATTACCTCACTATTGTGAGCAAAAACGTACGTTTTGCACGTTTCGCCCTGGCGGATCTGCGCCAGATAGCGTTCGGTCATTTGGCGTGCCGGTGCGTCGTTGCCATACGCTAGGCCATCCGTCCACCACCAGTAGACTGCGAACCCGCCCGCAACCAGTGTCAGAAACAGTACAAGGAGGATAAGTCGTTTAATGCGAATGCGCGGGAGAAATGGTAGCTTCATAACTATACAATACCGCGCAGTAAGGGATAATGCAAATTTGCTTGCTATCAGTAATCGGCAACAGTATCCGCGCTATGACCCTTGAGGCATGATAGGATAATGAGAGTAATATATACGTATAAAACCAAGGCAAAGTTTATCCACTATGAGATCAAAACAGTCACAACCTGATACACAATCATATCGCACTGCCATTCTCCGCTATGCTCAGCGCGATCAAGCGATGCGCCAGCAGTACTTAGTCGGTGGCGGGGCGTGGGATGTATCGCTCGATGCTGACTCGACTGAATGTTTGCGTACGATTGTGGCGGCAATTGGCTGGCCAACACTGCGTATGGTGGGCAGTAAGGCTTCGACCGCGGCGTGGTTGTTACTACAGCATTCGCCAGATATCGACTTTATGGAGCACTGCCTTGAGCTGATGAAGGCAGCGCCACGTGGCGAGGTCGCGCTGCGCGATATCGCCTTTCTCGAGGACCGGGTGTGTTTGCTACGTGGTCGGCCACAGATATATGGCTCGCAGTTTCAGGGGCGGGGTAAAACCCTTCGTCTCTATCCAGTCCAAGATACTGAGCGGCTTGATGAGCGCCGTGCAGCGATGGGTCTGCCGCCATTTGCAGAGTATGAAAAGCAGATTCGTCAGATGTATGGCGATGAGCCGTCAGCTGCTAGATAAGAGGTATAGGGCAAAAATATCGGATAGTCGAACAAGACAAAATAAAAGAGCCAGCTACTCATACGCTGACCCTTTTTACACAATATGTACTGAGGTTATTTCTTTGTTCGCTTGCCTTTACTGAACAGCACAGAGAGCTGATACTTGAGCTTATCACGGGTTGATTGTTGCTTAAGTGCATGGATGACCATCGGTGCAACGGAGATGAGGATAATAATAATTGCAGCGACCTCAATATTGACCCCAGCCCCAGTAAGGATTGCGCCCGCAAAGTAGCCAAGGTAGGTGAAGATGGCGGCCCATAGCGCACCCCCGACGATATTAAACAGGAGGAACGTATTGTAGTGCATCTTGCTGGCACCAGCCACAATTGGGGCAAAGGTGCGCACGATGGGTACAAAGCGCGCCAGGACGATGGTTAGTGAGCCATGCTTTTGGTAAAATTGCTCGGCTTGCTCGAGGTATTTTTTCTTAAAGAAGCGCGAGTTTGGCTTGAGAAAAAGCTTGCGCCCGACTTTGTGACCAAAGGCATAGCCAGTGCTGTCGCCCAGGATTGCCATAAGAGCGATCGCTGCAACGAAGAGGTGAATATTGAGCGGTTGGCCAAACAGACGAAGGATCTCTTGATTCACCATATAGCCCGCCGTAAAGAGGAGGCTGTCCCCCGGTAAGACAAAGCCGATCAAGAGGCCAGACTCTGCATAGACCACGAGCAAAACCGCGGCAATGCCGAGGCCAGTAATTACATGTATAAGTGATTCCATTGCGCTTTAGTATACCATACTTTACTCAGGGAAGGGAGCTTTCTGCTGCTTTTAGCCCGCGCAGTACAAAAATGCTATACTAAAGAGGCAATATTACTTAACTCCGGAAACATATCCGAAAGGAGAACTATGGGAGATAAGATAACACTAAGGATCGAGACACGATCAATTCACGGTAAGAAAGTTCGCCAATTGCGCCGCCAGGGCATAACGCCAGCAGTGGTGTATGGTGCTGGTATGGAGGCTGCTGATGTGCAGGCACCGAGTGGTGAAGTAGCAAAGGTTGTGGCCGCAGCTGGCCGCCACACACCGATTCATTTGACAGGGGTTAAGCGGCGTATTGCGCTTATCAAAAGTATCGATTACGACCCAACGCGAGTGGGCGTGATTCGCCACATTGCCCTGCATGCGGTGCGCGCAGACGAGCCGGTTACGGCAGAGGTGCCAGTGCGCCTTATTGGTATGGGTGAGTCTGAAGCTGAAAAGAATGGGCTAGTCGTGCTGCAGGCAATTGAGAAGGTTGAGGTGAAGGCCTTGCCGATGGACTTACCTGAAACGCTTGATGTTTCGGTGCTTGACTTAGCTAGTGAGGGTGATCGCGTCACAGTGGGCAACATTACACTGCCTGAAGGTGTTGAACTAGTCGAACACGACGATGGCCGTGAAGGTACTGCCGATGATGACGTGACGGTGAAGGATCTCGTCATTGCGAGTGCCTACGAGCCAAGTGCACTTGCTGCCGCTAATGAGGCCGCCGCTGGTACCGCCGAAAACGCGGATGCTGAAGACGTTGCAGCCGAGCAGGGTAGCGACGATGATGCAGCAGCATAGCACCTAGCGAGAGATCCTCAATCAAGTAAGCACTTACAACAGCGATTAATCATAAAAGAAACCAGTCGTGTGAGGCTGGTTTCTTCCGCTATGCTGGCCGTAATTATGCAGCCGCTACACCGCGAGGAATCCGCCGTCCACCACAATCTCCGCTCCATTAACATACTGGCTCATTGGCGTACCAAGCCACAGTGCAGTGCAGGCAACGTCATCGGGCTGGCCCAGATTCTTGGCAGGAAGGCGAAGGTTATAGGTCAGGCCAGTCTTGATGATGGAGAAGTCGAGCTTCTTGAGCGCCGCAAGCCCCATTTTCTGAGCACCTGGTGTGCTGATACCGCCCGGCAAAATGGTATTTATCTTCCAACCACTCCGCCCAAAGTCTTTGACGAGCCCACGGCTTAGCGCGAGAACACTGGCCTTGCTCATGGCGTAGAGCGTCATGTCGTAGGTCATACCTTTGAGGGCTTCAATGGAGCTGATGTTGATGATAGTGCCTGGTGCTGTGCGGCGAGCGATCATTTCTTGACACATGGTGAGTACTGCCCGAGTGTTGATCTGGATTGTTTTGTCGAAGGTTGCCTGGTCAATATTAGCGAGCTTGACTGGTGCAAAAATACCAGCGTTGTTGATGAGAATATCTGGTGTTGGGGTGATATCGCGCCACAGCGCGGTGATAGCACCATTATCGGAGAGGTCGACGATGTGCGTTGTGACAGCGGCGTTAAATTGCTCACGTAGCTCAGTAGCGGTTTGCTGCAGTGCGTCGGTATCGCGATCAATGAGCTGGAGGGTAGCACCAGCCTCGGCATAGCGCCATGCAATCGCCTTGCCAATACCCATCGCGGCACCAGTGATGAGCACCGTCTTGTTTGTCAGCTTCAGTAATTCGCGCAGGGGAGTTGGATATGTTGTCATGCTATTAGTATAGCATAACCAATATGACTCGGGTGTAGTATCTATTGCAAAAGTTTCATACCTCAGGCTTTGAAGCCCTATGCTAGTAGTATACGAGGTGATATTTCTTTGAGTGGATTGGCTTCTCAAAACGAACACTAGAAGTAAAGAGTGTTCGCACTGAGCATATAGGGTTTGGAAAATAATCGAAGAAAAGCATTGTCTTTTTATTGTAAATGAATTACAATAACTGCATGGAGCAAGCAGTGCAGCGTCGGACAACGAAATATACCGATCGAGTGATCGCGATTCTTCGCCAGCTGCAGCATGCCACTAACGCCGAGATTGCGGCCGTGCTACGCCACGATTACCCCCGTGTCAGCGCGACCACTGTACACCGCATCACCCAGCGGTTGCAGGCGGATGGGGTAATTGGTCTTGCACCAGCAACGGCGCACGGCTGCCTGCGCTACGATAGCAATCCTGTGCCGCATGACCACTTTGTCTGCAGCTCCTGCGACGGCCTACACGATATCACCATCGCGCCAGCGCTGCGGCGTGAGCTTGCGCGGCAGGTAGCAGACTGCCTGGTCGATGGGCCGCTCATCATTACTGGCACATGCCACCCCTGTCATCACGATAATCATAATTCATAAGGAGAAATAACCATGGCACTATACAATACTACTACCAAGCAAGAATTTGAGGAGCATGCTCTTCAGAGTGAGCGGCCAGTGCTGGTCGACTTTTGGGCACCATGGTGCCCACCGTGCCGCGCAATGGCACCACTGCTTGAGCAGATTGCTGAAGAGACGGAATTCGACGTCGTCAAGGTTGATACCGAAGCAAGCCAAGACAATGCAGCGCTTGCCTTGCAGCACCAAGTGCAGAGTATCCCAAACATGAAGATCTTCAAGAGTGGTGCTGTGGTGGCAGAACTGGTCGGCATGAAGCCAAAGCAAGTACTGATTGATGCTCTCAAGCAAGCAGACGCTTAAATCACTTTCTAACAGATTTCCCTCAGGACCAGCGCAGATGTGTTGGTCCTTTTATTATGGAGTGTCGTTGCTTTCGCTCGTGAGGAACCCACCACTTTGTCGCGACCATAATCGTGCATATATACCACCTCTTGCCAATAACTCGTCATGGCTTCCCTCTTCCACAATATGACCCTCATCAACCACAACAATCCGATCTAGCGCTGCAATCGTACTCAATCGGTGCGCCACCACAATTGACGTCCGTCCCTGCATTAGTGTCTCAAGCGACTGCTGAATCAGCGCCTCTGACTCAGAATCTAATGCACTAGTCGCTTCGTCGAGCACTAATAGAGGCGCATCCTTGAGAATAGCTCGCGCAATCGCAATCCGCTGCCGCTGCCCACCAGATAGCTTCACGCCGCGCTCGCCAACCACGGTGTCTAGCCCTTCTGGCAACTGTGTAATAAATTCCCAGGCATGAGCTTGCTTCGCTGCCAGTATAATATCGTCCTGTGTTGACCCTGGCTTACCATAGGCAATATTTTCCCGAATTGATCGATGAAACAAGAGTGGCTCCTGTGGTACGTACGCAATCTGCTGCCGCAAACTCTCTTGTGTTACCATCCGAATATCCTGTCCATCGATCAAAATCGCTCCACTGGTTGGATCATAAAATCGCAACAACAACTTCGTCAGTGTTGTCTTGCCTGCGCCACTGGTGCCGACGAGGCCGAGTTTTTGATTAGGTTCTATTTGGAGCGAGAAGTCACGAAATAGCACGCGATTTGGGTCGTCATCGTGTGCAAAGCTTATATGATCAAACGTGATAACGCCGCGTGAGACATTCAGTACTGCGTCACTCGTATTAACCAGTTGCGCTGGGGTGTGCAAAATCTCGACCATAGTCTGGGCGTCGCCGAGGATGCGGTTGTAGTTGCGCATAATACCATTCATATTCCACAGCTCACGCACTGCACTGTTTGTGTAGGTAATGATAAGATAAACTGTTGCAACGGAAATTGTGCTGTGCTGAGCGGCATAAACTGCGAAGACGATAGCGCCAATCTTGATGGCAGTATTGACTGTAGAGAAGAAACTGCTCGTGATGATATACGTACGCATAGTGCTGAGGCCAGCAGTGCGCCAGTTTTCTACTGCCACGGCGAAGCGTTTCTGCTCAAGTATTTCACTACTAGACGATTTAACAGCTAGGATATTTGATACCATATCCGTCAACTGACCACTAATGGTATTACTTGCCTCGGCTTCTCGCTCACTCAAACGAGCAAGTGGCTTAGAGCCAACATAAACCACAACGCTAAAAATCACAGAAAAAAGCGCCAAAAACAGTGCATACTGCCACAGCATTGTGGCTAAAACGATAATTGATCCAACAAGTGAGATAACCAGTGGCATTACCGACCAAATGATTACATCCCAAAATCGATCGACTGCACCGGACAGTTTATTGGCTTGACTCACTAATGATCCACCAAAGCGATTGGCATGGAACGTGACACTCTCGTGGCTGAGTTTGGCAAAAATCTTGATATAGAGATCGCGCTGCATCGCCATGGTGAATGGCCACATAATGCGCATCGTCAAGCGCCAACCGATTACTTCTGACCAAAGTTGGCTAGTGTATACATTCCTACAAGCGACCACACATCACTACTGTTATATAGATGGCCACTTTGGATAATGTCGAGTAACCGTGCAATAATGAGCGGCCCAACAAAAGTACTGACTATAAATGTCGTTGCCGCAACCACCAGCGCTGCTGCACGCTGCCATCGATATGGCTGAGATGTTTGCCATAATGTACGAAATATGGTGCGGCTCGTAGTAGGTTGCAAGATAAACTCCTTCGTTGTATAGACTTATAAATATTATACCTTAGAAAAATACCGTTTCGCTTGTTGAATCATACACGCTCCAATATCTCCTTGGCCAATGATGCGGTTTACATCGTTGATATCAACAAGGGTATGAGCAATGATATCACCACCAGGATCGTGAGTAAACTCGCCAATTTTCTCGAGCTTTGTATAGACACGAAACTGGTATACGCGCGTGCCGTTTGGCTCAAGACAGCACTGGTATCCGAGTGGTTGCCATTTAATAACGCGCATGTTGCACTCTTCTACCATCTCTCGTGTGATGGTTTGCTCAATTGTCTCTCCAGATTCAGTTTTGCCGCCAGGGAGATTATAGCTCTTCTTGACCGCATTATAGACGAGCGGAACAGAACCAGCTAAATCACCGATCGTATAGACTTGTTGCCAGGGGAGATCGGGTATAGCAGATTTTTGTCGTATAGTACACCAAGAAACAAAAATGGTTTTGCCGCCATACTGAAAGGAAGATGATATATCGTATGCCATAGACAAAACTATATTACAAAACGGAAAAAGATAAAATAGCTTTTGATAGCTACTTTCGTGTATACTATGCACTAAAGAATGCGTCAAGAAAAAACACTCCTACCAATCTGTCAAGCGGGCGATCCGGTGCTGCGTGAGAAAGCGAGGCGCGTGAGCCGCGAGGAAATCACGACACCAGCAGTACAGCAGCTTATTGCAAATATCAAGCATACCGTGGCAAGTAGAGACTATGGCGTGGGGTTGGCTGCGCCGCAAGTGGGGCACGCTGTGGCGCTGAGCGTAATTGCTATCAAGCCAACGCCAAACCGCCCAGACCGCGAGCCATTTGAGCAAGTTATTATCAATCCATCATACACCGGCATTGGCCAGACAACGGGTATGTGGGAGGGCTGCGCCAGTGGTGATGAGGGGCGGCTCTTTGCACAGGCGCAGCGCTACCAACAGATCAATGCTCAGTGGGATGATGAGTGGGGCGAGCATCATACTGCGGTACTGGATGGCTTTGTTGCTCATGTCTTTCAACACGAGGCTGACCACTGTCAAGGCATACTTTTCTTTGACCGGGTGGCAGATACGACGACCTACATGACGGCCACAGAGTATCGCAAGCGCATTGTGGGGCGGTGAGTTGATGCGTCGCTACCTTAGCTGGCGAAGTAGAGTAGAAGAGAGAGGTTCGCGTAGAGTTGATATATAAGCTCTGCTTGCCTCTCTCAACATCAGTGATTATTGATTATTCGCCAAAAACGATTGCTTAACCTGCTGGTAGGCATCACGGAATGGCACGCCTTTTTCCACCAATTCGTTGATTTTGGCGACGGTGTAGAGCTCATCGGTCATCGCCTCGGCCAATCGCTTAGTGTTAGCCTCCAGCTCACTGACGCAGAGTGCCAGAACTTCCAGTGTATCGAGTGCGGATGTAAAGGCGTCCATGGTGATTTTTTTGGTCAGCTGCAAATCGCGGTGATAGCCGCTGCCAGCACCTGTCGAAATAGCTTGGAGTTGCAAAGCGTAGTTCGGATAAGCGTGGGCAGTGGCACGCATGATCTCAAAGACGTCGTAGTTACGCTTGTGCGGCATGATGGACGAGCCGGTGGTCATGGTAACAGGCAGTTTGAAATAGTTAAACTCCTGTGAGGTAAACAGCAACATGTCTTCGGCAAATTTGCCGGCAAACACCATGATGGGGTTGAGCGCTTGTACGGCAATTAGTTCAAACACGCCGCGTGACAAGCCGCAGTACATGGGGTTTTCTTGCACCTTGGCGAAGCCCAGTTCACTGGTCGTCATCTGGCGGTCAAGCGGCAGCGTAACGCCAAAGCCAGCAGCGCTACCCAGCGGGTTTTGGTCGATGGCAGCGATGCTGTGCGCTACCAATTGTCGGAGGTCATGAAAGGCATCATGGTAAGAACCCAGCCACATGCTGATCGTGGTTGGCATGGCTTTTTGGGTGTGGGTGTAGCCAGGCATTTCGGTCTGGCCAATGGTGGCGATTTTGCCAGCATAGGCCTGAGCGACTGCTGCCAATTTTTCCGCCACCGCTTCAAGCTCAGTTTTGATGAACAGTCGCATCATCACCAAAGCTTGGTCGTTGCGGCTTCGGCCAGTGTGAACTTTTTTGCCAATCGGTCCGAGTTTTTCTGTTAGATATAGCTCAATAGCGGTGTGACCATCTTCGTGTTCGCTGGTGAGGGTGAAAGCACCAGTTTTCCACTCGTTAAGTAGCTCGTCCAAGGCTGCTGCCAATTGTTGATATTCGTCGCTGGTCAGCACGCCAATTTTTTCTAGCATGTGAGCATGCGCTTTGGTCGCGGTAATGTCGTGACCGAGTAAGTGCTGGTCCAATACCTGATCATCGCCAACAGTGTATGCCTCGACCAATGGATGGAGTGAGCCAGTTGCGGTTGATTGCCATAGTTTACTTGCCATATGAGTATGCTCCTTCAGCTGTTCGCTGACTTAATGAATATAATTCAATGAATCCGGCGGATGAATTCTGGTTGAATGCGTCGTTGGAATCAAAGGTTGCAAGATTAATATCAAACAACGAATGCGGTGAGTCTACACTGACGACAGTGATGGTGCCTTTGTACAGGCGGACTGTCACCGTGCCAGTGACTTTTTGGTTCTGATCATCAATGTAGGCGTTAATGTGATGGACGGCTGGCTCGTACCACTGCGCTGCATAGGTCAGGTAAGCCCATTTTTTGTCCATTTCGGCTTTGAGTTCATTTTCAACGCGGGTGGACACCAATTGCTCGAGCTTTTGATGAGCGGCAATCAAGATGGCAGCGCCAGGGTTTTCGTAGACACCACGCACCTTCAGTCCGACTAGCCGATCTTCAATAAGGGTTGATACGCCGACGCCGTGTTTGCGGCCGATCTGGTTACAGTGCTGGATGAGTGCTTGAAGTGAAAAGTGACGGTTATCGACAGCGACAGGCACGCCTTTGATGAATTCAATGGTAATGTCCTTGGCTTCGTCTGGCGTGTATTTGATGGTTGAGCACCAATTGAGAATGGCGTGGTAGTTTGGCTTGAGTGAGGGTGATTCAATTTCGCCGCCTTCGCTGGTGATGCCCCACATGTTTTCATCGGTCGAATAAGGCGATTCCTGAGTATGTGGCACGGGGATGTTGTGTTTCTTGGCATAGGCAAGCTCTTCCTCTCGACCCATGCTCCATTCACGCACTGGTGCTAAGATCTTGAGTTTAGGGTTGAGCGTAGTGATGTAGGTTTCGAAGCGAACTTGGTCGTTGCCTTTGCCAGTAGCACCGTGTGCAATGACGGTGCAGTTGTACTTTTCGGCATATTCGACGGCTAATTGCGAGATGATGATGCGCCCCAGTGGCGTGCAGAGGGCATAGCCACCTTGGTAATCAGCATTGGCTTTGATGGCCAGTGATAGTAGCTCATCAGCGAAGCGGTCGCGAGCATCAACCGTGATGGTTTCTATAGCGCCGAGCATCTTGGCCTTTTCGGCGATGGCGTCGAGATCGTCAACCGTCTGGCCAATATTAACCGTGAGGGTAATGACGTTGCAGTTGTATTTTTCTTGTAACCACGTGAGCATGACGGAGGTGTCGAGGCCTCCCGAATAGAGTAAGAGGCACGTGTCAAACTCGCCATTTGTCGCCTCGTGGCTGGCAACTTTAGTGTAGTGAGGTGTGTCGTGATTCATATCCTTCCTTTCTATAATAATTAAAAAGAGCCGCTCGGATGAGGGCTCTTTCGTTGGTTTTATACTATACGACTAATTAGCCCTCTGAATCAGAGCGGCGACGACGAGCAACGATAACGATGTTGTGTCGATATGTCATACTAACACCATAGCATACCGCGCATATTTTTCACAATACTTTTCATATAAAATTGCGATGCGCTACAATAGTCATATACATTGGTATGACGAGGGGATAAAATTGTGCAGCAATATAACAAAGAAGCGCCTAGTATAGACGTATGAGTGGACGAGTAGTGAATATTCTCCTCGTTGAAGACGAACCAACCCTCCGAGCTGGTACTGAGCAGTTCCTCGTGCAGCGCGGCTTTACGGTGATAGCGGTAGCCAGCGGCGAGGAGGCGCTGGAGCAATTTGCTGAGGCAGATGCTATTATCCTCGATATTATGTTGCCAGGGATAAGCGGGATCGAGGTGTTGCACCGAATTCGCCAAGCGAGCGACGTGCCGGTACTCATGCTAACAGCACTACATGATGAGCCGACACAGATCGCTAGTTTTGACGAGCTGGCGGATGACTATATGAGTAAGCCATTTTCGCTCGTGATTTTGGAAAAGCGGATCAAGGCGCTGCTGCGCCGCCAGCAACCCACTATAACCTTATGGCGGCGCGGTCTGGCCTCGGTGGATTTTGCGGCCTATCAAGGGTTTTATGATGATACTGATGCGCACCTCAAGCCTAAGGAAGTACAGCTGCTCAAGCTGCTGGTAGATAATCCACACATGGTCTGGAGTCGGCAGGCTATTATCGACCGGCTGTGGCGCGATGATGAGGTGCCGTTCGATCGAGTGATCGATGTCTACATCAAAAACCTGCGCAAGAAATTGCACCTCGACTGCATTATCACAGTAAAGGGAGTGGGCTATCGCTATGAAGCGGCTTAAATTATTTCCCAAAACATTTTTAGTGTCGATCGGCCTATTCGCGGCGCTGATCATCCTCGTGCATGCGCTGGTCTACACCTTGATGCCACAATTTTATCTGCAGCAAAAAGAGCGCGAGGCGGCAGATAATCTCACGGCGCTGACGACTAAACTCCGTGGCAAGTCCACCGAAGACATACGCCGCCTGAGCCAAGAGTTTGCTACCATGAACAACGTTAATATCACGCTGACAATTGACGGGCGCGACCAGTACTTTCAAGGGTTCGAGTCTATCAATATCGTGACGGATAGTGGTAAATCGGTTGACACCAGCGTGGTAAAAATTGCTGACGGGCAAACGGTTGATCCGCGCTCAGCCATTTTGCGACAGGGCAGCGCGGTGAACAACCAAGGCCAAATGATCGCGGTCAAGCTACTCGCCGACGTAGCGTCTGTCACTCAGGCCAAGCTCGCCACGCTGCACGTATTACCCTATACCATGCTTGGCTCGCTGCTGGTGGCGCTGCTGTTTTCGTACATCTACAGCCGCTTTGTGACGCGGCCAATTCGCCAGATGGCCGCGGTGACCACGACCATGCAGCGGCTGGAAAAGGACGCGCACTACCCGGTAAATAGCAGTGATGAAATTGGCGTGCTGGGACGAAATATTAATGAGCTCTATCAAAATCTGTGGCAGACGATACGCTCGCTCGAGCATGAAAATAAACGGATCACCCAGTTAGAAAAGGAAAAAATCGCTTTCCTGCGCGCAGCCTCGCACGAGCTAAAAACGCCACTAGCGGCCCTCAGGATTATGCTTGAGAATATGCAACTAAACATCGGTGAATATAAAAATCGCGATCAGTACCTGGCGGAATCGGTGGCGCAGGTTGACCGTGTGGCGGCAATGGTGAATGATGTCTTGCGCTCTGGCAGTGTCGCCGAGCAGGCTTTGCGTCAGGAAAAGCGGCTGAGGATTGACAAGCTAATCACCGAGGTGGTTGACGATTATACGCTGCTGGCGAAAACGCGCGGCATGACCTTCATGGTTAACACGCAGCCAGTAACTATCTACGCGAACCGTGACATGATGCGCCACGTCATCTCAAATCTGGTATCAAATGCGGTACGCCACAGCGACGCTGGGAGCGTGATAACAATTACCTGTGGTCAGCGCAAACTTGCCATCGAAAACGCCTGCACACCGCTCACCAAGCAGCAGCTCCAGCACGTCTTTGACCCATTCTATCGGAGCAATACAACCACGAAGCAGCACGCCGACAGCAGCGGCATCGGTCTCTACACCGTAAAGATGCTGCTCGACGCCAAGGGTCTAGACTACAGCTTTGCACCACACGGACAGGGCATGCGGTTTGTGGTAAAGCTCGCGTCATAGAGCATCAAACCTTCGTAATAAAAGGTGTTGTAGCCAGGGCTTCTATCTTCTTGGCTATGTCTGTAAAATCGTCCATCACCTTAAAACTATCCCATGCTACCCAGGCAAATGTACTTGATTCTCTTTGGTCGATCGTGATAGCTAAGTCGTCATCACTCCAAAATAAATACTGTAGGTCGTAATGATAATGTGCCTGCTCTTGCTTCTTTGGGTTTTCGGGTATATATTGCACACCAATATTAAATGGGACGCATTTGTTGTGTATATCGACATATTGGTAAAGTAGCTGTGCGCTATTAATACCAGTCTCCTCTTGTAGCTCACGCCGAGCAGCATCAAGTGGGGAACTATCACTTTCGTCAATATGTCCACCTGGTTGGAGATACTTTCCAAGGAAGTTATGATGAACAAGGGCAACGTGATACGTGCTTTTTGAAACGACAAATGTCGAAGCAGTAAAATGTCCCAAGAAATTTTTGCGGTCGATTACTTGGTTGTCGCTTTGTCTAGAGAGTTGTTCTTTGAGTGTTGCAAACACCTCACCACTGGTATCATAATACTTGCTGTAGACATCAAATAACTGCTTGTATACACCCATATAAAATGACGTTTCCTTTCTTTTTGTTAGTTGCCTAATAGAGTATGACGTGCCTCGAAGTACCGTGTCAACTCAATTATTTTCCTCTCTTAGCTTATTCTTGAGGTCTCGAATATAGCGCCTTTGCTGTTGATGTAGATAGAAGTAGACAAAGGGGTTGATAATAAATCTCTTTGCAATAATATCCTCGGTGAATTCGAGGTTCGTCATCATACCGTGCTGCGAAAATACGCCCGTCCAATGGCCTTGAATGGCATCATTTTCTATATCAAATTCCCACGATTTGTATTGGTCTACATGTGTTACCCTGAAATGAGTCTCAACTCCTTGTGTGGTAACCTCGATAAAGGTAGACTCATCGATTACTTTTATAGCCTGCAAATCACTGCGCCAACAAATGTCATGAAGATTGGTAACCGTATCCCAAACTCTTTCAACTGGGTATGCTAAAGTGGCGGTTATACGTGATTTTGTCATATAATGAATAATCTCTTAAATAGCACTTCTTCTAGTATACTTGGTCTATCATTATGGGGAAAATACAAAATGCTCACCTTGACAGTGACTCATGAGTAACAATGTAATTATTACGCCCAACTAACGGTGGCAAAAGTGCTATAATCTAATAGATATAACATCAGCAAAGCTCAACACGCAACGAGGAAATCATGGATGAATTTATTTTAGTGGCAATAAAATTGCTCATTGGCTTTTTTGCCCTGACGATAATAATTAATCTTTCAGGCAAGGGTAATTTGTCGCCATCATCTGCTAGCGATCAAGTGCAGAACTATGTGCTCGGCGGTATTATTGGCGGTGTTATTTATAACAATGAAATCCAAATACTGGATTACATCGGTATTTTGTGTATATGGTGCGCCCTGGTGCTGACATTGAAATGGGTCAAGCAGCATAATGTGAGGGCAAAGCAGCTCATAGATGGCAAGGCATTAATTATTATTGATAATGGAAAAATCAACATTGAAAATTGCAAGAAAGTTGGTTTGAGTGCTCATGACGTATCCTTCAAATTGCGAACGCAGAATATCTATTCGACAGAAAAGGTAAAAAGAGCCGTCGTGGAGCAAGATGGTGAATTGATCATCACACAGGAAGGGGAAGAAAATCCAAAGTTCCCATTAATAACAGACGGGCAGCTGCAGACTGATATTCTACAGGTAATTGGCAAGGACGAAACGTGGCTACTGAAAGAAATGAAAAAGCAGGGGCTGAAGGCGTATAGCGATGTGTTTTTGGGAGAGTATGTGGATGGCAAGTTAAACCTGACGGCTTATTAACAAGGATTTTACGCTATCAATTGCTGAGTAGGTGTATCGCGATATAGTAGACACAACCCCATCTCGTTCATTCGTGCTACAATTGAACTATGAAGATTATTGATATGATAACCCTTGCCGAACTTCGCTCGATGGCCGAGAGGATGTACGGGACGATGGTCAAAGCGGATGTCGATGTTGCTAAGAAAATTGTGGCGATCGACATGGATATGCATGCTGATGGCGAGGCGTATTTGTTAGAACGCGGATCGCAGCAAGCAGATCTATGGGGGATCAACCTACATCCGGATAAGTTTGGTACCGATGAATTTATCGAGTTTGACAGTATGATAAACATTCGTCCACGACAAAACAATCCGTCGCGCGATGTGCTCGACCCAGCGGCGCGGCAGCAAATTATCGATATCATCGCCGGAGTCGTCCGTGAGTGAACACATCTTTGATCGGCAAAAGTGGCAGAGCTTAACGATATTCGAGCAAATGGGCAACATCGGCTCGGAGGTCGGGCGAGCGTTTGCCGCCCAGCGCCGCGGCGATACGGCTGCGATGACCGGTGCCTGGCGGCGCGGCTTAGACTTATTAGATGCCACCGCCGAGCAGCTTGCCCGCCAAAAATCGCCAAAACTTCGCGAAGTCCTACGCGCTCGTGAACTATTCGCTGGTATGGAAGACGAGTCGTTGGAGGGCTACTTTATGTGGTTTGCGATAGCAGCGCGGAGAGGAAGATAATAAAAGCACCGCGTCAATACCTAACCCTATAACGAATTAAGATAATGTGAGCCGCACAACTTTATCATCGGCTTGTGAACTAAGTTGAGTAACTTTATAATAAAACATATGAAAATTATTACCAAAAAATCTTACCCTAATTTATTTGAAAAAGTCCGAGCGGGCGAGAAAATATTTGATATGAGGGTGGCTGATTTTGGCATCCAACCTGGCGACATTCTGGAACAGGTTGAGGTAGACTATGACGGAACGCCAACCGGCCGCACGGTTCGTCATGTGGTCGGTGAGGTTTTACGCACGAAAGAGATTGATTTTTGGAAACAAGAAGACATTGATCAATACGGCTATCAAGTGATGTCGCTTGTCGAGCGGGTTGGTTAATGTGACGGTAGGTCTACCCAAAGTAGACCTCATCCTATTAAAAGAGGTTTAAAGCGTAGGATAATATAAGAAGTAGGTTGAGTCAATAAGACTTTGCTATACTATACCCATGGAACATGAACAAAAAATTCCGTCTCTATTTAAAGAATAAATACCATGTTGAAAAAGCCTACTTATTTATCGGTTTAGTACCGGGTAATGAGCAGCTATACACAAGCCTGCTTGAGATGGGATATGTACTCGTCTTTAAGCCGACTGTTGAATACCGTGAAGACGGCAAGAAAACATACAAGGGGAATGTTGACGCTGAGCTAGTCCTCTACGCATCCGCCAAATGTTTTCATGAATACGACAAGGCGGTTATCGTCTCTGGCGATGGAGATTTTGCCTGCTTAGTAGACTATTTGGAGCAAAATGACAAGCTTCGTGCAGTCATCTGCCCAAATAAACGATACTCCAGCTTACTCAGAAAATACCGCGGATACATTCACATTATTGGTAACGCTCGAGACAAACTAGCATACAAAAAGGCCAGAAACAGCGGTCGGTCGAAACCTTAGGCTTGTCTGGCCATGGTGATACTGTGATTATAACAAAGTGTATGCACTTTGTAAATGCGGTGTATATGTTGGTTTTGTACTCGAATTCATTATAGCTCTCACTCATTTCACATTCTCTTCACACGATCCTGCTACACTGACATAGAACCAAGAAAGGAGATCTATGTCATTTGTACAACGTGCCTGGTTGTATATCACCAGGAAAAAACTCAAAACGCTGATTTTGCTGGCGATTTTGCTGTGTATGTCGACGATTATGCTGAGTGGATTTGCCATCAAGCATTCGACCGACGCGGCGGCACAGTCGCTGGACAAAACGCTCAAGGCTGGCTTCACCCTGGGTAATAATCCGCGTACCAATCCGGGAACGGCGCGCGGTTCAGGAACGGTGTCGAATAAAGACATCGACGCGGTGAAGAATTTGGAGGGCGTGACGGACTATGTCAAACGCCAGAATGCCACGGTTGACTTCATCAATACCAAACTCGTGCCTCTGCCAAGCGGTGGCAGTGGTTATGATGTCGAGAAAGACAAGCAGTTTGGCAACGCCGCGACTATCATCGGCGTCAATACGTCTGAGCTTGAAACCAAGTTCCGAGCTGGCGCACTCAAGCTCATCGCTGGCCGGCACATCACCAAGAACGATTCACACAAGATTTTGGTGCACGAAGCTTTTGCCAAGGCTAACAACCTGAAGCTTGGCAGCAAGATAAAGCTAAAGGCCAATCAATACGACACCGACAACGAACATCCATCCAAGGACGAGGTTGAAGTGGAAATCGTCGGTATATTTAGCGGCACAAACCCAAAGCAGGCGACGTATCAGGTGGAGCTGTTCGAGAATTTGTTCTTGACTGACATCGCGACAACTCGCCAATTGAACGCGTATACAGCGCACAATGAGATTTATCAGGACGCTACGTTCTTTACCAAAGGCACCAAGCAGCTCGATGAGGTGATGGCGCGAGCACATAAACTGCCAGTTGATTGGCAAAAGTACCAGTTGAATAAGAACAGCCAGGAGCTCGCTGGCGTGACGGGTGCGGTGAACGGCGTGTACGGCTTAATCGACGGTATGTTGTGGGCAACGGCGCTGGTCAGTATCGCAGTGATCGGTATGGTGCTGCACTTGTGGATGAATGAGCGCAAGCGTGAAGCGGGTGTGCTCTTGGCGACGGGTGTGCCACAGTCAAAGATTGTGCTGCAATATATCGCTGAGCTGGTGATGATTGCGGTGCTGAGCTTCGGTGCGTCGTACGCTACTGCAGGGTTAATTGCCCAGCAACTGGGCAACCACGTGGTGTCGCAGGCGGCACAAAATGCCACGCGTCAAGCGAGCAGCTCGCTCGGCGGTGCGTCACTCGGTGCTGACGCTGACTCGGTGACGTCATCACGCACGCTAGAAAAGGTGACGGTTGGCGTGCAGCCGACGGATCTGCTAGCGGTATGGGGTGCTGGACTAGCGGTGATTATCATCGCGGTGCTCTTGGCCTCTCGACCAATTACCCAGTCAACGCCAAAAGAATTACTTACCGAAGTGGATTAGGAGCGAATGATGACGATTATCACACGAGCCTGGACGGCTGTGACGCACCGGCGGCGTCGCAGCCTGACCATCGCCCTAATCATGACGCTGATTTTCACGCTGCTCATCGGCACGCTGACGGTGCAGCAGACGATGGCACAGCTGAAGCAATCGGTTGAGCGGAACATTCGTGCCGGTTTTAGCGTCGCCAGCAAGCAGCCAACGGGCGAGGTGCCAATGGAGACGGCACGACAGGTGCAGCGCCTGGACAAGGTCAAAGCACATAATTTCCAATCAGAAACTACCGCGGGACTGCCAGGCAAACAATTGATCGACACGGCAGGCAGCGGTGTGCAGCTGGACTCTAACGTGGCTGGGGAGGCGAAGGTCACGGGCGCAACACAGAGCGATCTACTCGGCGAGTTCACCGGTCGATTTTACCAACTGGAGCAGGGCAAGCACTTATCGGCGAACGATCAAAACGCGGCGCTGATTCACAAAACGTTCGCTGAGAAAAATAATATCAAGCCAGGCGACAAGCTGGACATTACCAAAGACGGCCGGCGGGTGACGGTGACTGTCATGGGTATCTTCAGCGGCAAAGGCGAAAAGCCAGCAGTCTTGCAATCCGACATGGCAGAGAATCATGTCATAACCAACCTGACTGCGGCGCAACTGCTGACAGGTAGCCAGCAGTTGACGCGGGCGACATATTTCGCCGAAAATCCGCACCAGCTGAAGTCGCTAACAGACCACACCAAAAGCCTACCAAACGTCGATTGGCAAAAATTTAGCCTGACTGACAACGGGGCGGTATTCGCTGGGGTTCTCCAAAACATCGCCGG
>CALHWD010000021.1 GCA_938036825.1 uncultured Candidatus Saccharibacteria bacterium
GGAATCGAACCCGGGTTGCTGGGATGAGAACCCAGTGTCCTAACCGCTAGACGATGAGGCCGCCTAGTCACTATAGCAAAAAAATCGACACTTGTCTAGCGATAATGTTGTAAAAAAGGCTTGACATGCCCTAATCATGATGCTAAACTGATCGTGTCATGCACATGCATGGTGGAGACAACTAACACAAACAGCACGCGATACAGCTAGAGCAAGCCAACGACGGTGCACCCACACTGTATTTACTGAGAGTTTGCCATAGGCTATACTTGTGCAATTTTACATGTTTGGCACCCGTGCGAGAGGTGCCAAGCAAAGGAGGACTCCTTGGGTATCTTACCCAGCCCAGGAGATGTGCGATTTTCACTTCCCACGCGGGGAGTGATTTTCGTTTGGTGGTGTGCCCTGGCGCGGCGTGAGGCGATCGATCGGCAGGCGGAAGCCAAAGGTGCTCCCCTGCCCCTCCCGCGAATGAAAGATTAGCTCGCCATGGTGTCCCAGCACGATCTTCTTTGCCAAGAATAGCCCAATCCCTGTACCATCGGGCCGCTGCAGCTGGGCATTGTGCGCCCGGAAGAACTTCGTAAAGATCTTGCGCTGCTCACCCTGCGGCACTCCAATGCCATGATCTTGCACCGTGCACACCACCCAGCCATCCTTGGGGTAGAGCCGCACCGTAATAACATCAGCACCAGGCGAGTAGTAAATAGCATTATCAATATAATTAACGATGACTTGCCGGAGCTTATTTTCGTCGATTAGCAGAGGCGGGATAACTCCATGCGATCGATAGTCCACCCGCAAATGGTGGCGCTCGGCGATGAGCTGGATGGACTCGATGCTCTGTGCCACCAGTGCGGCAACATCGCCTAGGCGAAAGTCGATTGTGAAGTTGCCAGTGCGGATGCGCGACACATTAAGGAAATTGCCAATCAGCTGCACCATTCGCTCGCTACTCGTAAAAGCTTCAGTAAGGAAAGTGCGCTGCGTGGCATTAATCTCACCAGCGTCACCCTCCAGCACCATCGATATATAACCCTTCACACTAGTAAGCGGTGTACGCAGCTGGTGGCTCGCCATACTGACAAACTCATCCTTCGCGGCATCGAGTTCGCGCAGGCGACGGTTAGAAGCGCGCAATTGGCGCGTTGCGTGGTCTACCGCTTGGGTGAGCTGCTGCTGGAACTGCTGCGTGGTATTGTGGCACTGCTGCGCCATCAGCGTCAGTGCGCATTGCTGGGCTATCATTGCAAGAGCGGCTCGCTGCGCAGTAGTATAAGTAGCTCGCTCAGCTGGCGGGCCCAGCACGATATATCCACAGTGATTGCCCTGCCACACCAGCCGCAACACTACAGCAATGTTGTAACGACGAAGTGCGTGGCGCTTGGGTAGCATGGCAGTCATTGTGCGCACCGTTGCTTCTTTACATAGCGGCAAGAGTGTGCCAACAGAGGTAGCGCATTCATCTGGCAAGTCAATTAGCGACGGCGCTCCATCTACTGTCACCATCACCCCACACCAGGTTGACCGGGCGACTGCCTCCACTGCTGTGCGCACCGCTGCTACCACTTCTGCAAAGTCGGTCGCACGAGCTAGCGCGCTACCCAGTGCTACCAGTGGCTCTGCTGGTGTAGGCGTCATGCTCGATTTTAGGTGATTTTGTTCCATTTTCATGCTACACCTGCTATTATAAAGCAAATGGTTAAAATTGCCATCATCGAAGACGACCAAACCATCAGCCAAATGTACCGCATGAAGTTCGAAGCGGCTGGCTTTGCGGTGGAAGTTGCAGGCGATGGCAAAGCTGGCATCATGCTTGTGCAACGGACTCACCCCGATATCATCCTGCTCGACCTCCAGATGCCCCACCTCAATGGTGCCGACACACTCGAGCACATCCGCGCCTACTCATGGGGTAAAAATATCCCAGTTATCGTCCTCACTAACCTTGGTCACGAAGAAGCCCCTAAAAAACTCCAACACCTCGGTGTCCACAGCTACATTGTCAAAGCCGAGCTTACCCCCAGCCAAGTCGTCAAGCGAGTAGAGGAAGCTTTGACGGAGCGTGGGATAGTCGTTGCTAATATACACGGGTAGGTATCAACCATCAGCAACACGAGAGTGGCGGCTCTGCCCCACATACAATTACATTGCTCCTTTTAGCCTCTATTACTATCGTATACATCAAATTATTGCTTGCACAATCTCAAGAGTCATAGTCGTCTCAACGACTTTCTCAAATCTCGCAAAGCCATCCTAATAAGCCGCTCATCGTATGCCTTTGGTTCCACAATCGACAGTATCCTTGCTCGTTGCTGTTTGCTTGGTTCAAGATAGACGGTGAGATCGACAATTCCCTGTAGGACGCGTTGGTCGGTTTGCGTTTCGGCAAGTCGGTAGAGGTCTGGCATAATAGCGCGTATCTTATCGCGGCAGCGGTCGGCTAGGTCGGTATTGCCTCGTTCTTTTTCTAATGGTGCTGACCAGCCGTAGGCGATCTCGACGAGGAGATCGAGTGCAAAGCCGAGGCCTGGTGTGCTAAAGTTTCCAAGATGTATTTCGTTGGTAACAATGTCCGTTACTGGTTCGGTTGCCTGGTATAGGTTGCGTTGGAAGAAGGCGTTCCCTTCTATCTTCCAATATGAGTCATCAGCAAATTCTTCTTTGGTGGCGTGAAGCATGTTCCATATCGCGCCAGGGAGAGCTTGTGGGTCTTCATTGTCGGCGGTGCGCAGTTGAACCCATTCTATCCTGTATTCTTTGTACATCCCAAGGTCCTCGTTCTTATTTTTATATAATACCATCCAATCCCTCAGTCTCGCCACTCCCTAGAGTGTATTCTCAGGCAGGCAGTTTGGATTCTCGCGTCAGTGGTGATACAATAAGGCAAGTGAGCACCCGTAGCTCAGCGGATTAGAGTACTTGGCTTCGAACCAAGTGGCCGCAGGTTCGAATCCTGCCGGGTGTACCAATTTTGTTCCATATCACCCAGCTTGGTCTGGGTTTCTTTATACGGCACTATTTGCTATTCATTTTGCAGTTATGCAACATGAGGAGGTTAGCATACCGCTAGCTCCTTTTTGTTACACTACCACCACAATAGCTATTAGCGAGGATAATAGTATGTCGATGACTGCATAGGTCCTGTTGTGCTTGTCGTATGCCACAACACAACCACCCCAGCTGCCAGCAAGATCAAGAAGACAACAATCGCCACTGCTGCTAAGACAAGACCAACAATGTAGGCGATCTTAAGCCCTTGCGCCCACGTCTTGTCACGCTCGGTTGCAACGTATGGCGTACCGTTTGCATCTGCTGTGGTGCTCGTTAGCAAGAAGAAGTCGATAATGCCCCAAACAGACAGGATAAGCATCCCCAGCGCCGACAAAACATTGAGGTAAATGATTGGCATCGTTACCGTACAGCCCACTGCAATCCAAAAGCGGATCTTGCCCAGCTCGTCGCCACGGTACCAGCGAGCCAAGCCGTACTGCCCCATAAACGCAGCGAGGACTACGACCGCCAAGTAGTTGCGCGGTGAGGTATCAACCGGTGCAGGCGCAGCGGCTGGTACTGCTGGTTGGCTAGCAGCTGGAGCTGCTTGCGATGCTACCTCAGTTGGTAGTGTTGGTTGTGCTGTAGGTTGTTCGTTTGCCATTGCTATTCTCCCGATTAAACTCTCTTACCCCATGGTAATGCGTTTTTGGCAAAAAGACAAGCAAGCACGAGCAGTGCAGTAAGAGAGCCTTTTAATTCACCTCGCCGCCTCTTGACAGAACCCCAGGCTATCCGCTATAGTAAAAGGGCTTTGCACGGGTAGTGCAGACACGACATGGGCCAGTAGCTCAGCTGGTTAGAGCACCTGCCTCTTAAGCAGGGTGTCGAGGGTTCGAGCCCCTCCTGGCCCTCCATAGTATGTAGTCCTCGGTATTGCCAGAGGACTGTTTGCTATAGAGATACCTATCACCAGTGTTAACCATATATTTACGAAAGGATTACGCCTTATGCCTACTTCATCACTCAACGGCCGCGAACTCGCAAGTTTCATCAAGCAGCGCCAAGCCCGCCAAGTACGCCACTTACGTCAAGCGCATGGTATCACCCCCAAGCTGCTCATTATCACTCCACTTAACGCATCGGGGCCGATCAATGCCTACGTGCGCTACAAGCAAGCCTATGCTGCTGATATCCTCGTTGATACAGAGGTAGCACCAACTGCCGAAATAGATATGCCAGGCGCGATCGACCGAGCAAACAACGACCCACACATCCACGGTATTATCGTCCAACTACCGCTCAACGACCCATCACAAACAGATGCCATCGTGCAGCGCATCTCTCCCGCCAAGGACGTCGATGGCCTGAGTGGCCCGCAAGCTGCCTATACGCCAGCAACGGCGCAAGCGATCGATTGGCTACTGGCAGGTTACAACATTAGCCTCGATGATAAGCAGCTCGCCATCATCGGGCGAGGGCGGTTAGTAGGCGCACCACTGGAGCGGCTGTGGCGCGACCGCGGCTTGACGGTAACAGTGTGCGACCGCCAAACACCTAATACTACAGAGATCATCGCTGCAAGTGACGTCATCGTCACCGCTACTGGCCAGCCCCATCTCATTACAGCGGATATGGTCAAAACAGGTACAGTGGTAGTTGATGCTGGCACAGCAAGCGAAGGTGGTGTTATCGTTGGCGATGTCGATCCAAGCTTGCGCGAGCGCAGCGATGTCACTCTCACTCCAGAAAAAGGCGGCGTTGGCCCTCTCACTATTGCTGTGATGATCGACCACGTTATTCAAGCGGCGCAGGCAACGATTGAGTCGATAGAAGGGTAGCACTAGATTCCATAAGAGTCAGCAGTGCTTGCAGGCTTGTTATTATCTAGGTTTAGGTCGACACACCTTGCAGATATATATCATGAGTGATATATTATACCTATGGATATTCGTACTGACGTTTCACTCAAACCATATTTGACGATGCAGCTTGGCGGCAACACTCATACTATGGTCGACCTCTATACCAACGATGATGTCGTGGCGGTATGCACGATGGCCCACCAACAGCAGGCTGAACTCTTTGTTCTTGGTGGCGGGAGCAACACTCTAGCCCAAGACAGCGGATTTGCTGGCATTGTGGCGCGCAACCGTATTCCAGGCTTTTCGGTTATTACTGAGGATGATGAGTCGACGACGATTACCATTGGCGCAGGAGAAGTTCTCGATACTATTGTGGCTAAGACAGTAGCTAGTGGTCTGAGTGGCATTGAGGCGCTATCGGCTATCCCAGGTACAGCAGGCGCTGCGCCAGTGCAGAACGTTGGTGCGTATGGGCAGGAGATTGCCGACACACTCGTCTCGCTCGAGGCATATGATCGCCAGCAAAAGCGGTTTGTATCGCTGAGCGCTACCGACTGCGAGTTTTCGTACCGGCACAGCATTTTCCGGGGTCGCGAGATGGGGCGATATATCATCACAAGCATAACGCTCCGTCTGCGCAAGGGTTTACCACAGCCACCCTTCTACCAAGCCGTTCAAGATTATCTCACCACCCACGCTATAGCAGAGCCTACCCCGCAAGACATTCGCCGAGCCGTCATGACGATCCGCGCTGGCAAGCTGCCTAACCCAGCCGAGCTCCCCAATACTGGCTCATTCTTCAAAAATGCGATTATTTCAAGTGAAGAATTTTCTCAGCTCCAGCAGCACTACCCGACAGTGCCGCACTATGCGCTGCCCGATGGGCGCGTCAAGGTACCATCAGGCTGGCTCATCGAGCAAGCGGGGCTCAGAGGCAGCGTTCTCCACGGCATGAAAGTACACGATAAGAATGCAGTGGTGCTCATCAATCAATCGGCCACCAGCTACCGCGATCTTGCTGCCGCTCGTGAGGAAATTATTCGCTCAGTGGAGGAAAAATTCGGCATCACCATTGTGCAAGAACCGCTAGAAATGCCAGCGGCGTGACGAGTCAAATAACATACAGTACCTGTAGATATCTTTGTCTTTTACCCTTGTTCATCAATAATTTTTGCGATACATATAGTCAAGAAAGTAAAATTGACTATATATTTTTGAGTATCTATATCTCACTATTTTTTGCTTGTTCTCTGCCAGCTTTGTACCTCTCTCCTATCGGACGAGCACGAAGTTCATTTCGTCCTACTAGAGAATTCTTTTCTTATTGCTCCCCTATTTGATAACCTATGGAGCGCATATGGGGCGTAGTCGAAGCAAAGCAAGCCATAATCACCTCGATTCGACTTCTCACCTCTTGCACTTTTACCTCAAAACCCTTATGCTAATTGCATGAGGGTACGACGCGGGTATACAATCGTGGAAATTATTATTGTGCTAGCAATTATGCTAGTGCTGCTAGTACTGGGTGTGGTGACACTCAATAATACGCAGCGTTCCTCGCGCGATACCGCTCGCACGACTACTGTTGAGACAGTAGCACGCAGCCTTGAGTCTTTCTACAACGGCGACGCAACCGGCACGTCGGGTGAGCAAGGACACCGCTATCCGTCGGCCGAGCAGTTTTTGACTTCGCTTAATGGCACAGCAATTCGTCATATCCTCCCTGGACTATCTGAGGATAGCTATCAATACCCATCGCGCAGTGGTCAGCAAGCGCTCTTCGTCCAGTCGCCAAGCAATGGTATTAGCAAAGATAGTGCATCGATTGACCGCTTTGTCTACGAGCCACGCGCTCGCGATGGTTCGCTCTGCGTCACCACCAGCCAAGAGTGTAGCCGCTTCTTCCTCTACTACCGACTAGAACGCGCACCAACAGTAACGCTAACCATTACGAGCAACCACCAATGAAGCATAGTCCAGACGCTGGCTTTACCCTGGTAGAGATGTTGGTAACAATGGTACTGGGCGTGCTCTTTGTTGGGACGCTCTACCAGCTCTACATTGTGACAATCCAGAGCGCAACAGAAGCCAATCGCGATGCCAAGGCGAGCATTGTGGGGTATGAGCTACTCCGCCGCGAAGTTGGTGATGGCACACCAACGCCGTGCACAAACCGCACGGCCAATCGTAATCTTACGAGCGACCACTCACTCGATACCGATGGCTTACCTCAGCCCATTAGTGCCACTATCGTCGTTGATTGCCCATATAGTACCACCGCGCCACAGGTAAGCCGTGTATCGGTAATGGTGCGCTATGGGCAAGGCTCTAGCCAATCGGAGGTTCGCCATGCGATTCTCAGCAGTCACTAATATACGAGAGCGAATACAGCAGCTCATCCGCTGCATCTACCCTGCGCGACGACAAGAGCGTGGCTTCACTGTAGTGGAGATGCTAGTAGTGATCCCTATTATTGTAGTGGTGGTTGGCGTATTGGTCGCTGCCTTGGTGGGGCTGCTGAGCTCGATTGTTATTTCCAACCAGCGCGGCTCACTGACGTATACTATGGAAGATGCACTTGACCAAATCGAGCAAGACGTCCGCCTAGCAACAAAAGTCGAGAGTAAGGCTGTCGCGGCCAACTGGGCACAGCACTACGCGAGCGATAATGTCTTGATCCTTACTCAATATGCCACCGACCGCAACCCATCCGACCCTCAGCGCGAGCTCATTTATCTCAATAGCCAAGCCAGTCCCTGTCGCAGCCAAGCTGAGTTGGCTGCCAAACTCTACCGCACAAACAGTCCACTTACCGTCAAGGTTGTCTACTTCGTGCAAGGTACCACTCTCTGGCGGCGAACTATCGTGCCAAGCCAGTACGAATTTAATGCTACCAACCCCAGCAACAACACAATGTGCGGCCAACCCTGGCAGCAGAGTACCTGCAATTATATTGGTGGTACCTGCAAAGCACTCGATACGCGCGTCGCGAGCAATGTATCGAGCATTCGCTTTGGCTATGCAACGGGTTTTAATCAAGTAGCCAGCACTACGCCAAATGATAGCACCACTGTCGTCTCTGCCACAGTAGATATCGCTGCTCTTAGTACTGGCCAGACCATCCACGCCCGAGGGTCGATGCAGGCCCGGCGAATTAATAATTAGCTGAATCGAAAGAATAATAGGCAGTATGTAGCTCAGGTATCCTAGCTATACTAGCGCACCATTAGCTACAATTCAGTCTATGCTAGTGCGCGTGCACTATCTCTGAAAAAATATTCTCATACATCTGTACTCAAAAAGCTTGTGTTTAATAAATGTTCGTAGTATGATCGTAATATAATCAGTAACAAGGAGGGGTAACTCTGTATGACAACAAAAACTCAACGTAACCTGCGCGGTTTCACAATTGTCGAGCTTCTCATCGTGATTGTGATCATCGCCATCCTAGCGGCTATTACCATCGTCGCTTACAACGGCATCCAGCAACGCGCTCGCGACTCTGCAGCCGCTGGCGCTGCATCACAGCTCTCGACCAAGGTAGAGGCATGGAACAGCCAGAAGGGTGAATACCCAACAGCCGCACAAGTCAATGACAATCTTGTTGACGATAAAGTGACTGAGGCAAAGATTGATCCAGACCTCAAGAAGAAGATCATCACAACTGGCACACCAAGCAACGACACTCCTGTCTTGTATACCCAGTGTGGTAGTGGTAAGGGTGCAAAAATCACCTACAAGAAGGGTGATAAAACCGAGGATATCGTCCGAGGCACCTGCTAAGGTTATCCTCTCAATCAACAAAAAACACCCGCTCTCTGGCGGGTGTTTTAGATATACGGATGTATTGCTACTGCGTCTAGCGAGACACGATTATCGATGACGGCGACAAACTCCCTAACCTTCTGTCTATTCCGTCGGCACTGGGAAATCCGCCAAGAAGTGTGCAACATCAGTGCGGAGCTTAGCTAGCTCTGCCTCATCATCACGGTGGTCGATGGCTTGCTGCATCCACTCAGCAATCTGCGGCATATGCTGCGGCTCTAGGCCGCGCGTTGTTGCCGCTGGCGTACCAAGGCGAATACCACTAGGGCGAAATGGCGGCAGTGAATCATCAGGGATGGCATTAGCGTTAAGTGTCAAGCCGATCTTATCCATCGCAATCTCCGCCGTCTTGCCATCAATCCCAAAGCTCGTGTGGACATCGGCCAAGATGAGATGGTTGCTTGTGCCACCCGTCACGAGCACAAAGCCGCGCTGTTGCAGCTCCTGTGCTAAGGCAGCGGCATTAGTCACCACCTGTTGAGCATAGGCGCGAAAGGCTGGTTGGAGCGCCTCGCCAAAAGCCACTGCCTTGGCGGCAATCGTATGCATATGTGGTCCGCCCTGAATGCCAGGAAAGACCGCTCGATCGATGAGTGTCGGAATATTCTCGAGTATCTTGGCTGGCCGCTTGAGTGGGTTGCCCACTATTCCTTTGCTAACGATGAGCCCACCACGCGGCCCGCGCAGCGTCTTGTGCGTCGTTGTCGTCATAACGTGAAAACCATAGTCAAGTGGATTCTCCGCTACCCCACCAGCAATCAACCCCGCGACATGCGCCATATCGGCCATGAGCAACGCACCAACCTCGTGGCCGATCGCCGCAAAGCGTGCAAAATCTAGCTGGCGCGGATAGGCACTAAAACCCGCCAGGATGATCTTTGGTCGATGTTCTTGCGCCATCCGATGTAGCTCATCGTAGTCAATCTCGCCCGTTCTCACATTCTTCATTTTGTAGCGAACAAAATTATACTCACGAGCACTATGTGTCACAGGCGCACCATGCGTCAGGTGACCGCCATGACCCAGATCCATCGCGAGGATGGTATCGCCTGGCTCGCACCATGCAAAATACACTGCTTCATTAGCCTGAGCACCACTGTGCGGCTGGACATTAGCGTGGTCAGCCCGGAAAAGTTGCTTGGCACGGTCGATCGCCAGCTGCTCCACTTGGTCGGTATACTGTTGCCCACCATAATAGCGCCGACCTGGGTATCCCTCGCTATATTTATTAGTAAAGACACTCCCAAGCGCCCGTAGTACATCACCAGAGACATAATTCTCACTAGGGATGAGTTCCAAGCCTTCGCGTTGGCGCTGCTGCTCACTGGCAATGAGGGTAGCAATAGTTGTTTCGTGCATGGGTAATACTCCTTGTTTGTTGGTTATATCTTGGGATTCGCTATGCACTTTTCATCAGATCATATGTGTAGTATAGCACAGCTACCCAATGTGGGGAGTTGCAGTACTTGACTACGTGCGTCTTGAGCTTGCGATAGCTCTCTTTTTCTCTAGTAGTATTGACGTACTATCGCATCTCTTTTGATATTACTCTCTGGTGTGAAGACTAGACACTTGCTCGTGTAGTAAATATAGGCCTTGCGCACGGCTAGATGAAATAACAGAAAAGGGCTGATAGAGTTATTAGAAAAACTTCGCAGTCTAACCTCCGCATTTCTTTTTGCAACACGAGATGCTTGTGTTTGACAATATATCACCGATGATATATTGTACAAGCATGGGAACAGCAAAATATCTCCGTAATATCGGAACACTCATCCAAGAAACCCGCCAAGCGCGCGGTATGACGCAAGCCGAGCTCGCTGCAGCACTTGGCACGAGCCAGTCGGCCATCAACCGCATCGAAAAGGGCGGTCAAAACATCAGCCTAGAAATGATCGCTCGTATTGGCGAGGTGCTAAGCAGTGAGATTGTCCGCATCAACAAAGCTGGCAAAACAAACTTCGTCATCAATGGTGGTGGCTCACTCCACGGCGAGATTGAGGTGAAGACCAGTAAAAATGCCGCTGTCGCTCTGCTCTGCGCAAGCCTCCTCAACAAAGGTAAGACGACACTACGCCGAGTGGCCCGGATCGAGGAAGTTAATCGCATCATTGAGGTACTAGAAAGCATTGGCGTGCGCTGCCGCTGGCTTGAACACAATGATCTCGAGATCACCCCACCACGCACCCTCCATCTAGACGAGATGGATATCGCCGCAGCCAAGCGCACTCGCAGCATCATCATGTTCCTGGGGCCATTGCTGCATCAATATGAGTCATTCCAAATCCCATTTGCAGGTGGGTGTAACCTTGGCACACGGACGGTTGGGCCACACATGGCGGGCCTCGCACCCTTTGGCCTGACTGTCGAGGCAACGACCGACTACTACCAAGCAACAGCCAACCCGCATATGGTTGAGCACGCCATCGTCCTCACCGAGCGCGGCGACACCGTCACTGAGAATGTCATCATGGCAGCAGCTCTCCACCCAGGCGTTGTGACGATTCGCAACGCCAGCCCCAACTACATGGTGCAAGACCTCTGTTTCTTCTTGCAAAAGCTTGGGGTGCAGATCGACGGCATCGGCACAACGACCCTCACTATCCATGGTGTCAGCGAGATCAACCAAACGGTCGAGTACTGCCCTAGCGAAGACCCTATCGAGGCAATGAGCTTCATCGCAGCAGGTGTAGTGACAGACTCTGCGATTACCATCCGCCGGGCACCAATCGAATTCCTCGAGCTCGAGCTAGCAGTGCTGCGCGGTATGGGCTTACAATATGAGCTCTCCAGCGAGTACCCAGCGCGCAATGGCCAGACTCGTTTGGTCGATATTAGCCTGCACAAATCGACTCTCACCGCTCCACAAGACAAGCTCCACAGTATGCCCTTCCCAGGCATCAATATGGATAATCTCCCCTTCCTTGGTCTCATCGCCACGGTAGCAACAGGCCGCACTCTAGTGCACGACTGGAGCTACGATAACCGCGCCATTTACTTCACCGACCTCACTCGCCTTGGCGCACAAGTAGAGATGGTCGATCCACACCGCGTTTACATCAGTGGCCCTACCCGCTGGAAACCTGCCGATGTCGTCGCACCGCCAGCCTTGCGCCCCAGCGTCGTCGTAATGCTAGCTATGCTCGCAGCTCCTGGGCGCTCCATCCTGCGTGACGTGTACAATATCAACCGAGGCTACGAAGACTTTGCTAACCGACTCAACACTCTCGGGGCGGATATCGAAACAACTTGGGAATATTAGCCGCTTCTTAGCTTGTCTTAGCTTGTCTTACCACGCCAATAGAGATACCTCTCATTATGAGAGGTCTTTTGCGCAGACTTTACATAAATAGAACCTAAGTCTTAGAAAGTCTACCTTCTCAGTATCAGCTTCTGTCCGCCAGTGTTTTGCCTGTTGAGCTGCGAAGATCGATTCTTATCTCGCATAGCATGAGAAAAAGGGTACAAAAAGCAAGAGTACACAAAACAGACACGGCAGGCATACGCCTTGAGCTTCTACTTCTGGCAATAACCAAATAAAATTACTACTGTTTATAGTAGTAAAGCAGCATCAAACCAAAATAAAACCCCGGAATCATCCGGGAATTTATCTTGGGGTGGATAATGAGACTTGAACTCACGGCCTCCGGTGCCACAAACCAGCGCTCTAACCAAACTGAGCTATATCCACCAGACAATCGCACAGCAAACCTTACTGTGCTGCTGACATGCTGTATTGTAGCAGAGATAGCGCAGTTTGTCTATTACCTACGGCTATTCATCCTCAATCTCAAAACTTTACTACCTTATACCTCTCTCCTCTCACCAGGTTGCTTGCTTCTCCTCAGGCTTATCACCGCTTCTATAGTGAGTCTTCCTATCTATAATAGGGGTCATCACTATATTTCATTGGGTAGAGCAGATGATTAAAAAATGACAAATGGATAAGGTAGGTAAATACTGAAGTTAACTAATTTAGCGCGCTTTCTTGCGACGCCACAGCGCCTCAACGCACATCACCAGCCACAAACCAAGCGCAATCGCCCCAACTGCCCCACCAAACCACACATGCCCCGCACTATAGCCATGCTGATTAACCATCCGGGTGAGCAAGCTAATCGCCACGACGTCACCAAGCAACGTAAACATATTGAGTGCAGAGAGGAGCGTTGCTTTGTATGTATGCTGCAGCTCGCTGAGAATCTTTGACTGCAAAACAATCGGTCGCACTCGCGTATATGCAGTAAATAACACAACAGCAATGACCGCGATAATCGGGCTTGGCGTTACGCCCATCAAGACAATACACAGCGCCATAATCCACGCATCGACCCAATAAAATGCCAGTGGCCGCAGGCGGTCAAACCAATGCACATACCAGCCCAGCAATGCTCCGCCCAGGCTCCCGACCGCCGCAATTACCCCAAACCACTCTACCGCAATACCAACGTGCTGGAAGAGTAGCTCGCGATATTCTAGCCCCTTATTGGACACACCAGCCAAGAAACCAGCGAAGGTAAAGAGAGCAAGATTTTTCGCAGTAATGATTGCGCAAGCAGCCTGCCGTGGCCGCTGAGCCTGGGCAACTCCTCGGCGCGGTGGATAAGCAAAGCTCAGCGCCAACCACACCGTCGCAGCAAGCGACAAAAAGCCAATCAAAAATGGGAGTGTATGATGAATACGGTATGTGAGTGGCACTACGATAATGAGCACGGTATTACCAATCAATCCATACGTCTGGGCGCGACCCATCACCTTAGTATAGTCGCGCGCTCGCCCCAGCGCCGTCAAGGAATCGTGCATAAAGGCCTCGACTGCACCAGACTGGAACGCATAGCCACCAAAGAACAAAACTGAGGCAATCAGCCCACCCCAAAAGCTCGGCCACCAAGCATACAACAGTGGCGACACCACAGCAATACTCGCACCAAGGATAATCGCTCGCCGGTTGCCAAACTTATCGGCCACATAACCCGCTGGCATCTGCAGCGCCGCCTGGACGATAGACGAGATAACGACCATCAGTGCGAGCTCATCCAAACTCACTTTACCAACATTCACCAGCTGCACCGTGATAAGCGGCAAGTAGACACGCTTAGTAAAAATCCGAAACCACGAATATTTGATAATGTTGCGCTTGAGGAGGTCGTGGTTGGTCACATCTTGCATAAATCTCGCTGTACTATAGCATGGCTTCGCGTAGCATGTAAATGCATTTTGTATGTAATAAAAACAACCCCATCGAGACGGGGTATAACGATAAAAATGGCACCCCGAGTAGGATTCGAACCTACGGCCTTAGGCTTAGAAGTCCTCTGCTCTATCCAGCTGAGCTATCGGGGCATGGGTTTATTATAGCAGGTTTCTTGGCAGGTGTGGTATGATAAACGAAGCATGAAACACACGAATGAAAATTATCGATACTTTAGCATCATACTCGCAGTCTATGTTGCGGCACTGCTCATCTCCAACATCGCTGCCACCAAGCTGGTGGCGCTCGGCCCACTCATCCTCGATGGCGGGGCAGTACTCTTTCCACTCGTGTATATCTTTGATGATGTCATGACAGAGGTCTATGGCTATCGCCGGGCACGCCGCGCTATTTGGACAGCCTTTGGGGTCATGCTGTTGGCGATCGGCTGCTTCACGCTGGTGCGCTATCTGCCTGCCGCAGCGGAGTACCACGACCAAGCCGCCTACGAGGCAGTGCTGGGCTTCTTCCCACAGATCGTCGTGGCGAGCTTGCTCGCCTTCCTGACGGGGAGCTTCCTCAACTCATACATCGTTGCTAAGCTCAAGGTCGCCATGAAGGGTCGGCAGCTATGGCTGCGTTTGCTTGGATCGACAGTGGTGGGGAGTTTGTTTGACACCGTTATATTCTGCGTCGTTGCTTTTGGCGGGCAGCTTACAGGAGCGTCACTACTCAACTATATCGCCGTTGGGCTTGGCTTCAAGCTCGCCGTTGAGGTCGTCTGCCTGCCACTTACCTACCGCGTCATTGCTGCGCTCAAGCGGCGCGAATCCGTCGATACCTACGACACCACCACTAACTTCACACCATTTCGTTTGCGTGTCTAGCGAGCGAGTTGCTCACTGCAATAGATTCGCATCTCTCTCAGAATATGAAGAACGCAGTGCTTTCATCCCGGTAGAACAAAAAATTGCCCGTAGTGATTATTGCAGCATGATCATTGAAGAGCCTAGTGTTTTAGGAAAATACTAAGACCCTTTTAGCATTTTAAAGAAACGGTGGCGAGAGAAAGGGCTGATGACGGAGAGAAGGTTTACTGCGCAAACTCTTTTCCCTAGTTGTTATGTGAATGCATGCTATAACCTACGGAGATCTCATCAGTCGCTATCGGCGATAATACTGCGCCAAGAAATGATCTCGAAAGGCGTAGAACGTGCCATCCTCGAGGCTATGGCGGATGTCGTCGACAAGCTTGATGATAAAGCGCTCGTTGTGGATCGACAGCAGTGTCCCCGCCAGGCTCTCCTTGGCACGAAGCAGGTGACAGATGTAGGCCGCAGTGTAGTGCTGGCAGGTGTAGCAGTCACACTCCGCCATAATAGGCGCAAACAGCTCGCGATATTTCGTCCCACGCATATTCACCCGTCCGTGCGGTGTGTAGGCCGCACCATTGCGTGCTACGCGAGTTGGGCTTACACAATCGAAGGTATCAATACCCTGCTCAATCGCCGCAAAGATGTCATCTGGCTCCGAGATACCAAGCAAATGCCGCGGACGGCTCTCGGGCAAGATCTCGTTCACCCACTGGATAGTCTGAGCCATCGTTTCCTTCTCTAGCGCCCCACCAATACCATAGCCATCAAAATTCATCGCGCCAAGGCGTGCTGCGGTTTGCTTACGCAGGTCCTCATAATTTGCGCCTTGCAAAACGCCAAAGAGCGCTTGATACGGCTTATCTGGCCGAGCGGCCCGCAGGCGCTTGACCTCTGCTAGGCTGCGCTCCGCCCACGCATGGGTACGCGCCAGTGCCTCCACTTGGTATTCATACGGGTCAATCAGCGAGGTCAGCTCATCAAAGGCAAAGGTAATATCCGCCCCAATTCCTGCCTGGATTTGCATCGATAGCTCTGGCGTGAATTTATGCAGCGAACCATCGAGATGCGACTTAAACATCACACCATTGTCATCCACCCAGGCGTGCCGGCTCGACTTCTTGGCAATCGCAATCTCTTCATCAACATCAGTGCTCATCGCCAATACCTTTTTAAAGCCCGAGCCTAGGCTCAGCACCTGGAAGCCACCACTGTCGGTAAAGGTTGGGCCGCTCCAGTGCATGAATTTGCCCAAGTACCCGGCCTTCTCTATTAGCTTGTGTCCCGGCTGTAGGTAGAGGTGATAGGCATTAGCCAAGACAGCTTGTGCGCCCACGCTAGCTACCATCTCGGGCACCATTGCCTTCACATTCGCCTTTGTGCCCACCACAATGAAGGCTGGCGTCTTGATATCACCATGTGGTGTGTGAATCACACCAGTCCGCGCCAACGTCTGCGGCATGCGGTGAGTAATGGTAAATGAGAATGGTGCTGGCATAGTATGATTGTATTCCCTATACCCCTAGGGGTATTTTACATTGAAATAATCGTGTTTCGCGCAAGGAGAAAAGCTCCCTCTCGCAAAAATCTCCCTCTATTGTACCACAAGGGCTCAATGGTATGATGCGCATTCTCTTCCCTTCTATCGCTCTAAATACATAGAGCATACGCATCTGCTACGGTCACTGCTCTACCGCTATTTCAGGAGATCACTACTTGAGGAAATGCAGAACTTTATGGGTGACATAAGCAGAAACATTTCCAAAATACTTACTATAATACCAGAACAATACACTCATTGCTTCTCCAAATAGAATAGTGGGCAAAAAAACAGGCAATCTGACAGAGAAAGTGAAGGCTTTTGGGTTCATATTACGCAGCACGCCGTGCAGACTGAGTGTGCGCTTGTTGTAGTGCCACCACAACATCACTCTCCGCACGCTCTTGACCTGCTGAATGCGGTGCTAGCCCTGTTTTAGCTTGCAGCCACGTGCGAGCAGACCGCGGCATAAGCTTTTGCGTAAGATCAGTTGCTACCGTACCAAGCGTCGCAGCAACAACCATACTATCAAACTTGAGTGAGGCTTTTTCCTTAGCATATACAACATCCTGCTCCATCATATGGATCGTATCTAGCTCATAGCCAGGCATGTGTTGCATTCCGCTATAGGGTGCCATAATGCCTGGGCGAGCCGTCTTGCGTGCGTCGACCCACTGCTGCTTAAGGCCTTCAGGAATATTGGAGTTGGCAAAGATATCATTATACACTTCACCTGTCGTTAATGGCCTTGGCCCTACGATTGCCATGTTCCCGCGCAATACTTGCAATAACTGAGGTGCTTCATCCACATGCGTCTTGCGCACGAGCTTACCGATTGGCCCCGCACCACTGTGGTTATAGCCATTAGCCGAGGCAGTGTTACGCACTGCACCACGGAGTGTCCGCAGCTTTGGCACCTTAACGAGGTTATCAAGATCACTGCCATAGCGCTCCTGCACAAAGAGTGTTGGGCCATCGCCGAGCTCTTTATGCATCGCTACAGCAGCGACGAGAGCAGCCGAGCCCATACCAAGCAGTAGCGGTGCTGCCACCATCTGGTCAAACCAGCGCTTCTCATTACTTTTGTTATAATCTTCACCGTATTTTGTTCTCGTTTTTTGCGACATCTGTTCGATGGTAGCACAATGTTGCATATTTGTCAACAGTATCGTGCTTATTCCTTCCTTCTCTAGCTGATTTGATTATTGTAAAATATTGCATCTTTTACAGGTGTGCCAAACTAAAGAAGAGGGTGAGACCTCTTCTCATCCAGCCTGGCGCGCTATGCTCTCAACAAAAACATCGCTCCATTTGCGGAGCAATGCTCATTTCCTTGCATCTGTGGTGCGGGTGCGGAGAATCGAACTCCGATCCCAAGTTTGGAAAACTTGTATACTAGCCGCTGTACGACACCCGCATGCGCTATCCATTATATCACTTTTTTGTGTATAATAAAGGTATGACCCGAGGACTCCATCGCTTGCGCGGATCGAACATACACACCAATGGCGTCGCGCGCAATACCCGCACCATCGTCAACGGTGCTAAGACGTCGTCGTTGCGCGTCGATCAGCGCCAACATCAATCTATCCAAGAACGCCGCACTAACCACTTGCGCTACCAAAGCTCGCACACTATGATGGGCTGCCGGCCAGTCGCCGCCGATAGCAGCCGTATTGATGACGAAGCACCTTATATGAACAACGAGCGTCTCCGTGGCAGTGGCGAGGGGCCACGCGACCCATCAGGCTCGCGACCAGGCACTGCCACCTACGCCCGCCGGCGTGATAATACAGTACACACGCCGCGACAATCACAACCAGCCTATAGTAAACCAGCCACGAAGCCAAGCTTCCGCCCAGGATTTATGCAACCAAACCAAGGTCAGCAATCACGCGGCTTTGGCTTGTACCACTAGAAGTATACGTCACAAAAAGAGGTATTATTTCCCGCTCTTACATTCTTTCAAGGGTAGAAAATTTGTGCTTTCAAGTCTACTTGAGAACCCCTTCATACCTTCGTTCTTCTTATCTAATGTGTACGTAATAGAATGGGCACTTTTCTCAATATCATTTCTTTGTAGAGCTAAAGCTAATTACTCAAAAGTGCCACACTTTTACCGTTTATACTCTGGTGGGATAATTTCATCTGCTGTCACAACCTCTGGTGTACCATCTCCCTGGAAAGCTTGGCGGGCTTGCTCAAGCGTAACAGTAATGGTACTGCCAGGCACCACACTGCCACTGAGCATCTGACGCGCCACGGTATTCTCCACCGCTTTTTGCACCACGCGGCGCATTGGGCGAGCACCAAGCCGTGGATCATAGCCACGTTCGACGAGAAAGAGCTTAGCATCATACTCTACCGCGACCGAGACCTTTTGCTGGGCGAGCGTAGCATTGACCCCCTCGAGGATAAGGTCAAGCACTTGCACTAGTTCTTCCTTAGTAAACGGCCGGAAGAGGACAATTTCGTCAAAACGGTTAAGGAACTCAGGACGGAACTGACCACTGTTAATGAGCTCGTCGGTAAACTGCTGTTCGAATTGCTCAAGTTTATAGCCATGCTCGATATATTCGCGGATGCGGTCAGCCCCAGCGTTGCTCGTAGCAATGACAATTGCATCACGGAAGCTCACCTCACGGTTCTTAATATCGCGCAGGATCCCCTCATCCAGCAGCTGCAGCAAGGTTGCTAATACCTCTGGCGCGGCCTTCTCAATTTCATCCAGCAATACCACGCTAAAGGGCTGTTTCATCACCTGGGCGGTTAAGCTGGCTGGGTCATCAGCGCCATCAGCAATCAAGCGCGATACATCCTCCGGCCGGACATATTCGTTGAGGTCAATCCGGACAATCTTGCCCTCACCACCAAAGTACACGTCAGCCAGAGCCTTACTTAACTCTGTCTTACCCACTCCTGTTGGCCCAAGAAAGAGAAAGGTACCAATTGGCCGATTTTGGTTGCGCACACCGGCTCGTGCTCGGCGCAAGGCGTCGCTTACCACGCTGACCGCTCGCGTTTGGTTGACCATTCGCTGGTGGATGAGCGCCTCCATATTGAGCAGCCGCTCACGATCATCGGCAGTACTCGCCACACTAATCTTCACATCCATCGTCTGCTCGATGGCTTGCTGCACCGATTGCTTCGTCACAATGCCATCCTCGTGGTAGCTTGCGGCCGACTCGAGCAGCTTGATGGCTTGGCCTGGCATGGCAAGGTCATGAATGTAGCGTGCGCTTAGCCGATACGCCTCGCGTAGCGCTTGATAGCGGTAAGCCACATGGCGCTGCCCTTCGGTAATAACGGCTTGTTCTTGCAGGACGCGCAGTGTTTCAGCTTCGTCTGTGGGTGCTATGGAGATGCGATTGAGCGCATTAGCAAGCGATGGGTTGCGCCGGCCAATCTGCAAAAACCGCTGCTCGTCCATACTCAGAATAACCCTCAGGCGCCCTGCCTCGAGAATAGGCAGCAGTACATTGGTAAGATCCACCGCGCCAATCCCTTCCTCAAAGAACAGCTGAGCATTATCCAGGCAGATGATGATGTTCTTAGCAGTATACGCCTCACCAAGAACGCGCATAACAAGGTTCTCGAGCTCACCTCGGCCTGGTGCCGCAGCGATGAGTGATGATGAGTCGAGAATAAACACCTGCCGAAACTTGAGACTACTCGGCAAATGCGCCGAGGCATCGAGGAGCCGCTCGGCAAAGGCGTGGATGATGGTCGTCTTACCCGTGCCAGCCTGCCCTACCAGCACGGCATTCTGCCGCCCACGGGTACCGAAGATGTCGATGAGCTGATCAATCGCTTTAGTATGCGACGCCACATCAACAGAGAACATTCCGCCACCACGACTAATTTGCTCACTAATGTTCTGTCCAAAGCGGCGCAACAGTGGGATATAACCAAACGACCAATCGCGTGCCACCCCACCAGTGCGCCGCGGCTGATGAATCTGTACCACCAATTGACGCAAGTGGTGCTGCCACTGCACAGCGCCATCGAGATCTTCGTCGTCAAGCTGGAGCTCCGCCAAGATATTTTGGTAGCCAGGCACACTGCGCACCAAAGCCACCATAAGCACACTACCAGTGATTTGTTCAAGTTGATTGTACTGACGGATGCGATCAGCAAATTGCCAAAACTCGGGCATAATGCTCGGGTCGTCACTCACGAGATCCTGCATAAGCGCCGGGCTGAGACCGAGTCGCAATGCCATAAATAGCCCATCATTAACTGAGCGCAATGCCCATGCAATATCGCGTGGTGTTGGCGCGGCGGGCAACCGACCCAGGACATCACCTGTAAGCAAACCGTCAGCCGTGCTACCACTGGTGGGCAAATGGGCAATCTCACCCTGATACCACCGGTGGAGCCCATATGGCACCACAGCAAGGCTCGCGATAAACCACCCCAAAGGCAGCTCAATCGCCAGCAATGCTCCTGCTCCTGCCATGAATAGCAAAAATGGTACCCACCACCAGTGGTCGAAGCGGCCCATCTGCACACCCAAGCGAGCCTTCTTAGCACGCAAGCTATCGTAGTGAAAGTCACTTACCATGGCAGCCACCCCACTATCGCAAGCCCTGCCCCCAGCAGTGGCAACACGGGCACAAGCGCCCAAGCAATAATAAAGACAAGCCCCGCCGCAGCGGTTACTGCGAGCGCTACAATGCCAAAAATAATCATAAAGCTCCGCACGATGCCGCCAATCGTCCGCGAGATGAGACGGTCAAAAAATGCCCGAATCTGCACGCCAATCGGCCCATCCACCGCTCCTGCCGATATCTGTCGAAACGGCGCAAACCACGTTCGCACCAAGAGATCAATTGAAAAATAGTCAAATACACTCACCAGCTTCCCCCATACCATCGTGATCCGCTGCCACCACCCAGCGCCATACCACCACGCAAAAAATCCAACCACTATCATACTATGCATTGTAGCGCACTAGCGTAATTTGTGCTACTCATATTGTCACAAAGCGACTCTACCTAGGATATACAGATGTCGCACCCTGCAAATCCATATCTTGTTACAAATGAGCAACGAGTCGATCGATTGTCAGATGTGCTTTGTTTGACTCATTACGAATTCTTTTGCATCTATCGATGCAATGCATGAGCGCTTTATGTCTGTCATCGTCAAGCAAGAATAAACTGTCACTCTCTTCTATATATGGCTGTAGTAGATTTTCTTGAATCTCCTGCCAGAAAATCTCGTCACTCGATGAGGCCATGAAGCCACTCCGCGCAAAGGACTCAATTACTGTAGTGATATCCTTCATACAATCATCCTGAAAATCCACTTGCTGCAGAGCACTTTTTTTGTCTGCATGGAAGTAAGCGTTTTCCAAATCAAATGTAACAAACTCACCAGAAGGTATAGTTGCGATATTCTTCAATTGCATATCGCCATGATGCATCCCATTCGCATGCAGATTCCCGATATATTGGCCAATTGACTCCATAACAGGAACAATCTCTGACTCATATGAGGGCTGCCCTGCATAGTACTCAGACCACGCTATGGAATTCATCGTACCAAGCGATGGAATCCGCTGAGTTACAACATCTACGCCCCTCACATTAGAAACCGCTAGTGGCTTATCAAGCACCGTCTGGAGAGTCTTTAGGCCGCGGTTAGCAGCTTCATGTAATAGGTCAATCTCTCTCTGCGCTTTTTGACTGTTACCAAACCGTTTAATTGCATATGACTGGGTATTATCTTGTGTATCCAATGCAAAAAATACACCATGCCCACTATCAGATGCACCTATCTCCCCAGTGTGACTTAGTTCGAGCGGTCGACCGATCGCTTTAGCGAGAGCATCAACAGTAAGTACTTTTTCTACCTCTGTAGGTTTGTCAAGCTCAGAGTGCACTATCTGTTCTTCATATTTGTGCATACAGCTCTATCTCTTTTCTATACTTTCAATTATTTGTTTAATCACAGAGGCACTGTCGGCATCCATATCTCTTCGAGACAGAGTCGACTCTAGCATCTGGACAACAACTCGACTTGTTGTGTCGCTAATAGCGATATCGCGCTGGAGATCTAATTCTTCAGCCGTTAATTCCCTTTCGTCTTCTTGCTGTATTTGTACAGTATCAGTATCGACTACAAACTCCTCTGCATAAAAGGGTGGGGTAAACTCTGCACTACCCAATTGCTGACTATTGCGCTTAATCAGGATATTTTCTATGGAGTTCAATTGAGGGATCTTGCCAGTCACTGATATCGTATCAGCAACTTGATGGGCAGCAATGACAACCGAACGTGCGAAATCAGTATAGTCACCCTGTGCTCGACACGTTGCCAACACTCCATCCATCCGCATAGCGTCAAGACTTGATGGATATGAAAGCTCTACCTCATCACCATGTTTCTTTATTGATGCACTGCTCAAGTTGTTTTCTATCATTAGGCTGTGGAAATCGGGATCATATACACCAGACTGGATATCACTCCGTGGAACATATACTTTTCGTACACCATCTTCTCCAACAATCTCTCTATACTCCTTAGTGATACGATTCTGGATACTAGGTTCACGTATAGCAGAAGGTTTATTATGGCCTGCTAGATCTTCGTAACTACGCATATGACATATAATAGCAAACTAGGTACAGTTTTGGAATCCACCTCAATCTCATCGCGTCAGGTATGTATGCTCATGCTATAATAAACACCATGATTCGTATTACAACTCTTGTGGGCAAAGGGGTGCAGCGCGCAGCTCGGTTGCGCGGTGGTGGCTCAGCATTGCCAGGCCTCGTCGTCGAGAAACTCGATCGGCACTTTCTTGCCCGTACGCTTGATGCTCTACCGCATGGTGTGGTGGTAGTAAGTGGCACTAACGGCAAGACAACCACTACCAAGATGGTTGTAGCTCTACTGGAGAGCCAAGGCCTCCGCGTCTTTACTAATCGCACGGGGAGCAACTTTACCCGCGGCGTGGCAGCAGCACTGCTTGAGGCGGTTGATACCCATGGTGTTTTGCCAGCGGATATTGCCGTGCTCGAGCTTGACGAAGCGCATGCAGTGCACTTCGTCAAGCAAGTTGCCCCACGCTATTGTTTACTACTCAACGTCCTGCGTGACCAACTCGATCGCTTTGGCGAGATTGACTACACGGCGCAGCTGCTTCACACCATCGCCATACGCACCACAAATGGCATTGTTCTCAATGGCGACGACCCACGGCTGACGCGGCAAGAATTTACCGCTGATCTCACAGCACCAATAAGCCGCTATGGCGTCGATCCATCAATTGCCCACCTCTTCCCAAGCGACGATACCATGCGAAGCGCCTCAGCCCAAGCTGCAGCCACTACCAATGCTGATGTGACACTATGCGGCTTGTCTGACCAAGCTGCAACTTTCCGCTTCGACGATTCCGATCATCCTGTCTCACTCAAGCTCAAGGGTAGCTACAATGCCCAAAACGCTGCAGGAGCACTTACCCTCGTCCGTACTATTCTGCAAGATAAACTCGATACGCCCGCCATGCTCGCTGCCCTAGCTCAGGTCGAGCCAGCCTTTGGTCGCGGCGAAGCTCTGACCGTCAATGGCCAGCCCTGCGAGCTTGTCCTCGTCAAGAACCCGAGCGGTTTCCGTCTGAGCCTGGCATCGTTTGACCCTCATAAGACTGCTACAATGATTGCCATCAACGACCAGTACGCCGATGGCCGCGATATGAGTTGGCTATGGGATGTCGACTTCGACACGCTTCGGCCCACTGGCGTGGCAATGGTGAGTGGTGTGCGCGCCTACGATATGGCGCTGCGCCTCCAGTATGATGAAGTAGAAGCTCGGCGCGTTGTACCTGGCCTTAAGCAAGCTCTGGCAGAGTTTGTCCAGGCCAACCGCGGCACCCCCTTGCGCATCTACTGTACTTATACCGCCATGCTTGCCTTGCGGCGCGAATTAGCCCATTACACAGAGGTAAATGCTGTATGAAAAGCAACACTATCACCATCCTCCAACTCTACCCTCACGCCATGAATATCTATGGCGACTGGGGTAATACCCTCACGCTCAAGCGACGGCTTGAATGGTATGGCTACAGCGTGCGACTCGTTGAATACAACCCAGGCGACACCTTCCCAGCCGATGTCGATATCATTGTGGGCGGCGGTGGCCAAGACTCTGGCCAAGCTACCATCCAGGATGATTTACTCGCGATTGGCCCCACTCTGCAGCGCCTCGCTGATGATGGTGTGCCAATGCTGGTAGTGTGTGGGCTCTACCAGCTATTTGGGCGATTCTTTAAGACCACGCAAGGAGCGATCATTCGTGGAATTGGTCTCTTTGATATCGAGACAGTCGCTGGCGAGCAGCGCCTGATTGGCAATATCGTCACTGCCAGCAGCGACTTTGGCGAAGTCATTGGCTATGAGAACCACAGCGGCCTCACAACCCTTGGGCACAGCGTGCCACCCCTGGGTATCGTATCGCGCGGGGCGGGCAACAATGGTACCGACCAAACCGAAGGTGCGCGCTACCGCAATGTGATCGGCACCTACCTGCATGGCTCAATTCTACCTAAGAATCCACGCATTGCCGACTTCCTGATCGAGCAAGCAGTATCGCGGCGCTATGGTGAATTTGCGCCCTCTGTCCTCATCGATGACACCTTTGCCACCAAGGCACGCACTGTTGCGAGCAAGCGACCACGCTAGCGTGTCGCTATGCCCCTCAGTTTTTTAGACCATAGAGTCATCAGTGTTGGATATCCAGACCTCGGGTCCATATTTCCTCATCACAACATTTAGACAATCTTAAGCATACTTTTAGCAAACCTGCTATACTAGATCATTGTGACAACCCAACCAAAAGCCAGCGCGTCCTCTATTGGGCGCATCGTTAGTCTCGACCTCATGCGCGGGTGGTTTTTGGTTATCATTATTCTTGACCATCTCACCTACTTCCCCAATGGCCTCACTTTCCTCACTGGCGACAGTCGTCTCGCTGTCTCGGCAGCCGAAGGGTTCTTCATTATATCCGGCCTTGTCTTGGGCATTGTGCGTGGTGCCAAGCTCCGCACACAACCCCTCATGACAGCGACGCGCTTGCTCTGGAAGCGAGCTGGTACGCTCTACCTCACGAGCATTATCGTGACGATACTATCGCTCCTGATTAGCTGGTTCTTTATTGATAATAAAGGTGTCAAGTTGCCACTACCGCTGCCCGACGGTAATTGGCTTGGCCTGGCGTGGGATATTATTACCTTACAGCAATTCTACGGCTGGGCGGACTATCTGCGCCTGTATGCACTGTTTATCGCGGTAGCACCGGGGGCGCTCTGGCTGCTGCGGCGCGGCAAGTGGTATATCGTGCTAGGGCTCAGCCTACTAGTGTGGGCGCTAACACCACGGCCAGTCAGTGAACTATACCAGCCACTCACCTGGCAGGTGCTGTTCTTTATAGCCTTTGTCTTGGGCTACCACCTACCAGAGATTACTGCACGCTGGCAATCGTGGCCGCTCGGCCATCGACGCATCATCAAGCGCAGTATTGCAACGCTCTTCGCCCTCACACTCTTTACCGACGCATACATCACCTTTGTGGCACATGGGCTGGGTGATGGCTTTCATCAAACGCTTGCCGCGGCCGATACCGCACTCGACAATCAGTTCCTCAAGCTCGACCTACCACTGCCTCGCCTTACCCTATCGTGGCTCTGGTTTGCTGGATTCTTTATGTTGTTTCGGCGATTCGAGGATCGCATCAAGCGGTGGCTAGGCTGGATTTTGCTGCCGTTTGGCCATAATTCGCTCTATGTGTATACGGTGCATGCGTTCGTTATTCTCATCATACATCTCTTTGTGGCACCAGATTATTATATTAGCGATTTTTATTTTACGTCGGTCGATCGCTTTTATGAGATCCCTGGTAACTTTGCTCTGTCTATGAGCGCCGTTGCGCTCATCTATCTCGCCGTCAAGACGAAGTTTTTGATGAAGATTATTCCACGCTAGCAGGGATCAGCTAGAGAGATAGACCTCCTTTTGTTTAATTGGTCTATCCCATCAATTAGTACGTCTTACTATACACATCCATAAAAAAACAGAGGCCGCGCGAGCCTCAATTATCTATGGTATACCCGGCAGGGTTCGAACCTGCGACCTTTGGTTCCGGAAACCAACGCTCTATCCAGCTGAGCTACGGGTACGTATAGTGGTATTGTACCACGGATGATTATGGCTTTGCTAGTGGATTTTTTGCCAACAAATCGGTACTATAAAAGATATGAGTAAGCAACTAGCGCGGCAACAATCTGCCGCACGGGTCAAGAAGCCCGCCTTTATTTTCGTTAATCGACTATCTCCTCTTGCCTGCAAAGTACGACGCCATTGGTTTCGCATCGTCATTGTGGTAGCGCCACTGGTGGCGATGGCACTGTGCTGGTGGATTGGCAGCCAGCAAAGTGTGTGGTTTGATGAGGCGTATTCGGTGTGGCTCGCCAAGCAGCCAATCAGTGAGCTCATCCGCCTCACTAGTATCGATACGCACCCGCCGCTCTACTATCTCATCCTCAAGCTCTGGGCCAGCATATGGGGCTATAGCGAGGCAGCCTTGCGCGCCTTTAGTATCCTCTGCTATGGCGGCGCGATGGTTGGTATGGGGTGTTTCGTGCGGCGTTGGTTTGGCACGCGCGCCGCGGGGTATACACTCCTCACACTGATTGGCACACCCCTACTCATGCGCTATGGCTTCGAGATACGAATGTATGCGCTGGGGTCGTTGATTGGTGTAAGTGCAACCGCCGTACTGGCACGCGCCTGGCACGACGACCGTTGGCGCGACTGGATGCTCTATGCGGTGCTTGTCGCCTTCGGCATGGGGACGCTGTATTATAGCGCCCTGCTCTGGCTGGCTCAGCTGCTCTGGCTGATGGTTATGACCTACCGCCGCCAAGGCTTGCAACAGTGGTGGAAGCTACCGTGGCTTTGGGCATATGTCGTGAGCTTTATGCTGTTCTTGCCGTGGCTGCCAACCTTCTTGGGGCAGATTGGCAATGGTGCTTTGGCCGAGATTGGCCAACCGATGAATCTGCAGAATTTGCTCGGCATCGCATCCTTCAATATGATTTATAAGCCCTCTTGGTTGCTAGGTGTTGTGTCGTCGCAACTTGTCCTTATTATTATCTGTGCCGTTGCGTGGGCGTGGCCTCGTGCAATGCGTTCGTTGCCGCATCCCGAGCTTGCTTGGCTATTGCTTGCTCATGTGGGCGTGCCAGTCGCAGCACTGATCGCTGTGTCACTATCTGCTCCAATGTATGTCGAGCGCTATCTTGCTCATGTGGTAATTAGTGGTATCACTATTGCAAGTGTTGTCCTCTATACGGCCTGCGTAGCCCTGCATCGTTCGCCATTGCGCTGGCACAAGGCTGTGTCAACCGCTCTCTTGGCACTTCTGCCGGTGGTTATGTTTTATGGTATGGTGCAGTTATCATTGCAGGGTAATTTCAACTTCCAGCGTGATGAGCGACCCAATGTAAAGCAAATTGCCACCCAGCTCGGCACCTGCCGCGATGGGAGTGTCGTCCTTGCGGCCGACCCGTACATCGCCATAGAGATAAGCTATTATCTCGAGCAAGCGCAGTCACATTGCCCCATCTACATGGCCTATGTGGGTGGCCCACTGATGGGCGGCTACGCACCACTCGAAGGGAGCACCACCTACCGCAAGGTAGCCGACACTACTCAGCCCTTTACCGATGCCAAAAAAATCAACGTTCTCTACTATAGTAGCTCAACCGCAACCACCACCCCAACACTGCCCAGCGCCTACACACTGCGCTCCGTCACCGGCGACCCACTGGTGCTGATGCAGTTTGCCCGCGACTAGTGCTCGAGCATTATACCATCTCTACAGTGGTGGATAGTTCATAGCCTCACCTATTAATTGCAGATTACCCCGCCATCATCTACACTAGAAAGACAAGGAGGCGTATATGATCGAACAACTCAAAAGACAGCTTATTGGTGCGTGGTGGGTAATTATTATCATAAGCCTGTCATTGATTATTTTTGGTGGAGTGTCGCTTGTGATGCCAGCAGTGACACTCACTGTTTTAATGACAGTGCTTGCAGTTTTGATCATCGTCTGGGGATTATCACAGCTGGTGCGTGGCTTGCAGGTGGCAGACGGCCAAGCCAAGGCATTTCTCGTGGTGGCAGGTGCGCTGCTTATTCTGCTTGGCGCGGTGATGCTTGCCAACCCTCGGGTCAGTGTGGCAACACTCAGCTTTGTGCTTGGCTGGGTGGTAATGCTCCGCAGCCTCATCGACCTTATACTCAGCCGCATCTTTCCCGCCAGGAGCCGTACGCGAGCGCTCTGGCTAATATCTGGCGTGATCGGCGTGATCGTGAGCTTCGTCCTCTGGCTCTTCCCTGTCGGCAGTGCCCAGCTTTTCGTCCAAATCGTTGGTGGCTATGCGCTGGTTAATGGCATCATTCTCCTCGCCAATGCCATAGAGCTGCGCCGCACGGTGGGCCGCCGTATGCGTGGGCATCGCACAGCCAATAAGCCAATCGACCGGGGTGAGGTGATTGATCTGTAGTATATATTACACCTCAAAACTTGTGTTGTCTCCCCTCCTCAACCATTCTCAGGATCGACGTCTTACGAATACCAATCTCTCAGCATTAGCGCTGCAAGTCAGACTGCCATAGCGAAATTTTGTAAAGCAGCGAGAGAATGAAGCTAGTATAGAAAAAGGGCTAAGCTTTAGGTTGCAACATTGTAGTCCTGCCCTATTCATCGTTATCTTAGCCGGCAGAGTATACGGCTCGCGGAGAATAATTTGGTTTAGATCTTTATTGATGCTAGAATTCTACCTCTGCAACTCCGGCTCACACACTGCTGGCTGGGTTGGCTCAACGGCACGAATCACATGACAGTAGCGCAGCACACCATCGGTCGCTCGCGACTCATTTTCGCCAGATCGCGCCTGGTAGGCATCACACCCGCCCTCTTTGGGCTCACTCTCTGAGCCCATTATATGATAGATAAGCCCCTGAGCAGTGCGCGTCGTTGCTTCTATGCAGTATGTTGCCGATGCGACATATTTGAGCGTCGCTGTAATGTTCTCACTCTTGTGATAATCAGCCGGGAGCGACGTTGGGTAGCCATTATAAAACGTCCGGTAGGCCGTCATAGCCGCCCCTGCAGCCCGCAGATCGCTCACGAGCTCCGTCTGGGCTGCACGCTGACGCCACGCACCATATCCTACGATCGATGCCGACACCAAAATAGCCAACACTGCAACCACGACCAGAATCTCAACCAGTGTAAACCCTCGCTTATGCATGCCTTCATGATAGCATAAGCATCATGGAGAGTACAGATGGTTGCTGTTGCATTTTGTCAATGTACACGAAAAGCACCACCTCACAGCACACTCACTACCTACTCTGGGCCGCTCTACACCAAGTAGCTGATGATCTCATCTGCCACCGCAACGGCCGATGGATAGGTGCTTGTATCGATCGGGCCACCAGGCGTCAGATCGTGACTGGCCAGAACCGCTGGGAACTGCTGCATGCTGTCCATATCATCCTCGCCATCGCGCATAAATTCTTCGAAGCTCTGAATCACCGCTGCATCGCGCCCAGCACGCCGCCTCGCCTCGGCCACACCCTTGAAGCGCTCGTAACGCAGCTCATCTGGCGCTGTGAGCACTACCGTCCGGTAGCGATCACCCAGCCGTTCCTTGAGGCGGCAAGCACTGCGGTAGTCGCGCAGGCCATCGAGCACCACCAGCTCCACACCAGGCCGCTCAAGCAGCTCCAGTGCCCGGTCGGCCAGTAAGCTCGGTGCAGACTCCGTCATGATCTGCAGGACGCGCAAATAATCGCTCCGCTTGCGCAGCGTGATGTGATGGCTGACGGCATATTCGCGCAAGACATCGCTCGGGCGAAACAAAACAACCCCGGCACCCAGCCGCGGCATTAGCTCACGAATTGTTGATGATTTGCCGGCGAGTTCTCGCCCAGTAATATTCACAATTTGGATGGTTCGAGTAGATCTCATACCCTCTATTGTAGCATGGCATCCGCAGCAGAAATACCTCAAAAACGGCAAATTTATGGTATTTGTTCTATTTTTGGCTTATGACCTCTGGTATACTCTCATCTCTGCCCGTAGCTTTATTTAATGAAGTATGATGATTCATCGCTATAATCAGCGCGGCTCTCTTACGCTCAGCGGGTGAATGTTCTAGAAAAGCATTCATTTTATGCAGCCAAGCCAGCAGCAAGAGGCAGGCAAAGTGAACCGCTTGGCTATGAAAATACAAGCACTCAGGTATCTACAACGAAATGTATTATTTGCATTTTTATCTATAATATTGCACATTATATGCTATTACCCCTGTTTTTGGGCACATTATGCAATATTGCACACATTTTTGCCATTTTCCTCTTCCCTTTTTGCGACCTCTGTTGTATAGTGAATGGACTATGAGTACACAACAGAGAATAAACAGAGGTCAAGAATCAACACCCAATTATAAAAAATATGGTGATGGCACGTACCCTCACTTGGTAGAAGAGCTTACTGCGCAGCCTGAATCACAACACTCAAAGGGCAAGGATGTCTCACGACGAGGTTTTCTTGGAGCCGCTGCAGTCCTGGGACTAGCGACAGGGTTCATCGCTTTGCGGTCAAAAAACAACCACGATCAGCACTCTTCTGCCGCCGAGCACCAACCCACCCCCGAAGAGCAAGCCACCCAGCTAGTCGATGCGTATAGCGACTACCTCAGCCAGCGCCACGCCTACGAGGCAGGCCAAATCACAGAAGAGCCGCAACTACCAGCCAACCTGGATGGTATTACTACTCTAGCAGTTGAGGCTGGCGACAGCATCGGTACTGTGGTAGACCGGCACATCGCCACACTCGCCGAAGCAGATGCATTCCATACTAAGCCCAAGCAAGACGGCGTGACTAATGCTGCATCGGCCCGCGTTGCTGAGCTCTACCTGACTGATGGCAACACGCGCTATGAGCTACAACCTGGTGATATCGTGACACTCGCGCAATACCAGGGTTTTGTTGTGCCACTAACAGTCAACTCGCCTGAGTCAAGCGCAAGTGTATCACGGCCCACTCTCGAGCCATAACTATTCGCGCGCTACATAGACCAGCCAGCCAGCCTGGCTGGTTTTGCTATAAGCAAGGTGGGCTCGCTCTTTAGCATCATAAGTGGTATAATAACGCATGCGATGCAAATGGAGCAGGTACAAGCACTGATTTTTACGATTCGCCAGGCAGATGCCTCGCGGCTGAATGACCTTGCGTATATCGAGAAAACAGTGCGCACGCTTGCCGAGGTGGCTGGTCTGCACGCACTGGAGTCTGTCTCACATCAGTTCTCGCCACAAGGCGTGAGTGTGTCGCTGCTGCTCGCTGAGTCGCACGCCACCATCCACACCTGGCCCGAGAGCCGCGGAGCATACCTCAGTATTGCCACGTGCCGACCACTGAGCGAGGATACAATCCAGACCCTTCGCCAAGCCATTGCAGACGCATTTTATACCAACACTATAACGATCGAAAGCGCTATCTTATGACCAAACGCACCAAAGCTCGCCTCAAAATCAACGATGTCCTGCGCGGCAAGCGAACCAACTTTCGCGCGGTGGGTTGCTTGTTATTTAAAGAAGACAACCCCGAGACCAAGCAAGCCTCCTACTGGGAAGAGTGGGAGCTGACGGGCCTCGAAAATTACGATAGCTGGGTGGAGTACGACCACGATAGTAAGGTCGTATCGCTCTATGAGCCGGTGCGGTTTGCCCAGCGGCTTGAGCCAGAGACGCTCGCTGCGGGCAATGAGTTTACCATCACGCTGGAGGACGGCACAGCGCAAACCATTACCGTTACCGAGGCCGGCGAAGGTACCATTATGGCCATCCGCGGCAAGAACGCCTACCAGGTCTTTGAGGGTGAGCCAATGGCCTATGCCAGCCTGCACTACACCGACGCCGAAACCGGCGCTACCACCACATACACGGTCGAAAAATACAACCGGCGCGAGTACGATGTCTACCTCAAAACACCGCTGTCCGACGCGCAGCAAAAGGAATTATTTGGCCGGCTGATTCGCCCACGCAACTGGCCGCTGTTTTGGCGCTGGGTGATGATCATCAGCTTTGTTGGGGCGCTGCTCTTTGCTATTTACGATGAGTTCTTTGGCCACGATGATTCGCACGGCACCGGCACCTACCACGGGCGCAGCGTCTATGGTGGCGGCAGTGGCGGCGTAGGCAAGTAACCTAGGCGCGAAAGGTAGACGAAAGACACTATGGCACATACTCGCGTCACGCCACCGGGCACCAAGCACATCACCAGCAAGGAAAATATCGCGCTGTTTGCGGCGGCGCTCCTCGTGGCAATTGGCGGGCTTATCTACGAGCTCATCTTGGGTACGGCTGCCTCGTACCTGGTAGGTGATTCAATCCTGAGCTTTAGCCTGGCGACCGGTATTACCCTCTTTGGCATGGGGGTGGGGTCGCTACTGGTGCGGCATATTCGCTGGCACCCCGCCACAAGCTTCGCCGTTAATGAAATCCTGCTCGGGCTAGTGGGTGGTAATTCGGTGCTGCTGCTCTACAGCGCCTTTAGCTTGAGCAAGCTGCACTGGCCGGTGTTTGCGCTGATTAGCCTGGTGATTGGTGTGCTGATCGGCCTGGAGATCCCGCTACTCGTCAAGATGTTTACCCGCTACGGCCGGCCGTCTTCGGTGGAACTCCTCAGCAAGGTGCTGGCGATCGACTACTTTGGCGCGCTGGTGGCCTCACTGATCTTCCCGCTCTTCTTGCTACCCAGCCTGGGCCTGATGCGCAGCACCTACTTGATCGCCACGCTCAATATCGCCGTGGCAGTCCTGATTCTGCTGCAGCTGAAGACTTCACGCAGGCTCCTGGCCGCCAGTGTAGTAGCGACCATTCTGCTGCTGGGGCTGTTCTTTGGCGCCAGCTGGCTGGAGCACCGCATCGATACCAAGGCCTACAAAGACCCGGTTATCCTCTACCAGCAGTCGGCTTACCAAAAGATCGTCCTCACCAAGTACAAGCAGGATTTGCGGCTGTATCTGAATAACAACCTGCAGTTTTCGAGCCTGGACGAAGCCCGCTACCACGAAACGCTGGCTGGTGCGGCGATGACGGCGGTCAAGCAGCCCAAAAACGTGCTGATTATGGGCGGTGGCGACGGGCTGCTGGCGCGCGAGATCCTGAAGTACCCGAGTGTGGAGCATATCACTCTGGTGGATATCGACCCAGCCATGACGCAGCTGGCGCGCACTAGTCCCCTGCTCGCCGAGCAAAACAGGCGCTCGCTTGCTAGCCCCAAAGTGCGCGTCGTCAACGAGGACGCGTTTTTATTTGCCTTCAAGACGCACCAGGTATATGATGCCATTCTGATTGATCTCGTCGACCCATCAAACGACCGCCTGGCCAAGCTCTACTCGCAGCAATTCTACCGCCAGGCCGCGCGCATCCTCAGCCCCAGTGGCGTGATGATCACCCAAGCAACGTCATCGTATTTTTCGCCACACGCCTTCGCAATGGTGGCTAGCACCGTCGCATCCGCCCAGCCCCAGCGGCATATCACCCCCTTTAGCATCAATGTGCCCTCCTTTGGCGAGTGGGGCTTTGTGCTCTCGACCAAGGATAAAGCTAGCCTGCTAAGCCAGCCGCTGCCGCCTGGGCTTAGCTACACCGATACCAAACTGCTCGACTACGCCCTGCGCCAGCGCCCCGCTAGCCTACCCCCGGCCGGCATCTCTACCCTGCTAACACCGCGGATCATCGACGTCTATAATCGTGATATGGCGCAGTGGCGGTATTAATAAAGAACGCTCCTCCGTGTAGAGCCTAGCTCTTCCCTAGAATCAATCTGTAATCACAATTCGTCATTTACGGGTATATAGCCTGGCTAAAAACTAACCCGTCAGAACTATCACATTCCTCGCTTTACCCATCAACACCTACTAACTCTTCTATACTATTGGGATATTTTGCGTATGTTTGCTCTATAGATCGGTATATCGTATAATATATTTATGCATAATAAACCACCACGCGAACAAGCCCGCCATTATGACATCCAGTGGCACCGCCAAACAGGTGTGTTTTACCCTGAGCAACTATCATCAGAAACACCAACCGCTGGTGTATCTGCCAATCCTGGCACGAGTACATGAGTCTGATACGCAAAGCAGCTGCCGATAACCCCGCCCATCGCTTCATCAGCCCCGAACTCATGACGACGGCAGACATAGAGCTGGCTGAAATCCCAGACCAACATGCAGTGGTAAATGATCGCCTCGCCGAGCTACAGGAACTCTCTACCTCTATGCCCACAGCGGAGCTAGTGGTAGGCACACCAGAGTATCAACCACACAGCACCTACAATTCACTGATGATTATTACCAATGGTATACGGCGCGTACTTGAGCGCAAACGCACGATTTTTAGCTCAGCCGAGCGAGGGACATTCACCGCAAGCAACACATTGCAGCAACGGTGTTCTCGCACGTTATCTGCTGTGTGTGCCGATTTAGTGGGCTATGGCGTGCAATACCCTGAGCTTCCCCAAGACACTCGTGTCATCCACGCCAGCTGCTGCTGGGCGACACCGCTCGAGGAGAGAGCTCGCTATGCCGCAGCGCCAGATGAAGAACGCTACACCAGCGCCATGACGCACACGCTTGGTCATCTCTTCACGCACTATCCACAGCTGCAGCAGATCATGGTTGTCGATCGCACTCCACCCAGCACAGCCATCCCACCGCTCAACTGCGTGGCGCGGCGGAATACGCATAATGGTATAATAGAGTCATGACACAATACGAAGGAACCAAACTCGCCGACTTTGCACCTATCGCTCAGGTCGACGCACTGCAAATCATCGACATCATCCCTGGCACTGGTGCCGAGGTACCAGCTGGCGCGACCATCACCGCACACTACACTGGTGCACTATGCAAGAATGGCATCATCTTCCAGAGCAGCCACGACTTTGGTCAGCCCGTTACCTTTGGCCTCGATCAAGTCATCCGCGGCTGGACGGAGGGTGTGCCTGGCATGAAAGTTGGTGGTATGCGCCGACTCATCATCCCAAGTGAGATGGCCTACGGCTCCGTCCGCGCCACTGCCAACATCCCATTCAATAGCGATCTTGTGTTCGATATTGAGCTAGTGGATATTAAATAACAGAGGTCATCATGCAACAAGAAGCTCATAATACTACGTGAGCTTCTTGTTTTCTTTGTAGATTTGCCTAAGGCGTTTGAGGAGTTCGTCGTTATCCATAATAGATAATTCATATACTTACAATTTATGTGTATAGGCATGTTGGAGAATAACAAGTGGTTCGCGTAGGGACCACCGTCGACTACTCTGTGTCCATACTTGGCTCGATTGCGGGTCGAAGTCGCCCACCTGCTGCAATGATGGATCAACAATTGTCTCAAAATTAGCATGCTTCATTTGCGCGTCTACTCGTGGCATATGGTGCCGAAATGCGCACAAACCAATCTTGCCAAGCTGTGCTATTGTGTATTTTTGACGAATTTGACCTATCAACTCATGCGTATTGAAAGTACATCCAGATGATTTCATTGTTGGCAATGCGACTACGGTTTGGCTTGCGTCTGGCTGGATATCACAGACAACATCAGCTAACTCTTGCTGTAATATCATGAGTCGCTGCGGTTTAAACTGGTCGGCAAGCCACGTACCAAGCGCTTCATTAGTCGCTCCCGGAGCCATATAATGTCCTTCATCATATCTCACCCCAAAGCTAAAGCCAACGATGGAGTCTGCCTCGGCTATTCTGCCATGAGGCTCTATTTCACCATTTATACTCGACTGCATGAGTCGCATCACTTCTCGAGCTCGCATAAAACTATCATATCACGAATTTATTGCAAATTACGCAAATAGCCACCCTTTCCAGGTGGCTATTTGCAGTGTAGCTAGCAAGACACTACTTCTTGTCGCTGCTTTTGTCGTCGACAACTTCACCTTCGACGGGCTCGTCTTTGCCAGGCTTCTTGTCGGTCTCTTTCGCTTTGGCATCAGCCTCTTCTTCGGCTTTTTTGTCCTCAGCTTGCTGCTGATAGAGCTTGGCGCCAATAGACATCGTCACGTCGTCCAGCGCCTTGGTAGCAGCCTCGAGCTTGTCTTTGTCTTCTACATTCTTATGCTTCTCAGCTTCGGCAATGGCATCTTCCAGCGTCTTCTTGTCTTCACTCGAGATCTTGTCCTTAAACTCATCGGGCATCTTCTTTGCCCGGTAGATGGCATTCTCGAGGTGGTTCTTGGCGTCGATTACTTCACGCTTTTTCTTGTCTTCGTCGGCGTGGAGCTCAGCTTCCTTCTGCGCCTTCTCGATATCTTCTTTGCTCATGTTGCCAGAGTTTTGGATGGTGATCGACTGCTCTTTGCCTGTGCCTTTATCCTTGGCAGTGACACTGAGGATACCATTGGCATCAATGTTGAAGGTCACTTCAATCTGTGGCACACCGCGCGGTGCTGGTGCAATACCGTCAAGCACGAAACGGCCTAGGCTCTTGTTGTCGTTAGCAAACTCGCGCTCGCCCTGCAAGACGTGGATCTCCACCTGTGGCTGGTTGTCTGCTGCAGTTGAAAACACTTCGCTCTTGCTGGTTGGCACAGTGGTATTGCGCTCGATTAGTTTGGTCGACACACCGCCCATTGTCTCAATGCCGAGGCTTAGCGGTGTTACATCCAGCAGTAGCACACTCTTAACATCACCAGCTAGCACACCGCCCTGGATGGCCGCACCAACAGCCACTACTTCGTCTGGGTTGACGCCTTGCATCGGGTCTTTGCCAAACAGCTTCTTCACCCGCTCAACCACTGCTGGCATGCGGGTCATACCACCAACCATGACGATGTTGCTGATATCAGACTTGCTCAGCTTTGCATCTTTGAGCGCTTTTTCTACTGGCCCATCGAGGCGGTCGAGTAGATCCTTCACCAAGTCCTCGAGCTTAGCTCGCGTCAGGCTCATCTCAAAGTGCTTTGGCCCATCAGCATCAGCTGTGATGAATGGAATATTGACATCATACTCAGTAACAGTCGAGAGCTCTTTCTTTGCCTTCTCGGCTTCGTCCTTGAGGCGCTGCATGGCGGCGTTATCTTTGCGCAGATCAATACCTTCTTTGGCCTTAAAGTCATCGAGGAAGTAATTGACGATGGCGTTGTCGAAGTCCTCACCACCAAGGTGGGTATCACCATTGGTCGACTTCACTTGGAAGAAGTCATCAGCGATCTCCAGCACCGACACGTCGAAGGTGCCACCACCAAGGTCAAAGACAACGATATTCTCTTCTTTGCCTTTATCGAGACCATAGGCGAGAGCAGCCGCTGTTGGCTCATTGATGATACGCTCGACTTCTAGGCCAGCAATTTTACCAGCATCCTTGGTAGCTTGGCGCTGCGAATCGTCGAAGTAGGCTGGTACGGTAATGACCGCCTTTGTTACCTTCTCACCCAAGAAGGCCTCGGCATCGGCCTTGATCTTGCTCAGAATCATGGCGCTCACTTCTTCTGGTGTATATTCTTTATCACCTAGCTTAACGGCAACCGCATTGCCTTTCTTGACGATCTCGTATGGCATGATGTCGAGATCTTTCTGGACTTCTTTGTCGGTGAATTTGCGGCCAATCAAGCGCTTGACGCCATAGATTGTGTTCTTCGGGTTGGTCACACGCTGGCGCTGCGCTACCTGCCCTACAAGGCGCTCACCTTTTTTGTTGATTGCTACCACTGACGGCGTCGTGCGATTGCCTTCAGCATTGGCGATAACCTCTGGCTTGCCCGCGAGCAAGTACGCGAAGGCGCTGTTGGTCGTGCCAAGATCAATGCCGATAGTTTTACCCATAATGATTCCCCTTTCTCTTATAATCATATCTGGTGTTATGCTTGTATCCATTCTAGCACTCTTTTGTACCGAGTGCCAACTATTTCAGTATAAATAATTAGCACTCTCGTGTCAAGAGTGCTAATTAAATTTATTTCAGTCTTTGCTACATTTTCTTGCGAATCAGCCAAGCTCCGGCTCCAGTACCAACAGCCAATACTGCGACCAATGTGACGGCAACGATACTCGCGCCCGTATCTGCCAGTTGGCCACCATTGTTTGCTGCCTGTGCTTTGTTATTACTGCTACTGGCACTCGAGTTACTGGAGCTGCTAGAACTGCCAGGGTTGCGCGGGTTCGGGTTGCTCGGGTTAACATGCTTCCCTTGCTCATATGCACGAGTGGTTGTGTAGATATTCCCACCGTAAGATACCGCAGCTAGTTTTGTACCATCAGTTGAACCTGTGATCGCTGACCAGTTTGGCACACCTGCAGATGCCTGCGCGACCCATGTTGCACCAGCATCACTTGAGCTAAAGATATATCCACCGCCGCCAGCAGTCGCCGAGATCTTACTCCCATCGTCAGAAATGGTGGCTGACGTCCAGTTGTGCACTCCATCGGCCGCGTGCTCTGTCCAGGTTGCACCAGCATCAGATGAGGTATAGATATTACCGCCTGTTGCCGTTGCTACCAATTTATTGCCGTCAGATGAGATAGCAACTGAAGACCATTTTCGGGATCCAGAGCTTTTTCGTTCTGTCCAGGTTGCGCCAGCGTTGGATGACGTGTAGATATAGCCACCCCAATCATACACAGCAGCTAATTTATTACCATCAGCGGAGCTAGCGACGGCTACCCAGTTACGATCCCCCGACCCAGAGCGTTCTGCCCAGGTTGCGCCAGCATCAGACGACGTGTAGATCTTACCACCCCATGCTGTTGCGGCTAATTTATTGCCATCAGACGAGCTAGCAATTGATGTCCACTTCCGAGAGCCGGCAGATTCTTGCCTAGACCATGTTGCACCCGTTCCTGCTGCTGGTACTTCGGCTGGCTGTGTGCCTACACCCCTTTGGAAGACGCGAACGTAGTCAACGAGCATTGTTTGTTTTGGAAAAGTATCCGAAGGAGATATTGGCTTCTGCTCCTCGTCTTTCTCTACATAATCATTCAAGATAAAGCGCCAACCAGCGTCAAATGTTTGCTTGATCAACTCCTTATCAGCCAATGTTGTCAGCTTCACCGATGGCGTACGCTCAATGTCTTTGTGATTCGTTGGGCTCGCGTGGTAGTTATACGCTGTGATCGGCTTATCATCAATGAAGTATTTAACTGTCTCGCCATCATACTCAACTGCCCACGTGTGCCACTCATAGGCGAGCGAACCTGACTTAGATCCTGCCCTGTGTTCGTCGCTATGGATAATCCTTCGTGTTCGCCAACCATTCTTCCAGTTACCAGAAACGCCGTGGTGGTAGCATGTTGCGTGAGTACTCGACCACGTATACGCTGGTGTATACGAATACCATTCGATGATGTCTAGCTCACCATATGGGTCATTAGCGTTAGGATTATGATGACAATTTTGCAATGAATTGCCGTTAACCATCCACAGTGATGGCCGCGTTCCATTTTTTCCGTTCCAGTTAAATTTAGCGCGAATCTCGGCCCGGAATGGTTTTGTGCCATCAACAACCTTGGTCTTATTTGTCACGCGACCACTGAGGTATCGCGTCATTTTGCCGCTTGGGCATGGTGCTTCGCTGACGTTAGAATCATTTAGTGGCTCGTCAAGATTTGCAACACAGTGACGCTGCGTTTTTATCTCTAGATAGTCGTTGTCAACAACTTTTACATTACTTGGGTTATAGGCTAAGTGATTACCGCCATAATTGTCTCGATTCTGCTGCAAGACATCCCATCCACTAGGTACTGAAGTCCCTTTGAATTCCTCGTTCCACACGACTCCCCATTGATTTGAGTTTGCCTTGGTATTACTGTTGCATGCTAATGCAATTAGCAAGATACTACCAGCCGCTACCAGCGCTACAACTGACCGTTTTATCATCCTCTCTCTCCCTGCTTTTTATGCTAAAACTCTTGTCGTCATTGTAGCGTTAGCATCCTTTATTTGCAAGTGCAACTATGAGCAAAGTGGCTTTATACAATTTTAAACCCACACAATAGTCTAGGCCTGGTATCAATTTTACACAATAATGGACAGCCTATTGTGATCACTCGGCTCGCTATTTTAGCCTGACAAAAAGCGTATTGAGAGCCTCCTATTGGAGATATTACCACTGATAGAGCTGGTCACCTGCAGTAATTGCTGCTGCGAGCGTCTCAGCCCGCCGGAGACGCCAATACGCCATCACTGCATAGATAAGAACTGCTACACCACCAGTCAGCACCGCGTAGCCCACGCCGCGCACAACCCGTGTGTCACTCCCTTGGATAAATATCACATAGAGCGAAACTGCACCCACCAGTGGTGCTGCTGCTGCTGCAACCACCGCCCAGCGTGCCCGCACTACACGCTTACTAGCAAATGTCCGGGTATGCTGGCGTCGCGCCCAGGCTACAGCAAGTGCCGCCACAAGTCCAGCACCAATCACCATAAGCAAGTAGAGGCGATTCGTCGCTTGGTTGGCATCGTCTACTGTTGTATTAAGCACACCGACGGCTGAGTCATACTGACTTACCGCTGTTTCTACATCTGTCAAATAGACTGCTGCAGCCTGTGTATCTTTGCTAGCAAAGGTTTGCGGAGCACGCCCAAGAAGCGTCTTGACGACTGAGGCTTTTTCCTTCACAGCTGCCGTATGACGGCTATACTCATCGCCAAGCTGCGCCGAAAATGAGTGCTCTGCTACCGCTGCAAAGGCTGCTGCGGCCTGCTTGGCCCGTTCGTCGATGGAATCCTTCTTGGGTTGGGAGGCATAGAGCTCACGTGTAAAGGCTTGGTAGGCTGTGCTCGCCTGCTTGAGCACGGCAATATCGGTTTGGTTGGCCAGTGGCGTTGCATGAGCATGAGCACTGCCAACACCAAGTGTTGCTACAATGATGAGTGTTCCTGCAAGCAGCCAACGCCTCATCCCGCTCACTCCTACGGCTGCCGGCTGACCCGCACCATAGCATGGCGGAGGACGTGGCCTTCAAGCTTATAACCGCGCTGCAGCTCTTCACTAATAATTTCTTTGTCACCACCTTCATCATCCATCGAGACGGCTTCGTGGAGGTCTGGATCAAACTCGGTCGTGCCAAGTTCAACCACGATCGGCTCAAGCTTGAACTCTGCCATCAAGCCATCGAGCTTTTTCGACATCGCTACTACTCCACTTGCCCATGTGTCGTTCTGAAGCTTCTTGGGGACGTTGGCAGTGGCGCGCTCGATCGTATCAATCACAGGCAGGAGCTTGCGAATTGCTTGCTGAGCACCCGCTGCCTTGGCGTGAGATTTTTCGGCGTCAACGCGCTTGCGATAATTCTCAAAGTCTGCTCTAGTGCGCTGCAAATCCTGGGTGAGCTCACCAATCTGCTGCTCGAGCTCGGCTATATTTGGCGCTTTCTTGTGTTTTGTCATCGATATCATTCCTCCTGCCTAGTGGTGTTGCCTGTGGTACTGAGCAGGCTGCTCAGTCGTCATTATCCTTCATAGTATAGCACGGCTGCGGTGCAAATAACAGTGGTCGTGCTATCATAATATCTCCTCCAGCATCACCCCAGTGCGCTTGACCAGCTCGATGGTACGGCGGTAGTGCTGGCGCATGGGGCCAATCACACCAATGTAGCTGCGGTCGCTATAGGGCGAGCGAAATTTGCTAATAATGAGCGTCGCATCGCTGCTCTTGCCGATAGGGTTCTCACTGCCGATGAAGACATTGAGTGGCTCGTTAGGCCGAGCTTCGCGCAGCCACGGCTCGATATTGTCAATCAAATGTGCGACCGATTGGACGTGCTTGCCCTCGAGAAATTCTGGCTGGCTAAAGAGCCGACTAATACCATTCATATAGAGTTCACTGCCGATGGTAGCAAAGCCCAGGTTACCCGTGAGCTCGACGAGGCTATCCACCGCACTGCGAATGGCTCGGTCGGCTGCATCGAGATGTGAGTTGACGTGCGCTTCGATGGCCTTAGTGCTGCGGTCAATTCCGCTAGGGAGCTCACTCATCTGAGCGTTGGTGATGCCGTTGACGTAGAAGCGGTAGCCCTTGCTGGTGGGGATACGCCCGGCACTGGTGTGCGGCGCCTTGACGAAACCCATCTCCTCGAGCTTGGCCATCTCGCTGCGGATGGTTGCACTAGACACACCAAATAGCTTCGCTAGCGTCACACTCCCCACAGGGGCAGCGATCTCAGCGTATTGCTCGATGATGGCAGAAAGAATCGCTTGTTGCCGTTCGGTCATAGTCGCATTATAGCGTAGGTTTGGCACTCTCGTCAATAGAGTGCTAATGAGCTAGTGAAAGATGTAGCCTATTCCTTGCTGCTTAACCGCTGCGATAACTTGCTCGATGTTAGCAAAAGCGTTGCTACTTGAGATCGAACCATTGATAGAATGGCGTACTGTATCAACCCGCATTGCTGTCGACATTGCTGCAAGATACCGCTCACGCATCACTGGTGACCCCTGTGCAATAGCTCGGCTCACTGCCGCATTAACGCTAAAAGCGACAATCTCGGTAATGGCGCGATATCGATCCCTCTTCTCCTCATGATATATCGGATGATGAACAAAATGGCTTAGGTGGACTGCCTCATGAATAACTTCGTGTGCAGCAATAAGTGTCTGCGATCTATCGGGCCGACCAGGCAACTTTTTGCGGAGGCTAATGTGTGGGCGTCCGCTATATGCGCGATAATCTGGTGCGATGATTATTGACTCAGCATAGGCAATGGCATGTTGCCTATCTTGGACGGGCGGTATTTCATCAAGCGGCCACGCTTCTGGCGTAAAGAGGTCTGCTATAGCTTCTGGATGTTGCGCTACTCTTGCTACATTACGGCGTTGAGTTGGTGAGGGATAGCACATTGGTGATCGTACATGGTCATTTGCAGGCACAGCAATGAGTGGATATACATCGCGCTCTTGCCATTGTCCGTGCGGATATTCGCGTGGTGGTGATAGTATACCACGGCGAGTCACACGACAAGCATGGAGCGTATCCAGCGTTGTCGCAAGTATACAGACGTTTCCCAGTGCCTCTTGCACTCTCGGGAGATCGGCAATTTCGTGTGCTAACTCTAGCCCATCACGAGCAAGCGTATAGCCATACCCCCGCTCTTGAATGGAACTATACCACTCTTGGATCGATTGTGGCCCAGCTTGCCAGCAGCGCATCACAGAGAACTACCCTTCACTCCTTGGCTATTGATATTGTGCCGCTCGACCATTGCGCTCTCAATTGTTTTACAGCGCGAAAGTGATAGCAACATACATGCGGCAGTTGCTACCTCTGTCACTCTGCTATTTCTTTTCACTACTTTACCTATCAAGACTGGCGCTCCTTACACTGAGCAATGAGCTGGCTTAGCTCGTCTCTTGCCTGCTGATTCTGCTGCTTGAGCCGATCCATAGCACGCACGATAGCCTTGCCTATCTCGGGGTCACCATCTGCAATGTCAAAGCAATTTTTCCAGAGATCACTATAGGTCCAGGCCGTCATCGCTATCCTGCGGCGTAACTCGGCTGCTCGCGAGCAACCATAGCACTGCTTGGGGATATAAGAAGCCGCAGATATATCTGGCTCATCAAGCCCCTCCACAATACCATAAAATTCTCGTTCTCTGTCTGATGCCATCAGTGTTTTATATATCCCTCTGTAGTTATTTATTGGCGTAAATAGACTGCTATTGGTCGGAGGTATCTGATTCGGATGAGTCCTGCTTACCTCTGCCAGTACGATGAACTATCGCTGCTTCGCTACTCTCTCCATTAGGCACAGCGGGTGAGCCACATACCTCTGCAACCGTTTTTCTATCTAAACTTATACATTTTATAATTCCAGGGCAGCCTGCTGTTTGCCTTTCTATGCCTGGCAGCAGCTGATTGAGCGCGGCATCACCCAGCGCAAGCTTCATCTCTGCAATCTTCCTATACTCAGCTCGTGCCTCTTCTAGCCGCTCCGGGTCTTCTAGGATCTGCTTTATCTCTTCCTCAGGTATGCCTTGCGCTCGCAGCCATGTTGTAATATTGTCTGCCGTCTCCGGTGCCGTACGCTCCAGCGCTTCCTTCTGCGCTAATGCCATTTTGAACGCTTCTATTATTCCTGCCAGGAGCGGGCACTTTCGACATTTTTCAGGAATATCACTATCAAGATCAGGGGCAGCCCTCAGCCAATCAACAATATCATTAAACTTATCATCAAGCTGCTCTGTCACAATATCAGGTAGTGTAGCGATTTTTTGCCCTGTTGTCAATCTGAGTAAATTTGAGCTGCCAAAACTCTGGCAGCTCTCACACCTCTCGTTGTTATCACCCCTCTCCTGGAGCATTGGTAAGGATGAATATTATTCGCGAGTATTCAAATCCTAGCTCTGAGGCCAGAATTAATTATTATAATCGATGGTAGCTCTATCAGAAGATGGAGTAGTCTATCTCCATTCACCCGCATCAGAGTAGAAACAGCGCAATAGTACCAGGTATAACCTACAAATCTGCAGTAGCTATTACTTTCCACTGCGCGCCCGTGTGAAGCGTCGAGCAGCGTCGGTGGAGAACATGAGCACGATGATGATATTGACACCAATGAAGAGTAGCGTGCCAGCGGCCGACCACGTGACCCTGCCGATGGTCAGCCCAAATGAGCTAATCACCGCTGCGAGGCTAGCGATGCTCATCAGCAAAATCCGCGAGCGGTCGCTGCCACGGAAGGTCAGCCCCGCAAGAAAAATCACGATGCCAATCCATGTCGTCGATACAATGGCCGAGATAGTCGCCACGATATGCGTCGCACTCTCAATGCTCTGCAGCGGCAGGCCGCTCTCGTGAAAGATCCGCACTACCTCCATACGTAAGTGGCTAAAGTTGAGAATCTCGAAGAAGGTGCTCATTGTGGCCACAGCAATCGCCAGGCCAATCATAATAATCCCAAGGGCGATCTGTGGTGGGCGGCGGCTCAAAAATTGCGACATGAGGGTGGCGTGCTCATCGGGCATGGTCTCGTGCGTCGTTGCATCGAGGATTAGATCGGAGGGTGCGTCTTCGTCTTCGCTTGCCTTGGCACGGACACGGCCAAGCTCGATGACAGGCAGATCGCCATCGGTAATAATGTTATCTCCACCTCCGTTGCGCGAGTGGTAGCCCGTCGAGAAATCCTCCAGCACCGTCAGCTCAATCGAGCGAAGCGCGCGCGTGACTGTCTTGACGACGTAGTCGCGCTCGATGTCGGTGTTTTCGTCGATCTTGTGCGTCACTTGCAAGGTAAAAATTGATAACCCCACACTCTTGTCGTACGTACCAGCCGCGAGCCAGTCCACCTGATGCCCACCGGGTAGCAACCACCCCTGGGGACAGCGCCAGAAGCGTACGTGATGGCGCTTGCCCGGGTTGCCATCGATCTCCTGCTGATAGGCAAAGTCCTGCTGCCGGCCAAACAGCACTAGGGGCGAGACGGGTGCATTAGGATAGCTGCGCCGCGTTAGTGTGGCGAGGATGATCCGCCACGACGAGCGCACCGTTACATCATCAGCTAGCGCCCAGCCAGCGGCCGTCATGGCGCGATGCAACTGGGCCTCGCTACCACGAAAGGCGAGATTGACCGGATCTCCGAGGAGGCCATCTGGGGTGCGCGTCCGGCCAATGAAATAATTGGGCACATAAATACTGCTCAAAATACGGTGCAAGCGTGGCAACGCAAAATACGCCGTTATCACCCACACCACAGCAAAGAACCCTACCAGCCACCAGCCACCAGTGTGCCAGCCCTCGCGCCACACCAGCCACACAAACCAAAATGACGCTGCCCCCGCAAAAATAAAGAACCCTTGATCGACCAACGCCGTGGGCGACCACACTGGTCGACGCAGCGCCAGAGATGAGCGCTGCTTATGCTCGGCAGCACCTGGCTCAGCGGCAGTGCGCGTGGCTGGCTTGCTCATACATGCTCCGGGTGCTCGCGCAAGAGGCTATCGAGCAAGTCTCGCGCCGCCAAGCGAGCTTCGTCGTCCTTACGATTATACACATCTGGCTTGGAGGCAATCGCCCGCACAATGCGCGCCGTCTCGTCGATATCATCGTTGATGACGAAGTGGTAGTATGGGACTTCGAGTGCGTGGGTAATTTCGCGGATTGCACTGGTATAGCGCTTGGGCCACTCACGATCAAACTCCGCCTGCGAGGTATAGCGCACACTGAGGCGCCGCTGCCACTCTTGGAAGTTCGGTGGCAAGAGGAATATCGCGACCACGCCTGGGGAGAGCTTCTTGTACTCATCAACACCCTGCACATCAATATCCGTCACCGCAATCTTACCTGCATTGCGAATATCCTGAATCTGCCTGACCCCTGTACCATACAGTGTTCCATGGACAAACTTCGCCTCTACAAAGGCACGGCTTTGCAGCAGTTCTGCGGCAGTTGCTTCATCGATATAATGATAGTCGACTCCCTTTTGCTCCCACACACCTTTGTTTTGGCGAGGCTGACGGGTGGTGTACGAGACGATATCGGCAAACTCAGTGCTTGTGAGCAACCGCTGCTTGGTCGTATCCTTGCCTGCCCCAGAGATACCAACGAGCAGCACAATCCTCGTGTCGCAAACAAGCTGGCGCACTGCCTCAGTTGGCTGATACTGTTCGATAAGTGATTGAAGATTCATCATAGTCATATCATATTTATGATAGCACATCATAGAGGGTGGTTTCTCGCCCTTAGCATAAGAGGCTAGCTACTATTCTTGGTATTGTCTAGATCTATATGAAAGTAGTCTTCCAGGAACTCTTGGGAGTACTGATCGATATCTGTCATGTGTCCTCCGATACGCACACAATCAGGCATCCCCATATAATCTGGTTTCGTTACAGCGTGATGTCGCTTGTGCGCAATAATCAACGACGGTTGGAGCTGCTGCCCAGGTCTAAACTCATGATTAATCATTGCTGCGATCTCCTCTTCTCTACCGCGCGTTTGGTATGCCCACTGGCCACGGGCAATTGACTGCGCCGTGCGTCGTGCATCCGCATAGTGACGAGTAAAATGCACTGGCATGCCGTCAAGAGTAAACGCATCGTTGCCATTGCTCAATTCTAGCGCAAGCCGCGCTAAGCTCACTGCTCGCCAATACCGATAATCGCTCTCTCTCTCTGCAGGTGGCACATTGTCATACACGAGTGCTCTGTCTATATCGGCCACCAATCGATCATAACGAATCTGCACTCGCACACAGCTCCTGTTAGTTGTTAGTCTCGCTTGAGCATTACGGTAAAGGCTTCGCTGGGGATATCTACCTTGCCAAAGCGTTTCATGCGCTTCTTGCCGCGAGCTTGCTTGGCAAGGAGTTTCTTTTTGCGGCTCACATCACCGCCGTAGAGATAGCCAGTGACATCTTTGCGGTAGGCACCAATATTTTCGCGGGCAATAAACTTCCCACCAATCGCCGCCTGCAGTGCCACCTCAAAGCTCTGGCGCGGCACGACATCCTTGAGCTTCTTCACCACCTCGCGCCCCAGCCGCTGCGACTCCGAGCGGTGACACATAACGCTAAGCGCATCAACCATCTCACCTGCCACGTAGAAATCCACGCGCACTAAATCCTCCGCTTGGTAGCCCCGTAGTTCATAATTAAACGAACCGTAGCCACTAGTGACCGACTTGAGTTGGTCATAAAAATCCGTCAAGAGATTAGCCAGTGGTGCCGCAAAGGAGATGAGGGCACGCTCGTCGATGTAACTGAGGTTCTTTTGCCGCCCACGCTTGCTAACGATGAGCTGGATCACCGCGCCGATATAATCTTGGGGCACAACGATTTCACCGTCAATCCACGGCTCGCGAATCTCCTTGATCTGGGCTGGGTCAGGTAGTTCGCTGGCAGACTTGATATCTAGCCCATCGCCGTTAGTTAAGCTCACTTGGTAATCGGTACTTGGGTTGGTGACGATGAGGTCCAAATTGTACTCGCGCTCCAGCCGCTCACGAATGATATCCATATGCAAGAGGCCAAGGAAGCCAATCCGCACGCCATAACCCAACACCGGCGAATTCTCTGGCTCAAACTGCAGCGCACTATCACTCAGGCTCAACCGCTCAATCGCCTCCTTCAGGTCATTATAATCTTCATTAGACACTGGAAAGAACCCTGCATAGACGAAGGGCTTGACTTCTTTGTAGCCAGGGAGAGGCTGGACGGTTATTAACGACATATTAAGCTATATTATAGCACCTTGCTGGCACGACGGGGATACATAGCTCGCAGCTTACATACTTCTATCTAGGGTGTCTTTTGCGTTTTATATGTTCTAAAGTCTTTTCTGTGGTATAGCGATGAAAACCAGAATTAAGAAGATCCTCTGCTACTACAGGGTCAACGTGGCCGCCCTCAGCAAGACGACTAAGGCGTATGCTAGCCTTTTCAGCATTGGGATCTGTAAGCATTGCTTCCTGGACTGACTGTGGACGAGCTGCTCTACTCATCTCATCCTCGGCAATAACAGGATCCATATCACCAGTTTCTACCTTCGCGGCTAGCTCAGCCGACAATTTACCAAGCTGTGCATCCCTTTGATCTACCCCCCTCTGAACTTAAGAACATTTCCACCAAGGCTGATAATATCCCAAGAAGCACTTATATTTTTTAAAAGACTACGCTTTTCTTTCACAGCACGATACTCCATAAATAGCTTATTAATGAATCTCATGATATAATTATTATTTATAAATGTCAATGGTACCACCCTACCCCGTACCTAACATTTAGTCACTTCTTAAGTTGAAGGAGATGAGTTGGATGTTACCTTTCGCACAAAAGCTGCCTTACCTGCCGTATATGCCTCTCTGTTGTGTCGATACTGCTGCGCCAGCTCGTGTTTGAGTTTGGTATACTTCTCGCGCAAGACGCGGCTACTCCGCAGGCGATCACGAAAGATAATCTTTGGCGACGGCATCGCCTTTGCCTGCTCGACATGGAGATGATACTTCTGGCGTAGCGGATCATCCACGTCATAGCCTTTGCCAAACTCCATTGTCAGTTCCGTCTCAGCATTAGTCATATTTTCGTAGCCAAGCGGGCGAAGTTGCTCTATCAGCCGTTGCTTCGTTCTACTATCAAGCTTGCTTACAATGAGTAGGCTATCAATAATTGGTTTGGCTGCCAAACCCGGCACCGCTGTGCTACCAATATGCTCGATGGCGCACACCTCATCACCCAGCGCATCACTTACCCGCGCTGCCTCAGCCATGAATAACTGTTGCCACCGTTCAGCATATGGCACTACCTCTATAGGAAAGAGCTGGCCAATTTCTTCTGGTGTCATGGCGTCAAATTTACTCATCATGGTTACCTCTCTATATGAACATGCTCACCTTCACGCAGTCGCACTGTTGGCACCGTAGGAAACGCCGTTGCGAGCGCATCGGCATCTGCAGCAGTACGCCGCTCCGCAGGATTATCGGCATTATAGTGGACAACAACATTCATTGGTAAGATGGCCGAACCAGTATCAATCCCTTGATGACTCAAAAAATGCTGTGCAAGATAGTTCGCTCCAGCCGATGAGCCAATATAAACTTTGCCACGCAGTAGTCGTTCTACCTCTGAGAAGTCATGAAGTTCTTGCAATAGTCGGGTTGTTCTACCACCGTGAACGTAGATAATATGAGCGCGTCGAACTTGCTCAACAAAATGGCTTTTGCTTGCCAATTCTCGTTTCGCTACAGGAAAATATTGATTATACCAGCCCGCCCAATCATCAAACTTCTGTCGCCATTCTTCATGCGGGCTAGCAAAGAACACATCAAGAATTCTAAGCTCATCTTGCCGTCCTGCAAAGAAATTTTGCAAATAGCTACCAAAGTTACCCGCCCAACGCTCTGCGCCACCGCAAAGGATATATGTCGTTTTTGTTAGCTTCACTTCCTATCGCCTTCCACCATCAACTGGTATTACGGTGCCCGTTATATACCTTGCTGCATCACTCGCAAGGAAGACGATAACTCGTGCAATGTCACGAGGATGAGCAATACGACCAAGAAGAATCTGCTTTTTAGCGTCTGCTATGACATCACTTGGGAGGTCTTTATTCATGTCCGTGTCCACCCAACCAGGAGCAACACCATTCACTCGTATATAGGGTGCATACTGCGTAGCAAGTGTCTTTGTTATTGATTGAACCGCCGCTTTGCTAGCAGCATAGTCTATATTGTCGGGATAAAAATCAAACATCCCGGCTGTCGATGCGACATTGATTATAGATCCTTGGCCAGCAGTTTCTTGTATCATACGCCCAAAGATCTTCCCCGACAAAAGAACACTATAGACATTTGTATCAAAAATCGTTCGATAATCCGCAAAAGTGTGCTCTTCATACGGTTTGTCAATAATGACTCCTACGTTATTAACAACGATATCAAGCGACGAGAAAGTACATTTTATACGATCCGCTATAGCTTGCACCGCAGCTTCATCAGATACATCAGCCTGAATCGCGATAACCTTCACTTTGTAACGATTACTCATCTCATGAACTATCTTTTGTACACTATGCTGGGCAGATGATTTATAATTCATAACCACATTCGCCCCAGCATGAGCAAACTCTTCAGCAGTTGCACGCCCGATACCTCTTACAGCTCCCGTTATAAGTACTGTTTTGCCCGCCAATCCATCCATTGCTAATTGCTATGCTACCTCTCCCTTATTTCTATCAATGAAATCATTGCTGTATAGATACCGTAATAATACCATCGCGATTCTATCCTCGCGCATGTCACCTTTCAAGGCCATTTCGCGCACCTCATCATACGAGAACCACAGGTCTGTCTGAATCACTTCGCCGTCCTCAAGTTGCTGCCCATCATCACTTTTTATAAAATTCGTTGCAACAAATGTATATAAATCCCACTTCACCGTCGCACCAAGTGTCGAGGTATGAATATGCTGCGGATCGACAATCGTGTAGCCCGTCTCTTCTTGCACCTCATGCACAGCCTTCGTCGTCGCGGCTTGAATTATGTCAACATGCTGAGCGCGAGCGGCTTGGTAATCGGCACGTGAATCAAATACCTTACCCCCTGGCAGGCGATAATCATATCCATCCAGCTCATGACGAAATTCGCGGGTGAGCAAGATTTTACCACTGTTTTGATCATCAAGTATAATGCGCACGCCTGGCGCTCGCACCACCCTTTCCCAGCCCTTGTCATTATGTTGGACATCAAACATCATGCTCGCAAAAGCTGTGTGCCAGCCCATTTTTGCTTCGCTTTCCCGTTATGTGTTGTGTCCTTTTCTGTCAGGAGTCTTTCTTGCGTCATACCAATCCTCTACTAGGCAGAATATTACCGTTCCTCTATCATCTGCACCACACCCGTCTCGCTATACCGCTGGTAGGCAGTGAGAATCTGGCGTGTAGCATCATTCGTATTGAGCTGCAATGCTTCGTCTAGCAAAAACCACTGGCCTGTCGCTACTTCCTCAGTATCGGTGTGCAATGCCTCACTTTGCCATTGCTTAAGGCAAAACACTACGGTAAAGGCTTGCGTGTCACCATCAGGATAATGATACACCCGCCCTGGTCCAGACTGCGTTGCAAAGAGCTCGAGGTCGCTGGCGTGCGCAGTGATTCCTGCTTCTTCACGTAGTTCATGTAGTGCCGCGCTGGCGTAACTATCGCCTTCCTCGACGTGGCCGCCTACTGTGCTCCAGCGGTCGAAGGCTTTGGCGTAGATGAGTTTGACACGCCCTGCTTCATCAACCGGCAAGACATCAACAGTCGTCGTGAGTAATTTCTTATCCCCAACCTTCTGGCGCAACTGCCACACATATGAGCCAACGTACCCCATATTCATTCTCCTTTCTCTGCCGCCAGCAGATGATCAATGGTACTTTCTATTATGATTTTAGCATATTCGTTGAGGATGAGGTAGCGACCACGGTCGGTTGCTACCCATGTGTTCGTTCTCAAGGCTGGGCTTGGCTCAGGGCTTGTGGTAAAGATCTCTACTGGCCACGGCGCAAACTTATACATATTCATCTCTGCACGGCGAACATTAAATTCGCTCGTCACCAATGTAATGCGTCGTGGACACCACAGCATCGCTTCCCAGCAGTCAATACTACGCTTCACATTGTCTGGGATGGATATCGATCGATCTTCGATGATGATATCTCTTGCCGGGACACCATGAGTTAGAGCATACTCCGCCATGCGCCAAGCTTCGGCTACAGGAGTATCTTTGCCGTAGGCAACTGCCCAGCGCGGTGAGGCACCAGCAATCGTTATTTTGGGAGCAACACCAGCATGATACAACTCCACTGCAGTAGCAATTCGCCGATTCTCTGCCGAGCCAAACACCAACATTACATCCGGCCGCCTTGGTGGGTTACCCTTCGCGAGTACCTCGTAGAGTGTGGCAGCTTCGCTATGATGAGCATGTTGAGCCAAATAATCAGCGAATTGCACTGTAAACCGATGAAGCTTCGCTATAGTATCATCAAAATCATAAAGCTCATAATGATCAAAAACAGCTGTATCGATACCAGCGTGATGTGCAATCCGCTTCAGCTCCGTAAACAACCGCGGCCGTGCGTCAAGATAATCCTGGCGCCGAGCTAACCGTGGTGATTCTTGGCGCATCATTGTGCGCAGTTCACTGGCCGATGGCAATTCCACACTACTCGTCCGCACGAGAATCTCCTGCTTGCTGGAGGGTACTGGCGAGCAAGGCCCAGGCAGCGAGCATGGCATAGTTGGTGATTACACCAGTAGCGACCATACGGTGGATGGTGGCAATTGGCAGCCACTCAGAGATAATTTGCTCGGTGTCATCCGGCCGGTGTTGGTGGTTTGTCCCAGCATATTCGCCGTGAACCACATGGAGCTTCGCACTGGTGCGACGATTATCAGCATAGAGCCAGCCACATTCCCGCACATTCGTCATGGCAATGCCCGACTCCTCAGCCAGCTCTCGCTGCGCCGCCGCGCACACATCCTCACCCGCCTCAATCTTCCCGCCCGGAAACTGATACAACACCTCATCCACCGGGTACGAATACTCTTGCTGCACCAAAATATTATCACCTCGGCGACACACTACGATTACCCCACCATGCCCATGGTAGGGGTGATGGATATACTGGATGGTCTTTCCATTTGGTAGCTCTACTGTATCTTCTGCGACAGTGAGCCGAGGATGCTCGAAGAGCGTCCGCGACGACAGCATGCGCCATTTTTGCAGCTGATGTGATGACATGGTTGGTAAAATATGGATAATAGCTTTACCTATTTGACCCTTTCTTAATGAAATTCATTTTTCTTAACCCTAGGGATACGACGACGAGACAACACTGTAACCAGCCACAAACAGCCACTACATAAAACAAATCCAATTGTCGCAGGGGCAATCACCGCCAGACCAGCTTCACCAGAAAAAGTTATACTCCATAGTAATTTACCGGCAGCCATTAACGCCATGACTATCACACCTAGCCAGATATTTCGCCACCACAATGCCATGGCTAAAGTAGTAAAAGACAATGGTATAAGCAATGTGAGGAAAATCTTACTTAATGTCCATTCACCCCGTAAATACTGCTGCTCAACTTGCAAAAACTGTTGCACCTGTAAATTCGTTTCATCGGGCGGGGCAAACCATCCCATGCTGGTCAAGGTCAAGAATATCACCATCATTATCCCTGCCCAGCTCCGCCGATAGGCAAACCAGCAAAACGGTATCAAGAACAACGGACGGATATACCAACTAAGCTGGTTGTGGTGCCGCTGCCACAGCCAATCCCAAAAACTCGGAGTAGTAAATGCCGCGGCGATGAATAGCATAATCAACCCAGCAAACAAGATGGCGATGAATGTGTCGTACTTTTTTATCACAGCCATCATACGATAAACTATACCACTATATTATAACTACTCAAAGTATTTCTTGAGTGTCACTGTATCCCCCACCCGGGCCTCACGCGTCGTCTTCAGGTTGGTGACGATGTAGCCGATTTCACCGGTGCCAAGCAGTGGGTCGGGCTGCATGGTTGGGCTGAGGTGCCCTACTTCCAGCGCAAGGCCGCGGGCTCCGGTAGCCATCATGGTAATGTCCGCACCTTTCGGTATCGTGCCGTCTACCACGCGCACATAGAGGATGACCCCCCGGTAGTCATCGTAGTAGCTATCAAAAATCAGGGCGCGCGTTGGTATGGCCGGCCTATCACTACCCTGCGCGGCCATACGCTCAGCCTGCACCGCTAGTGGCGACACTGGCGCTGGGATACGCTCGACGATAGCCCGGAGCACTTGCGGTACATTCTGCCCAGTCTTGGCTGAGATATGAATAATATCGCTCTCATCACAGCTGAGTAGATTAATCACCTGCTTGGAGACGCGTGGCACATCGGCTGCTGGCAGGTCAACCTTGTTGAGCACCGGGATGATCGTGAGGTCCTGCTCCATCGCGAGATACACATTAGCGAGCGTCTGCGCCTGGATCCCCTGGCTGGCATCCACCACCAGCACCGCGCCTTCGCAGGCCTGCAAGCTGCGCGATACTTCATAGCTGAAGTCAACATGGCCAGGGGTGTCGATCAGGTTGAGGTCGTAGGTGCCAGGCTGGGGCACGGTGTTTCTGTCCCCGTCAATTGAACCAACAGGCGATACTAAGCGGGTGGCAGTCGACGGGGCAGCACCCGCTTCTGAAGAAATCTCTGATTTTTCAGAAGAAGAGGCGGATTGACTGACAGGACCCGCGTCCAGCGACCGACGTGAAGATTCCATGGGAATCTTCGAAGATGGGAGCAATGATATTATGCTACTCGCTTCCGATTTATACGCATACTTCATCCGCACCGGGGCGAGCTTGATCGTAATTCCTTTCTCGCGCTCCAGATCCATACTATCCAGCAATTGCTGCTTCATATCTCGCTTGGTAACGGTACCTGTCAGCTCCATCATGCGGTCAGCCAGGGTGCTTTTGCCATGGTCGATATGGGCGATGATGCAGAAATTACGGATATGTTCCATACGCTAGCGTTTCCAGTTCCAGCCAAGGTTAATCCGTCCAAAGAAGATCTGCCGCAACCGATTAAGCACTGGCTCGGCCTCTTTAAGCCTCAGCCGCCGGCTAAACCATATATAAACCGCAAAGCTCACTACCGTGATCATAATAAATTTCGGAAAGGCAAGGAAGAAACTCTTATCGTTTGTGCCAAAGGGGATCATTACCACGCTCAGGTAAGCAGCTAAACCAGTTGGCACCGCAGCAATGACCATCTTATAGATGCTGTTAACGAAGCCACGATCAAACAGCTTCGGCATGCGCCGCCCCATGAAGAAGAAGAGGATAATCACCTCTACAACGGCAGTGATAGACTGTGCCCAAGCCAAGCCATAGCCCGGGTTTTGGTTCTTCGACCAGAGATTTACCAGGATAATCGCCAGGATAATGTTAAACCCAATCGCAAAGAACGAGATATAAAGCGGCGTCTTGGTATCCTGCTGCGCGTAGAAGCTACGTGCTGCAATATGATAAATCGTGCGGAAAAATATCGTCAAAACAAGCACCCCAAGAAAACCCGATATCACTGCGTCACCCCGGTTATGAATAAAGCTCACCACATAACCCCGTGCAAAGTAGGTAATAACCGCCACTGGCAGCGCTAACCAAATAATCACTCGGATCATTGCCTGCAATTCCTTACGGAAGAGATCCTCGCGCCCCGCCCCAAGGTGTTCCGTCATTTGCGGGAAGGCTGCATTGCTAATTGCCACACCAATCAAGTTCACTGGCATCAATGACAATGCCGACGCCTGTTGGTAAGCCCGCACCGTCCCATCAGCCATGCGCGAAGCGAGGTTTGTCTCCACAAGACCATTAAGATAGTCGATCCCTTGGTCCAGTGAGCGCGTTCGCAGCAGACGCAGCACCTGGCGAAAGCTCTTGTTCTTGCGCTTGATCATAAAGCGATAGTCAAAGTCTAAGCCAAGCAGGCCAATCGAGCTAACAATCAACTGTAGCACCGAGCCTAGCACCACACCTAGTGCTACACCCATAATGCCACCCTCAAACACTTGCCAGCCAAAGATATTAATACCGTTCGTAAAGAAGGTTGCACCAATGATGATACCAATATTGTAGATCGTTGGCGCCAGCGCATAGAAGGTAAAGCGCCCAATCGCCTGCTGCATGCTCGCAATGACGGTAGAGATAGAGAAGAGGAATGGATTGACCGCAATCACGCGCATCATACTCACTGCCAGGCTCCGCCCTGACTCGCTGAGCCCCGGCCCTACCACGACATTCACGAGCGGCTCAGCAAAGATCATAATCAAAATACTCGCCGCTAAGGTCGTGAGTGCCAAGAAATTGATCAAGCTCGAGCTCAAATCCCACGCCGACTGCTTGTTACCCGACGCCAAGCGCTGGTTAAACACTGGTATAAAGGATACGCTCAGCGCCCCAGACACCAGCACAAAGAACATGAAGTCGGGGATAGTAAAGGCTACGGTATAGGCATCAGCACCCACTTTGTAGGTGTCGTAGTACATACCATTAATAAGCCGCTCACGATACATCCCTAAAACGCTCGATAGTAACGTTGAGCCTGCCAGTAGGGCAGCAGCATTCTTTATGTTTAGTTTGCTATTTGCTTTGGCGACGACTGAGCGGACACGCCGACGATTTGCTCCATGTGCCACTGGTACCTCCCTGCTCCTAGTGGAGCTTGGCCTCCGTTGGCAAAGTGGCATCTGCCATCGCAGCCTTAGCTTCGTCTTCTTCTAGTGTTTCGTGAACAAGCAGCTCATCTTTGAGCTTCTCAAGCGCTGGACGGTTGTGCGAGAGAACAATCTCAGCACGGCGAGAAGCTTCTTTGATAAGCGCCTCTACCTCATGGTCAATCGCCTCAGCAGTCGCATCGCTATATGGCCGCTCGTGAGTGATCTTGTCAAACACCATGCCGCCATTATCTTCGTGGAAGACTTGGTCGCGGAGCTTTGCACCCATGCCCTGCTCAATCACCATATCACGGGCAATCTCCGTCGCTTTGCGTAGATCACTGCCCGCTCCCGTCGTAATACCATCATCGCCATAGATCAGCTTCTCGGCGATCCGCCCACCCATCGCCCGGGCCAGAATATCCTTAAACTCGTATACATTGGTGTAGCTTTTATCTTCTGGAGGTAAGAACCATGTCACGCCGCCCGTGCCACCACGCGGGATGATGGTTACCTTATGTACCGGATCGCTATCCGGTAAGACATGCCCCACAATAGCATGACCCGCCTCGTGATACGCCGTGAGTTCTTTCTCATGGTCGGTCATTACCTTGGCTTTGCGCTCGGGCCCAATCGCCACCTTCTCAAAGGCCTCGGTCAGGTCTTGGTTGGTGATCATCTTCTTGCCACGGCGCGCTGCAATAATTGCTGCTTCGTTGGCCATGTTCGCGAGGTCGGCACCACTGCTACCGGCTGTCTTGGCAGCAAGCTTGTCGAGATCGACCGATGCATCGGTTGGTTTGTTCTTGAAGTGCACCTTGAGGATTGCCTCACGGTCTTTGCGCTCGGGTAGGCTAATCGTCGTATGGCGGTCGAAGCGGCCTGGACGCAACAGTGCTGGGTCGAGCACATCGGCTCGGTTGGTTGCCGCTAGGATAATCACGTTTGTATCAGCCTCAAAGCCGTCCATCTCTACCAAAATCTGGTTCAGCGTCTGCTCGCGCTCGTCGTGGCCACCGCCCATGCCAGAGCCACGTTTACGTCCCACGGCGTCAATCTCATCAATGAAGATAATGGCTGGCGCATTCTTCTTGGCCTTAGCAAAGAGGTCGCGTACTCGGCTTGCCCCCACACCAACAAACATCTCCACAAACTCTGAGCCGCTGATAGAAAAGAACGGTACGTTAGCCTCGCCTGCAACCGCTCGCGCCAACATCGTTTTACCAGTACCAGGGTTACCAACAAGGAGAATCCCTTTAGGGATCTTAGCACCGAGGCTCTGATACTTCTTGGGGTGCTTGAGGAAGTCCACCACCTCTTGCAAATCTTGCTTGGCGTTTTCATTACCCGCAATGTCATCAAATACTACCCGCTCTTTATCAAGGCCATACAGCTTGGCCTTACTCTTGCCAAAGCCCATCGCTTGGCTATTCTGTCCCTGGGCTTGGCGCATCATAAACATAAAGAGAACGCCAAACAATACGACCGACAGGACAATTGGTGCGAGATTCCAAAACAATAGGCCCGTCTGTGACTCATTTTGCACCTTTACCTCTGTTTTGTCGTGCTTGAGTCCTTGGGTATAGATAGTGCCATTCTCTTTGAGACTACGCTCGGTCGGCTTGGACTGGCCTTTGGGTGTAACAGTCAGCTCATTACCTTGGATCTCGATCTTGGCAATTTTGCCATTATTTGCTCGATTCACCACGTCTGAGAGCGGCACATCCTTAAGGTTAGCCTGCGGCGAATTAATAGCCCAAAATGCCAGCACACCCAGTACCACAATCGCCCAAAACAGCCCTAGACGCAGGGCATTGGTCGCTTTCGACGGTTTTTTATTCATCAGGGAACTCACTCCTTTCGTTCGCTTGCATTCTCACACAGTAATCTGATCTATTGTACCACTTCTACAGTGAATTGCCGAGGGCTAAACTGCAAATACACGCCATCGCCCACCACGTGGCGGCTGCCTGGACGAGCAGTCTTGATGGCTAGTACCGCACGCTCAAGCCGCGGACGGGTTGGGCGCGGCGCACCTGCCCACATAATCATCGCACCCAATAGTTCCTGAGCGCTTGCTTCGTCAATCATAATCAACCCATGGCGCTGGGCCGCAAACTGCGGCAAGAGGTGTTGCACTTCATCATTAATGGTGTGGCGCAGCGCAAGTTGCCGATCCCGCAGCGCGGTAATCTGCGCCGCCTGCTCTGCCGTAAGGAGCCGCTGAATGGAGCGCCGCAGCCGATTGCGCGTGTAGCGGTCACTCGCATTCGTCTCATCTTCTACCCATTCCAGGTGATGAGCCAGTGCATAGGCACGGATATCTGCCTTGCGCCAGCCCAGTAGTGGCCGCTCCACCCCGGGGCGGTTCAGCACGGCCAGCCCACGCCATCCCGTTCCACGTACTAAGTTAAGCGCCACTGTTTCTACTAAATCGTCCAAGTGATGTGCTGTTACCACTGGTGCTTGGTATTGCGCTGCTGTATCGAGCAAAAAATCATACCGAGCCTCTCGCGCTGTCGCTTCGCTCGCATTCGGCCCAAGCTTAAGCTGAGTAGACACAAAGGGTAGTCCATAGCGCGCCGCCAATGCCGCCACAAAGCGCGCATCTGCTGCCGATGCTTCGCCCCGGATTCCGTGATCGACATGCGCCACAATCAACGGCTCCGTCGCCTGCGCCGCCATCACATCCAAGAGCACCACACTATCCACACCACCAGACACTGCAACAAGATATGCCATGGCAATAGTATATTCATTTTGCCAAGAGGAGTAAATACTAGTTTTATTATGCGCAATATGCTAGGCGCAGACACAAAACAAGCCGCCCGGGAGGAGGAATGGCGGCTTGCATGATAGAGGAGGAGGTAGCGTGTGCTACTACAGGTAGTATGCCCCGTCTTACTTAAATGGAGCTGAAAGTGGACACTCTTTGCTATTTTAGCAATACACCGATGCAAGCCAGCGTGGCAGAGTCTTCACCAGTGAGCTTCTTGTAGGCTCTAGAGTCTCGCAAACTTCTTCGTAATATACTGCAAAGCAATAGGCCACACCCTATGCAATTTGCACCAGTAGCAGAGAATAAAAAACTAATCCGATGGTGTCGAGCTAAAAAAGCTCAAACTCCTAGATTATTAAGCAGCCAAAACTAAGAAGGCGAAAATACCTCAACTACAAAACAGATCTCTCTACTTACGGGATAATTTGCTTGCCGCAGTCCGCACTGCCTCACTCCACGTTAAGAAAACATGTGGAAGCTCTGCCAGCTGCTCAGCAGTGAGGTCGTGTTTGATGGCGAGAGTGACCTCTTGGATGAGCTCACTAGCCCGCGGAGCAACAATCGTCCCGCCGAGCAATACCCCTTGCTTGTCGCTAATCAGCTTGACGAACCCCTCACGGAAGTCACTTGTATTGCTGCGGGCAATCATCCCGAGCGGTACCAACACCTTATTAATCTTGAGATCGCGCTTAATACAGTCATCTTCATTAAAGCCCACACTGGCCACCTCTGGGTAAATGAAGGTAGCACGCGGCACTAGCTCGTAGTCAAGCGTCATTTGCGATTTAGGGTGAAGGATGTTGTGCGCTGTTAGCCGGCCCTCGCTCAAGACGGTGTGGGTTGGCACATCATTACCTAGCACGTGGCCCGCCGCATAGATATGCCGCACGTTGGTTTGGAAGAATTGGTTGACCTCAACACCACCATCGGGCGAATACGTTACCTCGGCATTATCAAGCCCAATATCAATGGTTGGCTCTGGCTTGGTTGCTACCAAGACACGCTCTACTTCCATCGTCCGCTCAATACCACCACGGATATATTGGACGATCACATTACCACTTGGGCCACGCATGAGGGAGCGAATCGTCGTTTGCGTCAAGACCGACAGTGGTTGGTCGCGCTGCAGGAGGCTGCTCACCGCCTCACTTACCTCTTCATCCTCAGTCGGCAAAATGCGTGATGACTGCTCTGCCACCGACACCGTGCTACCAAAGGTCGCAAAGAAATGCGCTAGCTCAATCGCCGTCGTCGTCGCACCAATGATCAATAGGCTGCGAGGCGGGCGGCTCAGCTTGAGGGCGGTGCGTGGTGTCAGCCAGTCAATCGTCTCGATACCTGCAATCGCTGGCTGGGTCACGTGTGCCCCTGTTGCGATCAAAACATGCCCTGCTGTTACTTCATGGTCACCAATCGTTACAGTGTGCTGGTCACGTAAGACACCTTTGCCGTAGAATGTATCAATCCCTTGTTGGTTATAATAGTGCTCGTTATCGCCCGCACCAGTCCGCTCTACCACTGTATTTTTCCAGTGCTGGATGGCTGGGTAGTCAAAATCCACTCGCGATGTATCGAGCCCAAACTGGTGACCCCGCTGGATACGATTGTAAAGCTGTGCCACACCCAGCAGCGTCTTGACAGGAATATCTCCCCAATTAGGTGCACCACCACCAAAGGTGTCTGCCTCAATCAGCCCCACTTTCTTATCTGCCCGAGCGGCCACTAAAGCCGCAGTACTGCCAGCTGCACCACTACCCAGCACCAACAAATCATAATCGTAGCGTGGTCGTCGTATCATGTGGTGGTTCTCCTTAACTCCTGATTGGGCGTTTTCTCTATTATACCACTGGCCTGGGCAAAAAAGAACGCCAAAACACTCGTCTGAGCCCTAGCCTTCTTACTAATTCTCTGCTATAATGCGTCATGTTTGGCACCGTAGCTCAGCCGGTTAGAGCGCAGGACTCATAAGCCTGAGGTCACTGGTTCGATCCCAGTCGGTGCTACCAGATATGATAGGCGGCGTACAATAAGTGCGCCGTTTTATTTTTTATCCAAGGCTATAGCCTATATCGGATGTGCGAGGATGAATATTATAGGGGTATGTTCAAAGCACCTCAGGCGCATCACCCAAGGTGCTTTCGATCGTTTAGAGCTCTACCTCTGCTAATTTGCTGTGGCGCGCGGCAATGAATGCCCGCAGCTCTGCCATACTACGCGACCGATTCCAGGTGGCAAGTATGGTTTCTTTCGTCTTTTTTCGCATATCTACCCTCTTTTTTGTGTTGTCATTATCGACCTACCTCGATCCTAGCATATATACGAACAAAATGCAAACAAATTGTTTCTTAATTTACTTTTTACCTTATTTACCCCTGTTAATTACTATTTATTCTAAAGAAACTTTGTGTATCGTACTTTGTGCGCCACCTCTGAAGGTCTGTCATTACTTATATTACACCCTCTTTGTCTTTCGGTCTTCACGGTAGAGACAATAGCCGCTAACTGTATTGAAGGCGTGAGCAGTACCTACCAGCTCATGCGCCAGTAATAAATCTCCACCCATTTGAACAAAAAAGTACACTCTACTAGACGCCAGTGGTAAAGGCACCAAGAATAGTTTTGAGGTTAATACTAACCTCATTCCATCTCTACCCTCCCAAGATAATCCAAAGCAAAAACCCTACCGCGTGGTAGGGTTCTTACCTTGGTTGCGGGGGCAGGATTTGAACCTGCGACCTGTTGGTTATGAGCCAACCGAGCTAACCGGGCTGCTCCACCCCGCGTTACGGTTCTTATTCTACCAGTGATGAATGCCAATTGTCAAGGATTTACCACCTGAATATCAAGATTTCCGCTCCCCTGCTTGTTATTTATCCTTTTGCTGAGCCTGCTCAGCTGCACCACCAAAGAGGAAGGTCACCCACTGCTCGAGGTTGCTACTCTGTATATCGGGGTTAGCAGGCTTGTCGGTTGGTGGATCGTGCGCCTCAGAGCTATTCTTGGGCAGCACGATCACCTTCTCGCCAGGTGCCACCAAGCCAAGTTTCTCACGAGCAGCAAGCTCTTTATATTCGTCGCTCTCGCGGAAATTCTTTTGGTATTGCAGCGTTTGCGTCTCAAGCTCGGTGAGGACAAGCTGCCGCCGTTTCGTCTCTAGCTCGCGCTGCTGCGTATAGTTCTGCTGGAGACGTGCTACCGACTGCCAGGCAAGGTATGTCGCAATCACGAGCGCAAGCGCCAGCACAATGGTATTGAGCTGGAGATAATCATGCTTGATCTTGTAGATGATGTGGCGCTTGGTAGTGTCGCTGAACACAAACTTCATAGGCTTCTATTATACCGTAGACCGCGCAGTTGCTGCAAAAGCTGCGGCCAGCAAAAAACACGCTGCGCACCACAATTTTGGTCAAAAATCGCTCATAGACTTGCCAGGTGTCGACCTCTGTGCTATAACCAATGCAAGATGACACATATACAACCTTCTCATAGGGCTGTGCTTGAGAGCAGTCCAGTGTTACCAGTAACGCCAGAAACGGTAGTTGGTGCTATGACATATGCAACAGTACGGGTAGGCCAATTAGCAATACAAGGCGAGCTATTTGGTGATAGCGATACTTCTTATTCTGCCGATCATGAACAAACCGAGCCTATACCCGCAATATATCCCAACACTCATACCACAGGCGGCTCTACCTCTGAAACGCAGCCAAAGAGGCCTACATTTGATGATCTCCTTGCCCGACAACGCTCTGTTAATGCGCTTGAGCGCAAACGCACTCGTCATTCTACCCCCGAACTTATCAATGCTTGGCGAGAGCTCGATCACGCCATTGCCAACCATCTTTTTGGCATGTCACCACAAGAATATGAAAAGTGTCGCACTGAGGCGACGGAGCAATTCTATGCAATCGTTGCATACCGCCGAAAAGTGCGTGATGCTACTAAAGCCACTTACCCTTCTCAAACCACCGCTCAGCGCAGCAACAGGCCACGACGCAATGAGTCAAAGGAAAAGATTGACTCGCGCTCCGCTGCTGCCGGCGAAGGCGTCCGGAGCCTTAGTAAACTCGACTACTAGTAGCATATACACCAACAATACGGTATAATGTGGCAAGTGGATCTGGGGGCGTAGCTCAGTGGTCAGAGCAGCGGGCTCATAACCTGTTGGCCGCTGGTTCAAGTCCAGCCGCCCCCACCATTGCAAAGATTAGTCATAGCACGCCCATAGTGGCGTGTTTTTAGTATGCGTAAACGGTATTAATAGGACTATGAGTAATGTAGCTAACCGCATAGACTATATCAAGCTTCCAGCCCAAGACGCTACGAAGTTGACTACAGTAAAAGTGCTTTTATCTTCAAGACCCAGCAGGTAATACCCTTGCAGCTTGGTTGGAATAATCATTAGGAATCTTACGATTGTATTAGCAACATCATACTATTGCTTATTGCAAAACTTCATTGCATATAATCGTTACTTTCTGCTATACTACAGCTATGAAGAGCAAAAAATTATCCGACAAGATCATCATTGCATGGCTGGCAGTGCTTACCATCGGTCTTCTATCGCTTATCGGCTGGGCCGTAGCACTGCAAAACAACTACCACAGCGCAGTCGACTCGCTTGGTAAGCAAGTGTTTGACCTTCAAGTGCAGCTTAATCAAAAGAATCAGCAGAAATAACCACCATGCCCGTCCTCCATCACATCGCGCTCTCAGTGCGCAGCGCTACTGCAAGCATCCAGTTCTACAAGCGCCTTGGCTTCGCTGAGGCAGTTGTGTGGCATGCACCAGATGGTACGTTGAGTATTCACCAGCTGATGAACTCCAGTGATGTAATCCTCGAGCTCTTTGCTTATGCCCACAATACACACCAACCACAAGCACAGCCAGCAATTGGCAATGATCTCGAAACAGTCGGCATTAAGCACATTGGCCTCAGTGTTGATAATCTCGATGAGTTTCACGCAGCAGCCCTTAGCTGGAGTGAGCCAACTGACATCGTCATGGGGCGAACTGGCCTTCGCTACTGCTTCATCAAAGACCCAGACGGCAACTGGGTGGAAATTGTTGAAGATAAGCGCAACCTCGTACCAGGTATGGCAGTCGTGGATATGTCGTCGTTATAATACTTAGCCAGCAAAGGAGGAATATGTCTCATTCAGTCATGCTCACTCAACTCGCCAACAGTGGCTGGACCCAGTGCCCATCAATTGCTCGCGCCTTAGCTGAAGCTGGTATTCCTGTACCAACTGAAGATTATCTACGGAGCGCTTTTGACACATCGGTCTGGGATACGGTTGCAACGCTATCTAGCGATCTGTCACGGCACTTTCAGAGCTACCCCTTCGCTGAGGAGGCTATCTATGGCCCACTCCTAGTGCCGCACGCCCGTTTGTTTGATGTGCGCCGATCTCAAAGCAGACATATCCGCAGCAGCCAACCTGAGATAACCAAGCCAGACTTCGTCGACGAGCGCCTTCCTTTTGGCGCTGACCATACTGACCTTGCAGCTCCTTGGACACTCTTTGTCACCATTATCTCTGATGCTGGCCTAGCAATGGGCAGTTACAACGATATCACTGCACAGCCCAGGAATATATACACTGTCAACGGCTCCGACACACGCCAACTAATGACCCGGCAACTGTGGTGCGCACTCGTCTTGCAAAATCTCCAAGCACCAGACTGCGAACAACGCAAGCGCTGGACAAGTACACTCTTTGCTGGTGAAGCATTGATTGATGGCAGCGCTGTCTCAGGGACAGTCTTGCATGGCCAAGTGCGCCAACGTCTCGGCAAAGCCACTCGTGGTAGTTCGCCAATGCGCGTCCGTCCGGCACTGCATGTGGGGAGCGTTGCACCAATCCATAACATGTCGTATAGCTAATTGCTAATACGCAGCTTATGCGCTCACACCTCTTCTCATACCTCTCTTGTTGCGAACGGCGCAAAACGAGAGAAAACCGCAGCTCACGCTGAGCGCCGCTCTCTAGCGCTCTGAGTAGTGCGAGAGCATACTTCTCTATACAAACTTAGTTATCGTCACGCGGTATAGGCTCGCGGCTTACTTCATCTCATACTCTACTTGCTTTGTAGCCCTCTCTTGCACTAAGTTCAACAAAAAAGACCCTTCTGTTACAGAAAGGTCTTTTTTTCATATACAAGTGTCCGGGTTATTTGGTTGCTTTAGCAGCCTTTTTGGTGGGCTTTGCCGCGTCTTTCTTGGCAGCAAAGGGGAATTTGTTGCGCGAGTGCTCCTTCACGTAGTAGCCCTCAGGCATGTCACACGGCTCACCCTTGCCGTTGTTTGGTGATTTGCAAAAATAGTAAATCGTCCGCTTTACGCCACCGCGCAATACCGCATCCTTTTGCGTGTGCAAGTAGTATGTAGTACCATTCGAACTAGTATATTCGTAAGCCATAGTGCTCCTCCTATTTGATCTTACAAAACCTAGCCTACATGCTCATAAAATGGATGTCAACACTTTGGTAACGATTTTTTACAGAGATAACGGCCAAGGGTAAGCAATTTTGTTTTTTGCTTATGGTTATTGTGTATGATAGATGTTGGTACGATTTTTGTACGATAAACAGGGGTCAAGCATAAATTTTATGGAGCACCCAGCGAACGCTTGCTCAAGACCATCATGCGTGTTGTACGTGTTGTAAATTATGTTGTAGTTTTTTATTTTTTGGCTATTTATTTCGCCGCTCGATACTGAACGCGCAGCATAATCCGCAAAATAATCATCCCCACAATACGCCCAAGAATGGCCGAGATGACCACGCCAGTGAGGAGAATCGTCCAGCCAGCAAAGTCGGGCGACCATAGTGGTGCACTAAAGTTGTAGTGGTAGAGGCTGGTGTCGGGCATTTTGGCAGTCTGAAGGCCAGCATTGGTGCTACTGAGCTTGCCGAGCTCCTCGTAGACACAGCGCACATAGTCAATCGACCAGCTATGGAACCGTGGCTTACACACTGCATCGGCCTTAGCATTGGCGGTTTGACCGGCACGATTGGTGGTGCTCATTGAGGCGTTAAGCGCAGCCTTGACGTCGCGATTGTACTGCTCTTGCAGGTAAATTGGGCCAGTATCTGTATTCATATGGGCAGAGGAATACTGCTGGAGGTCGGCGATGCGCTGGCGAATCTGCTCCATATTACCTGCCTTGTCAGCCGAGAGAACTGCTCGTCGCCGCTCAGTCATTCCCACATTATTGAGCCGCAAAAAGGTTGCAGACAGCACGAGCAGCACCATAAGCAGTAGCACCAGGTGCCACATCTTAATGCGCCGGAGTCGCTTCATCGACCGCTTGACTTGCTGTTTGTTTGCCATGCTATGTACCCTACGTATGCCCACTTATGCTTTGGGTCTAGTATAGCATAACCTCAATATTGAACCCAGTGGCGCGAGGTGGAACAATCACACTCCTTAGCTACCTCTGGTGGTTTTGTGCCAGAGGCGGTACAATGGAGGGTATGAATATCTACTTCTCTGGAATCGGCGGTGTGGGCCTGGGGCCATTGGCTGAGTTGGCACACGATGCAGGGCACCGTGTGCTTGGCTCGGATAGTCACATTGGACTCGAGACACAAGAACTCGAGCAGCGTGGCATCTCCGTCTCACAAGACCAAACAGGCGAATACCTGGCCTATCGCCATCAACAAACCCCGATCGATTGGTTTATCTATACTGCAGCTTTACCACCCGATCACCCCGAGCTCGTCTTAGCACACCGACTTGGCATCTATACCGCTAAGCGCGACGAGCTCCTCACTTATCTCATCAACGAGAAAGACCTCCAGCTCATCGCCATCGCTGGTACCCACGGCAAGACGACAACAACTGGCCTGATGGTGTGGGCGCTGCGTCAGCTGGGCGAGCCAGTGAGTTACTCGGTGGGTACAACATTGAGTTTTGGTCCCAGCGGCCACTATGTGCCAGACAGCCGCTACTTTGTGTATGAGTGTGATGAGTTTGACCGCAACTTTTTGCAATTTCACCCTCATCTCACACTACTGACCTCTGTTGACTACGACCACCCGGACACCTACCCTACCAAGCAGGATTACACCGATGCCTTTAGCCGCTTCCTTGAGCAGAGCGAATATACTATCATGTGGCAGCGCGATGCCGATGCGGGCGTTGTACCACCACGGCGGCGGGCGCGTGTCTTGGAAGATGAGGATGTGCAGCAATTTACACTCGCAGGGGCCCACAACCGAGCAAACGCAACACTGGTGGCAACGGCATGTAAACAGCTCAGGCTTGGCTCACCCGAGCACATTCGAGCAGCTATCAATACCTTCCCGGGAGTGCAGCGACGCTTTGAGCGGCTTGGGACTGGGCTGTATAGCGATTATGGCCACCACCCGGTAGAAATCGCCGCGACATTGCAAATGGCACGAGAGTTGTCCGACCACGTTGTGCTGGTATATCAGCCACATCAAAACGTCCGTCAGCATGAGATCCGTCAGCAATACACCGACTGTATGGAGCGCGCCGAGCAAATCTATTGGCTGCCAACCTACCTCAGCCGCGAAGACCCAGCTCTATCCATCCTCACCCCGCAGCAACTTACTGAGCAGCTAACAAACCGTAGTAGCGTTCACTATGCCGAACTCGATGATGCCTTGTGGCACGCCATCCAAACTGCCCGCGCTGAGGGCAAGCTTGTGCTCTGCATGGGCGCAGGCACGATTGATGGCTGGGTACGGCAGCAGCTCGCGCAAGAAGGAGCACAGTAATCGTAGAGCGTTCACCAGCGATCACAGCAATACTCTTTGACGTCGGCGGCGTCCTGATTGACAATTATGATTATGTAACCAATGATGTACGCCAAGCACTTGGTAACCCAGATGGCTTCGACCAGCGTTGGCCAGCCGCAATTCATCGTTATGGTAGTGGTACGATTAATCGTGCTACATTCTGGCGTGAGCTTGGCTGCGATCACCCGACGAATGCGCAGCAAGATAGCATTGTCAAAGGTTTTCGCGAGACACTCACAATTCGCAATCAGGTGATGGAATACGCTGCCCACCTGGCGACACAAGGCTTACGCGTTGGTATCCTGAGCGACACCATCCCGGAGCACGCCGAAGTATTACAGCAAAGTGGTGTGTACGACGAAGCTATCTTCGACCCCTGTTTGCTCTCCCACGAGACAGGCCACCGCAAGCCAGCACCCGCTACATACATTCACGCGTTGGGACGTCTGGGCTTATGTCATTGTCCAGAATCCGTACTGTTTGTTGACGATCGGTTGAAGAATATCGCCACTGCCGCCGCAACAGGTATGCACACCGTTCACGCTGTGCAGCGCGCCACTCAAGCCGAAACCGAAGCTACTATCATCAACGACATCGCTACGAAACTTCAGTCGTAATAATCAATAGATGCGCCGTGCTTAACCAGCCTGGAAGGCTATATTTCTACCGGTCATCCCCACTACCCCGCAGCTGACCGCGCTGCTGGCGGCTGGCGAGCTTGGCGTTGTTGCGCTGAGCGACCTCCTCGAGACTCGAACCAAGCAAGTGTGCTACTGCCGTTACATACCACAAAATATCACCCAGCTCCTTAATGATTGCCTGCTTATCTGTCTCAGTTATTGTACCCTGTTGGTCACGCAATAGCTTCTTGAACTTCTCGAGCACCTCGCCCGATTCACCACCCAGACCTAGCACCATACCCATTAGTTGGGCATTGGCATCACCGTAGGCATAGTCACTACTCAGGGTAGTGATTGCTTGCTGTGCGTAGTCGTCGATCTTCATATATCCTCCTTGTTATTAATCTAATACGTCGTCAAACTCCTCAAAAAAGTATGGATCGCGAAAGAATGCCCGCGCTACAATCTGCTCCACTGCTGGTGCAAGCGTGTACTGCGCCAGTTTGTGTGGGCGCACCCAAATGAGCCGTTCGTGCGGAGTGATATCATCAGTCGCCCCATAAAACACATGAGCAAGCGTGGTTGAAAGAATTGCCTTGTCTGCCCAAACACGAATATAGCATTCGCCTGCATGCCGCAGTACTAGGTCTATAGCGCCAATCTTTTCCGCCGCTTCGCGCTGAGCTGCCGCTTGGATAGATCTGTCATCGATGTGGAGTTTGCCGTAAGGGAGCGTCCAGGTATCAATGTAGGGCTGCTTAGTGCGCTGTTGGAGTAAGACGTCACCATTACTATTTTGCACCACTAGCATGGTTACGATTTTAGGTTGAGTCCGAACCAGCATATTGTCTGTACTAACCCGATCGACATACGCCAAACCACGTGGTGCCAGGCTATAGCCACCTGGCACTTTTTGGACAAGCTGGTGACGAATCAGCACCTTGAGATGATAGCTAAAGAGATTGGTATCCACCCGTGGCGGGCGCAGATCACGAAAGCGAGCCATCTTACGGTAGCACAGCACACTTAAAATACGCCTTTGGATATGGTGGTTAATCGTATTTTGCTCAAACATATTTGACTCAAATTATCCTATCTATCCATATTTACTATAGCACGCTATGGTAGTGATATGAATAACCTGCCATACAATAGTCACCACAATAATAACCAATATAATCACACGCCAACGACTTGGCTGCCAGAACACAATTATCCACCACACACGTCACACGAACGAGGTATCACACCATCACCAGTCCAAAGTCAGCTGTGCCATATTGCACTGCAGAGTATGGAGATAAGCTGTGATTTGGCCGATGTAGTGCGCGTGCCACGTCGGCCCGGTGGCGAGCGCGAGAATGACGCAGAGCATAGTTGGTCGCTTGCCGCCCTTGCGCCAGAATTACGTGCCTGTCTCTATCCGCAGTTGGATAATGATACGGTGCAGCAATTTGCAACTGTCCACGAGCTGCTCGAGATTGCCACTGGCGATGTCGCAACGTTCGACCTTACCCCTGTGCAGCTTTCCATCAAACAACAAAACGAGCAGCAAGCAGCCCACACATTATTACAGCGTCTTCCGCCCGTTATGCGTCAGGGGCTAGAGCGCTATGAAGCACAAAACACACCCGAAGCACGCTTTGTACGAGCAGTCGATAAGATTCTTCCAGTAGCGATGGATATTGTTGGGCAAGGGGTGCGAGTAGTCGAAGAGGACTATGGCATTAAAAATCTTGCTGAATTGCAAGCAGCACACGACAAGCTCATCGAGAGCTTCACTCAGCGATTTGGCACAGAATTTCCTGAGCTTGCTGAGCTGTATGCAAACCTAGCTTATCATTTTGAGACATGCTATGCACAAGAAAAATCTGCCGACATGATGAGTTCTCACGTCCCTGAGCGTCCCAATCAGCTCAAAGAAGTTGAGCGTAAATTTTTAGTCAATCTTGATAAGATACCAGCAGATATTGACTCATATGATCATATCGACATCAGTCAGGGCTATCTCGCGCACAGCAGTGATGGATCGGAGACACGCGTCCGGCGTTTTGGTGATGGGCAACGTTTTGAGCTCACGGTAAAATCGGGTGGTACTGTCGTGCGAGATGAGCAAAATATCATTATTAATGAAGCAACCTTTGCTTCGCTATGGCCACTCACCAAGGGCAAGCGCATCGAAAAAACACGCTACTATGTACCCTACACCGACCCTGATAGCAACGAGCATACAATCGAGCTTGATATCTACCACGGCAACCTTGAAGGAAAGCTCGTCACTGCTGAAGTTGAGTTTCGTGGCCGCGAGACCGAGGCAACACTACGTGCTGAAACATTCTGCCCTCCCGAGTGGTGCAGCACAGATATTAGTTATGATCAACGCTACAAAAATAACGCACTAGCGAGCCAGCAACACGGCATGCTAGAGCTCAGTCAGGTGAGTATGTAATCTTGCTACGAAGCGGTACTACTGGCCATCACCGGTCGTCGCTCGCACGCAGCCAATCGCTTTCCCCTCACTCATCCAGCGCTGTTCGTAGGCGGTGAGCGTCTTGTATTCATCAGGCAGTGACGACTCGTGGAGATCGAAAGATAATTCACGAATCGACCACTGACAGGCAACGAGCTGCTCCAGGCTCCAACAAAAGAAATCACGATCGTCATGCTTGAGCAAAAGCGAGCCACCAGGCCGCAACAGCTGCTCGTACTGGCGCAAAAATGTTGGGTGGGTAAGACGCCGGCCAGCACTGCGCCGCTTAGGGAATGGATCAGGAAAAGTCACCCACAACTGCTTGAGTGAGTGAGCAGCAAAGAGCTCGCCAATCTGATCGGCCCGAGCCCGCACAAACAACACATTGGTGATGCCACGCTCGAGCGCCGTGTATGCACCTTTTTGCAAGCGATCACCCTTAACGTCCAGTGCCACAAACACCTCATCCGGGTACTGCGCCGCTAGCTCCACACTAAACATCCCGGTACCAGCGCCAACCTCGAGCACTGTCGCACTCTGCCGCACCTCTGGTGTTGCCTGGCACCATTCGTCGTACTCGTAGCAGTTGGTGGCGTTATGGAACTTAGCAAAGCGATATTTCTTGCGTTTGCGAGTGATGATAAATTGCTGAGGGTCAAGATACGTCATGAGTCTATTATACCTGAATCACATGGCCTCTTTCGCGGGTGACCCCACGCTCCACGTTATTTGGGTGAGGTATGAGAATTCACTATTTGTCTAGCATGTTTTTCACTCGAGTAAAGAGAATCTCTCTAAAAAATGTTGTAATACTTACATCACTAGGTAAGCTTCTAACTTTTTCTCAGGTTATTATGCTCTACCTGAGTCGCTCCACTACCCCATCAGATAGCACCCGTACCAAGCGTGATGGTGGCGTATCAGTCGGCACAGTGCCGCCATCATAATAGTAATCGACACCATTACCAAAATACGCACGAGCCTCAGCAATAGTGCGGGCGGGCGGCTGCCCTTCGAGATTGGCACTGGGAGCGATCAACGGGCCAGTCTGACGCAAGACCGCCTGGAGCCACGGCAGCTGCGGCTGGCGATAGGCCAGCATATCATTAGCGCGGCGTAACCACTGCGGGGCATGGGGCGAATCGAGCAAGATACTCGTGGGCTGAGAGGTATCAAGCGACGGTAAGGTGGGTACATCGGCATAGGTTTGGCTGGCATCAGCCACAAGGATGATGGATGATTTATTGCTATCACGCCGCTTAAGTCGATACACCCGCGCTACTGCCGCTTCGTTATCTGCTCGGGCAACAATGCCATACAGTGTATCAGTCCGGAGTACTGCCACGCCACCACGCTGCAAGGTAAGCACAAGCTGGTTTAATTCATCATTCACATCTGTTATACTACCATATTATGAAGCCAATTACCTCACCTGAGATCACTGCACTAGAGATTATCATTATTATTATCGTGGCGATTGCACTGTATTGGGTGGGGCCACGCGTAGTGATGTGGCTGACACGGCATGCCTTCGTTACCACATATCAGCGTACGCTGCCTAAGAAGGATCTCGAGAAGCGGCACAAGACGCTGGGCGGGCTCTTTGCTAATGTATGGCGCATTATTGTCGTGGTGATTGCGGGCTATGCTATCTTTACTCATTTTTTCAATAGTGCAGCTCTTGCACCACTGTTTGCGAGCGCAGGGATTATTGGTGTTGCCTTCGGGTTTGGCGCGCAGTCGCTCGTTAAGGATTTTCTCTCAGGGGTATTTATTATTAGCGAAAACCAGTATCGGGTAGGAGATATTATCGAGATCGATGGCTTTGGCGGGACGGTCGAGCGGATCGGCGTGCGCTCCACAGTGATCCGCGATGTCGAGGGCAATGTCCACTTCTTCCCTAATGGTGTGGTGCAGCATGTCATCAACAAGACGATGGGCTATAGCAAAGTATACTTCACCATTACCGTTGCACCTGACACCAACATTAGTACCGCCAGCGATATCATCAATCGGATTGGTGAGGAAATTTCTGGCGAGGAAAAATGGCAGCGCAAAGTGATCGAGCCACCACATTTCGACATTCTTGGCGACTTCAATGCGTCGTCGATTAGCCTCGTTGTCTCCGGCAAGACCCAGCCATCCGACCAGTGGGCCCTCACGGCCGAGATGCGGCGACGGATTCTGCGTGAGTTTGAAAAAGAGCACATCGAGCTCGGCGCAGCCTCGCCAGGCAAGCACAAATAACCTCTATTGCGTATGCATTGCTCCCGCCACAACAAAAATTCATTCTGCGTAACGGATACTCCTGCTGAGCTATTATGCTTTAATGAAGTCCTGATCTCAAGGTATATGACCTCTGTTAAGACACATCGCGTATTTACCAGTATAGTATAATACGCTCATGAATCAGCAATTTCCTTCTTATCCTAATCGATCACAGCTGGCGGCCCTACCCCAGACTCAGCCTGCGCCACCACCATATTATCCACAGCAGTTAGTACAAACACAGCCACAGCAGCCATTAGAGCCAACGCTCCAGGATAGTCTCACCCAGCCAGCTGAACAATCACCCGTCCAGCAGCCGGCTCCTCTTGTTATACAGCCAGCTCCACAGCCTGCACCAGCAGCGATGGACGCCAACTACAGCAGTGTTTTCGACGGCACACCACTCGTTATGGCAACACCCGTCTTGCACTACCACAACCGCACCATCTTGAGCCAAGTCCCTTGTATTCTCGAATGGACGACGACCAATCGCATCCGCGCCATTGATTGTAACCCCCAAACAAACCAAATGGTTGGCGTGACGCTCGATGTTGATCCACAACAGATTACCAAAGCAGCAGCCGAAGCAAGTTTTATCATTATGTGGGTCAATGGCCAACGCATCCAGTTCGACTTTGCCGGAGTAAGCGCTCAGCTGCTGATTGGTCTTGGTACCGCGGTGTCGCCTGGTACTGGCGGTGTTCTCTATGATCACACCATCGAGCGTGCCCTCGACAACGACTACGACTGGTGGTGGGCTGCTATCCAAATCTATGCACCCTTCGCCAAGATCATCGATGACCTCGAGCGCGACAATATTATCATCGACAAAAGCGTCAATATGGCTCTCATCATGGGCTTTGGGATACCAATATTAGTGATAGTTATCGCCTTTATCGCAGCAGCGATTACGTAATTATTTTAAAGATAAATCATTTGACCAATCTCCTCTGATGCGTCATAATGGGGAGCTATGAAGCGCACTTTTCTTGCTGTTGTTATGATTGCTACTGCTGCACTTGGCTCTCCGGCCTATGCCGAGCCTGCTGCACCGCTCAGCAACGATCAACTCACTCAAATAAAACAAAACTGCGTCCGCGTCAAGTCTACCCTGCGACGCATCCACGCCAACGATGGGCTTGTCCGGGTCAACCAAGGACAGCAGTATGAGGTGATTGCCACCCGTCTGATGGCACCACTTAATAGCCGCATCGCTCTCAACCGACTCGATGGTGTGGAGTTGGCCAAGACGACGGTAGAATACAATACCCAGCTTACCGCTTTCCGCAGCGAATACCGCCAATACGAGGAGAAGCTATCTGAGCTGCTACGTATCGACTGCACCGACCAACCGGTCGAGTTCTACTACCGCATCAAGCCCGTGCGCGAACATCGCAAACGAGTAGCTGATGTCGCTTTGCGACTCAACCAGCTACTGAGCCAATATGGCTCACAGTTCGACGTATTTTATAGTAAGCAATTCCCTGCCAAGAAGGAGGTGCCGAGTGCCCAGCAGCCAGCCCAACCAGCCCAATAAACTCGACTTCGAGCACCAACTGAGCACCATGCGCGAGCACCGTTTTTTGGTGATGATCTGTGGGGTGATCGCTATTGCGGGCGTCATGGTGTGGATCGCTATGGATATGTACAACACCAGTGGCGCAGCGCAGGTTGATCTCAGTCGGCCTGGCTTCCAGGAGGTACGCAAGCAAGCCGCTCGCGATGCTGCGCCCGAGACGTATAGTACCGAAGGTAGCGTTACGAAAGAATCGCTTGATGAATTCAAAAAGATGTATCAACAGCGCCGCAGCAAGATCGCCGATGGCACCTTTGATCCTAATGTGCTGAGCGATGAATCACTCCAGCTCTTCTCTACTAATAGCGACACCGAGAATCAGCAACAAACACAAGCACCAACCGAGCAGCAATAGCACCTCACGCTGGCAGCGCACCTAAAGCTCGCTTTAAGTAATAAGCGAGTTTTATTTTTCTATTAATCTACTTTTATCTCTGTAGCTCAGCTTTATTTATGCTTACAAAAGAGAAAATAACAAAATAAGAGAATGAGCTAATATTGCAAAAGAAGGATCTTAAGCTGCAGATAGCTAGAACTACACAGCGTAAGCCAACATAGTTTGACATTATTACCCCTTTCGTGATATAAGATAGTTACTATGACTCGCTCAAAATCCGAAGTTGCGCCAGACGGCTCAACCCAAACACCAGAAGGTTTACCACGCCGCAAGGTATTAATGATGGCTGGCCTGGGAGTGTTTAGTGCACTACTCCCCAGCGGCGACACCCCTCAGCCTTCTGCAGAGCAGTGCCAAGACCATGAGAATGATTCATTCCAGCCGGTTGTTGTCCGGCTTGGTGTTGTGGCTCTTAATGCCGCTGGCTTCGAGCCTGGCAAGACCAACGAAGAAATATACGAAGAAGTGCGCGTCCACACTGGCCGCATCACTCATACAACTCGCGATGCATATCAGTTCCACATGACCGAGTTCGTCTGCAACACTGCGCCAGACAGCACCCGCACCAAGGAGGATGGCACAACCGAATACTATTACTCCAACGACCAAATCAAAAAAATCGCCGAAGAATACCGCGAGCAGCTAGACGTGCAGGATGGTGAGCATTCACTCATGCTGATGGCTGTTAACACAGCAGGTGTGGAGAATGACGTACTCGGCCTTGCCTTCCAGAGCACCGATGAAGACAAAGCCAAGGGCGGCAACGGCCCGATGGTGCTCGTGCTGAGCAACAAGACTGGTGGCAATGTATACAGCCATGAGATTGGGCACGTACTCTCGAGAGATGAGAAAAACGGCGACCCCAGCAAAGAAAAGCAGTTCGGCAAAGGCATGGGGCACGAGATGGTGATGGACTGCCTCATTACTGATGCCGAGGGCAATATAACGCAGTATTGTGCTGTCGATACCATCCAGCAACTGCTTGCTATGGGCTGCGGCCTCAGCAAGCGCGATAAGTCGGACGCCGTGAATGAATACGCCTCCCCCGTCACTGTTATGGGTAATTCTATGGTCTACACCGATGCAGATACAAAGGTGAGCCAAATAACGAATGAGGTCACCGCGACAGAGGAGCATAAACCAATATACTCGCCCGCCGAACTTACCTTCCTTGATTCGCGCCACCAGGTCGAGTGCACCACATCGACCGATGGACGCTACCCGCTCTCGTATGACTTTCGCAAGCGCTTTGCCTTGGCGTACTCGCTACCCGCTGACCACGCACTCAAGACGATCCTTCCCAAGGCCGATACACTGATCTTTGCGCCAATCATCGAGTATATCGATAAAGATACGCCATTTGACTCAACCGATCTAGATGCAGTGCAGCGCCGCATTGGTGTCTTTGCCACGTGGGACAATGGCCGCGGTACGGCACTGCTAGATGTAAGCCTATTTAACAAAATCGACTACAGCGGCGAGAAAGAGAACGTCATTTATGCCGACGAACAACTCGGCCTCGTTGCTGTCTCGGGCTACGACAAGAAGACCAAGAGCGAGTATGTGCGGATCGTTAGCCTCAGCTCGCAAGAAGGTATCACTCTGCTAGATGAGGCGCGGACGCGCACTGCCGAGCGCAATCAGCTCCTCCTTAAGCCTAAGCAATCAAACGAGCGGTAGGCTAGATCTACAGCCTATCTATCGCCCCATACTTATTTTTGCACACTATTACGATGAACATTCTGCTCAGATATTCATTGCTCCTTTCACTGGTTAGACGCCCATTACTACCTCCATCTTATGATCTTCATCATATCTCCACTAGCCGCTCGTGGTTGCGTCTTATATGATGAAACGTGATCGATTGTGCTCATCATTTTGCGCTTAGCCCGAGAGACTCATCCTCAGCAGTCACCAATGTATAGTACAAAAACTCTGAGAATATAGGTGTGATGACAGTATCAAAACACCTCACCCATCCAAAGTGCAACTTTTTGCGTTTGTACTACACTATGCTATACTAACCAAGTTATGAATATGAAACCTGTCCTCAAACGTTATATTTCTGAATTTGTCTATGGTGCAGTCGATGGTACTGTCACAACCTTTGCTGTGGTAGCAGCCAGTGCTGGCGCGGGTATCTCGAGTGCAATTATCTTGGTGCTGGGCGCAGCTAACCTTATCGCCGATGGCTTCTCGATGGGTGCTAGCGCCTACCTCGCGGCCAGTGCTGAGCACGATGAGTCGGCGCGGAGTACAAGCAAACGCGCCTCACCAAAAATCATCGGCTTCATGACCTTTGCTGCCTTTGTCGTTGTTGGTAGTGTGCCTGTTATCCCCTATCTTGCCCATGTGCTGGCACGCGGCTCGAGCGCGGCTCATCCTCTGCTGTTTTATATCAGCTCGGGAGCTACGGCACTCACCTTTGTAGCAATTGGCTATATCAAGGGCAAAGTTGGTGGTGAGAATCCACTCGTCGCTGCCCTACAAACCTTTGCCCTCGGTGCTATTGCTGCCGCCCTTGCCTATGGCGCTGGAACAGTGCTCGCTGGGTGGCTTGGCGTGCAGCTGTAGGAGTGGTCAAGAGTCTTATTGCCTTAAATCTTCGTTATGTGGCTATTGTCTCACCATGACTTCCGTACATTCCATAAAAAATAAATATACCTATTAGATATTCATTGTCTGCATAGGAAGCTCGGTGCAGGTCATAGGTCAGAAAGGCTGCTATTGTCACGCACTATCTAGCGCTAATGTTCTCCACATATCTTATGACTCACTCTTTGGTAGCTGATCGATCAGCTCCAGTAGCTTCTCCCAATCAGCTCGCCGGGTATGGTCAATATCGACGTCGACCGCATGGTCGCGAATCGCCCAGAGGAGCGGCTCTGCCTCTGGCGTGATCCATGGCTGCATCTCGAGCGGATAGGCTAGCTGGTCAGACATAAGCACGCCATCGCCGTAGTCATTTACCAGCATGTCGATCGTATACTCGCGGCGAAGCATCCGCGCCCACGTGTGACATAGCGCGATAGCCTCTGCTCGCGTGAGTACCAACTCACTCATACCAGCCCATCCTTCCGTAGTCCATCCAGCGCGGCAGCAAAACGCGGGTCACTGTGCAGCTCCTGGGTAACGGCGCTCAGTGGTTGCCCCTGCGCCGTGCGCCGCACAATCTCGCCCCGCATTTGGCGCAGGCTACCAGCAAAGCGCGACTGCCGCGTGTAGTGCCGGCTGGTGCCGAGCTGACCCTTCCCCGCCGCCTTTAGCTCAGCGCCGTAGTCCATCAGCGCCCAGAACCATTGACGTGGGCGAGCTGTATCCATCGTCTGCGTCACCAGCGCCAGCACATCCTTATCCTTCACACCTTCTTGCCCAGCAAAAAAGTGATTAAAATACACCGTGCGGATATTGGTCTCTACAAAGGCGGTCGGGGTTTGATGCACGTAATTCATGATGGCCCCAGCGGTATTGGCACCAATGCCAGGCAGCGCCATCAGGTCGGCCTGCGTCGCTATAGGTGCACCAGCGGCAATCGCCTGCGCCGCGCTGTGTAGGTACTTGGCCCGCCGATTATACCCCAAGCCCTGCCAGGCCTGCAGCACCGCCGGCAGCTGGGCCGCCGCCAGGGCCTCGATGGTTGGGAACTGCGCAGTAAACTCGGCAAACTTAGGTAGCACCCGCGCTACCTGCGTCTGCTGCAGCATCAGCTCGCTGACCAGCACATAGTACAGCGTTGGTTGGCTGCGCCACGGCATAGGGCGGTAAAGCTGCTTGGCTTTGTGCCATATCATGGCCTGGAATTGCGCTGTGTCCATAGAGTATAGTATACTAGAAGGATGAAACTATCTCGACTTATTCTTACAATCGCTATCGTCATTATTGCCGCGTGGCTGCTTGGTGCCGTGCTGAAGTTAGCCGCATGGATCATCAACGGACTACTCTCGCTCGCCGCAATCGTCGTCATTATCTGGCTTATTATGATGTTTATCGAGAACCGCAAAAAACAGAAGTAATTTTCTGAGCAGCGCCGCTCTGTTATATTAGCTTTATTAGACAACTTAGCCAAGAACGGCTGGCGCTGTTCGTTTTGTAAAATTTCCTCTTCTTCGTCTTCGCTATGCTCTTGTGCGAGGCAATACAGTATGTAAGAGCTGCGCGTAATTTTCCTTTAGTCCTATGCAAAAGGTTAGGTTTTATTCGCCTCCGCAGGCGTTTTCTTGCGAAGTAGAAGCAAGTCACATGAAACACCAGCCCAGCAATGCACAATGCATCGCTTAGCTATAAGCACACTCCACCTCTGCTACTATGTTTTCACTCGTCGACCGTACCTAGCTCATGCGCTATACTAAGAACAATGGATGATGAACTATATCTTGATGAAGTCGTGGAGGTGGTAGCGATTTTTCGGCGTGGGCACCAGCCATGTCAACCAGTCAAATTTCGGCGCGGCAATGGCCAGGAAGTGACGATCAGGCGAATCGGCCTGGGTTTCGAGCATCAGCGCGGTGCACGTACGGTGCATATCTTCGATGTAACAGATGAGCAGGCTGATTACCGCCTCGAGTTTGACAGTATCACACTGGTATGGCGACTCACACGCGAGGCCGATCATGTCTCATAGCAATATCAATCCCGCCCCACCACTGATGATGCATATCGATCTTAATAGCTGCTTTGCCACGATCGAGCAGCAATCTCGGCCGTTACTCCGCCACCGACCAGTTGTTATTGTTAATCGGCGTAACCAGCATGCGACTATCGTCACTGCAAGCTACGAAGCCAAAGCGCGTGGCGTACACACCGGTATGCGCTTACCCGCAGCGCGGCTACTTTGCCCTGATATTGTTCCGCTAGAAAGCGATCCACCCAAGTATCGCTATGTCTACCACCGACTTGCAACCATCCTCAGCGACTACTCGCCCAGTGCCACCATGAAAAGCATTGATGAGGGGGTAATCGACCTAGGCCAAAGCCCGCCTGACATCCGGGCGCGCGGCGCACTGACGATTGGCCAGGAGATCAAGCAGCGCCTCCGTAGCGAGGTTGGCGACTACATGCGCTGCAATGTTGGCATTGGCACCAACCGCTGGCTAGCTAAGATTGCTGCCGGTATCAATAAACCTGACGGCCTGACTTGCATCACTGCAGATAATCTTCACGCAGTACTCGCTACACTATCGCTCGAAGACCTCACTGGTATTGCCACTGGCTACAGCAAGCGCCTCCACCAGGTTGGTATCCAGACACCACTGGATTTTCTGGCTGCAGACGAAGCAACGCTCGAGCACATGGTATTTCATGGCAAGCCAGGGCGCGACTGGTATAAGCGGCTGCGTGGTTGGGAGGTAGATAGTGATGAGCGCCCGCTTAAGACAGTCGGGCGACAATTCGTCCTTGATCAGCCAAACCTCAATTACGATCAAGTCTTGCGCCGCTTCCACGTCCTCTGCGAAGACATCGCGGCTGCGCTCCGGCAGCAATACGTGCGTGCCCGTGGTGTGCGCCTCTATGCCAAAAGTTATCAAACAGGCCGCTGGCACAACCACGAGCGCCGCGAGCATCCACTATGTGATGGCGTCACGCTCTTTCATATCGTCAAGCGACTCACCAAGTCGATGCCACTGCCCGCCTATGAGATTGGTATGTCGTGTTATCTTCTCACAAGCGAGACAGACGCACAGCTCGCACTCTTCGACGACCCATCAGCTCGCCACGCTCTCACTGCCGCAATCGACGAGATCAACCAATTCTACGGCCCACACACCGTCCAGCCAGCCGATACTCTCGGCATTGCCACGCAGATGAAGCGCAAAATACCATTTGGTAGCGTGCGGTATTTATGAGCACTCATCGTGCACTATTGCTATCAACTCATCGTGCACGACACCATTAGACACAAGCGCGCCACGAAATGGCTGCGCATAATTAAGCGGCTGGCCCGATACACTCGTTATCTTACCACCAGCCTCCTCAACAATAACATGCACTGCTGCCATATCATACGCATTCACCTTCTCGGCATAATACCCAACGAAGCGCCCCTCAGCCACGCGAACACTCTTGGCTACTGCGCCACTAATGCTTGCTGTGCTCACCTTGCGTTCGATCAGCTTATCATAATATTCATGGCGGCGGATATTTGCATAGCTACACGACGCAGCAAAGATCCCCTCGGCAAGCGTCTGGTGATTCACCTGTAGCCGCGTACCATTGCAAAAGGCACCATGGCCACACACTGCCCAGTAGAGCCGATCTGTCATTGGTTCATAGCCAACGCCGACGGTTGGCACACCATCAACCACTAACGCAAGCGAAAACATTGCTGTGGGCACACCCCAGGTAAAGGCCTTTGTGCCGTCGACTGGGTCGCACAGCCACTTCCGCCCGAGGCCATAGCCCGTCGTGCTCTCCTCTTCGCCAATGACGCCATCGTTCGGGAAGGTCTCGTGGAGACGCTGGATCACCAGCGAGTTGATTGTTGTATCGGCAATTGTCACTGGCGTGCCATCCGCCTTGGTCTGGCGCTGTTGGTCGCCATCAAAATAGCGGCGCATAATATCGCCCGCCTCGCGAGCAATCCGCTGCGCGGTATGAAGTTCTTGTTCGTACATGCTCATCAGTATATACCGTTGGCTCTTGTGAGTGCAATGCTTAGGCGCTTCATTGCCATAACCAAGGAGTAAAGTCACTTAATCTCTTACTAACATAGCCAAAATATGTCGAGTAAAAAGAATATCGCTCCCCCTTGCCATTACTATACACTCGGTGTATAGTAAAGAGTACCACTACTATTATTAGCTAAAGGAGGATATAGCAATGGCGAAAAAGCTTCTGAAAATTCTGGGTATCATCATAGCAATACTCTTCGTGTGCTTTGTGCTGTTTGTGCTTTATATGAACTATCTCAACCAAAGTATCACTGGCGATGACGGCGTGGCAAAGGGTTACGCTGCGAAATTGAGCCCTAGTGGCACATTAGAGCAGCGTTATACTAAGCCTGGCCCCTACCACGTTACGCACCACACTCATCACAGCGATAACGCAGCCATCAAAGAGTATCATATCTACACCCCACAGCGCACCGCTCCGGGCCAAACCTTCCCACTTGTACTGATGGTCAATGGAACCGCTACACCTGCGTCTACTTATGCGCCAATCTTCGAGCATTTGGCTAGCTGGGGTTTTGTTGTTATTGGCAATGAGGATGGCTGGACAGGCACTGGTGCAACGACATCGACCATGCTTGATACCGCACTAGAACTCAACACTGCCGAGAGCAGCCCTATCAAGGGATTTGTCAATACGAGCAAGATCGGCATCACCGGGCATTCCCAAGGCGGAGCCGGTGCTGTCAATGCCGCGACAAAATACGGCAATAGTAACCGCTATACCTCTCTCTACACTGCTAGCGCAGTTGGCCATGGCATCGCAAACGGCAACAACTGGCACTACGACACCAGCAAGCTCAAGACAGCCACCTACATGATGGCTGGCACTGGCCCAAGCGACAACCTTGCCATTAGCCCACTGGGCGACTTACAACAGAACTTCCAAGCCCTTAGCACAGATAAACCAAGCGTCATCGCGCGGCGCAAGACCGTTGGCCACAAAGATGTACTGGAATATGGCGATGCCTACATGACTGCCTGGTTCCTCTGGACGCTGAGCGACAATACCGAAGCAAAAGCGGTCTTCGCTGGTGACAACGCCGAGCTCCAGCACAACAGCGACTGGCAGGATGTAGAGACAAAGCACATACAATAAAGCTAAAGCTCACGCTACGCTAGCCAAGAAACGGCTAGCGTAGCTCTTATTATTGCTTACTTAATCTTCCTGACGTAGTGCTTGCAAAAGCCTCTCTTCTTCACCTGGTGCAAATACCGTCATCGTCCCACCAATCACATCAATAGGCGTTGTCTTGCTGATATTCGGGATAATCCCATCGGTATCTGAGAGATCATATCGTTCACCTTCTTTAAAAATGGTAAAACGCGTTATCGGGTCTCCAGGCTTCCAATAGCTATCCTCAACACGACGAAGCGCCCACTTGATTGCAGCCACACCGAAGAGGTGAACTTTTTCTTTTACCCCCCTAAAAGGTCAAGGTGTTCTTCAGGTTTTTGCGGTAAAGTGTCGTGTATTCTTGTCATAATTACCTATATTATACCATAGCTACCGCTCTATTGCGTCGCACACCGCCGCCACATACCGTGGATCATCTACCGCATGCCCAGCGCCTTCTACCACTGTGCCATGGACGGCGGGAATGTGCTGCATAGCAGTATCAAAGACAAGCTTCATCTCTGGCCATTTAATAAACTCCTCCGAGCCAACGAAAATCTGCACAGGGCACGCGATATGCTGCGCAGCCGCTACCAAACTCACCTGTTTGGCATATTCGAGCCGCCGCTTGCCAATCACGCGCCAGTCACGCCCAGACCAATACTCCACGCACTCTGCAAATGATGGTGACAGCGAGAAGAGCCACAGCTCACTCGGTGCCTGCTCACACGCCGCTAAGAATGCAATACACGCCCCAAACGAGAAGCCAGCTAGAATGGTCTCAGCTGGATCATACTGCTGATACCACTCTTGTAGCGTCTGCAACCACTGTTTTTGCATAGTGCGATGCCATTGGATTGGTACAAATTCTACCGCGTAGCCCATTGCTCGCCAGCGGTTCATCAGTGTATCGTAATCACGGTCGGCGCGCCCTTCTTGGAAGCCCGGTACAAAGAGAATGGTTTTGTTCATACAGACATGATGCCATATTTCTGGTGGTAGCACAATGGTTTCCTAGCTTGCTTTCAGAACCATCTCCCTCCTGCCTACTATTCTGTCTGTGAAATATCAGAAATTGCTACTACGCCATAGTTATGCTTTTCAGCTCCCGCACTAGGAAGCGATTTAGAAGCGTACATATGTATCTTTACTATAGTGAGCCCTCTAGTTACTGACACCAGTCAAATATTCTCAACCAGTACCACGGCAAGAAGCAACCTATCGCTTCACCCTCTTCTCCGCTATACTAGATATATGACAACGCTGACGAAATTCGCCCACTCTTGCTTCACTATTACAATTGACGGCCAAAGCTTGGTCGTCGACCCAGGTGTATACACCGACGACTTTGTTATGCCGCAGCAGGTAGCGGCAGTTCTCATTACTCATGCCCATCCTGACCACTGTAGCCCTGCGCTCATCAAGCGTATTATGCAGGCATTTCCTGAGGCAGAAATTATAAGTGTTAAGGATATCATTGTAGATAACACAACGATATCTTTGCCAGAGGGCACACTCTCTGTCCGCCATGCAATAGCCGCAGTGCCTGGTGATACGCGCCAGATCGGACCATTCACGCTTGAGTTTTTTGGCGGTGAGCACGCTGCGGTAAGCCCAGACATTCCGCGCCTCCACAACCTTGCCGCGCTGATCAACGATCGTATCTACTACCCCGGTGATTCCTTCGCTTTGCCTCAGCGCCCCATCGACGTCCTCGCTCTGCCTGTAGCTGCACCATGGCTCAAATTCTCCGAGGTACGTAGTTTCTTGCAGGCTGTCGCGCCACGCCTGGCCTTCCCTGTTCATGACGCCATCTTGAGTAACGCTGGCAAGGGATTGATTGATACACTTTGCACAGCAGCGGCAACTGAGGTTGGAGTGAAGTATCAGCGGGTAGAAACGATAGAGCTATCGTAACTAGCTATCCCACAGCTCCCGTAATCGCACACGCGCTTATGCTTTTGGTAATTTTGCACTATTTTGCAGCACCCGATCACTCCACTCCTGCCAGTGCTGGAAGCTGCTCTGCTTTGATAGATCCAGGAACTCGCCGGTGCTCCATTCCACCAGTCGCATGCCAAGCTCCTGGATGAGATAAGCAAACACTTCCGTTGGCTCCTTACTACCTCTGACGCTGAGCCCCATAGTGATGAGTTGTTCCCTGTGTTTGCTCAGACTAAATTCAATCAGCCACTCCCTCTTCTGCATAACAAGCCACGACGGGTCGCGAGTGTCTAGCTGCGCACCGCATGCTTTGGTAATCTTTTTGAGCTCGGTAATCATCTGCTGGTGCTCGAGCGGCACGCAGTCTTCTTCCGTCAAGTCACCAACCGACTGAATATGGCGTTTTGTTTTGATTGCGGTGAGATCCCAGCTCATAGAGCGTCCTTTGCTTGTGGATCTACTTGCGTAAGGATTGTCCGCAACACTGTGTCACTCGGCTGTGTGCAATCTATGGTCGTTGCGCCAATCTTCCGAAAGTTATCTTCGTAGACTGGCCAATAGCGAATGATATTTTCTAGCTCGCCAGGTTCCTGACCGTAGCTACCGGCTGGACGCTGAGCGATTCGCTGCCGCAAGACTTCCTCGCTCGGATACTCAAGGAGAAAAATAGCGTCAAACAAATACGCATACTGATACAAATCATGGGCCGAGCCAAAGACACCCGTCAGTCCATGAGACTGCCGTATAATATTCTCCAGCCTACCACTGATAACTCGCCATTCATGATGTAAATTAAGCGGCTCTACTGGCTTATCGGTTTCTGCCGCTGGGATATTCGTCTCTTTGTGTACCCACCCTGCAAAGCCTTCGTCGATATCGTACGTTTGGTATCCTCGACTGCGAAATATGTTACGCAACGTTGTCTTGCCAGAGCCTGCAACACCAGTGACGAGGTAAGCTGTCACGACAACCCCAACTCCTTTAACTGCCCGGGGTCTACCTGTGCGGGTGAGTCCATCATGACGTCGACACCGCTGCCGTTTTTGGGGAAGGCGAGGGTTTCGCGGACGTTGTGCTCGCCGATTAACTCCATCAGGATGCGATCAATGCCAAAGGCACAGCCCGCGTGTGGCGGCGCACCGTAGGTAAAGGCCCGCAGCATGGCACCAAACTTCTCTTCCACATACTGCCGGCTATAGCCGAGCAATCCGAATACTTCATACAGTACGGCCGGGTTATGGTTACGCACACCGCCGCTGCAGATTTCGTAGCCGTTCATCACCATATCGAACTGGTCGGCCAGAATAGCTAACTTCTCGTCATCCGTCTGAGCGGCTTGCAGTGTGCTGAGCCCACCCTTTGGCATACTAAAGGGATTGTGACCAAAATCAAGCTTACGCGCATGCTCATCCCACTCGTAGAATGGGAAATCGATAATCCAGGCTAGCGCCACCACCTGCGGATCCTTTAGGCCAAAGTGCTCGGCAAACTCACTACGCAGCCGCCCTAGCACTGCATTGACCACTGGGCGCGTATCAGCCCCAAAGAAGACTGCATCGCCGTCCTTAGCCCCCGTCTTGGCTTGGATAGCGGCCAGCTCTTCTTCGGTCAGGAACTTGGCAATTGGGCTCTTGGCTGCGCCATCTTGGTAGGTAATGTAGGCTAGGCCGCCTGCGCCCTCGGCTTTGGCGATGTGAGTAAAGCCATCGATCTGCTTGCGGCTGAGCGACGCGCCATTCTTGACGCAGATTGCCTTAATGCACTCAGCGTTTTTGAACACACCAAATTCGGTGTCGGCAAACACGTCCGTTAGCTCAACCAGCTCCATACCAAAGCGCAGGTCTGGCTTGTCGCTACCGTAGGTTTCCATGGCGGTTTGGTACGGAATGCGCGGGATAGGGTGGCCATCGCCAGCTGGGAGGTCGCTCAGATCCAGCAGTGTTTTGCCAGCAAAGTCCGTCACCAGCTGCTGCATCAGTGGCTCCATCATCTGGCGGACTTGCTCGCCATCTTCCACAAAGCTCATCTCTAGATCCAGCTGGTAAAACTCACCATACAAGCGGTCGGCGCGCGGGTCTTCGTCGCGGAAGCAAGCAGCCAGCTGGTAGTAGCGCGGCACTCCACCAACCATCAGCAGCTGCTTAAACTGCTGCGGTGCTTGTGGCAGGGCGTAGAATTTGCCTTCTTGCAAGCGGCTGGGAATCAGGAAGTCGCGCGCACCCTCGGGGCTGGAATTCGCCAAAATCGGCGTTTGGATTTCGATAAAATCGTGCTCGTCCATATACTGGCGCATGCGGCGGTACATATCGGCGCGGCGGCGCAGCATCGTTTGCAGCTTGGGGCGGCGCAAGTCTAGGTAGCGGTAGGCAAAGCGCAGGTCTTCACTGGCTTGATTGGTCTCGCTAAAGGGCTGGATGGGCAGCGTCTCGGCTTTGTTCAGCACCTCTAGCCCACTCACGGCTAGCTCGATGCTGCCACTGGCAATATTAGGGTTTGTCAGGCCCTCACCACGCTGGCGCACCTGGCCGCGGGCCCGCAGGACATACTCGTCGCGAGCATGCTCTGCCAGCGCAAAGGCCGCGGTTTGCTCAGGGCTGACGACCAGTTGCACCAGGCCAGTATGGTCGCGCAGGTCGATGAAAATCAGGCCACCATGGTCGCGCCGTGCATGTACCCAGCCGGCCACAGTGATGGTTTGACCGGTGTAATCCGGCGTTTGGTTGGCAAGTATTCGTTGTGTCATATCTGTTAGATTATACCACAATTTCAGGCATCATTCTGCTCGCCCATGGGGAGGGCGCGCGGCTGCGTGGGTTCGGGCAATCCCACTGGCTGACTATAGACCTCGTCATCATCCGCTGCGGGAGCATGGCCAAGCAAGGCTTCAATACAATCATCCAGCGTCACCATCCCCACCGTCTCACGATACGTATTGACGACAATGAAGACCTGTTGGCGCGTCTTAATAAACGCACCCAAGGCTTGCTCGAGCGACTGCGCACCGTCGATATAGTACACGTTTGGGTCCATCACCGTTTGCACCTGAGCCGACACTGCCTCCTTGAGCGACATAAAGTCGCGGGTGTGTAGTACGCCAATAATATGATCAATGTCGCCATCCACCACCGGGAAGCGGCTATGCCCGGTGCGATGCAATTCATCGAGCAACAGTGGCCCCACCATGGCGTCCTGCTCGACTGTCTTGATGGCATTGCGCGGCACCATGACCGCCTCGACCGTCTTGCGCGCAAAGGTTAGACTCCCCAGCGCTTGCTCACGCTCGACTGGTGGCAAGACTGATGGCCGAGCATGACGCACCAGATGTTCAAGTTCAGCCCGCGACCCCAGGCGAAGGTTCGTCTCTACTGGCGGCACAAACGAACGGACAATGCGCACCACTCGTGGAAACCGCCCGGCAAAGCTCACGAAGCTCGGCTCAACTGCATTATAGAAACGCTGGGCAATCGCATGCACCCAGCTAATCCGCCCCACACCACCATAGAGCAGTGCCACCGCAAGCGCCACCAGCACACCACCACCAAAGTCAAATGCACCGATACTTGCCATCACCATCAGCACCAGCAATAGCGCCACCACGCAGCGCTGGAACGAGACAAGGTCATCATAGACAGCAATGCGCCGCAACTGGTGGATCGCTGTGCGATTATTCTGCTGGCGACGCCGCTCAAGCTCGTATTGGCTCACCGGCGGTATATCGGGCCATGCACTGCCAGCCAGAATGAGGGCAACCACAAAGATACCAAAGATGATGATCATGAGCATTTCCATGCCATCATTGTAGCGCACTCCCCTGATCGGCTCAATGCTTTGGCTCTGCGCAGCACCTCTGTCAGCTTGATTCGGCCACTCGAGCACGATATAATATGCAAGAATAAGGAGGAATGTTTCGTTTATGACAAAAAAATCATGGCTAATCTTTGCAGTGCTCTGTCTTGCAATCTTAGGTGGGCTCGTGTGGCTGTCACGCCAAGGTGAGTCGATCAATCTGTCGGGCGTTGATCCACTGCAAGAACAAAGCGCCAGTAGCCAAAATGGCGACATCGCCGACCATACCCATGGGAGTAAATCACCCAAGGTAACAATCATCGAATATGGAGACTTCCAGTGTCCTGGCTGTTCGCAGGCCTCGCCTGCACTCAAGGCAGTCACTGAGAAATACAAGGACCACGTGCAACTCATCTTCCGCAACAACCCTCTTTCGTCTATCCACCCCAATGCACTCGCGGCAGCAGCAGCGGTTGAGTCGGCTAGCTTCCAAGGTAAATATTGGGAGATGCACGATAAGCTCTACGCTGAGCAAAATTCGTGGCAGTCACTCGACGGTACAGAACGCACCAACTACTTCGCTACCACTGCACAGGGGCTTGGCCTTGATGTCAACCGCTTTAAGACCGACCTCGCTGAGGCCGACCGCTCAGGTGCCCGGATTAAGAAAAAGATCGCCTTCGATAAATCCCTGGCTGGTGCCCAAAATGCCGCCAGCGCCACACCAGCTATTCTTGTCAATGGCAAGAATGTGACCAATCAATACGTCAAGGACGGCAAGCTCACCACCTCAGGCAGTTCAGATGCGCGCCAAGTGTGGGCCGATGCCGATGCCTTTGGCAAGCTCGTCATCGAGCCAGCCCTCAAAGAAAAGGGTGTCTCCTTGCCACAATAATCCTTACTCCAGTAAGCCGAAAACCACCTCATATCAGAGGTGGTTTTATTATCAGTATTAGGTATTCTTGGTCGTATCTTGCGTGGTTTGTTGGGTGGTGCCTTGCTGGGTTTGCGTGGTGGTATTTGCTCCATTTGACGGTGCGCCTGGCTGGTTACCACTGCCCGCCGACTGCCCTGCTTGGCCTGGTGGCGACATGTTCCCTTGGCTAGTTTGACTACCCATCATACCATGGCCACTAGGGCCACTTTGGCTCGATATGCTGCGGCTATTGACCTGCATACCACCAAGAAATCCGAGCGTTGCCGCCACGATCACACCGCCGATCACCGCCGCGATCAAACCAGAGTTGGCCGTGCCTTTGGCCTGAGACTGCATAGACGATGGGGATGTCGGCGACACACTACGCTTCTCCGTTGCGAAGCCATCTTCTATTTTCATACATACTCCTTTCGTTATTATGGTTCGAGTATAGGGAGTAGGCGTTAAAAGAAGCTTAAAGTGAAATCTTGCAGACCCATCGCATTGCCGCGCGCTTTTCTCGTGCTCAGTTCACACTATTTTTTGCATAAGCTTCGTTCGAGTGTGCTATCTAATAGGATACAAGAAAAGAACACTGTTCTTGACGCAGTATATTACTTCGTACATAATCAGTGGTATGAGTATGGTGACAACGCGTATAAAATTAGATGAAAATATCAAGCGCCAAGCCCAGGAAGTTGCAAAAAGCGCTGGCCTAACGTTGAGCGCGTTAATTAACAGCTATCTCACGCAAATCGTTGCAACTCGCCATATTGAGCCGTACACCCCTGAGCTAACGACACCGCAACTCGAAGCACTGCTTACTGAAATTGAGCCATCGTTAGCAGCTAGTAATAACTTGAGTAAGCCGTTTGACTCTGCCGAAGAATTTTTAGCTGATCTCAAAAAGTAATACAACCCATATACCCTTACTACCAGCTAATCCAAGCCCAGTTTGAGACGCGCCTTTGCTTATTTATCAAGCATCCGCTCTTTATTTCTACAGAACGTTATCTACTAGTACTCTGCCTGCCAGCAAGGCGCAAGCTCACCGTAAAGGTCGTGCCACTACCAGGCGTACTGTCGACAGTAATTTTGCCGCCATGTTCGGTGATGATCTGCTGGGCAATCGCAAGCCCAAGGCCATAGCCCTGGCCTAGGCCACCAGTGCGAGCTTGGTCGGCTTGGTAGAAGCGCTGAAATATCTGACGCTGCGTGGCGGTATCCATCCCGATGCCTTGGTCGATGATCTGCACCCTAGCCCAGCGATTGGTACTCTCAGCGGTGATGGTGATGGTGGTATGCTCCGGGCTGTACTTGATGGCATTGTCGAGCAAAATGGTAAGGAGCTGAACGAGACGCTGCTGATGAGCCCGCACCATCAAAGGTGGCGTGGTATCGTCAATGGCAATCGACTTCGCTTGGGCAGGTGCCACCACTAAATTCATCGCTTCACTCACCACAGTTTGTAAAGCAACTGGCTGCAGCTGCACCACCGAGCGGTCGTGCCGAAGCAAGCCAAGCATTGTATTGGCTAGCGTTTGCAGCCGCGTCGCATCGGTCACATTCGCTTCTATGACGGCGCGAGCCTCAGCGAGGGTAAGCTTGGGGTTGCGCAGCGCTACTTCGTTCGCAGTGCGCAGCGCGGTCAGCGGCGTGCGCAGCTCATGACTGGCATCACTAACGAACTGCGTCTGGGCGTGTATGTTGGCGCGGATCGGCCGCAGGGTGTGCTCCGCGAGAAGATAGCTCACTACACTGCCAATCGCTAACGCCGCGAGATTCACGAGCACCAGCTGAGCGATCAGCTCTTGCCGCGCCTCAGCCGCTCGCCGCTCAAGGAAGCGATTGACAGCATGGTCAGTAAAATGAAATTCTTGCTCCCTGCCAGCCTCACTCGGCGGGCGCTGCCGCTCCAATTGCGCAGCCGACGTCTGATAAAACACTAGGCTAAACCCGAGGCTCATTACCATGATAATCGCAAGGTAGGTACCAGCCAGCCGGAGTGTTGTAGTGCGAAAGCTCATTGGCGCTGCCTCATGCTGAGTCGTCCTTGATGATGTAGCCAAAGCCCCGCACTGTCTCGATGATTGGGCGGCTATCTGGGAATGGCTTCTCGAGCTTACCCCGGAGGTAGTTGATGAAAACCTCGACGTTATTTGGCAAGATATCAGCATCGAAGTCCCAAACGTGAGTCATGATGTTATTCTTGCTGAGGATTTGATTCTTGTTGCGCAGGAGGTGCTCGAAGATGGCAAATTCTTTGGCCGAGAGCGCGATGGGCTGGCCAGCTCGCGTCACGGTCTGCTTGACCGTATCGAGCTCAATATCAGCCACGCACAATACGGTCCCGAGCGCCTCTTGAGGACGTCGCAGCAGAGCACGCACACGAGCTGCTAATACATCAAAGGAGAAGGGTTTGGGCAAATAGTCGTCTGCGCCGTGATCGAGCCCCGCCACAATATCCTGTGTCTGGTCCTTAGCGGTGAGCATCAGCACTGGTGTGTGGTTGCCCGTGCTGCGAAGCTTCTGCACTACTTCGAAGCCATTCATCACTGGCATCATTACATCAAGAATAATCGCATCATACTCATCGGCCCATGCAGCATTGTAACCATCCTCACCATCAAAGGCGACATCGACGGCGTAGCCTTCTTGCTCTAACCCCTGTTTTATCGACTCGGCAATGCGCCGCTCATCATCAACGACTAATAGTTTCATATCCTTATTATACCGTGTTATTCGTCATTATAAATCTTTATTGCACTGCCCTAAATTTCTCTTTTCAGATACCCGATGGCGTGCTAAAATGAATATTTCCCAAGAATGTTCAAGTTTATCATTACATGTTGCATAAGCTGTGTCAGTCACATTATCTCACTTTTTTAGCGTCATAGTGGCGATGCTTATCCTTCGTATTGCGAGCTAGTACCCCAGTGCTGCTTCGGGCCATAGGCGGCGCATCATCTGTTGGCCGCGGCGGCTGACGGTGATCCACCAATCACCAGTCGTCATCTTGACCGTAATAAGCCCTTTGTTCTTGAGGTGAGTGAGTTGTGCCATTAGCTTTGGGCGGCTCATGCGCAGGCTCTGCTCTAGGCCAATCACATCATCTTCGCCATGCTCGTTGATCTGCTGCAAAACAAGCGCTTCGTCTGTGGTGAGAGTTGGTTGCTGTGCCATTGTCGTGTACTCCTTGTTTATGGTTGTATCTGTAGTATGCACGACGCGGCTTAGGGCAGTCTTAAAAATTCGATTTTTTACTTCATTACGCTGCACCTAGAGAATTAGAGGTGAAACATCACAATATATTATAGCTTGCATACTGTGTTTTCTACCCCTGTTCATTCCTCTTATGCTATACTAATCATATGAATCCGCTTGCGATGATTGCCTACCAAACCAAAGACTATCCACGCCTGCCCGATGGAAGGATCGACTACACTGGCCAACCTATCTGCTTTGTCTTCAACTGCGTGGTATGCTACGGTGATGAGATTTTACTAGCGCGGCGTAGCCAGCAAGAGGTTGAGCAACCGCGTATGCTCAATGGCGTCTCTGGCTTCATCGACCGGACCGATACGAGCATTACGGTACTGGCCGGGCAAGAACTGGCCGAGGAACTAGGCATTGACCCGCGAGATACGACTATCATGGTGGCGCAGCAACCCCTGATGCAGATTGACGCAGCGCATAGCCGCCAGTGGTATGTGTATCCGGTGCTCGTTGAATGTGCGCAGCGCATAACGCCTCGGCTTAATGCCGAAAATAGCGCAGCAGCGTGGTATCCACTCACCGCGATCGATGCTCTGCCGCTGTTACCGTTTTATCATGAAACACTTCGCGCCGGCCTGGCAATGCGCCATAAGTAGGCTTTGCGTTAGTTGAGATAACAGAAATAATAAAGAGCCAGACCCAAAGGCTGGCTCTCTATCTCTGTTACGATATGGTCTAAACTGCCTGCGAGAGATCGTACACGGTATATTGCGTGCCACCGTAGTCAACCTTGGTGCCAGCACTCGCCGCCCAGGTAGCGATAGCAGAGTTGCCGCCCGGCCCACCATGATGATGGGTGGTTTGCGTTTGGGCTGATGAGGATTTTGCAGTCGATGTAGCCGACGAATTCGTTCTTGCCTGCGTCGATTGCTGCCCGCCATGCCCACCTGGCCCATGCTGACTCACCACATAGTAGCGCACACTGCCCTGACGTACCAGCTGCTTGAACTGCTCGAGCGTGAGCGTACTGTCGCTGCCGTTAAAGCCACCGACTGCCATCACCGCCTTGCCTGTGGAGAGCTGGATTGGTGCCGATTCATTGGCGCTGTTGACTGCCGCAAGCCATGTTGCATTCTGCTGGTGTGACACAAGGTACGAGACAAGAGCGGCTTCTGCCTGGGCTGATTCGTTATTCGTGCCGCTCATTGCCGTCGCACCCGGACCCGCTGTAGGAATGCTTCCACTATGCGCTGTCGCTATTGTGCTCAAGCTAAAGGCTACTGGTGCAGCCATACCAGCCAGCACAGCCATAGCAAGAGCCGTCCGCACATACCACCGAGGGAGTGTTACTAGTGGCACAAGCGTCATCACAGCCGCTACTCCACCAGTGATAATGACAAGCCAGGTAAGCCACGGCCAGGTATTGCTATAGCCAAGCATAATGACACCAATGATCGTCGTGAGCAGTATTGTCAGTGGCACAAGCCAGGCTAGCTTCGTGCGCCGCGTGTAAGCTTGCCACAGATACGGCGCGCCAATCCCTACCAGGGCAGCAACACTCGGTGCCATCGCCACGACGTAGTATGGATGAATCGTCCCACTCGTCATACTAAAGATAATGACATGAATGAGCAGCCAGCCCAGCCACAGCAGTACACCAACACGCTCTTTGTTGTGCCGTGGTACGCGGCGTAGCAGCCACAGCACGAGCCCACCACCGATCACGGCTACCACAAGCAACCAGGCAATATTAGGGCCGAAACTTTCGTTGAAGATACGCAGCACCCCTGTCTCGCCGCCAAAACCAACACCTCCTGGGCCACCACCATGGCCACCCATACCACCACCGGCTGGTGGCGTCATGGATGCTGCCTGCGCCGCAGTATGGCCAGCTGGCTGCGCGGCAGATTGGGTTGTGGTTGCTGCCGCTTGGCCCATCTGCGCTGCCCCACCACCTAGCGTTTTGCCAGGGCCACCACCACTACCCAGTAAGCGCCCAAAGCCATTGTAGCCAAAGATCAAACTCCAAATGTTATTGTCATTGGTACTGCCCACCCACGGGCGATGAGCCGCCGGAGTAAGCCACACAAGCACGCTCCACCAGAAGGTCGAGACAGCCGTTACCACGCCAGCCACGCCAAGATGCCAGAGGCGCGTCACGAGCTTTGGCCGAGCACATATTAGATAGAGCAGTGCCATCACTGGTAGCACCAGTAACCCCTGCAGCATCTTTGTATTAAAGGCCAGGCCCGTAAAGAGCCCTGCAAGGCTCAGCCACAGCACTGGCTTCTTATTCTCAAAGGCGCGGAGGAAGGTATAGGCACTGGCTGTCAAGAAGAGCGTCAAGAAACTATCGGGGTTATTAAAGCGAAACATCAAGGCAGCTGCTGGCGTTAGCGCCATCACCGCACCAGCGATGAGCCCTGCCTTGGCACCATACCACCGCTTGACCGCTGCATAGACAAGCATAACTGTCGCGACTCCGGCAAGCGCGTGCGGCATGAGCATACTCCACGACGAGAAGCCAAAGAGCCGACCACTAAGCCCCATGATCATCATACTGATAGGCGGCTTATCGACACTAACGAAGTTCGCTGCATCAAGGCTGCCAAACAGCCAGGCCGTCCAGTCGGTACTCGCTGCTTGAGCAGCGGCAGCATAATAGCTATTGGCCATGCCATTGATGGTTAAGTTCCAGAGGTAGAGCACACTCGTTAGTAGCAAAAGTCCAGCCACAGCTGCTAGCTCGCCAAAGCCCGCCTTGCCATATTCGCGCCGCACCCGCGAGAGGCCCTTGAGATCATCTGTTGCGGTCTTGATGATATGAACACGCGAGTCGGTGTCTTCGACCCACTCAACTGGCTCCTCGTGGATGGTGTAGCCAGCGTACTCTGCCTTGACGAGCAGCTCGGTATCAAAAAACCAGCCAGTATCCTTGATGCGAGGCAGAATCTTGCGTGCCGCATCACGCCGGATCGCCTTGAAGCCGCACTGAGCATCAACAAATTTTGTCTTCATCGTCCGGCGAATAATCCAGTTGTAACAGCGCGAGATAGTGTCACGCTTGAAGCCGCGAGTTGTACGCGACTGCTTCAACAGGCGCGAGCCCGTCGCCACAGCTGCCTCACCCATAATCAGCGGGGTGATCATTGGGACGAAGCTGTCTAAATTGGTAGAGAGGTCGATATCCATATAGGCCAGAATATCAGCCGAGCTCTGTAACCAAGCTTGCTTGAGAGCCCGGCCGCGGCCTTTCTCGCTAAGCTGGATGAGCCGCACCTCGGGGTAACGTACCGCCAATTGGCGCGCCGCTTCTGCTGTGCCGTCCGTGCTACCATTGTCGGCAATAATGATGCGCCAGCGATGCGGCACATGCTGTGATAAATACGCGTGCAACGTGCTCACCGAGCGCGCAATGACATGCGCCTCATTAAGCACCGGCAGCACAATATCGATACTAAGCGTCCGCGGATTAAGCGCACGCAGCACCGGCGCAGCAGGCGTCTCTACCACTGCGGCTGATTGGGTCATGGTTGCTGTTTTCATGTGTGGTATTGTGCAGGAGAGAGATGAAAGCTAGCTTAAAGAGACTCCTGCAGAAGTGACGTGCGCGTATCAGCCCATTTATTATTTCTCGCTGTCTTATTCTTCCTCTAGGAAGTTATAAAAGCTAGTATGCTACCTAACTAATATTGAGAAAGTAGCCCAAACCATCTAGCCTACCACCGAGTGAATGACTAGTGAAGCTCTTGGTGCCTACATGAACCACCGCCAATTTTCTTGATCGTCTTGGTGTAGAAGGTGTAGGCGTCGTGGAATTGGTTCAGCCCATCCTATACAAAAACATTTCCGCCCGATGCAATCGCAAGATCCGACTCAATATCTTTCATCGCTTCCCAGATATTTTTATCAATATCCGTTCCGTGGTAAGCAAAGACTGAGGTGCCAGGATGCGAGGGAGGAGAGAGGTTTGAGTTCAAGAGCTGAGAAATTCACCCCGATCTTATCTAATTTTATCTCACCCAACCTGTTAACAGTCTGGGTTGGTAGCGTTTTATAGGTAAGTGCACTTAGTGCAAGATATTGCTCTATTGTTATGTTCATATTTATAGACTCTCCTTTTCTTGAAACATTGTGATTAATGTTTCTTGTGGTGTGGACTTTAATGCCATGATTGTTATATCCAAATCAAACTTCTTACCTCCAGCTGTTTGCGCTTGGTAGCGAATAGTAGTATCAACGGTATCTGGCAGATCCTTTGCAAGCTCTTTAAGATTATCGACGATGCGCATTTTTTCTTGATATTCCCGTGTTTGGTACGTTTTTTGAATTGTGATATCATATGGAATTTGCTGCTTATATTGTGCTGCCGCTTGTGTAAAATGTGGTATTACACCGTCAACTTGTATATCTTTCGTTTGTAGCGTCATAGACGATTGGATGGTTACACTATACGCTACATCTTTGCTAAAGATACGCTGAATAATAGGTTTGAGTCGATCAGTCTCTTCTTTTGACCATACAGCACCAGCATAGCCATCATGCTTTCCTGAGGATGAAAGCATAACAATGAAGCGGATGTCTGTGTGATTCTTCGGGTAGGCTGTTGCTTCAAACCACCCTTCTACACCAAGCCCACTTCCATTCTTTTCTGGTCGTTCGACGATAAATTCTTCACCATATTTACTATGTAGATATGTTTTCATTGCTGCTTGAGCTTGGCTAGCTTCAGCGCATAATTTGAGATAGAATCCACCAACGAGGAGAAGCATAATGGTTGTTGGAATAATGATGACATAGAGGATGCCACGGAAGATGATAGTGCGAAGGCTTAGTGTGCCGTTGTCACTTAGTTTCTTTTTGCGCATATTTTCTACCCTCACCCCCCTACTTTCTACTCAGTGACTATTCTAGCACGAATATAGAACTTCTGATTTTCTCTTTTATACGCTATATCTGTCTAGATACCACATCGATAAACAGTCTCCATCCTACTCCTCATTCCTTATCAATCACCTCAATCATTAGTTTTTCTTCTGTTTTACCATGCTCACTCGACAGCTGAGGCTCTGTATCGTGGCGCTTTGGTGGTGTGTTGATATCCTTTCTATCGTCTGCTCGTTCTCCTGCATATTGTTGGCGTGAATGAGCAATCACTGCCTGCTGCACGGCATCACTCCCAGAGCTTGTTAGTAGTAGCGTCTCACCAGAAAGGGGCTCCTGGGCGTGCACTGCTGCAAGGCAAGCATAGTACTGATGGGCTGGCAAACAACTAATCTCCCCTGCCTCAATAAAGGGCCAAAACAGTGGTAGCAGGCGCTGCTCGTCTTGTGGGCTGCCGGTTCGAAAGCAAATGATCGTACCGACATTTGCAAGGATAATATTTACCGTCTGTTGGTCGCGTTGTTGTGCGGTCGATTGTTCTGCCATAATCATAAAAACACCGTATTTGCGACTTTCTGACAGCATTTGCACAAAAGACGTGGTAGCAAAATTCTGAAATTCATCAACATAAATATAAAACGGACGACGCTGCACTTGTGGCATACGTGCTCGGCGCAAGCTCGCCAATTGGAGTTTTGCAAGGATCGTCACACCAAAGAGCTCCGCAGTATCTTCACCGAGTCGCCCTTTCGAAACATTGCATATGAGAACTTTGCCAGAGTTGATAATATCATCAAAATCTATCGTCGACTTTGGTTGCTCAAGAATGCGCTTAGCTGAAGCGGAGAATAAGAAACGACCAATTTTTGCTGTAATCCCCGCTGTCATCTTTACCTTTTGCATACCACCAGCTTTACCAAATTCTTGCTCCCAAAAGCTAGCTAAATCCTTATTTGTAAGCGTCTTGATGACACGTCGTCGATACTGAGTATTGTTCAGCAAATCAAACACGGTAAAGAGTGTTGCATCCTTCTGCGTGAGTGCGGTCTGCACTGCATTACGCAAGACATATTCGATACGATGACCTCCGGCGTCATCATCGCTAAAAAGCTTGCGAAACACCGAAACAACTGACTCAGTAATGAGATCCTTTTCTCGAAGCAAGGCAGTCCCCTCGAGTCCTGGCGGTATCTCGAGAAGGTTAAGACCAAGTGGATAGTCCAGATCATCTGGATTAAAATAGACAACATCCTTTATGCGTTTTGGTGGAACGTAGCGCAGCATCGTTTCTGCCATATCACCATGCGGATCAATAATTGCAAGCCCATTACCTTGTTCCATATCCTGCACAATCTGATATTGCAACATGGTTGTCTTGCCACTACCTGTTCCTCCAACGATATACTGGTGGCGAGCACGTTCCGCCTCGGTAAGACCAATTGGCGTCTCAATGCCATGATGACGATTGAGACCAATTACAACCGAAAAATCTGGATGGTCTTTGAGAGAAATTGGTGCTGATAGCGTGCGAATCAATGATACGATACGGTTGTCTACCTGACTACTGTCATGCAGCACAAAGTGGTAGAGGCTTGCCAGCTCGGTTGAAGCAAGTGTGAGCGTGTTCCACGGCATAAATGATGGTAATCGGTTGACTGCATTATACCGCCGTATTGTTGCCAGAATAGGTATGTTGTATGTTGCTTTAAGCAGCTGATGTGGCGGCGCACTATAGCCAGCCATAGCGGTTTTCAACACTTCAGCATGGCGTCTTGCATCAGGGCTTGTCACTAAGATACGCAAATTGGCACGAAAGAGTGGCTTGGTCACTTTCTGGTAAATACTTTGCATCATTGCAAGCTCAAAGGTACCACGTGCCCATGGCTGGTCGCGGTCAACGCGCGGCTGGGAGCGTTGCACCGTATAGTGATGGCTCGCTGTAAGATGGCTTGTGATATCGCTCACTATACTCACACCTATACCAGTTATCATTTTAAGCAGCGCCATTAGCTTCCCTCCACCACTCAACTTGCCGTAATGATTATCCTGCAGAATATTTTCATTATGCATCAGTCTCTTTGCCGCTCGCTCCGCCCCACGTACCCGGGTTGGCGAGAAAACAAGCTGAAAGGTAATCTCCTCGTCGTCGCTCAGACCAGTCATTGCATGGATCACGTAGCTCAGTGGATCTCTTTGTTGGGATGCTGTGAGAAGTGTCAGTGGTAGCATATAGTGGCCAGTCTCGCGAAATTCAACCACCAGCGTTGGCTTCGTGATATTTCGCGTGATCTCGCGCACTTTTGCTTCAGAGAGATGCGTCATGATAGCTTTCTGCAGGGCTTGCATTTTTGCACGCTCAACCTGCACAAGATAGCGAACACCACCCTGGCGCGTCGCAACAATCTCACAACTCAGTACTGACACGCGGCGCACTATACGCTCACCATATGACCGAGCTGCTGCAAATCCATGAATGACGGTAAAGAATTGTTCAACTGCTTCCGGTGTTTTTGTTGCTGTGGCTGGTGGCGTTATTTCGAGCCACACAAGCGATCGACGCATCAGATAGCGGCGGTTGTTGATACACCACAGGATGATAACAAGACACCACACCACTCCTCCCCCAATGAGCACACAAACACCTAGCGTGGCATACCATACGATGTTATGTGTGATGGAAGCTGTGGTGTCCATGATGATGCTCCTGTCTTAGTATGAATAAAATGAGCAGATTGGGCTGCATCTTTTGGGAACGTGCGCCGGGAGACAACATTCAGCGTTGGTGCATTCATCTCAGAAATTGTCCATTCGCCTGTTCCATCATCGACGTTAATGACGTAAGCAACGTGACCATAGCCGCCCTCATCCGTTTGGTAGACTGCACCAACTGCTGGCGTCTGATCAACAACATACCCATCGCGCCTCGCATAATCGTCCCAGGTGTTAGCATTGCCCCATGTTGTTGGGATGGGGCTGCCAGCCCACTTGCGCATTGCATACGCCCACCAGGTACAGTTACCCCATGCATAGGTGTTATCTGGCATTGCCTCGCCACGATAAAAACCTTGTTTTTCGGCTGCATGTGCGCTTGGTGTATGCGCAAGAAAAGATACTGTTGGCGCACCCAAAGAAAGTACGCTGATGATTGGTAGAAGAAATAGCATTGCAATCGTCACGATACTGAGGAGAATCAACCGCCGCACTCGAAAGCCAACACCAAAACGAAGTACCTGCATAATCACACCAATCATGTGTCATATACCTCTGCCGGGTCAGTCGTAATACACGGGTGCTCATGCTCAGCTGCGACAATCTTGACAGCAACATGTTGTTGATCAGCAATCAGCAGTGCATCACCTCGCTCACACGTTAATAAAAAGCTATGCTCATATTCACTCAATCCAAACTCATCAACCACGCCCTTGATTGTTGTTGTATCTTGGCGCATCAAGATCCGCATTGCACTTTGCGACGCAATAGCACGCCCGTATTCATTATGGAGAAAGTCGTTCGCTTGCTGCGAAATTATCGAGACACCTAGGTAGTACTTGCGAGCACGCCGCACCAGTCCAGCGACAAATCGTGCTGACTCTTCATGTTGTAGCAGAAGCCAGCCTTCATCAATCACCAGCAAATGCTTTGCAGGGTGCGCCATCACACGGTGATTAACAAAATGAGCAATGATCAGCATCATGATCTGACGAAGATTCTCCGGCATATCCTTGATGTCAAATACTACTAAACGGTTATCAAGGGTAACATTCGTGGGTTCATTAAATACGTGGGACAGTGAACCAGAGACATACTTCTCAAGCTTCTCGCATAGTTTTGTTTGGCGGCGCTTGCGCAGCTCTGCATAGAGGTCTGCAAGCAGTGGCGGTTGCTGCTTTGCCTTTTTATACATTCCAACAAGCGCCTTATCAACCGCTGCTTTTTCGCGAGCCGATAAACCCTCGACCATCAGACTAATAATCTCCATCACATCTTGCATATGCTCGACACTACCGTCAGTGTCGCGATAAGTTGTTGCTGTATCAAATGGATTGATCTTTTGCTTACTTCGTGTCGATAGCTTTATGTATGTGCCGTGACATGACTCCGTCAATCGCTGGTATTCTCGCTCAGGGTCAATCACAATTACTCGCGTTCCCTGCATCAACTGGCGAATGATTTCCACCTTCGTTGTGTAGCTTTTACCCGCACCAGATTGAGCAAACGTAATCGAATTTGCATTCGGCAAGCAAAATCGATCAACAATGACCAGCGAGTTATTTGACGCATTCACTCCATACAAAATACCCGTCTCGTGGACTAATTCTGACGACATAAACGGAAACGTCAGAGCTGCGCTTGAGCTATCGAGGTTCCGTCTTTGCGCCAGCTGGTCATCACCACGGGGCATAATAGCCTGCAGCGCTTCAAGCTGTTGGTAGCGAGCCACTTTTGCATAAAACAGCTGCGCTGATAGGTTCGCTTCGAGAAGCCGTGTTGTTTTGTCCAGTTCCGCTTTACTATCGGCTCGGACACACACATACACCGCAAGCTGAAACAACTTCTCTTGCCCACGCTGAATTTTATCGCGCAGCTCAATTGCCGACTCAAGCGGATCACTAATTTCGGAGCCAACAATTTTGCCATCGCGCACCATCGCTCGACGCATCGACTCAAGCTCGGTGATCTTGCGCTGCAGCTTTGGTAAGGCGACATGCGCATTAACCTCGTGGAGGTGGTAGCTCATATCGCTATCATGATGAAATGTTATCAGGCTATCCATCCAGCCTGAGCTGGCAACGAATGGATAGCCAACAATAGCAAGCGTGCGCATATAAACACCATCAATGCATACATAGTCAGCCTGTTCTTGTAATCCAGCATACGTTATGACATCAATCATATCTTGTTCACCAAAGAGAATGTCTCGTTCGTGTTGCTGCGTGGTACGCTTCTTTGGTTGGAGCTGCACCTGTGCTTGGAGCCAACCAACCAGCTTTGTAAAACGCTTTGTCATGATACCTTCTCATTTTGCACAAACGTCTGATGAATCATACGAAGCGCTTGCTCGGTCAGTGGCTGCGTTTTTGCCTGTATCGGGCTATAAAAGCTATAAAATAATTCAAGCACTGCCAAACTATCAAGCGGATATGCTCGCATACCCAGGCGCGCCATGCCTTTTGCAAGGATATCAGCTCGAAGCAGGAGTTGCTCACGAATAAACGAGTCATCTACCTTCTCAGTTGGCTGATATGGAATAACGATATAAAAACGACGTGTCATAATGGTGTTATTCGCAATCAGAGAACGGATGAATGCTCGGTAGCGTTGCAATTGCTCTTGATACATTGGTACTGTCTCAGTTTGCTGCTGCGCATGCAATTCAGCAAGATAGGCATTCATCGTGATCTTGCGGGTTCGCACAAGGATCTGAATTGGCCAGCTGATAGAGTTGAGAAAACTCTCATATGTGTCAATGATTACATCTTGTTCTTCCTCACTCCGTAGCTCAAAGTTTACGGCCGATACCGATACAATCATTCGATATCGTCTGCCCGGTAATTCCAGCACTCCATCCTGCACACCCTGTATTGCAATTTGCTGGCGAGCACTCGCTTTCTTAGTTGACTTGTGTAATCCGAACATGAACGCCTCCTTTTGTATCAGTTGCTATGCGTATGTGAGCTGCGGGGTCATCAATTACAGCACGAGCTTTGGCTCTCGCCGACGCATCAAGATGAACTGGCTGGTGGCGACTCACTGCACGAGGTGATGTGTGTACTGGCGTATGCGCTTGGTCATCTTTGTCTTTATCTCTCTGACGATATGCTGTCGTATTTTTATCCGCAACATAATACATTGGACGCTGGTTATAGCGAACAATTATACTCACCCAGTGAGCGAGAATGACTCCCCTGACCCGTATTGACAATATACTACCAACCACCAACACAGCCGCTATAATGCCATATTTATACCACGCTTCACCCATCATTGGCGGCAACATGACAAACACCCCAGCTCCACACAATATGGCACTCACTAAAATAAGGATTTGCATAAAACCAAGGCAACCGATAATTCGATCCTCTACCGTAGTAACTTGAGCTGGGACAACTGATACTCTCATCATTTTCTCCCTTCTTCTTGTGGCGATACATACTGATGCGATGGAGTATCACGCTGCACTCGTTTCGTCGCGTACACAGACGATGGTGTGCGAAGTGGCTGATGGACTGGTTGCGCTTTTGTTGACGGTACAGCTACTTGTGTCATCTTTGGCCGTAATGCAGTACGTATCCGCGTCTTCGCCATAAAGGTTTTCTGCCTCACCCGCGCCATTGTTCGCTGCGCAAGCATTGAATGAGGCCCAGCCACATAGTTAATACCATTGATAAACTGCCCGCCAAGCTGCTTCATCGAGCGAGTACCCATACCAACATAGCTCAGTTGCAGCATCACCCCCTGCACTTTGAGCAGCATCACAATCGTCGCAATTCCAGTGACAATTGCCATTAGGACACCGCTCCCTTGTGGTGCCTGAGCAAGGCCAGCTAATAGCGACGAGGCTAACTGCAAAATAACAACATGAATAAAAATAACGAATATCGTTGTCAGGTATGTTTTGAGGGCAGTCTCAGCAAAATCACGAAACCCCGGCACGAGCCAGAGCAAACTCACTAGTGGCGATAGGACTGTACCAATGTAGAGTGTCACAAGTCGCATGACGTAATAAACAAGGAGCACGACTGCACAAATAACAAAGACAATCATAATACAGAGCGCCGCAATGCCCTGGCCAGCAGTCTTCTCTACGACGCCAGTCAATGTGCGCCAAACTGGTGTCGCACCAGACACCTGTCCAATCGCCGTTATAAGGACATTCGATAAGCTAATCACGCTATCGATAAGAAAGATTGAGCTATTCATGAGCAAGAAAATCAATCCAACTTGTGGCAATATCTGCTTTGTATCAACCTCTTCCAACCCAAAGCTTTGCGCGCTCATTATCTGGAGTCCAAGTAAGCCAAGGACAAGAACTAATAAACTATTAGCAATGCCCGTCATGACAAGCCACAGATTAAAGACACTCTTATTTGTTGCCATCAGCGGTGTTGTAGTGGTAAAGAACTCAAGCGCATGCAGCACTGGTGCAGCGAGCGTATTAAGAATGGTTGAGCATAGTCCTGTTATCATTGCGATAACTGTCTCAAGTAGCCCATTTTGCTGCGACTTTGTTTGTACAGTTTCAAGGTACGGCAATGTTGCATGCTCAGCAGCCTGCGGTGAACCATACGCCTGTGTCAGAACAGCAACCAGTGTCGTCGCTGCAAGCACAAGCACGAGCCCAAGGATTGCTTTCTTGACGAGCTCTTTTGCGTGCTCCAGCTGGTCTGGCTTGCCGCGGCTCATCATATATTGATAGCCAGCATACACAATAAACAACACGCATATCAGCGAGGCGACAGCAGTAAGGATATGCATTGCTGGCGTTACAAAGTCACGCACCGTCTTGAGCGCACTCGCCGTATCAGCAAAGAAGAATAAACTAGTACTTCTCATCTCTCTAGCCTCCAAACGACTGATGTGCCAACGATGTAACAAGGTTAGTCAAGACATACGCAGCAATAACAACCACCAAGCCAACCGCCGACCAAGTGATAGTGCGCTTTGCCCGATCAAGCTGCTCTGGATTACCCGAGCTCGTAATGTACGTGAGGCCGCCAATAACAAAAAATCCAGTCGCAATTAAGCCAGCTAATCCTGCCACGACCTGGATAATGTTTCTGATAAAATTCTCGATATTACTCACCCCGACTGGTGCTGCATACACAGCACTACCCATCATAATTGATGCTCCTACGGCAACCCCAGCTGCAATGCAATAACTACTTTTTTGTGCCATAATTACCTCCCTTGACAGAAATAAAACTATCTTGTGTGTTTCTGCCATGCTTTACGGTAGCAAGCAATACAACAGGTGACAAGACGGCACTTTTAGGGAAGGTACCATACTCTGTGTGCGTTAGTTTCTTGATAGTGCAGCACGATATCAGAGGTTATCTGTCAATACACGCATCACATAATTGTTCAATTATTCCAATATATTAATTCATATTTTGTGTTACTCTTGCAGCATTATTGAGCAGCGTAAGTACAATAAGCGCCATAAAGCCGCTCCCTTCAGAAGATAGTGGTATCGCAGCACCATTCTCTTTTGTCGGCGCAGCACAACATCTGTGGGAGTTAACCCGCAATGGGGACGACACCTTCGTTACAAAATTGCATCTTATACTGAGCGCCAGCATCCTGATTGCTGGCGTATGGCTATTTATCATGTGTTGGTATATCATTATGGTTGGACTCTTTGGTGTATTCTTTATCCCCTTCCGACTTCTCTGTCGAAGCAAACACAGACAGCAGCAAGTAGCACTCGTCATCGCGAATTACTTGATGTATTGCAGCACCAACAGTCGTCTAAAGACTAATACGCGAGCATCTTCTGCCGTCGATCATACATTTTTTGCGACCGACAAATCGCTTCGCTATGATCATGAAAATAACACTCAATATCATTAGCAACACCTAATAGTTTAATCCCCATCTCTGTTAGCCGATATTCAACCTGTGGTGGATTAGTCGAGTGCAACACACGCTGGACTATGCCACCGCGTTCTAGCTGCTTGAGGCGCTCCGTCAACACTTTCTGCGTTATCTTTGGTAACATACGAGATAAGGTTGAGTAGCGCCTTGTCGTCGTGCCAAGTGATTGAAGAATTGGCAATGTCCATTTCCGAAAGAGAAGGCTTGTGATTAAATCAAGTGTTGCGTCATCTACCATCCTTGTCATAATGTGCTCCCATTACATTATTGATCTATCTAGGCAAAAGCCTCTCTGAGAATTATGGTATATCATAGCCCTCTCTAGAACTAAATTAGCACGATGTCGCAAGTACGTCAACTTTATTTTAGTCCTCACAAATCTACATCTGCACTTCACGAGTCAAGAGTATTTTCGAGAATACCAGACTCAGCAATAAATACCGGAAAACCATCCGTTATCAAATTTTACACCTTCAGACAAACCACCTTGAGTCAACACTCAAGTTATTGTCCCAGACTCGTATGTATTCATGTTACCATCTCCTCTCTAGCGCTATCCAACCTGCTGCTACGGACGCTGCCACAGATAGCTCATTGTTCATGAGCATAGTTCGTAGCTCGTCAGTTGTTAGCTGTATTACTTCAATATCCTCATTATCGTCAAGATGTTGCCCATGATTTATAGTGACATTATCAGCAAAGACGATCGCTATCTTGACACGGCTATTCGTAGGGTCCTCAAAAAATGTAGGTCCCTCTACAAAAAGACTGGAGGTGCCTCCAGTCTCTTCATATAATTCCCTTTTTGCAGCAATTAAAGCAGATTCACCCGCATCAATCTTGCCCGCAGGAAATTCTATAACACTTTGCTGCGCTCCGTGTTTATACTGACGCACCAGTAAAAATTTGCCTTCATGAGTGCGTGGAACGATCAAAACGGCGTTCATACCCTCTCGCACGTAATAATCATCGAGGACTTTGCCAGACGGGAGCCTGACGGTTTCAATATTTAGCTTGTACCACGGTGAGTCGACTAACTTCTTTCGACTTATAACGTTCCATTCTTGATTCATAGTATTATTGTAGTACGCTCTCAGGCCTAGCACCACCATCAACCGTAGCATAAGTAGTATAAGTAGCATAAGCGGTATCATACATCTATGTATAAACAAGACATTTGCACACTCGCGGTTCCCTTTCAAATTATGATACACCGTACATCATAGGGCTCCAGCGGCACATAACAAGTGCTCTCAAGGCATGTTCAGTTTTTTATCTTTTCTCGTATGTAGTAAAATACTATACATGAATATTCAAGCGCACCACGTTATTACCGACGAACACTTGATCGATGAAGCGCTATCTCGCTCAGTTGCCGAAATTCTTCCGAGCAAAGATAGTTTCAGAAGGGAGCTACAAAGTGGCCGCCGCCTCACATTTTATCTTGGTATTGACCCAACTGCGAACTATGTTCATCTTGGGCACTCAACAAATTATCTAATACTCGAACGGTTCCACGCTCTTGGCCACCGGATTATTGTGCTAATTGGCGACTTCACCGCGATGATCGGTGATCCGAGCGATAAAACCTCGATGCGTGTGCAGCTAACACGCGAACAAGTGCTGGAGAACCTGCAGACATTTAAGGCACAAATTGGCAAGATTCTAGACTTTAACGATATCGACAACCCGATAGAATTCCAGTTTAATTCGGAGTGGCTCTCCAAGCTAACATTTGAAGATTCTGTGGAGCTTGCCTCCAACTTTACCGTGCAGCAGATGCTAGAGCGCGATGCGTTCAAAAAGCGAGTCGCTGCCGAGAAGCCACTCTTCGTCCATGAGTTCTTCTATCCGCTGATGCAGGGCTACGATTCTGTGGCAATGGATGTTGATGTAGAGATTGGTGGCACCGACCAAACATTCAATATGCTGGCTGGCCGTACATTACTCAAGCGCTACAAGCAAAAAGAAAAGTTTGTCATGACAACCACACTGCTCGAAAACCCAGAAACCGGCGAAAAATTAATGAGCAAAAGCCTTGGCACCGGTGTGGGTATCGATCTGAATGCCAAAGATATGTTCTTTAAAATCATGCAGCTGGCGGATGCGGGTATTTACCAGTGTTTTGTGGATTGTACGCGCCTGTCTATGAGTGAGATTGCTGTAATTAAAAGTCGGCTCAACGACGGAGAAAACCCACGCGATATCAAAAAGGATCTTGCTCGAGAGATAGTGTCAATGTACCACGGAGCGAGCGCCGCCGTTGATGCTGAGCAGCAATGGGTCTCTGAGGTGAGTCAGAAGAATCTTGCCAAGGATATTGACATCGTTCAGGTGGATGCCCATGAGTCAATTATCGATATCATTGTTCGACTGGGCATCACAAAAAGTCGCGGCGAGGCCAGACGGCTCATTAAGCAAAATGCCGTGAAGATCAATGACTCCAAAATTTCCAGTGAAGATACACCACTTGCTAACGATGACATTTTGCGTGTTGGTAAGAAACATACCTTCAAGGTAGCTCTACACTCGAATCAATAACATGATACGGAAAACCGACACTACAACTCCCAATGTGCCTCTAGTTATAATACAGTTGCACTATATACTCCTAGGCGTATGAGTGAATTATGCATCATATCCTCCTCACCAAATGTGTTCGACTCCGCTCTGCTGTTTTCAGGGAAAGCTGATCCTTCAATTGTGACGTTCCTACCAGACGTAGGAACTATCACGCAGATATAAGTTACGCATTTATAACAGAGGAGGACCCTATATATCAAGTAGGTGCTATGAATCCAGCGATATAAACCTTTTTTAGTTTGGATGAGCTAGAAGCTCTCTCATCAGAGAATATACATAACAATGCAAAAGGTATTGCTATGTATATTTTAGCTACAGCGATTACTGAATGGGGGGTAGTAGTAAATGTGTCATCTTATAAGCTTTAGATGTATCCCCACCCTCTTGGTGTAGAGTCTTGGTTGAGATACATTACTCAAACACCAGCACAGTGACACTGTTACTATTCATCAAGGATCTTTTAATCAAAACTATCTTTTTGATCCGACTTTACTTCGAAATTCCCGCAACAGTATCCTGGTATCCTTTTCCGTTTATCTAGTTTTTCTTTCTATTTGTTGCACATAAAAAGACGTTAGATTGTTACTTCTACCGCCCTACGTAAAGCTTATATAACTGTCTCATCTGTTATTGACATACTAAACTTTCAAATTCTTATTGTGTAACATTCCACCAAACATCGTATGATACATATCCTTTGATGATTCTTCTATCTTGGTAATACTTGATATTTTATTTCCGGCATCTTTTGATGATGCTCCACAAAGTATCTGTTTAATATGGTTGATAATTCATCAAATTGGGCTACAGCCTGTAGTCCTTTTAATTTAATGCATCCTTCAAATTTATAACTTCCACAAGAATTGCTATCACCCTGTAATTCATCATCTCGGCTCAGTCTTTCATACAAAGTGGTTATTTTATCATAACTTCTCACGATTACATCCTTTCGCTCAAATAGTGATTAAGTATTCTTCTTAATTCTATTACTCCTTATAGAGCGCTAAATCTCGTGCTAGTTTTAGCGCATTCCTTAGTCAAGAATTCTGCAATATTCTTGACTAAACCAAATGTAAGGATAGGAAACTTACCTAAGAGAGGCCGTTAGTCATGTTTCACGCAAATTTCTTGACTACCGATTCAAGCACCAGGAGATCAAAAAAGGCTATAAGAAGGTCGCGTTGTTTCTATGATCTGCTCCATTTCAACTCTTACCACAAGATGCGCATTGGCAGTGTTAAAGAGATGGTCAAATGGGTCATCGGTGGCTGTGTTCTCTCCCAGAAAAGAGCTGTAGGTCATAGAGCCACGCGCGGTGTTGACACTCTTTAAGCAGTGATGGGTGGGTCGGAGAAGCTTTTCGGCGCATCGCTTGGTGTGTTCTTTGTGTAGATATGGAGATATTCTGTCGCTGCGTACTCGCGATCGCTCGATAACACAGACAAATGCCATGGCGCATTCGTCCCTGCGCCGATTACCTCCCATAGGGCATCAAGACCACTAGACGATACCAGAGCAGTTACTAGGCACGACAGCAGCAGTGAGATAAGACGACGAGCAGTAACAAATAACACGACTCTGCCTGTTTCTGCCCTCCTGACCATCAGTCAGGCCTAGTGTGGGCTAGATCAATGATCTACTGCCTCTTTGTAGCGCTAATCGGACAACTGAACTATGTACCCGACGAACTCAGCGACAACATTGATAATTTCCATCCAGGCGATGCCATCATCGCTTGCATACAAAACAGCAGTCTATGGGGCAACATATATGACGAATCAAGGGCGCTCGACGTCATAGATTGGCTCCTTGGTCACGGATTCGGCCACGCACAATCACTTGAACACATCTTAAAGTCTGCTGGCCACGTTCTCCGCGTATCGCCCGACGGTAGCCGTCTAGTGGAGCGGATTGAACCGACGCTTTGGGACGAGCACGAGCAGGTAACTCGGCTAGACGATCAAACTTCGCAGTGTATGCAAGAGGCATGGATACTCGCCTTCGGCTGTAATCCGAATTTGAGCGATGCCTGGGGGAGGGCTATCAAGGCCATCGAAACACTTCTCAAGCCGATCGTCTCACCAAGGGACGTTAGAGCAACCCTCGGCAAAATGATCAGCGCACTCCGTCAATCTCCAGACAAGTGGGAGTGCAAACTGCCGGATCGAGAGTATAAAGCCAATGGTGAGATAAACGTCAAGCCCGGCATCGAGGTATTCATTGACGCGCTAGCTACCATCGGTTACCAGCCTGATCGACACGGCGGTGATCAGCCGCAAGATATCGACGAAGCCACCGCGCGCAGCGTTCTATTCTTGGCTACGACGGTTGTCGGTTGGCTACGAGACGGGATACTGAGAACGGTTGACAGCATTGAGAGTTGACGGCAGACCACAATTCCAAATGTGTAATATGTTTGCCAATAGTCATCGATCGGAAGTATAATCAACGGTATGACTACTAATCCAGATCCTCCCACCAAACTCATCCGCAACTCCACCGCCGAGTTCCTCATTTTCACCGCCCAAGACGGTGGTTCCAGCATCGAGGCACGCTACGAAGATGAGACGATCTGGCTAACGCAGCGCCGGATAGCCGAGCTGTTCGACGTTGACGTACGCACCATCAGCGAGCACCTCGGGAATATCTTCTCTTCTGGTGAACTGGAGCGTGATTCAGTTATCCGGAAGTTCCGGATAACTGCAAGTGACGGTAAGCGGTACGCGGTTCAGCACTACAACCTCGACGCCATCATCTCGGTGGGCTACCGCGTCAACTCGGTGCGTG
>CALHWD010000022.1 GCA_938036825.1 uncultured Candidatus Saccharibacteria bacterium
ATGTCAATAACAGATGAGACAGTTATATAAGCTTTACGTAGGGCGGTAGAAGTAAAATCTAACGTCTTTTTATGTGCAACAAATAGAAGAAAAACTATATGCAAAAAAAATAAAAATAAACAACAACAACAATAATAACAAAAACAACAAAGAAGATCAGAAAGACCACGTATGAGGTGAGATTATCTACTTAAATGTTCTCATTAAGGCTCTCCTTTGCTTAATAGCACGTTCACCTCTTAACACGGTCATAAGCATATAAATACCCTGTTCCTTTGTTCAAGGTCACATTTTGCGACCTTGAAAGTGCAGATATTTCCTCATCAGTCAATTGGAACATAAAATCTTCGCCTTCAAACTTCTCAATATTGTTTTTTTACCTGTCTATTAATCTTCATGATAAAAGTAGTAGAAACTATGCAGGATAAACAAAAAAGATAAATGTTGAGAGAATTTCGAAGTAAAGTTGGATGGAAAAGATAGTTTTAATTAAAAGATCCTTGACGAGTAGTAACAGGATCAGCGTGCTTATGTGGACGTAAATTCCAGAGTTGCTGTTGACAATGGTATCAGAAGGCATATAATTTTAGGCGGACACAGGCTAACGCCGTGTCACTCTAATCTCCGGCGGGTGGTTTTCAGGTCACACAGCGGGAGATTTTTTGTTGGCGTATTTTGATGAAAATTATGTAAACAGTCATTGACATGACTGCTGAAAGGTATATAGTCTATAACTAGACACAGTTAATTGCTGTGTCGCTTAAAATCTCCGGCAAGTAGTTTCTAAGCTGCACCGCGGGATATTTTTGTTTTAGAGTGATTATCGTGGTCGACGCTCAAATGTTGACACAAAGTCTCGGCGCGCTTTCTTATAACATCGCTGCGCGAAGTGTCAGATAGTATGAGGTAATTTATGTTGACTTTCGACGTTACTCCAATTAGCATTCAATGATTTTGAAGCTATGAGAAGATGTGTTAATGGTCGACGTAGTAAAAGTGATCGTGCTATGATAAATACAGAGAAGGCGTCGTCACCGTGGTTCTGCGGAGGCCACGCCTTTTCTTTTGGTATTATGATGCGTCCATCGAAAGGGTGCTATCGTTGACATTACTAACGAATAGTATATAATCGTAGATAGGCACAGTTGATTGCTGTGTCATCCTAATCTCCGGCATGTAGTTTTCAGGCTACCCCGCTGGGGATTTTTTGTTTTGACATTCTTTAGCGAGCTTCCCTAGTAAAGATTAATCTGAAGTTCTTACGTTTTGTTCGTATAGCTCTTGATCTGTATATAGCAGTCAGTGTCGTTTTTGGTGAATCTCCTTACTTGTTCTCCCATTCGTAGAAGTGCTGTAATAACGAGAATATCAATGGGCTGTTTGCTTGAGACGCTATCTGGTGGAGAACGCCTCAGACTGCGCGAGATCAAGTAACCTGTATATCGTATAGGGGCAGAAACACGCTATATAGGTAAAACGGTGGTCTGTTATCTATGTAGAGTATATTCAAAAGAGTCTTGTGGCGGAATACGATGGCTCTGAGCGTGTGCATAATACCAGGTGTGGATGGCTTTGTGTTAGCTGTTCATGAGTTTTCAAAGTGACGGCTTGGTACTTTATTTCTCAAACTACTTGACATTTCAATGTACCTTGCATAACATAGTACCAGGTAATAACAAAAGAGAAAGGATTACTGAATGAGGAGAATCGATATTATCAGGCGAGCGGGGCAGGGTCTCCGCCAGGCCAAGATGCGCACGGCGCTGACGGCGCTGGCGATGTCGGTGGGGGCGTTTACGATTGGGCTGGCGCTGATGCTGGGCAATGGTGGCCGGGCCTTTTTGACTTCGGTGATAGAAAGCGCTGGCAGTGCGTCAACGGTGTATGTGACGCATACTCGGGATGAGACGAAGCTGCCTGAATATGGCAAGAACAAGGCTATGAGTGAGACTGGTGCTGTGATGTTAAATGATGACGATGTAGCGCGGCTCAGTAAACTCAAGCACGTCAAGGCAGTCCGGCCGTATGTTAATGTGACTCAGGCGGTGCGCTACGTAGAGAGCCCGGCGAACCACAAGCGGCTGATTGCTTCTATCAATGTTAAGAATGAGGGCAAATCATCGAAGATTGTGGCTGGTACGCTACCGAAAACCGATGATGGCACAGACCTGACGCCGGGTCAGGCTATTCTTGCCCAGGAATATCTGGCTGACTTTGGCTTTGCCACCGCTCAGGATGCGGTCGGCAAAACCATCACGCTCCATGCTGAGGGGCCAGGTGGGACGCATGATGCCCAGCTGAAGGTCGTGGCGGTCGAGACAGCTGGTATGACATCGATGAGCTACCAGCCCGGCGTGACGATTACGACTGATGACGCTATGCTGATTAACCACAAAACCAAAGCTCCAGGTACGGCTAACCAGTACTTTAGTGTGGTGGTGCGGGCGGACCGTGATGAGTATGCTGCTGCTGTGAAAGATGCAGTCGTGAAGCTCGGTGGTGGCGACTACCAGGCCCAGACGTTTACTGAGGCGAAGGAAGGCTTGCTCAGTATTATCAATGGGGCGCAGTATGGGCTATTGGCTTTTGGGGCCTTGGCTTTGCTGGCTAGTATGTTTGGGATTATTAACACTATGTATATCTCGGTGCTGGAGCGAACGCAGCAGATTGGCCTCATGAAGGCGCTGGGGATGCGCAGCCGCGATGTTGGTAAGCTCTTTCGCTACGAGGCCGCTTTGATTGGCGTCATCGGCGGGGGGATTGGCGCGGGGGGAGCAAGCCTGCTCAGTCTGCTTAACCCCTGGATTGTCGAAAAGCTTAAGTTCGAGCAGGGTATGCAGGTGTTATTACCTGAAGCCTGGCAGATGATCGCCCTGGTGGTGCTGCTTGCTATCCTCGGCATTATTGCCAGCTACGTACCAAGCCGCAAGGCGACGAAGCTTGACCCAATTGAGGCCTTGAGGGCAGAATAAGGAGAAGGATATGATTGAATTACGGCATATTACCAAAACTTATGGTAAAAAACACAACCAATTTACGGCGCTGAGTGATATTAGCCTGACCATCCCGGGGGGCGCCAGCGTGGCTATCCTGGGTAAATCCGGCTCGGGTAAGTCCACCCTGATGCACGCTATCTCTGGCCTAGACCGGCCGCAAACGGGGCAAGTGGTGATCGGCGGGCGAGATATCCTGCAGATGAAGCCGCGGCAGATTGATGCCTTCCGGGCACGGACGATTGGCTTTATCTTCCAGAGTTTCTTTGTCGAAGGTAATGATAGCGTGGTGAGTAACGTGATGCTGCCGCTCGAGATCGCTGGTGTGCCGCGGGCGCAGCGCAGCGCTAAGGTGAACCAAGCGCTGGAGGCGGTCGGTCTGGCCAGCAAAAAGAACAACAAGGCCAAGGATCTATCCGGTGGGCAAAAGCAGCGCCTGGCGATTGCCCGAGCGATTGTCGGTGAGCCAAAGATTCTGTTTGCCGACGAGCCAACCGGCAACCTGGATAGCGAGACGGGCACCCAGATCGAGGAGCTGCTCTTTCGCCAGCAGCGTGAGCATGGCACAACGTTGATTATTGTGACGCACGACGACGACTTGGCCGCGCACTGTGATTACCAGGTAGTGATTAAAGACGGGCGTGTCACGCGCCATAACATCCCAGGAGGTACGCAATGAACGCACCCGACTATGCCGAGGCGCTGACGACGCAGCTGCGCAAAGGCTTCTTATCCTACTGCGTGCTGGTGGTGTGTGCCAAGGAGCCACGCTACACCAGCGAGATCATCCAGCAGCTCCGTCAGGCTGACCTGATGGTGGTGGAGGGAACGATCTACCCATTACTGAGTCGCTTGCAAAAGGACGGGCTCTTGCAACACGAATGGAAAGAAAGTGAGCAAGGGCCACCACGCAAATACTATACGGCCACACCATTTGGTGCAGAAGTAACCGAGCAGCTCAAACATAATATTGCGGCACTAAGTAGTACAATAGAGAAGTTGTAAGGAGGACATGTCATGAAGGAAATTACCAATATCCACCTCGCCAAGACACCGTTTCGTGTTGAGGTCGAGGCGAAGCACGCGCTGGGAGCGTATCTGGCGTCGATTCAGCAGCGGATGCATGCCGAACCAGAAGCAATGCGTGAGATCGAAGCGCGGATGGTTGAGCTGCTCGCCGAGCGTGGTGTGACGCGCGATGGTGTGGTGACTACTGAGGATGTCACAGCGCTGCGCGGTCAGATGGGCGAACCTCGGGAGTTTGCCAGTGAAGCCGAGGCAGGAGATGACGATGCTGCGCTGCGAGATGCAGCTGAGGCGGCTCTCGCAAGCGGCGCGCCCAAGCAGCTGATGCGCGATACAAATCATGCGTTGATCGGTGGGGTGTGTGCTGGTGTGGCGGCGTACTTTGGGGTTAGTCCGCTCTGGATTCGCTTGCTGGCGATTATCTCACCTTTTATGACGTTTGGGACGGCGATGCTGATTTATATTGTGATGTGGCTCTCTGTTCCGCCAGCGGTCACGGCGTCGGATAAGCTGCGCATGGCCGGTAAGCCAGTGACGTTTGATAGCTTAAAAAAAGCTGCGGCTGAGCCTGCCGGTAGTAGCCAAGCGGCCCAGACTGCTGCGAAGGTGCTGCGCATTATGATCGGCTGCGGCGTTTTGATGATGGCGCTGGGTGCAATTGTTGCCTTGATCGTTGGTGGGGTGATAAGCGCTGCTGCTATCTCGAGAATGGGCGACTTTGCTGCGCAGGGCTGGCTGTGGCTAGCGTATGGCTGTGCGGTGCTTGGCGGCGTCGCTCTGGCTGTCCTGCTTTCACTCGGTGCGTGGAGTATCTTTGCCTGGCGGCTGAAGCGGCCAATTGGCATTGCGATGCTGGCAATGCTCCTTGTTGGGGCGATTGCTGTCTCTGGCCTAGCGGTTGGGGGGATGAACGCAGGGATGAGTCTGGAGCGCCAAATGCGCGACGTGCAGCGCACGAAGGTGGTTGACCTCGCTGATGCGAGCACGGTACGCGTCGATGGAACAACTCGGGCAAGCTACGGCGGCTATGCTGAGAAGCCCCGCATTGAGGTAGATTACCTGCAGATGAAGGGCGTCACAGAGCCGACAGTGACGGTGACCAAGGACGGCAGCCGGGCGATTGTAACGGTGCAGCACGATGCTTGCCGCGATCGCTATGATATCTTCTCGGCGTGTACCTATTCGCCGAAGGATTATGTGAGCGTTCGGGTCTATGGGCCATCGCCGCAGATAATGGAGGCGGATCATCGCCCTGATGTGGTGACCGATCGGCCATAGGCTAGGGGTAGCTAGTGTCAATGTCAAAGACCCGCTTGCATGGCGGGTTTTTGCATTTTTGCTTGCGGGGAGGTGGAGCGTGGGAGATAGGCCACAGTATGGTCAGTATGGCGATTTATCTCACCTTTGCTATACTAGAGATATGAGTCAGTCGTCGTCTCCCCAGGTTTTGAGTCCATCGGCGCTTACGATGGTAGCGCAGCACTGCAAGGTAGCGCGCGATCAGGTGCGGGTGGTGCCAATTGACGGTGCGTCAACCGGGTGTCGACGAGCTGTTGCACTAGCTGGGACGCAGGCGGTGTTTGTCAAGGAGGCTGATCCAGAAGCTTCGAACCACGCTGCACTAGCGGCGGCTCTGAGCAAAGATGATGCGGTGATTCGGGCGTTGCAACAGACCGGTTCGCCTCTGGTGACAGAGTTTGTCCAGTATGATGATGAGCGGGTGATCATGCTGAGCCAGGCGTATATTGCCAAGGATGGCTGGCAGTGGCAGCCGCCTGATGCGGCGGATACGCCAGCGAGTCAGCGCTATATAGCGGCGGTGCTGCGGGCGATTACCCAGCTTGAGCAGACCAAGCTGCCTGCGGCGGCAGCTGAGACGTGTGTGCTGCATGCTACGGCGTTTGACCGAGTCGTGCAGTGTCAGGGGCTTCGGCTACTTTGCGATGATGCCACGCGGCGTGAGGAGCTCCAGCAGACGTACCGCTCCTGGGCTGAGCAAGCCAGTAAGCCAGTGATTCGTCGGCGCTACGAGCAGGTTTGCGCTGTGCTTGATAATACCGAGCGCTTAGCTGATCTCGCCATGCTGGCTCAGCAGGTGGCTGACCAGCCGTGCGATCGCTTGAGTCATGGCGATGTGCGGAGCGAGACGATTGCCTACCATGCTGCCCAGGATGACGTGAAGCTAATCGATTGGCAGTGGGCGGCTTATGTGCCCAAGCGGTGGAGCGCAACCGAGTTTTTGCTCGATATGGCGCGCCGCGGCTACGATGTGCAGGCCTGGCAGGCTGAGCTGAATCGGCCGCTGCTTGCTGGTCTAGTAGGGTATTATGCCGTATGCAGCGCTCAGCCTGCTCCTGAGGCGGCTCAGGCAGTGCGGCGGCTCCAGGCGTATATGGCAGCCACGGCGTATGATATGCTAGGCTGGTGAATAGCTAAGGACTATTCGTGGATGCTTATGGTTGCTGCAAAAAGGTTACTCATGCATATCACGAGTGCCTTGCGAGTGTCATTTTAGATGATAGGAGGTGAATATACCATGGTAAAGACGGCGCACAGTGATTTTGAGATTGATTCAGCTACCAAGCAGGGAGAAGAGGGTGAGATTTCGTCTCAGAGTACGCAGCCACGGTATAACCAGGAGACTGAGCGCGCGATTGCTCAGGCGCGTGCTATGATGGATGGCACGCAGCCATCGCAGCAGTATATGTCAATTGCTGCACTGGTTGCAGCGATTGATGCAGAATCGTGATGTAAACCATCTGATATGCTATGAGAAGAAAATGATTCGAAAGAGGCGCTAGAAGAGAAATAGGCCAGGCACGTAAGAGAAGCGATAGTGTGTGTTGGTTATAGCGAGTAGCAGGGTGCTGAGTTATATCTTCGTTTTCTTCATCTCCTGGCGCAGTATATGGCTTGGATAAACGAGTTTAGGTTAGTTGTTCATGAAACAAAATAATCGCGTCAGAGCGGTACGGGTAAGGGGAGTATCTACTGGTGATGTGGTTGCTTTGCTCGTTCGTTTTGTATTTGCCCTGTCATGGGAAAGAAGGCAGCCATGCAAGGAAGGAGTACGCCGTATGATGTATCCGGGGTGGCGTAGTCGCGAGAATATGGGTTGTCTTGCTACATGTGGGGTATATGACAAATGATGAGGGATGTCGTGGTGCAAGCAATAGTCTATTTGTCGTGCAGCGCGATGAGCGTGAGTATGAGTACGCTGAGCGGTGTACGTTTTTAATTTGCTAGGCTCCTGATGATAGCTAAACAAAAGAGTTGCTCTTGTACTGAGCGGTATTTGCGTGGAAGGGCTTAACGTGCAGGAGATTGCTTAAGGTATCCGCTCGAGGCACTAGTGTCGTGGGTATGACGCAAGGATACTAGCGCCATAGTTCTTCAAGCGAGTAGGAGCGCTCTGGTTCGTCAATTGGTGTCCATAACGGTGCTTGGTTTTCTTGGGCCAGTGCTTGATGTGTGATAGCTATCTGCACGGTAGTGTCACAATCGACGCGCTGCCGCACTGCTCGAATAGCTCGCTGTAAGTGTCGCTGCTCTCGATTCGATGCCACAACGAAGAGCAGGGCAGGTAATGGCTGTCCTGTGACTGCCCAGTCACCATGACGGAAGTAGGAGAGGTACTGGGTAATTGTTTTGGTGATTGCTGCTCGTGGCGTATTCGCAGCAAAGATATCGAGGAAAAAGCGACGCGTCTCTGAGGCTGTTTTGAGTGACCCGAAGGCATCGGGTAGCTTTTGAGGAAAGTAGTGGTAGTGTGCCATCTCCCGCGGCAAAAACACCCGCAGTGCTGGATGGCACTGCTGCAGCTGATGAGTCCACTGGTACACGGCAAGTACGTGGTCGACAAACGATTGGCTGACCTGGGCATCTCGATAACTTGCCTTGATGAGCTGCGCTGTCACCCGAGGTCCGTCATCGATTTGCTGCAGTACCCGTAACCCTCGTGCTGTCAAATAGTAGGCTGCTGGTTTGCCTTGGAGCTTCATGTGGCTAGTATAGCGGCGTGCTACAAGACCATGGTTATATAAAACAGTAAGACGAGCAGCAACGTTCCGTGGTGTCATCGCCAGGCTTTCGGCAAGTAACTGACAACTTCCAAAACGATATCGGTACAATGTGATAAGAATAGAATGTTGTCGTTGCCCTAACACTGAGCGCTTATCTGCACCAAGTTGAACACGATTCCATTCATTCTCTTTCTTACTTATATACACTCATTTCTCCTTGCTTCCTCATAACCTTTCTTTCTCTCTAACTACCTTTATATATTCATCTCTCTTGATCTATATTTATCTCTATTTCTATCTATCTATTTCTATATCCATCTCTATATTTCTATATATCTCTATCTCTATCTCTATCTATTTCTATCTATCTATCTATCTATCTATTCTTATATCTCTTTATATCTCTATTTATCTATTCTTTATCTTCTTATCTTTATCTTTATCTATATTCATACTATTCTCTATCTTTACCTATATCTCTATATACATCCATATATCCATATCGATTTCTCTCCTATTATATATA